>NZ_JAHVIN010000012.1:0-384369 GCF_019801685.1 Halomonas sp. DP8Y7-1 | reverse complement strand
GTTGTATTACCGTCAGAGGCCGCGGCGACGCACGATCAATACGGAGCTAACCAAGAGAGTGAAGCTTGCGCTGGAGCAGTTCCCCACCTACGGCTATCGCCGTCTGGCGTGCGTCCTGGTGGAGAACCGCAAGCCGATCCAACGCATCTTGCAGCTTAAAGGCTGGCAGGTGCGCAAGCGGCCCCAAGGCTTCCGGCCACGTGCCCGGAGCCTGCCGTCCGTCGCCTCTCGGCCTGATGAGCGTTGGGCCACCGACCTCACCCATGTGTGGTGCGTTAAGGATCGGCGGGCCAGCCTGGCGGTGATCATCGACTGTTGCACCCGAGAGATCCTTGGTTGGCGATTGTCGGACAACGGCAGCAGCAAGACGGCTGACGCAGCGCTGGAAGAAGCTCTGGTACATCGATTCGGCGCACTGGGCCGGATTCATCAACCGCTGGCCCTTCGCTCTGACAACGGCCTCGTTTTCAGCAGTCAACACTATACGGCGACAGTGAAGGCCTACGGGCTCACACAAGAATTCACGACGCCCTACACCCCGGAGCAAAACGGCCTCGTTGAGCGCTTCTTCCGGTCCCTGAAGGAAGAATGCATCTGGCAGCACCGGTTCGAGTCGCTGGGCCAGGCCCGAGCGGTAATTAGCCGCTGGATCCGGTACTACAACGAAGAGCGGCCACATCAGTCTCTAGGCTATGTGGCACCCCAAGCACACCCGGCGTTAGCGGCGTAGGGTGTGCAAAAACCAAGGAGTCACCACACCTAGAGAATTAATGTGATGCCACAATTGTCAAATTCAGATTAAGTTATCTGCAATGTCATTTAACCATAAGTAGGCATATTGAAGCTTTAAAAAACTTAATAAGCTTTAATGCTACTGTTTTAAACCACTTAATCTAACTGGATGTCTATTTTAAATTTACTATTTTTGCAATATTTCGTATATCTTCAAATTTAACTACAACTGGCTCAAGCATACCACATCTCACCAATACACTATAGATTTTCAACTTAATTAAGAAATCCAATACATACGCAATTGAAGTTGCTGTAGCAGCCCCAATCAGACCGAACTGTGGAATAAGTAATATATTCAGAAGAATGTTAGTAACAAGAACAATAATTGATACGTACAAATTCAGCTCCGGCTTTCCGCGAGCAGCAATATCGTTGGACAATACCCGTCCCCCCGACCATAGGACTATACCAGGCAATAAAAAAATTAAAATATTAACCACATTATCAAACTCATCTGTAAAAACAATATCAATAATCGGCGTAACAATCGCTAACAGCAAAATGGAACCGAACAAAGTTAACATGATAACCCAGCGACAAACGAGTGGTGTCACATAATGCATTTTGTCTTCTTCTCTGGATAGTTCTGAAAGTCGTGGTAAAAGCACTGTACTCACCGCTGTTGACAGAATCCAGAGACGCTCAGCAAATTGCACAGCAACAACATAAACCCCTGCCCCGACCGGTCCCACTATGAAATTAACTAAAAACACATCAGATTTATAATTGATAAAAGTTATTACATTACTTAAATGGGCCTTCAACCCATACAACATAGAGCTCTTTAGGTAGCTTTCTAATTCATCCTGACCTCCAGTTAATAACTTTCTTACCAACACAAGAGATACTAACAATGTTGACGCGACTCCTATTAAATAAGATATCAGTAGTGCGCCTACGCTCTTAACATCAAGGAGTAAGACCGTACAGACTCCGGAAAGTGTAATAAGGGGCTGCAACAGCAAGATAATATTAAAACTCTTGAACTGCTGCATACCTTGAAAAAAACTAGAAACAAAATTCAATAAAAGTAGGAAAGGAAATATTGTGAGCGCAATCCACAGAATAAAAGGCTGTACTCCTGGAAACAGAGTATCTCTAAATATCAGAATGAGGCTGCTACCAAACAACAGCCCTATAGTAACGATAACCATATACGCAGACATAGTCTTGCGCCAGGCCGTTAATGCACTAACCTTTCCCGCCCCAAGATAATAAACGTTTGCAGGGGAGAGGCCGAGGTTCAAAAGTGAAGCTAGTGTCAATGGTAGTAACAAAGCTACCGAATAAATTCCATTACCTTGCGCACCAAAAGCTTTAGCTATGAGGGCCACAGTAGCTAGCTGAATCAAGCCAGAGCCTACTTGCCTAACAAATGTGGCGCCTACATTTCGAATAAAACCCTTGAAGCCTAACGATTGCAGTGCATTCTTCATATAGTTACTATAGATTATTCAATGTATCGACAAATCTTGCATAGTTAATTTCCGCAGAATATTCATTTTGAATTTTTTCTCGGGCCCGTCTTCTTAGAGTGTCTATACCTTCGTGGTAAAAAACGTGTTCAAATGCTAGGGATATTTCATTCGCATCAGGAGAATCGCTTAGTAATACTCCATTATATTCATCTATAAGGAACGCAATACCGCCTATATTAGGCGCAATCGCTGGTATTCCAGTACTCATTGCTTCCATAATCGAGACTGGTATACCCTCAGACTCGCTTGAGTTAACAAAAACATCCACTGGGTTAGAGACAAAAAAGTCCTTCGCCAGCCTATTTTCCATCATGCCTGCAAATTCGAAAGAGACATTATTTGCCTTTCCCAGGCGCGACACGGCTAGCTCCTTTAGCATTTCGAGTAAACTCCCCCCACCGATATGAGTCCAGCGAACTTTAACATCAGTATTATTTTCGGCAAAAAGGGCTATAGCATCAATGATTTTATCAATTCTCTTAATTGGTGCACAAAACGAAAGCGAAACCACATGAAATTCGCCATCATTACTTCCCGCTGATTCAACTTTCGGTATAGGCACCCCAAGAGGAGAGACTTCTGCACTAGAACTTTCAATGCCATACCTCTCTTCAAAATATTGTTTACCCTCAGCAGAGAGAAAGAATATCTTGTCGAAATTTTTAGCATATTGCCTTTTAAGAGGTAGATATCCGGACGAGCTTTGACTCTCGTACAGATCATATCGATGAGTCCTACTAACAACTTTAATTCGAGAGAGCTTGTTTTTTAACTCGCAGGCTGCATAACTATAATAGTTATTCCAATAACAATAAAAAACAGATGAGGAGTCATCTTTACGTAGTATATTGCGCAGCTTCACGCTAGCTCTCTTTAACGCAGCAACTTCTTTCAGAGCTAGATACAATGCATTAAAGTCAAGTCCTTTCTTCCTAAATATCCACTTGCATTCTTTAAAAAAGATACTACTAACCAAAGCTGGAAATAGCCAAAAAGCTTTAAGGAACTTATTAGACTGACTCAGAGATAGGTCTAACTCAATATCGTCTGGCAGTTGTCTGGGCTTGCCTGACGTTAGCGCCGGTAAAAGTACGACTCTATCATAATTAAGGTTCTTCCAGTAGCACGCCTCGTCTTCGATAAATTGCTCGCCCGGCGGATATGGATATGAACTGGTTAAAATGTATAACGTCTTCAAAAAGATTACGCCTCTTCATTACAGAACCTAATAGCAGCTTAAGATTCTGCATATAAGGTTCTGAGTGTTTCTTCCTAAATATGGGTGCATAGGTAGAGAGATAACTTCCTCAGAAGCACGGTCTCCCTGTTGCAATTTCGAATTTATGTCTGAAACTGCTGGCTGTTTGTTTAGAGGAATGGGATAGTGAATAGCTGTGGGAATTTCAGCGTCCAGTAATACTTTCTGCAACTTGTCCCGATCACGGACTCGAATTGTGTATTGTGCCCAAGCGCTCTTACTATGTGGCTCTACAAATGGACCTATGATGCTACTGCTGCTTTGAATGCAATCATTATAAACATCTGCCACCTTTTCTCGCAGACACAATTCATTATCAAATATATCAAGCTTTGCCAACAATATCGCAGCTTGTATAGTATCTAGTCGACTATTAACCCCAACCCTAACATGATGATAGCGGCGGTCTTGCCCATGGCGCGCAATTTGCCTCATTATTCTAGCTAGTTCTTCGTCATTCGTGAATATAGCACCTCCATCACCGTAGCAACCGAGAGGTTTGCTAGGGAAAAAGCTTGTTGTAGCTATGGTAGAAAGATTACAGGACCTATTTCCTTTATATTTTGCTCCAAAGCTTTGCGCTGCATCTTCAATTACTGGAATACCATACCGATCAGCAATCTTGTTAATGCTGTCAAAGTCAGCACATTGTCCATATAATGAAACTGGTATTATTGCTTTAGTTTGTGGTGTAATAGCTGATTCAATTTCCCAAGGGTCAATATTCAAGGTCCGAGGATTGATATCAACATACACTGGCTTTGCGCCTAGAAGCGCCACAGTTTCTGCTGTAGCAATATAAGTGAAGCCTGGCGTAATCACCTCATCGCCAGCACCTATCCCGAGTGCCATCTGTGCAATTTGTAGGGCATCGGTACCGTTAGCACAGGTAATACAGTACTTTGCTCCTGTATAATCCGCTAACCTTTCTTCTAGCTCATAAACTTCCGGTCCTAAAATGTACTTGCCGTGGTACAGGACGCGCTGTATAGCAGTATCAATTTCAGATTTAATTAGTGCTTGCTGACTTTCAAGGTCTATAAATGGGATCATTCCACTATCCTTTCAATTTCCATTCCTTTTAGTACATACCTATCACCTGTCGAGGGGCATACTGCCTCGCCTTGTCCATAAACGGGCAAATCTAACTTATCCCCGTGTGCGCTCATCCAACCAATCTGTTTTGCTGGAACACCAACCATCAATGCGAAAGCAGCTACATTTTTATTGACAACAGCACCAGCTCCTATAAATGCAAATTCGCCAATAGTGATACCACACACAATCGTGCAATTCGCACCAAGAGTGGCGCCTTTCTTGATCACAGTAGCAAGGTATTCGCTCTTTCGATCAATCAGCGACCGAGGGTTATAGACATTTGTGAATACCATGCTGGGACCACAAAAGACCCCTTCTTCCAGAGTGACATTATCATAGACTGATACGTTATTCTGTACTTTACATTTATCACCGATTACAACCTTATTCCCTACATAAACACCTTGCCCAAGTGAGACGCTACAGCCAATTCTAGCGCCACCACTTACATGCACAAAATGCCATATGCGAGAATCATCTCCTATTACAGCCCCTTCATCTACAATTGCGGAGGCGTGGATCATCACGCTCATACTGTCTGACCTTTCAAGAATGGGTGATAATCACCTATTAGTCCTTTTGGTATTGCATTGCGAATATTGGTCACTGTGTCAATCGCAACCCAGTTATCATCCAACCCAAATCCATTTCCGTTAAGAATTTCTTCGTAGCTACGTGTATGTAAGTCCGTAAAACCACCAGAAAATTCAATTTCATCACCATCACAGGTGATTGATCTGTAGGTTCGCTGTCCGGCTTTTCTTATTTCTGCAGGTACATCATCTATATCTATCGAAAGAAACCACCGAACACGAGCGTTAGTATACTCCAGATATCCAGCCGCCTTAGTGGCTGATACGTAATGAACTACATTTTTTTGCACCTCACCAAAGACAAAATGTAACATGTCATAGAAGTGCACACCGATGTTCGTTGCTATGCCACCTGACTTTTTAGTATCACCCTTCCAAGACTCCAAATACCAACTTCCACGTGATGTAATATAAGTTAACTCTACATCGTGCTTAGTCGGAAGATCAGTTCTCGCTACTCTGTCACGGAGCGCGATTATTGAGGGGTGTAGCCTAAGTTGTAGGATTGTATTTACTCTATGACCAGTCTCTGCTTCTACTGTCTTTAACTCTTCAATATTGTCAGGTGTTAGAACTAGAGGTTTTTCACATATAGCGTCTGCACCAGAACGAAGTGAAAATCGTATATGCGCATCGTGTAGGTAGTTTGGAGAGCAGATGGCTATGTATTCGGCTTGTGCATTTCGACTGTCTCGCCTAAGGCGATCAATGTGCCGGTCAAAGCGCTCAAACTCTGTAAAAAAATCTGTATTAGGAAAATAGCTATCTAATATCCCCACAGAGTCATTCACATCCAGAGCAGCAATCAGGTTGTTGCCAGTATCGTTTATGGCTTTCAAGTGCCTAGGGGCTATATAACCGGCAGCACCAATCATCGCGAAATTTTTCATAGTTCCCCCTTCAGCTTTAAGCCTTAATGACATTGTGTTGCGAATCGCGATATTTTCCACGGCTATCGACGATTAAAGCTGCATTTTTTCCTATCATGTCGTAGTCAAACTTATCGTGATCAGTTGCTATAATTATGGCATCATAACTTTTAAGGCTACTGGGGCCGATATCTTCACTTGTGAGATCGAAATGGTGTTCTCGCATTTGAGGGAAAGTCGGTACGTGTGGATCAGAATATGCGACTTTCGCCCCTTTGCTCTCGATAATTTCCATAATTTCAACGGAAGGAGATTCTCGCATATCATCTACGTTTTTTTTGTACGCGATGCCAAGCACTAATATTTTACTTCCTTTAAGTGCCTTTCCTCTCTCATTTAGTCCTTCTATCAACTTACCAACAACGTATTCAGGCATTGCTCTATTCACCTCCCCGGACAGTTCAATGAAACGAGTATGGAGCCCATATTCTCTTGCTTTCCAAGTAAGATAAAAAGGATCAATTGGTATACAATGTCCCCCCAACCCGGGGCCAGGATAGTAAGGCGTAAAGCCAAATGGTTTGGTAGCTGCAGCCTCTACGACTTCAAAAATATCGATGCCCATCCGATCAGCTACAACCTTCATTTCATTCACAAGCCCTATATTGACAGCTCTGTGGATGTTCTCGAGAAGCTTAGTCATCTCTGCGACTTTAGTAGAGCTGACTGGAACTACCTCGTCTATTGCTTTCAGGTACAATGCAACACCCACATCTTTGCAACTCTCTGTACACCCTCCAACTATTTTTGGAATGGTTCTTGTCTCAAAATTTAGATTACCGGGATCCTCTCGCTCAGGTGAGTAAATTAAGAAAATTTCTTCCCCTACTGTCAACCCAGTTTCCCGAATTCTAGGTAGCAATTCCTCCTCAGTAGTACCAGGGTAAGTAGTGCTTTCAAGGGATATTATCTGACCAGCTCTCAAGAAGGGTTTAATAACTTCGGCTGTATCAATCACGAAGCTCATATCCGGCTCACGATGTTTATTTAAAGGAGTCGGGACGCAAAGAATAATCGCGTCAACTTCACTTATTCGCTCAAAGGTTGTCGTCGCTTCGAAGCCTGTGGATTGTGCCTTCGTGATTTTCTCTGATGGTATGTGCTCAATATAACTTTTTCCAGAATTTAACTTTCCAACTTTTTCTGAGTCAATATCAAACCCTAAGACCCGGCAACCTACATCATTGTAACGCAGCATTAGGGGTAAGCCGACGTAGCCAAGCCCGACGATGCCGATGATAGCTTCGCTAGACTTCAGCTTGTTAAGCAAGCTATTTTTTGCATTTGACATAACCATTCCATTCCTTTTAGCACTTGCTTTACAGATAATATTGGGAAGCCACGTAAATCCCGACATCTAAGCATTGAGATTTCTTATCAAGATCTTCCTCGCCCCCTCACTCCCATGCACCAACCTCACCTCCCCTACCGGTTCCTTGGCGCTTCGCACGAAGTTCAGCAGGTCTTGTTGGTCTGCATGGGCAGAAAAGCCTGAGATCGTCTTGATCGTGGCGTTGACGGCGACTTTTTTGTCTTCGATCCGGACGTGGCTGCCTTTCTTAGCCCGCTGGATGTCTCGCCCTGGGGTGCCTTCGGCTTGGTAGCCGACGAAAAGCACGGTGTGTCTGGGGTCTGGGAGCAGTCGCGTGAGATAGTTGACGACGCGACCTCCGGTGGCCATGCCGCTGGCGGCGATCACAATGGCGCTGGTGTTCGTCTCAGCCAGCTGTTCCACCATGGCGAGGTGGTCATCGTGGCTGTCGATGGTCACAAGGCCATCGAAGCTTAGGGGGTGGCGGCCGTCTTCCAGTCGCTGCTTCGCTTCACTGTCCCACCAGGGCTTTAGCTCGCGGTAAACCTTGGTAAACCTGGCGGCCAGTGGTGAGTCAACCACCACCATGGGTATCGGAGGCGTTTCGCTGGGCTCGGGGCCTGGGCTTTCTGCCTCGTGCTGGCCCGGCAGGTCGTGCAGCAGGGCCTCTATCTCGTAGAGGAGCTCTTGCGTGCGGCCTATGCTGAAGGCCGGAATGACCACGCTACCGCCCTCGCGCTGTGCACGATAAATCATTTCCTTGAGCTGTGCGCGCCGCGTCCTGCGGCCTTCATGCCGACGATCCCCATAGGTGCTTTCCAGCACCAGGACGTCGGCTTTTTCCAATGGGGTGGGGTCCGGCAACAGCGGAGTGTCGGGCGGCCCCAGGTCCCCCGAAAAGACGTAGCGATTATCCAGACTGGCGCGCTGGTCCTCAACATCAATTTCAACGTATGCAGAACCGAGTATATGCCCCGCGTTCTGGAGACGCACCTTGACCTTGACTTGCTCTTCGTCTATGAAACTTTTCCAGACACCATAAGGACTTGGCTCAAGATGCATCTCGACTCTATCAAGAAACCGCTCGATGAGTCTTCTATCTCGGGTAAAGCCAATTTTCAGTGCATCTTCAATTACCAGCGGTAGTAGCTTGGCACTGGGCGGGGTACAAATTATGGGGCCTGTGAAGCCGGCGGCCAGAAGATAAGGAAGGCGCCCGATATGGTCGATATGCACGTGGGTAACCACCAGCGCGACGACATCTTCGACGGAAAACTCGATCTGGTGGCGCTCGAAGCTGCTCTGCCCTTTCAGTTCGCTGCCCTGAAACAGCCCGCAGTCGATCAAAATGGCCTGGTGTGGGGTGATCTGGAGCCTGTGGCAGCTCCCGGTGACGCCGTCGGCGCCACCGTGATGCACAATCGCCGGAAAATCCGACGGTAAACGATTTTCTTCAGTGGATCTGTCGGACATTAGCGACCCTTTGGCGTTTGCTGCGTTATTGACGCTTAACTGCCGAGGGCGTCATCAACATCCATAACGGGAGGAATGATCAACTTCACCGCTTCCGTCTTGAATTTCTCTGAGGAGGGGGTTGCGTATAGCTCACCGTCCTTATCCGCCGTGCCGCCGGTTCCTTGTACGCCTGCCGTGTACTTCACACTGGTGTCCAGACAGGCTGACCAGGAATAGGCGTCCTTCAGCCCCGTGTTAGCCACGTCCACCTCCGCAAGGGTTCCGTCTATCGATAGCGCCGTTCGTGCGGCCGCGAGCTCCTCCTTGCAGGCATTCACCGCCGCTCGCTTTTGAAAGTTGGTGTACTGCGGTATCGCGATGGCGGACAGCAGGCCAATGATGGCCACGACCACCAGCAATTCGATCAAGGTAAAGCCACCCTGCCCTTGCCGCTGTGTCGGCTGTGTCTGCGTCGCGGCGCGTGGTTCGGCAGCCGAAGCCGTGGTGGTGGGCTTTTGCATGGCACTCGCAATACGGACTTCAGTGCACGCTGTCGCCGCGTGTGACGGATGGTGTGCGTCCATGACGACTCTCTCCTCAGTGGGACTTGACGTATCGCCGGACCGGGAGGTGCGGCGGGGAATATCGGGATAGTACGCCGGACCTCGTGCCGCGCAGGCCTGAGCGCGCTGAAACCTTGATATGCGTCGGGTTGCTAGCGCAAAACACGCGCTGCGGCGCAATTGACCACTCGCTGAGGCGTAAACTGGCGCTATTGTCGACGCTGGATACTAGCTCGCAGAGGAACCATTGTGCCGTTTGATCAAACTGTGGGGGACAGACACGCCCAGGGGCCACACAGCGGCCTGGGGCAACGTCTGGTGGCCCTGGGCCTGCTGCCACCGCTGGAGGCGCTACGCGCCGAGCACGACGCCCTGGCCCAAGGCAGCACGCTGCTGCGCCATCTTGTCGAGACGGGACGCGTCGAACCCGGTCCCGCGACTCGCGCAGCGGCGGAGGAGTACAGCCTCGACTTTACCGATTTGAGTACGGTGGTGGCGGAGCAGCTGCCGCCCCTCAGCCACTTCCCCCAGGCGTTATTGCGAGAACACCAGGTACTGCCCCTGGTCCTGGATGACGACCATCTGCACGTGGCCGTGCCCTACCCGTCCACGCTCGCTCGCTTGGGTGAGCTGCAGTTCGTGGTGGGCAAGCCACTAAAACCCGCCCTGGCGCCCATGGACAAGCTCTCCCTGCTACTGGACGCCTACCTGGGTGAGGCCAATGCCGAGGATATTGCCGATGCGATTGGCGAACTGGGCCCTGAGGCGCCACCAAGCCGCAGCCAATCCGTTGCAGCGCAGGGCCAGAGTCGCGGTGAGCGTTTCAACCGGGCGGAGCCGCGCCGGGTAGCAGCAGACGACAGTGAGCTCGACGAGGACCTTAGCAGCGGCCAGACGGCTAGCCTCACCAGCCAGGCAGACGATGCCCCGGTGGTGAAGTTCGTCAATACCATCCTGCGTGACGCGGTCAGAAAGCGCGCCTCGGATATCCATTTCGAGCCCTTCGAGGACCGCTTTCGCGTTCGCTTTCGCATTGATGGGCTGCTCCATGAAGTCGCTCAGCCGCCGTTCAACCTGCGCAGCCGCATCGCCTCACGCTTGAAGGTCATGGCGCGCATGGATATCTCCGAACGGCGCCTCCCGCAGGATGGCACCATCAAGGTCCAACTGGACGACGGCGAGGATATCGATTTTCGCGTCAACTCCTTGCCTACGGTGTATGGCGAGAAGCTGGTGCTGCGCCTGCTGGCCTCGGCTACCGCCCGTATCGGGATTGAACAGCTCGGCTTTTCACCCAGCCAGCGAAAGCTGTTCGAGACGGCCCTGGCGAGCCCTCAGGGGATGATCCTGGTGACCGGCCCCACTGGCAGCGGCAAGACGGTCACTCTGTACACGGGCATCCACTTGCTCAACAGCACCGAGCGCAATATCTGCACCGCAGAAGATCCGGTGGAGATCAAGCTGCCTGGGGTCAATCAGGTCAATGTAGCACCGCGTATCGGGCTGGACTTCGCCCACACCCTGCGGGCTTTTCTGCGCCAGGACCCGGACGTGGTGATGGTGGGAGAAGTTCGCGATCGGGAAACCGCCGAAATCGCGATCAAGGCAGCCCAGACCGGCCACCTGGTGCTGTCGACGCTGCACACCAACTCCGCCGCCGACACGCTCTCGCGGCTCGCCAACATGGGGATCGAATCCTTCAATATTGCCAGTGCGGTCACCCTTATCGTGGCCCAGCGTCTGGCAAGGCGCTTGTGCCCCCACTGCAAGGCACCGGTACAGCTGCCTGAGGATGTGCTCATCCATCACGGGCTGAGTCCGCTACAGGCCCAGCAGGGCAGCTTCTATGACGCCGTCGGCTGCCGCCAGTGCACCCAGGGCTACAAGGGTCGTGTGGGGCTGTTCGAGGTCGTGCCGGTGGACGAGCACATGCGCCGACTGATTCTCAGCGGCGGTAGCGCCGACGAATTCGATACCCTCGCCCGCAGCCAGGGCTTTCCCAATCTGCGCCGCAGTGGCCTGGAACGGGTGATGGAAGGCGTCACCAGCCTGACGGAGGTCTGCCGTATCACCACGGCGTAGCGGCTTTCGTTCTTCCTCTAACTCTTGATGCGAGATGCAGCCACATGCCCTTCCGCGACCGTTCGTCCTCTCCCTCTTCCTCGCCTGTGTACCGGGATCACCGCCCGTCCAATGGCGACGGTCCCGGTTCTGATCCTCGTCCTGGCTCTGGTTCTGGTCCTGGTTCCGGTGCTGGACATGGAGATAATCACAGCGGAGCGGATGATGGCACCCGCCTGATCGCCGGCCTGCCCACCGGCAGGGAACGCGCTACTTCACCTCCCCCTACTGTCGACGCTTTTCATCACCCCATCGGCGGCCCGGGTGTCAGGCCTGATGTGCGCTCAGGTGCTCGAGCAGATACGGCTGGGCGATCAAGGGCCGCGCAGCAACGACAGCTCTGCTGGAAGTGGAAGGGAGAAGACCGTCAGGGCCTGGCCTGCACCGGCATGCTGCTGGCATCGAAGCGACCCGATGCGCAGCGTCAACTACACCTGCTGGGCATCACGCCGCGTAAGCTCAAACCCGCCGGCAAGTTGGTCCGCTACCAACGACAGATCAAGCCCAGGGACCTGATGCTGTTCTCCCGCCAGCTGGCCACCCTGCTGACCGCCGGTGTACCGCTACTGGAGGCCTTTCGGGTGCTGTCCGACAGCCTATCCAACCCCGCCATGCGGTTGATCGTGCAGGCCCTGGGCATGGATGTCAGCGCCGGTGCCAGCCTGGCGCAGGCGCTGTCGCGACAGGGAGCCGCCTTCGACAGCCTGTACGTCAATCTGGTTGCGGCAGGCGAACAGTCGGGCACCCTGGACCAGATGCTGGATCGCCTGGCCAATCACCTGGAGAAACGCGAGCTGCTGAAGGGTCGCGTGCGCAAGGCGCTCTGGTATCCCGCCACGGTGGTGGCGGTGGGTATAGCGGTCAGCGCGATCCTGCTGATCAAGGTGGTGCCCCAATTCGAGCAGATGTTCGACGGAGTAGGCGCGAGCCTGCCTGCCATGACCCAGTGGACCATTCTGCTGTCGGAGTTTGCTCAACGCTGGTGGCTGGTCACGCTGGGAAGCCTGTTTACCCTGGTCGCGACGGTTCGTTGGCGGGTGGCGAAGTCCCAGGCGGCTCGTCTCAAGCTTCACGCCCTGTCGCTGCGGTTGCCGGTGGTGGGGACGATTCTGGATCACGCGGCGGTGGCGCGCTTCTGCCGCACCCTTGCCACCGCCTTTGCGGCAGGGGTACCGCTAGTAACCGCACTGAGGACCGCCGCCGGCGCCTGCGGCAACGATGTCTATCGCCGGGCGGTGTTGGCCCTGCAGGCCGATGTCGCCAGCGGCCAGCGGCTGCACCTGGCGATGCGGCGAACACAGCGCTTTCCGTCACTGGCCTTGCAGATGGTGGCTATCGGCGAAGAAGCCGGCGCCCTGGATGGCATGCTAAGCCGGGTGGCCGACCACTACGAGCGCGAGGTAGATGACCGGGTCGATACGCTGACCAGCCTGCTGGAGCCGCTGATCATCGTGGTGCTGGGGGTGGTGGTCGGCGGCCTGGTGCTGGCGATGTATCTGCCCATCTTCCAATTGGGCAATGTGGTGTAACGGGCTATCATCCAGGCACCACGCGTCGAGGATGTCGTTAAGCCCAACCTAAGAGCTATCAGCTCAGGCCGGTAATGGCAGTCTGACAGACCTCTTGAACGGATACCTTAATCATGCAGCCACACCGGAGTCCCAGGGGGCGCCTGATCGAACAGCTTCAGCAGGTCGTCGTCCCACAGCCGAACGCATCCGTGGGAGTCGGCCACGCCCATGGGCTTGTCCGGTGGAGTGCCATGGAAGTAGATGTAGCGCCGCTGAGAGTCGACGTTACCGCCGCGATTGACGCCCCGTTCCAGGCCGCACAGCCATAAAATGCGCGTCAGTATCCAGTCCCGCTCGGGGTTGTCACGGCCCAGCTCGGCGTCGAACACCTCTCCGGTTGGCCGGCGCCCACGAAAGACGGTACCTACTGGCTCTCCATCCCCAATAGCAGCGCGAATGTAGTGCCAGCCCAGCGGCGTCTGGCCGCTGCCCTCTTGCTGGCCAGTACCGGCAACGCCGGTCGACACCAGGCACTGCCAATCCGGCTGCTTGCCCCGCCATAGGGTCAATTGCTGGGTGGAGGTGTCGACCTCCACCCACACGCTATCGGCGGGCGGCAATGCTTCAAGTCGCGGTGTCTGCATCGTCTCTCCCTGTTTGTTTACGCTGCAGCTATGCCTGCCGTGTTGCCTGTTCGACGCGTCACCGCCCGGGTGGTTCCGATGCGGCTTTGGTGTCGGGCCTGGTTTTGGGTCTAGTTTCGGGCTCTAGTTTCGGGCTCTCGTTTCGGGCTATGGCTTCAGGCCTGAGAACTGGCCTGCGGCGGCTCCGGCAAGGGAGCCTTCATGGCCGCTACCACCACTGGCCGCATCCGGCGTGCCAGGTCACGCACCGACACGTGCTCTTCGTAGTCCTTCTCGGCGATGTCGCGCAAGGCATCGAGGCCAGACAGGGTGAAGATGACGGTACCCAGAACAAAATGCAGGCGCCAGAACCGTTCGGAATCCGGCAGCTCCGGGGTCGCCTTGCGCACCAACGCCACAAAGCGGGTAAACACGGTGCCGTACTGGTCCTGGATATAGCGGCGCAGGTGCCCCTGGGCCTGGCTGTAGGCCAAACCCAGCAGGCGCATGAAGACCTTCAGGCTATGACGCTCCGCCGGGACTTCCAGCACTGTTCTGGCCATGGTCTCCAGCAGCACTTCCAGCGGGATGACCTTGCTGCCGTATCCACGTTCCAACTCATCGATGGCCGCGTGGAAGCGGTCGGAGAACGGGTCCAGGTAGCGCGAGAAGACCGCCTGGATCAGCGCCTTCTTGGAGCCAAAGTGGTAGTTGACGGCGGCCAGGTTGACCTTGGCCTTGCCGGTAATGTTGCGCAGCGACGTTTCCGCGAAACCTCGTTCAGCGAAGAGGACCTCGGCGGTGTCCAGAATGCGAGTCACTGTATCGGTCTGGGCCATTCGCGGGCTCCGTCCAGTCAGTCAGGGCAGTTGGAAACAATTGTTTGAATGTTAGCCGGAGTGTAAGGGAGGCGCTCTCTACGCACAATCAACCATCGCAGACGGTGTTTGAAACGTGTGCATCAGACCGCTCATACCACTGCCACGACGCCTCTCACCCCGAACGCGAAATTCGAGGCAGATCACCGTTTTACTGGATAGGCATCCATACTGTACACTTCACCAAGGGTGCTGAAGGTACCCGCTGTCTGGCAGCACGCTGGGGCTACCCTGCCGCTGCCGTCCTGACTCACCGCCGCCCGTGGGAGGCCGCATGACACGTCCCCTGACCCCTCGCCAGCAAAACGTCTATGACTTTATCGTCAAGACCATGAACGAGCTGGGGTACCCGCCGACCCGTGCGGAGATCTCACGCGCACTGGGCTTTCGCTCCCCCAACGCCGCTGAAGAGCACCTGCGCGCGCTGGAACGCAAGGGCGCCATCCGGGTGATTCGCGGCACCTCGCGAGGCATTCGTCTGCCAGCCCAGGACGCCGACACCACCGCCGCCAACGATGCGCCCCAGGACACCAGTCCCGTCCAGGGCCTGCCGATCATCGGTGAAGTCGCCGCGGGTAGCCCCATCCTGGCGGCAGAGCATATCGATCGTTACTGCCCGCTGCCGCCTGACTACTTCACACCGCGTGCCGACTACCTGCTGCGCGTGCGCGGCCTGTCGATGAAGGACGTTGGCATTCTGGAGGGCGACCTGCTCGCCGTGCATCGTACTGAACGCATTCGCAACGGCCAGATCGTGGTGGCACGCCTCGAGGACGAGGTGACCGTCAAGCGTTTCCAGCGCGACGGACATCACGTCACCCTGCAGGCGGAAAACCCCGACTTCGCTCCCATCACCCTGGACCTGCGGCGGGACAGCCTGGACATCGAGGGCGTTGGGGTCGGTGTCATTCGCGGTGGTAACGGCCAGGCCCTGGGTTAATACAAAGGTTAATAGGAAGGTTAATGCGAAGGTTGGTGCTGCGGTTAATGCTGGGGTCAACACTTGGGTTAACACTGAGGCTGACGCTAAGCTAGGCCAAGGCCCCGCCTCACCCTTTCGGATGGATGATTAGACGCCGCGCCGCTGCCAGGCCAGACCATGACGGAACCGGTACGCAAGATTCTTCACGCCGACTGCGACTGCTTTTACGCCGCCGTCGAGATGCGCGACAACCCGGCCCTGCGGGATATCCCGCTGGCCGTGGGTGGCGCCCGTGAGGGGCGTGGCGTCATTACCACCTGCAACTACCCGGCGCGCAAGTTCGGCATCCATTCGGCCATGCCGACTTCCCGCGCCCTGCGCCTGTGTCCTCAACTCACGCTGGTGCCACCCAACTTCGACAAGTATCGCGAGGTCTCCTGCCAGATCCAGGCCATCTTCCACGAGCTGACGCCGCTGGTGGAGCCACTATCGCTAGACGAAGCGTATCTAGACGTCACGGATGTCTCTGGCTTCAAGGGCAGCGCTACCTGGATGGCCCGCTGGCTGAAGGAACAGTGCCTGGCCCGCACCGGTATCACTGTGTCCGTCGGTGCTGCCCCGTCGAAGTTTCTCGCCAAGATCGCTAGCGACTGGGACAAGCCAGACGGCCTGACGGTCATCCCCCCGGACCAGGTCGAGTCCTTTGTGCTGGCCTTGCCCGTGCGCAAGCTGCACGGCGTGGGCCCGGCTACCGGGGCGCGCCTGGATGCGCTGGGTATTACCACCTGCGAAGAGCTGCGCGCCCAGCCCATTGATCGCCTGCTGGACGAATTCGGCAAGTTCGGCCGCCGTCTGTACGAACTGGCCCGCGGCATCGATGAGCGGCCGGTCAAGGTAGAGCGGGAACGCAAGTCGATCAGCGTCGAAAGCACCTACGGACGCGACCTGCCCGACTTGAGCGCCGCGCAGCTGGCACTGGTGGAGCTGTGCGAAAAGCTCAAGGCGCGCATCGACCGCAACGGTCGGCCGCCTCTGGCTGGCGTGTTCGTGAAGGTACGCTTCGATGACTTCACCACCACCACCCTGGAGTCCCGCGGCCTGGAACCTGACCCCGCGACCTTTGCGCAGCTGCTGGACCAGGCCTGGCAACGAGCACAACGACCGGTGCGCTTGCTTGGGGTTGGCGTCAGGCTGGTGCCACAAGAGGCGCGTCAGCAGCTGACCCTGCCCTTCTAGGTGCCCGCTACCCCCGCTCATCATCATGCTACGGTACGCAAACGCCGCCCTCTCACGAGTCGCGTTGCTCGTCGCATTATTGATCGTGCTCGCTCGCCAGGCGCCCCTTGTTCGAGGCCTCCATTCCCAGCAGGTAACGCTTGAGCTGCCACCATTCACCGGGGTCCACGGCGTCATGCCACAACCAGTGGATTCGGCCATGCCAGCGCAGGGCGATCAGGTAATGACCCACACTGATGCAATAGAGGTCGATGTCGTGCCAGGGAGCGTGACTGTCTTCTGAGGCGGTGACGGGCCCATGCCCGTCCTGACAGACGTCAGGACGCCACTGCCAGTGTCCGGGAACAGGCACTGAGACGGACGCCAGCCCAGCGACAAACGCCATGGCACCTTGCCACCACCGACGCCATCGACCAGGAAATCGTCCAAGGCAGCCACAGGGGCTCAGGTACGTCTGCAACCTCGACACAGGCGGTTTGGAAAACAGCGGGGAAGACAGTGTGGAAGGCAGCGCGAAGGACGTCCCGGCGGAAATAGCGGAAGGCGACGTGGCCGGCGTGGCCTGTGGCCCAGGCAGGCAGCGCAACTGACCGAGGAGAGGATGGCGGGCGCTGCGAATCAGCACAGCACCGAGCAAGGCAACAACATATCCCCCGAGCGGGGAAGGCAGGACGATGGCGACGATCAGACTGACCGCCACCACCACTGCACTATGGGCGAGATGCTGTCGGTCAGAGGCCCCGATTGTGGCCGTGACCCGTGGTCTCTGCATAGTCCACGATCATCTGCACGATACGCCGGCGAGTCGGCTCTTCCGGCCACTCGCGACGCATCAGCCATATAAACAGGTCCTGATCCTCCTCGGTGATCAGGTCGCGATAGGCGGCCTTGTCGGCCTCATCAAGATCATCGTAGCGGTGTTCCAGAAACGGCAGCAAAAGAAGGTCCAGCTCCCACATGCCGCGACGGGAGTGCCAGTGCAGGCGCTTGCGCTCGGCCTCGAGCTGGGAGGCCGCGGAAGACGGTTGATCCAA
Organism: Halomonas sp. DP8Y7-1; assembly: GCF_019801685.1. NCBI lineage: Bacteria > Pseudomonadati > Pseudomonadota > Gammaproteobacteria > Oceanospirillales > Halomonadaceae > Halomonas > Halomonas sp. DP8Y7-1. Next base: position 366,563 of record NZ_JAHVIN010000012.1, on the reverse strand, counting down.
GGGGAACCTCGTCTGGGATGTTAAGTGTGGCGCCAGTATAGCGCAGGCACCAACGGCGGGCAGCCGCACGGCGGCGAAAAAGGTGATGCCGGGCAAGGGCCTGCCACGAATGTCGATCAATGTAGTGCGTTGTTTTATCAACACTTGAAAAGTATGCTATCTAAAAACAAGGGACTGCGATCGACGCAATCCTCGACACTGGCCTGACCAGCGCTCATCACCCAGATGGGACTCACGGAGATAACCGATGACAAAGTCCGAACTGATAGAGCAGATCTCCATGCGGCAGCCCGAGCTGTCGATCAAGGACGTTGAGGCTGCGGTGCGCCTCATTCTGGATGACATCACCGACACCCTGGCCGATGGCGGGCGCGTCGAAATTCGTGGCTTCGGCAGTTTCTCTCTGCACTATCGGGAGCCACGGGTAGGACGCAACCCCAAGACCGGCGAAGCGGTGGAGCTGGAAGGCAAGTTCGTGCCACACTTCAAGCCAGGAAAAGAGTTGCGCGAACAGGTCGATGCCAGCCGTGCGCTGGGATACTAGCGACCAACGTCTGGGCCCACTCGCGCCAGCGTTTTCCGTTATCTCTGGCTCAACCTCTCTTCGTCTCACTACGGGAAGTCACACATGCGTTGGCTAAAAGGCCTGATCATGGCCATCATTCTGCTGGCGGTACTGATCATCGGTATCCTGTTCGCGACCAATAACCAACAGGCCCTGCCGCTGAACCTGATCTGGTTCGAGCTGCCCGAGGCATCCCTGTCCGTCTGGCTGCTGGCCTCCCTGGCCGTGGGCGTCCTGCTCGGCATGCTCGCCATGACCGGCGTCTACATCAGGCTGCGCACGCTGCTCACCCGCGCCCAGCGCCACAACCAGCAGCAGCGCAAGGAACTCGACCGCCTTCGAGTGCAGGAGATGAAGGAACTGCCCTGAATGCCGGATCTCCTGCTACTGGGCCTGCTGGTCGTCGCCCTCGCCATTGGCTGGGCGCTCGGCCGGCGGGAAAGCCGTCCGCAACAACGCCCTGCCCCCAGCCTGCATCGCGACTATTTCGTCGGCCTCAACTACCTGCTCAACGACCAGCAGGACAGGGCCATCGAAACGTTTATCTCCGCGCTTGAAGTGAACAGCGACACCATCGAGACCCATGTCACCCTGGGCAACCTGTTCCGCTCTCGCGGGGAGGCCGACCGAGCGGTCAAGATTCACCAGAATCTGCTCGCCCGGCCGTTCCTCGATGCCCACCAGGGCGCCTGGGTCCAGCTCGAGCTGTCCCGCGACTTCCTGCACCTGGGTCTGCATGACCGTGCCGAACGGCTGCTCAAGGGCCTGGTCAAGGAGGACACCCACGCCGAGATTCGCCACCACGCCAAGCGGCTCCTGGTGGACCTGTTCGAGCGTGAAGGGGAGTGGCAGAACGCCATCGAGGTTGCCGTACCGCAGCTGACCCGCCAGCACGACGACCTGCGCCGCGCGGCAGCCCACTGGCATTGCGAGCTGGCGGAAATAGCCCGCACCTCCAATAGCCACGGGGTCGCCCGCAAGCACCTCAAGCAAGCGCTGTCCATCGACGAGCGCTGCATCCGCGCCAATCTCGTGCATGCCAAGCTGTGCCACGACACCGGCCAATACCGCCAGGCACTGAAGTTTCTTGACCGCATTCCCCAGCAGGATGTGGTGTTCATCCCCACCCTGCTGGAGCCGCTGGAGCGCACCTATCAGCTGCTGGACGATCCCGAGGGCCTGATCGAGCACTTGCGGCGCCTGCTGGAGCTCAACCCCTGCACCAGTGTCATCGTGCTGCTGGCCCAGACGCTCAGGCAGGTGCGTGGCAACGATGACGAAGCCATCGAGCTGATTACCGAACAGCTAAGGAAGGAGCCGAGCCTGGGCGGCGTCGACTATCTGATGGGGCTTTACCAGCGCAGCGGCGCTGACGCCGGTGACACTCGCTTTGATCTACTGCGTCAACACACCCAGCCGCTGCTGAAGGCGTTGCCGCGGCATCGCTGCCGACGCTGCGGGTTCTCGGGGGAGCACCTGCACTGGCAGTGCCCCCGTTGCCGCAACTGGGGCACCACCAAACCGATCACTGGCATCGAGGGCGAATAGCGCTACAACAGAGCGTCAGCCCTTGAGCTCGTCCTCGATCGCCGCAAGAGCGGCCATCGGATCTTCTGCCTGAGTCACGGGCCGCCCCACCACCAGATGGGTACTGCCCGCGTCCATCGCCTGCCGGGGCGTCATGATCCGCCGCTGATCCCCCGCCTGAGCAAAACTCGGGCGGATGCCCGGCGTAACCTTCAGGAAATCGTCGCCACAAGCTGCCTTCAGACGGGCGGCCTCCTGGGCAGAACACACCACGCCATCCATGCCGCTATCCTTGGCCAGCTTCGCCAGGTGCTCCACGTGCTCGTCCAGCGGCGACGACACGCCGGTGGTCGCCAGTTCATCGGCGGTCATGCTGGTCAGCACCGTCACGGCGATCAGGTGGGTGGACAGACCGTTCTGCTCAAGACGCTCACGGGCCGCTTCCATCATGCGACGACCGCCACAGGCGTGCACGTTGACCATCCACACGCCTTGCTCTGCCGCCGCCTGCACCGCTGCGGCCACCGTGTTGGGAATATCGTGGAACTTGAGATCGAGAAACACCTCGAAGCCGCGACCGTGAAGGGCATCGAGCACGCTTGGGCCGCTGCGGGTAAACAGCTCCTTGCCGACCTTCACGCGGCAGCGTTCCGGATCCAGCCGGTCTGCCATGCACAGGGCGGCGTCCATGGAGGGGTAGTCGAGGGCGATGATCAAGGGAGATGAGGGGGTCACGGCGGCCTCCGGCGAGAAGTGAACGAAGCGCTGGCGCCCTGCTGATCCGGGAGTACTGCCCTTGCACGGGGGGGCAATACTGGGGCCTTGAGCCAGGCTCGCTACCGGCTAGCCCGCAGCAGGCAAAGGGCGCCAAATCGCCGCAGTATATCAGCCTTGGCGCTACCTGCGCTGCCGCTTGGCTGGCTCAGATCTTCATAGATGACTGATATTTTATTAAGAATATTCTTATAACAGTGTTTTCTTATCTAACCCTAAGGTGAGAGAAGACAGCCGACGGCCACCAGGACAACGCCAACGACTGTTCACTCGGGAGGGCTTGGCGCACACCTAAAAGATCGACGGCGCGGCCTTTCTGGCACAGGTGCTGCTGCTATTGCTGACACACAGCGCTTGGCCGCCCATTTCCAACAACAACAGGACGTCTCTCATGCCAACATTCAACGACCACCCGTCTGTCCATCACCGCACGTCTACCACTCACCGCACTGTCCATCGTCGCGGGTTCCATGGGCTCGCGCTCGTGACGCTGGCCTGGCTTAGTGTCGCCTGGCTCAGCCTGGCCCATCCGGCCTTCGCTGCGGAAGGCCCCAGCATTGCGCCCATCAACGTCAATGAGGCCAGTGTTGAGCTGCTGGCCGAGCTGCCGGGCATTGGGCCCACCAAGGCGCAAGCCATCGTCGAAGACCGCCAGGTCAATGGACCCTACACCAGCGCAGAGGACCTGACTCGCGTAAAAGGCATTGGCGCCAACACCGTGGCGCGGCTCAAGGACGAAATCAGCACCGACTGACTTGTTGGCGTCACGATCGGCGTCACCAAGAATAGCGTTCATCGCGCAAGCACCCGCCACGGGACGTGGCGGGTGCTTGATGGGCACCAAACGTAAGAGTAAGACCGGCCACGCTTAGAGGCGCAGACCACCGTCTACCTCGATCACGCGGCCATTGACGTAGTCATTGTCGAAGATAAAGGCCACGGTCTTGGCGATCTCGTCGGGAGCCCCCAAGCGGCGTACCGGTACTCCAGCCGTCAGCTTGTCCAGCATGTCTTCACGCATGGACGCGGTCATCTCGGTTTCGATAAACCCGGGAGCGACGGCAGCCACACGCAGGCCGTGGCGCGCCAGCTCACGCCCCCAGGTCACGGTCAAGGCAGCCACACCGGCCTTGGCGGCGGCGTAGTTGCTCTGCCCCATGTTACCGGCCCGCGAGATGCTGGAGATATTGACGATAACGCCGTTACGGCCGTCTTCGATCATGGCAGCGGCGGCAGCCCGTCCGCACAGGAACACGCCGGTAAGGTTGACGTCGATGACCGCCTGCCAGGCATCCAGCCCAAGCGTCTTCTCTACCTTGCCATCGCGAGCCTTGACCAGCAGACCATCGCGCAGGATGCCGGCATTGTTGATCAGCCCATCCAGCGGGCCCATGCCCTGGCGAATGTCGGCGAAGACTTCCGTGACCGACGCTTCGTCCGCCACATTGGCGACGAACCCGCGGGCATCGATACCGGCGTCCACCAACTCGTTGACGGCCTTGTCGAGTTGATCATTATCGAAGTCGATCAGTGCAGGCCGGGCACCCAGCTTGCCCAGATGATGGGCCATGGAGAGCCCCAGGCCACGAGCACCACCGGTGATGGCAATGACGGCATTTTCCAACTGCATACGGTTTCCCCTGGTAAGCACCAGCCGTGCCATGGCAGACAGGCCGGTCGGTGGCTCGCCGACGCGTGCTCCACGGATCGGGGACCCGGAACGCTGCACAACGAGCAGTTATTGCGTTGCAGCATGCCAAGTTTCCCGGCGCGGCGCTACCTTCCGACACCCGGCTCGCGCCAAACGCTAGTTTGCAGGCGATGGCATACCCGCTATAAGCCATTGACGCACCAATCAATCCGTCCGAGTCGATAGTCGACTTCACGTCACTCACGCAAAAACGCAAACTACAATATTCCACTGCGATGCAGTGACAGCTGCGGCTCGCCCCAGACGCTCACAGCCACTGACTAACCACTACCACGCGGTGACGGGGACGCCGGTGTGAGCGACCGTCGGGCACTGTGCATCAGCGCCAGAGGTTGATGCTTGAACTCTTCGCCTTTCACCCCCATCTTCTCAACAGACCACAACGCGGAGCTGACATGCCCTTCCTTCTTATCTTCACCATTTTTGCCCTGCTCGACTTCGCCGTGCTGTTTTCGGTCGGCAGTGAGATCGGTCTGCTGTCGACCCTCGCCCTGGTGCTGGCTACCGGCTTTATCGGCCTGCATCTGATCCGTCGTGAGGGTGTGGCGACCTTCGCCCGCGCTCAGGAGCGCATGGCCCGCGGCGAAATCCCCTCCTCGGAGCTGATGACCGGTGCTGCCTTGATCTTTGGCGGTGCGCTGCTGATGGCCCCCGGTTTTCTGTCTGATGCCCTTGGCTTCATGTGCCTGATCCCGGATGCTCGTCGCTTGCTGGGCAAGCTGCTGGCCAAGGTTGGCATTCGCATGAAGGGCTTCCAGATGGGTGGCTCAAGCTTTGGCTACGGTGGCTCGCAAGGCCCTGACTTCGGCGCCGGTTCAGCCAATGGCTGGGAGCAAGCCTCTGGCCGGGACGCTGGCACCAGCCAGCAGCAGGAACGGCAGCAACAGGGCTCCGACAACGGTGACGGCGACCCCATCGAAGGCGAATTTATCAGCAAGGACGATCGTCGACGCTAAGCCTGCGGGAGACAGTGGCCGAGACAGGGGCGGAAACAGGGGCGGAGATAGTGGCTTTAACGGCCCCTGTCTTCGCCCCTTTTCATGGCGCTATCCTCAGCGCTCCCTCCAGCACTATCTCCAGCATTTTCCTCAGCCCTCTCGCTATTCTTGTTGTCCCCTCTCTCCATCTCATCATCCCCCTCATCACCCCTGTCGTTTTCCTGTCGTCACCGCTGTCGTCACCGCTGTCGTCACACTTGTGGGAGGAGATTGCCCGTGGGCGTGCCCAGGTTTGCGCCAAGGTTGTGCCGTGATGCGCTGACGGGGCGCATGAGTGTGAAAAAAATTTCGTCCTCGCCCTTGAAAGCCCCTTCACCAGCCCCACTTACCAGATCAGCATCAAGCTTCGGTGAGGGGGTTGCTCCCTCGCCTTTGACAGGAGGGCCGACAAAGGCCTGCCACTTTCATCGGCAGCCTGGCCATGACCTCCAGCTCTCGCCGCGATCTGCGTCACGACGAGAGTGAACAATGAACCGCCGCGGGTGGATGCCCCGGCCTAGCAAAACCATCAGGAGAACGTGAGCAATGAACATCCGTCCCTTGCACGATCGCGTCGTCATCCGTCGCGTTGAGGAAGAGCAGAAGACCGCAGGCGGCATCGTGCTTCCGGGCAACGCCCAGGAAAAACCGACTCGTGGCGAAGTGCTCGCCGTCGGTAACGGCCGGATTCTCGAGAGCGGCGACGTACGTCCTCTGGACGTGAAGGTCGGCGACACCGTGATCTTCAAGGATGGCTTTGGCGTCGAGAAGCAGAAGATCGACGGCGAGGAAGTCCTGATCATGAGCGAGTCCGACATCCTGGCAGTCGTCGAGGGCTGAGCCCACGCCACTGACTCGGTCGTTTCAACGTTCACTTTTGACGCTTAGATTCAAAGGAAGTACAGAAAATGGCAGCGAAACAAGTCAAGTTCTCTGATGATGCCCGCAAGCGCATGGCGCGTGGTGTTGACGTTCTGGCCAACGCCGTCAAGGCAACCCTGGGCCCGAAAGGCCGCAACGTGGTGCTGGAAAAGTCCTTCGGCGCACCGACCGTGACCAAGGACGGCGTCAGCGTCGCCAAGGAAATCGAACTGAAGGACAAGTTCGAGAACATGGGCGCGCAGATGGTCAAGGAAGTCGCTTCCAAGACCTCCGACGTTGCTGGTGACGGCACCACCACCGCTACCGTTCTGGCCCAGGCCATCGTCGCCGAAGGCCTGAAAGGCGTGACTGCCGGCATGAACCCGATGGACCTGAAGCGCGGTATCGACCAGGCGGTCGTTGCGGCGGTCAAGGAAATCCAGGCTCTGTCCGTGCCCTGCACCGACTCCAAGGCTATCGCTCAGGTTGGCACCATCTCCGCCAACGGCGACACTCGCATCGGCGAGATCATCGCTGAAGCGATGGAGAAAGTCGGCAAGGAAGGCGTCATCACTGTCGATGAAGGTCGCGGCTTCGAAGACGAGCTGGACGTGGTCGAGGGTATGCAGTTCGACCGCGGCTACCTGAGCCCGTACTTCGTGACCAACCAGGACACCATGGCGGTGGAACTGGAAGATCCGTTCATCCTGCTGGTGGACAAGAAGATCTCCAACATCCGCGAACTGCTGCCGACTCTGGAAGCCGTGGCCAAGGCTGGCAAGCCGCTGGTCATTATCGCTGAAGACATCGAAGGCGAAGCCCTGGCAACGCTGGTGGTCAACACCATGCGCGGCATCGTCAAGGTGGCAGCAGCCAAGGCACCTGGCTTCGGCGACCGTCGCAAGGCCATGCTGCAGGATATCGCTATCCTGACCAACGGCACTGTGATCTCCGAAGAAGTCGGCCTGAACCTCGAGCAGGCTACCCTGGATCACCTGGGCACCGCCAAGCGCGTGACCATGTCCAAGGAAAACACCACCATCATCGATGGTGCTGGCAACGACAGCGACATCGAAGCTCGCGTCAACCAGATCCGCGCTCAGATCGAAGAGACTTCCTCTGACTACGATCGCGAGAAGCTGCAGGAGCGTGTCGCCAAGCTGGCCGGCGGTGTTGCTGTCATCCGCGTCGGTGCTGCCACCGAAGTCGAGATGAAAGAGAAGAAGGCTCGCGTCGAAGACGCCCTGCACTCCACTCGTGCAGCCGTCGAAGAAGGCGTCGTGCCTGGCGGTGGTACTGCCCTGATCCGCATCCTGACCAAGATCGCTGGTCTCAAGGGTGACAACGAAGACCAGACCCACGGTATCGCCATCGCCCTGCGCGCCATGGAAGCTCCGCTGCGTCAGATCGTCACCAACGCTGGCCAGGAAGCCTCCGTCATCGTCAACCGCATCAAGGACGGTGAAGGCAACTTCGGCTACAACGCCCAGACCGGCGAGTACGGCGACCTGTTCGACATGGGTGTGCTGGATCCGGCCAAGGTGACCCGTACTGCACTGCAGTCCGCTGGTTCCGTCGCTGGCCTGCTGATCACCACCGAAGCCATGATCGCCGACGATCCGGACGAGAAAGACGCTGCTCCGGACATGGGCGGCATGGGCGGAATGGGTGGCATGGGCGGCATGATGTAAGTGCCCCCACGGGCAGGCTAGCCTGCCCGGCCCCGCACCCAGAGGCGACGAACCACTTGCCTCTGGCGTGCCAGCCCTAGCGCACTAGCCCTAGAGCATAAGCAAAAGCCCTGCCCCTGCGGCAGGGCTTTTTCGTGCCCGACGTTTAGGTGTCATTGCCATCGCCCTCTTCATCGATCCGCCTCATATCCACGCTGAGGACATTTCACTTATCGAACGACCCCTGCCGTGGTTCACTATGTCCCGGCTTTTTCGAGGTAGGCAAGCGATGGAACTGACGCTATTGGATGGCGGAATGGGGCGAGAGCTGAAACGTATCGGCGCGCCCTTTTCACAACCGCTGTGGAGCGCCCAGGCGCTGATCGAGGCACCTGATCGTGTGGTCGAGGCCCACCGCAACTTTCTTGATGCTGGCGCCCGTGTCATCACGGTTAACAGCTACGCCTGCGTGCCCTTCCATCTCGGCGAAGAACGCTACCAGGAGCAGGGTATCGCCCTTGCCACCCAAGCCGCCCGGCTAGCCGCGCGATCCATCAGCGAATGGCAGGCCGATCAGACCGGCGAGACCTCCAGCAGCCGCGCTCAGGTCGCCGGTTGCCTTCCCCCCGTCATGGGCAGCTACCGCCCGGACCTGTTTGACGCCAATCGTGCACGCTCGCTGCTGACGGACCTTTACCGCGCTCAAGAGTCCTTCGTGGACCTGTGGCTGGCCGAGACGCTGTCGAACCTGGAAGAAATCGCTGTCGTCCAGGAGGTATTGGCGAATAGCGACGCACCACGCTGGTTTGCCCTGACCTTGCAGGACGATATCACCGACGTGGCGCGCCTGCGCTCCGGCGAGAGCGTGGCAGAAGCCGTCACACAACTCTGCCAGGGCGGTGCCGATGCCATTCTCTTCAACTGCTCGATTCCAGAAGTGATCGAGCAGGCTCTGATCGATGCCAGTGACGCCATGCGACGCCTGCGCTGCTCGCTGCCGCTGGGCGCCTACGCCAACAGCTTCGCGCCCATTGCCGCAGCCCATCAGGCCAATGCCACCCTGACCCAGGATCGGCAGATCACTCCCCAGGGCTACCTGGACTACGCCATACGCTGGTTCGAACGCGGCGCTCGCCTTATCGGCGGCTGCTGCGGCATCAGCCCCAGCCATATCGCCGCCCTGGAGACATGGCGAAGGTCGATGTAGCTTCCTATACTAGGCGGCAGCGCTTCAGAAGCATGCTCGATCCGTGCTGCCGCGGAGCACAAACCATGCAATTTTGTAACAGCAACTGCCTCCTTTGACACTCGCTCCGTCTAAAAACCAGCTACTGCAACGCACATTCGGTGAGAGCACGTTTTTACCGCAGGGGGCATAGCGCCTCTTTAATAGAACTCACAACTGATTATTTCCCTTGTTGTTTCCGTAACAAGGCTGTGGCAGCGCGCCCTCGTCTTCAGCCTCCCACTGCCTTGATGCCAAATCCTAAAAATACGAGACATATAAACATTTTGTTACATTTTGAAATTCTTTAATACACTTCAATCTCTGCCTGTTAACGCTAGCTGACCCAAACTATCGCCAGGCACTCGCCATACAGTCTCAACGACAAACAAACGCACGCGAGCCTCGTCATGAAAAATAATGTTTAGATGGCTTACAAACAGGCATTCAACCTGCTAAATTCGGCCCCGAAAAAAGTGGCAATGATCACTCTTCAACGGCTCACGCAGGGCTCATAAACGCTATGTCAACTCTAAAGTCTCTAGTATCACCTCCTATGGTGCTACTACTTCCTGGCTGTCTCGCCTTCAAAGAGCGGCGCTTCATTACGGCCTTTATCATGCTGATTGCAACCATCGCTCCGATTGTGTTGCTGTGCACCAACCACCTTTCAGAAATGCAAGTCTTGCTTACGGAACTGACCGTCCTGTTTGCACACTTCATTGGTCTTACCGCCCGGCTAGCTGTCTGGAGGCCTCAGTTATGACATCGCTGACACCTCATCAGTACCAAAGACATGCTGAGAACGATGAGATCGATCTACGTGATATTGCGATCATCACTCTTAATGGATGGCGCTGGATAGCCGCCAGCGTTGTCACTTGCATGCTCTTGGCCTGCATCTATCTGTGGTTCTCTACTTCTACGTATACCTCGACATTGCGTTATACACAGACGAGCGATGGCCTCAACGTCATTAACCATGTTCCTGGTTTTGCTATTACTCCGCTTCAAGCAAAAACAGAGCTTGAAGTGCGTCTAGGTAGCTTTGAGCGTTTTCGTGCATTCCTCGCACAGCATCCTGACTACGCAAGGATGCTGAGCAACGAAAATGCTCCCGAAGAAGACACCAGCGAGCTGCGCGAAAGCTTTAGGCAGTTATCAGTCACATCAGCGGACAGCACATCGTCTGATCAAGGCGAAATTCGCTATAGCTACCCCGAAGATGTAGACGGAGCCTCCCTACTCAACGATTACTATCTTTGGTCTCAAGATCAATACACGCGAGTACTTATTGAACGTGTCGAGCGCAGCATTCAAAACACTATTGCCATTAATGAAGTGTCCATGAATGCGCATCTAGCGGCCTACCAGGATGAGCTAGATGCCACGGTCACACGGATGAATGAAGAACACTACATCCGGCACCTAGAGTTACAGGATCAACTTGCTGCGGAGCAAGCGGCTGAGCGTTCTTCACGCATGGAGCGTATTCGTACTCTCGAACAAGCTGAAGATATTGCTGCTCGCCTCTCCATCCACCAACCGACCACTCCTTTATCCATGGCAGGAGGCAATACGCCAGACCGAGTCGTCTACGACAATGTGAGTATCGGCAGCGATCTTCCACTTTACTTTCTAGGAACAGAAGCCCTGTCTGCTGAGCGAGAGGTTCTCACGCAGGGACTAGATGAGCCTATGACTTCCCCGGCCATTAGGCAGATTGAAAAGCAGCTGGAACAACTTCAGCATCAGCGCCGCATAGAGGCATTTGAAGCACGGGAGTCTGACTCTCCTTTCATCGACACCTACAATCAACTTCAGCAAGAAAACACCTTGCTCCGTGCAAAGAATGTCACGCCTGACGACATCACTGTCACAGAGATCGTCGATGTTGCCTACCGTCCTAAGGCAAGCGATGGTCCGGGTAAATCGCTTGTGCTAGCGCTGGCTCTGATCCTGGGTGGAATGATGGGTCTAATGCTGGTCATGCTCGTCACTTTCTCTCGGAGCGTCAAAAGCTACCGCGCCCAATACGCTTGACGTTCGCCAGAAGAGGCCGCACATGCGGCCTCTTTTTCACGACACACTCAGTACGGCTACCTGCCTGTGCATCCCACGTCGGAGGCACTATAGTCGTCTTGCCCGCATTGCAGCCCAGATACGCCCGCCATCACGCATCCAACGCACTAGCGCTCTAGACCGTGAAAGCCCGCTCATTCCCCGCCAGGCCGCTGGCGGCTACAATGACGCTCCCTGTCTCTACTGCGATTTGCTGTCGAATGCTCTCCAATATCCGCATCGTTCTCGTCCAGACCTATCATCCCGGCAACATCGGCTCCGCCGCCCGCGCCATGAAGACCATGGGCCTGACGGACCTGGTGCTGGTCAATCCCCGTGCCTTTCCGGACGAGGAAGCCAGCCGCTTGGCGGCGGGCGCGCTGGATGTGATCGAGGGAGCAAGAGTGGTCGAGCGGCTGGAAGATGCCATTGGCGACTGCGTGCGGGTGGTCGGCGCCAGCGCGCGACTGCGTAGCCTGCCACTGCCCCACTACGACGAGCCGGATGAACTGGCCAAGGACCTGGTGGAAGATGCTTGCAACAGTCCCGTGGCGATGGTGTTCGGCCGCGAGCGCTACGGCCTGACCAACGATGAGATTCGCTTGTGCTCGCATCAGGTCAGCATTCCTGCCAATCCTGACTACGGCATCTTGAACCTGTCCCAGGCGGTACAGGTGCTGTCCTACGAGGTCAGGCGGGCATGGCGCAAGCACGCGGGTGAGTCTACGGCCGGTGCCGGGTCTATAGCCACACCGCCGACGCGTGAGCAGGTGGGGCACTTTCAGAGCCACTTGAGCCGCGTCATGCAACGCAGTGGCTTTATCACCCAGCCCCACGCGAAAACCGAAGAGCAGCTGCAGGCCCTGTTCGCCCGTGCTACCCCCTCGCGCAAGGAGCTATCGCTACTGCGAGGCTGGCTGTCCTCGCTGGAGAGCCACCTTCCTTCCGACGACAACCGCTAGCGGCATTTGGCCAACTAGAGCGGCCCTTGGTTGGCTAGAGCGGCTCTTACCTGGGTAGAGCGGCCTTTGATTGACTAGAACGACAGCGCATCGTTCACCTAAACGCGGGTCGCGACACTGTCGCGACACTATCGCTACATTATCGCGACCCGCTCGGGCTGACGCTTAGCCGTCAATGACCCCGCAGGCGACGCGGGCTCCGCCACCACCAAGGTGGGGTTCGTCGCTGTAGTTGTCGCCACCGGCATGAATCATAATCGCGCGGCCGCTCAGGTCTGACTCCTTCACCCTTGGGGCGAGGGTCGTCAGTGTGGCTTCGCCCTGCTGTCCTACGGACAGTGCGGGCAGATCCCCCAGGTGTCCATCGCCATAGGGGCCCTGATGGGTGCCGGTTTCCTCGGGGTCATAGTGACCACCAGCAGCGGCAGCAGCCACCACTTCCCCGTCCTTCTCTGCCGGGGAGCAATCCGGGTTGACGTGTACGTGCAGGCCGTGGATTCCGGTGTCCAGCCCTTCCAGGGCAGGCGTAATCAGCAGGCCATGATCGCTATCCTCGAAGGTGATGGTACCGACGCTATCACCCACGCCGTCAGTACTGACACGGTGCATCTCCACCTCGGTCGCGGCATGTGCTGCACCCGCCACCAGCAGGCTAGCACCTAACCACCATGTTGCCTTGATCATCTAGAGGCTCCTTTCCATGTGAAGTGTCTTTCCATCGGGTACGACGTTCCTTCTGGAACACCTGCCGTCAGGAACGTCTTTCTCTCCCTGTAGAGAGTTCAGCGCCGAGTCTTGCCGACAGTTGGCTGTGTTCAACGACTCGATCTCGCGACTCCCTGCCCCTTAGCCTGGACCAAAGTGACGGATCAGCACAACCCGTAAGCGATATCGTCGGACACCCTTTACAGCCCACCTTTCCCCCCTTGAAACGACAATGCCCGTGCTGCGGGAGCACGGGCACTGTTTTGATCTATCGCGTGTGCGCTGTCATTGCCCTACGTGAGCCGCTTAGGTTAGCCCTTACGTTAGCCGCTTAGCTTAGCCCTTACGTTAGCCCCTCAGCTTAGGCCGCTTACGCTGGCTAGGACGTCTCTATAGGGCCTCAATGTGCTCCTGAGATTACAGCGTCATCGCCGCGAGCCAGCCAAAGGCCACCAGCGGAATGTTGTAGTGCACGAAGGTCGGCACGACGCTATCCCAGATGTGGTCGTGCTGGCGGTCCACATTGAGCCCCGAGGTCGGACCCAAGGTGGAATCCGAGGCAGGTGAACCCGCATCACCCAACGCCGCCGCGGTACCCACCAGGGCCACCGTCGCCAGATCGGAGAAACCGAACTGCACCGCCAGCGGAACAAAGATGGCAGCAATGATGGGGATGGTAGAAAACGAGGAGCCGATGCCCAGGGTAATGAACAGGCCGACCAGCAACATCAGCAGCGCCGCCAGGCCGCGGTTGTCACCGATGACCTCGACACTGGCACTGACCAGGCTCTCGATATCGCCGGTGGCCGTCATCACCGCCGCAAAACCCGAGGCGGAGATCATGATGAAGCCAATCAGCGCCATCATGCGCATGCCGCTGGTGAACAGGTCGTCCGCCTCGCGCCAGCGGAAGATGCCGCCCATGGACAGCAGCGAGAAACCGACCAGCCCGCCCAGAATCATGGAACCGGTGTAAAGCTGGATACCCAGCGCCGCGACGATGGCCACCACCGACATGATCAGCCCCAGCGCGCGGGGCTCCTCGGTGTCGCCCGCTTCATGGCCGTGGGCATGGTGGGTTAGCTCGGCCTCAGAGTAGTCACGAGGCTTGCGATAGGACAGAAATACCGCCACCAGCAATCCCAGGAACATGCCGGCCACGGGCACGCCCATCGCCATGGGCACCATGCCACGGCCGATCTCGAGCCCAAGGCTCTCCCCGGCCTGATTGATATTGGCCAGCAGAATATCGTTGAGGAAGATCGCGCCAAATCCCACCGGCAGCAGCATATAGGGCGCCGTCAGACCAAAGGTCAGGGCACAGGCCACGGCGCGACGGTCCATACGCAGCTGGTTCATGACCTTGAGCAGCGGCGGAATCAGGATCGGGATGAAGGCGATGTGCACGGGAATCAGGTTCTGGGACGATACCGCGACCAACAGGACGCTGCCCAGCAACAGATACTTGACCGTGGCCTGGCGAGATGCGCTGGATTCCTGCCCCAGCAAGGTGATCAGGCGACGGGCCAGCAGGTCAGGCAGGCCTGAGCGAGAAATCGCTACCGCGAAGGCCCCCAGCGTGGCATAGGCCAGCGCCACCTTGGCACCTCCCCCTACGCCGTCATTGAAAGCCGCCAGGGTATCCTCGATGGACAGACCACCGACCAGGCCACCCACCAGGGCGCCGACCACCAGCGCCAGCACCACCGAGACCCGCGCCAGCGACAGGCCCACCATCACCAGAACGGCAATAATTACTGCGTTCATAGGAACATCCGAGTTGGGGTTACGAGGGTTGAGGGAGGGGAAAACCTGGGCGCAAAGCCAGGAATAGCGCAGATTTCCCGCAAAAGTCGGCGCGAAGGATACCAGAAAAGCGCTGGCTGCGGGATGTCACCAAAGCATCACGCGGCGTTTACGGATTTGTCATATTGGCAGGACATACTACACTCGTGTTCAGGCAACATCGGGCAACGGATACTGCCCCATGAGCGTCACGGATGCGACGATGCAGGACGCATCGAGGGAGTTCAGGCACCGGGATAGTGCCTCAGGGAGGAAAGAAAGCGAAAAGATTGCTGCGCCACGTCCATCGGTCGTGGCGCTTTTCTTTTTTGCGACGCCTTTCTTTCCCAGAGGACGTCAGCGGCTAAGGCGACCGTGCTAGGTGGCCGCAACCATATCGCCGCAGTAAAGTCGCCGCAGCAACGTCGCCACAGCAAACTCACGTTCAACACCTTCAGGTATCGGTGAACCCGCGCAGAAAGGCAGCGAGGTTACGGCTCAGCGCAGGGGTCGGATAACCACCCTCCTGCACCAGCACCGTGGGCAGGCCCAGCTCGCCCACCTGGCGGCCAATCGTCACAAAGTCCTGAGTATCGAGGCTCAGCCCCGCCAGAGGATCATCCTTGTGGGCATCCAGCCCCAGCGCCAGCACCAGTGCATCCGGGCTAAAGCTCGCCATGGCATCGAGCAGTTCGTCCAGGGCGGCCTGGAAGGCATCGATGCCACTGCCCACCGGCAGCGGGACATTCAGATTGGCCCCTAGCCCAGGGCCGATACCTGTCTCTTCTGCGCTACCCCAGTAGTAGGGATAGAAGTCCGCAGGGTCAGCGTGCAGCGAACCGGTCCAGACGTCGCCGCGGTCGTAGAAGATGTCCTGGGTGCCGTTACCGTGATGAAGATCGATATCCAGAATGGCCACCTGGGACACATGCTCGCGCAGTACGGTGGCCGCGAGAGCGGCATTGTTGAGATAACAGAAGCCCCCGGCGCGATCTGGCCCCGCGTGATGCCCCGGCGGACGACACAGTGCATACGCCGTGCCTGCGCCCGACACGATGCTTTCAGCGGCGGCCTGAGCCGTCGCGGCGCTGGCCAGAATGCCCTGAAAGCTTGTGGCGGTCAGCGGGCAGGCCATGTCGTGTAGATGCCAGCCTGCCTGACCCACCGGGTGCCGCGGATAATGCTTGCCGCCACCGCAGGGATGCACGTTGGGCGCCACGAAGTCAGTGGCCTCAGGCAGCGTTTGCCAACGGGAATGAATCGTCTCGAGAAAATCCAGGTAACGCTCGGTATGGATCTCCTTGAGCCGCTCCCTCAACTTGGGACTGTCGACTTCGGCGGGTGCGGTCAGCGCCAGGCCGACCTCGGCGAGACCTTCGCTCAGCAACTCTGACCGACGCGGCCCTTCGGGCGAATCGCTCAACACGCCTCGCTTCAAGAACTGAGGGGGTGCGTGACGTTCCTGGTCAGGATGGTAAAACAGTTTCATCTACATCGGTCTCCGGTGATGACGCGACCTCGCTCCCCGTGTCTTGCGTACCCTGGGGCACCACTTCAGTACCGTCTCCACGAAACGGTACCTGAGCGAGTCTATCCCTGGCCACAGCAGCTCGGGCCACAGCAGCTCGGGCCACAGCAGTTCAGGCCACAGCAAGCCAAGCCTGCTCCTGGGCGAGTCTACCCCATGATAGTGCCGGAAAACCCGACCTTGATACCACTCCCGGGACCATCATCACCGCCAAGCTGCCCGCAGCAGACCAGCTCGGCGTGGCCTGACCTGGCGTTTAGCCACCGCCAGCAGGCCACCCGTTTGATTGACGTCGGTCAACCTTTGACACCCATTCCAAGGCGCTTGCCAGCCGTCGGTGCGACGGCTAGCCACGGCGCCTTGCTCGCAGCAGAGCCTAGCAACGGCCTTTCTTAGCTTGCCCCGGCGGACAGAAGTCGCCGCCGTGATGGCCGCCGTGGTCACGATGATCATCGTCAAGGATGATCAACGGCTCAGACGAGATGCGCGCCGGTTCGTAGCTACAGCCCGCAACGGTCATGATCAGCAGAAGCGGCATCAGCCATTTCGCAGCAGAAGTTACCATCGGCATACTCTTGATCCCCTATTGACCCTGATACTCTTGCCTCTGGTTATCGATTCACTGTGACAACCCATAGAGGCGATATCGTCGTAGGGTATCGCAAAATTCGTACAACCACCTCTGTCGCCGGGCAAGCACACCATATGTCGGCAGATGGAGACGCTATAACTTCGATCACTCCCGCCTTCACCAGATATCGCTCCCGGAATCGGGCAGGCCCTGCACCTCCACGATATCGTCAGAGGGCGGTGGTGCCTGGCGTTGCTGCTCGGATTGCTGCTGCTCCGGTTCCTGCCTCAGAAGCCTCTGTTGAAGTTCCTGCTGTGGCGACACGTCTGGCTGCAGCGACTCCTCTGACCACAAGGTGACGTCCGCAACGGGCTGCTGGTCGAGTTGCTGGTCGGGCCTTTGTCCAGTCATTAAGGCCGTCGGGACCACGCCATCGCCGTCGTACATCGGCTTGATGCCTTCGATCACGTACATGTTGTCGTTGTAATCGAAATTACCGCCATTGAAATCCTGGATGACCAGGTAGGTATCCGGGATGTCGTTGCCCTCCTCGTCCAGGGCCTGGAACAGACGAATGAAGTAGCCTCGCTCCAGATCAGGGCCATTGGCTGGGGGCGTGCCCTGGCCAGTGGGATTGAGGGACGGATCTGACGACAGCCTCGCGATCTCGAAGCCAAACAGCGCGTCCCCGGTCCAGTCTTCCGGTATGTCGGAGCGCTGCAAGGTGACCTCCGGAAACTCACCACGCCCAAAGGTGCGTGGCAGCAGCGACTGATTCTGATCCGGGCCGTGGGGCAGCAGGCTGAGATCCTGGGAGGTATCCTGGAAGGCATGTACCCCTAATGCTGCCCCACCGGGATTCTGCATGGACGCGAGCTGGGTGATGCGCACGCTGTCGACGCCGTCGGCAAAGGTCCAGTAACGCGACAGCACCTCCTCGTCAGTGACGGGACGATAGTAGCCAAAGTCGTACAGGGGGGAGCCAGGCCCACCGCCGCCACCGGCGAGGGGCAGCCCGCCGATGCGGTTGCCAAGCCCGGCAACGCTCCAGATCTCATCCACGGTGGGTTCCCAACCGCCCTCGTCCTGAGCCTGCCAGAAGCCCGCCAGCTCAAGGGACGTCACCGGCGAGTCGGCGTCGTTGGTCAACAGCGTCAGCCGGCCAAAGAAACGTCCATCATCGTCATTGCGCTCGGGCGCCTGGTAACTGTCACGATCGAACATGACCGTGATGTCGATGGACTCGCCTGCTGCCAGCACGCGCCCTTGCAGCGCGTCGGCATCGGCCAGCCTAAAGGGTCCATCGAGCATCGCATTCAGAATCTGCAGGGGTTCGCTGCCTTCATTGGTAATGCGCGCCAGGCCGGTTTCCCTGAAATCCCGATCAGGGGCCGCAAAGTCATTGATATCTAAATAGTTGAACAACAGACGGTCGTGGAAGAACTGGCTCTCGGCGTTCACCAGGCTCACGTCGGCCCCCTCTGCCACAGCGACCGGCGCCACCTCCACCGCCTCGACCCGGGAGCTGCTGTCATCATCCGATATCAGGTGCCAGCGATACTCGGTGCCGGCCTCAAGCTCGACGTACCAGAACACCCCGCCAGCGCCATCGTCGGCCTGCAACGGGGGCGGCAATGGCTCCCCATTGAGGGTGACGTCAAGCTCATCCCCCGGTTCACCCACCGTCAGGTCCAGTCGGTATAGGCCTGACTCGCTGACCGTGACAAACGCATCGGCGGTGCGCGGACTGGAGACCAGGCCAGACACGCCGTCATCCAGCGCGATACGTATGCCATCGGTGGCGTCTGCTGGGTGGTTGATAGCCTCACGGATGGCTTCCCGTGACAGGTCCGGCACCCATAGCAGGTCGACGTCGACCGCACTCCCCCCCACTGAGGCCAACGCCAGCGCATGGCTTCCCGCCTCCAGGAATACCTCCACGTTCACGTACACCCAGTCATTGGCTGTCTCGCTGTCCGCCGCAAGCTGCAGCGGCGCCAGCTCGACGCCATCGAGCGAGAACGGCAGCTGACGCGGCTCGCCATCCGCGGGAAGGTAGTAGCGAAACCCCAGCTCGTAGTGTCCGTCCTGCTCGACCCGAATCGCCCAGGTGATACGTTGTTCCTGGGCGTCGGACAGCGCGACATAGGCTTCGCCAGAAGCATCACGACCACTGTCATCGGACGTTGGCACCACACCCTGAAGCATCGCTTCTTCTGCCTCATAGCCCATATGACCAAAGGCATCGCCCTGCCACACCTCGAGCTGGTCAATGTTCGGGCCCGCCCTGCCCAGGGATTGCAGGCGAACCTCGACCTCCCCCGCCGGCAGGTCGATCTGTACATCCTGGGTCATCCACAGGTTCCACCTTTCATCCAGGCTGGGAAGGCTCGGGGCAGCCGGAAAGCTCACCAGCCCATGGCTTTCGCCGTTGATGAATATCTCCAGGGGACGTTCCTTGCCGCCGCCGTTGGCATAGCGGATGCGCAGCACGTTGTAGCCTGCTTCCTCCGGCGCCAGGGTAAAGCCAAAGGTGATCCAATCCTG
The DNA here is from genome assembly GCF_019801685.1 of Halomonas sp. DP8Y7-1. Taxonomy (NCBI): domain Bacteria; kingdom Pseudomonadati; phylum Pseudomonadota; class Gammaproteobacteria; order Oceanospirillales; family Halomonadaceae; genus Halomonas; species Halomonas sp. DP8Y7-1. The sequence continues at coordinate 347,094 of NZ_JAHVIN010000012.1, read as the reverse complement.
GGCGCTGACGCCAAAGTCGGCATAGCCGCCACCGACACCGTCGCGATCATCGAGATTGCCATCGTTGCCGTAGCTGCCCGGTCGCAGGCCTGGCGTGTCTTCCGCTATGCCCTGAAAGATCGCCACATCGCCGGTCATTGACAGCGTGGCGCTGGTACCGTCGTTCGGGGTATCGTCCTCGGCCTGGATGGTAGCCAGCTTCACAGGGTGCTCCGGCGGCTCAGGCGGTTCTGGCAGGACCGGATCCAGACGGACCAGCTGGCTTTCGCCGGTACGCCGATTCAAGGTCAATAGATACAGCTGCCCGGTGGCCGGGTTTTCGATGATATCCAGGGGGCTGTTGTAACGGATGACGCCGCCGTCACTGTCACGCAGCACATCGTCGCTGATGACCTTGCCGTTATCGTCCAGGCGTATCCAGCGGATATCATTGCCGCCGGAAAACTCGGTGAACAGCAGGCTGCCTTTCAGGGCATCGCCAAAGATGTCGCTGGTGAACTCGGTGGCCCCATTGGGTGAGCGGTTGGGTCCCAACGCGTAGGTATCTTCCACCCGATAGTTGGGATCCGGCTGGGTGCCGGGCGCGTAGGTCGACACCTCGTTGGCGTCTTCAAAGCGGGTCGGGTTGCCACCATCCAGTATGTACTCATCCCGCAACGGATTGCCGTGGCCGTAATAGCCCCCCTGATCGACAGTAAACAGAAAATCGTCCTGGAGCCCCACGCTGATCAGCGATTCATCCTCTGGCGTCGCCGGGTCGTCCGGTACCACGCCTCCTGCGGCGCCCCCGTTGGTAGGCACGTACAGCCGGCCATCCGAGTGCCACACCAGGTCATAGGCGTTACGGATACCGGTGGCAAAGATCTTGGCCACCGCGTCCTCTGCGAAAGGATCGTAGAACGTCGACAGGACGTTACCATCGACGTCCTGGACGCTGGCGACGCCGTGCTCGTCGAAGACCAGATACCGCCCGTCTCCCATGGAAATAGGATCATCCTTCAGGTTGTTATCGTCGTCGCGAAAGCGGGTCTGATCCTCGGGCAGGGGCTCGGTCGTGAGGTCAAATCCGCCCTCGGGAGGCGTTCTGCTCGGGTCGATTTCCAACACCGTGGCAGATAGCAGGCGCTCGGGCCGGTTGGCCCAGGCGCTGTCAACGCCCCCTACACCCGTGTTGGAACCTTGGGTCAGGTACAGCAGATACTCGGGGCCGGCGTCGGGGAAGTCCGGGTCATACTCAGGGTTCTTGCGAAACTCGATGCTATTGGTGACATGATCCGCCGCAGAGCGTGGCAGGCCGGTGAGATACACCTCGACCTGCCCGCTGAAGCTGCCATCCTCGTCCAGGGTGATCTTCAACAGCCGACCACTGAAGTCTGGCACCCTGCGCACCTGTCCCAGCAGCGGCACCGGATAGTTGTCGGTGCCCCACAGCACCTGGGGATCGGAGGGGTCTTCTGCCACACCGATAATGGCCCGGCGCACATTGTCGGTCACCGAATCAGGCTGCGCGAATGGATCCCATCCCAGGTCCAGCACTTCACCTAGTCCCAGCGAGCCATCTTCCGGGTCTAATCCGTAGCGTCGGATCTGACCGCCCATGCTGACCATATACAGGGTGTCGCCTGCCCCGTTGAGCGTCAGTGAGGTAAAGGCAACAGCATCATCTGCAGCACCATCGAGCTCGACGGTGCCCTCGAAGGCAACGTCGACGTCCGCGTCTCTCTCGGTCACCGGTCCAGTGACAAAGGTGTTGGTGTATTTGAGGAAGTCACGGGTTGGCGCATCGATATCGCTGTTGTCACCGCGATCCTGGAAACCATCGATGACCAGGGTATAGCTGGTATAGGGCTTGAGCGGGTCAACCGGGGACAGGGTCAGGGAATCGAAACCACCGGTGGTGTTGATATCGAAGTTCACCTCGACGCCGGTGACCGTCTCAAACAGGCGCACAGATCCATCCGCCAGGCTTTCCAGCAGCACACCGCCCCTGCCTTCCACCACCTGAACGCCCACGAAGATGTCCGAGGCCGGATCCACCCCGATAGGCAAACCGCCATCGTCCCGATCCAGCGCCACCTCCACCGCCTGGCTGCCGACGCCCGCCACGGCTCTAGCCCCGACAAACCGGGCATAGTCATCGACGGCATCGCGATCATCACTTGGGGTGGGGTCCGGCAACGACTGAATCTCGACATATTGCAGCTTGACGTTGCGGGCATCCGCGCCCAGTGCGTCCAGGGTCAAGCGTCCGTCGGTGACCTCGACCACCCTGGTCACCAGCGTCGTGCGAAAGCCATCGGTGTCGTCGGTAACGTTGGCATCCAACGGGAAGTCGCCGGGCCGCGCGGGCACAAACCCATCGATGAGCGAAGCGCCCTCTGCGTTGACCTGATAGAAGGCATCAAAACGGCCGGAGACATCCCCCACCGCCAGGGTAACCTCATAGAAGCCCGGCGCCAGCTCGATCTCCCATCCCGCATTGACGGCGACACCACCATCACGCGTCATCTGGGCGTAGCTGGCCTGGCGAGGGTCCAACCCGTCAAAGTCCCCCGAGCGGTCAACCAGCAAGGACGCATCCACATCGACCAGCGACATGGGAGTGGTGCCGTTGTCGACGCCGTCGGCGATGCTGGCGCCGCTGACCCAGCCATACTGGTGGGACACGCCCCCAACCTCGATCGCCTGTTCGCCAAACGCCTTGCCGCTGTCTACGGCATAACCATCCACTGCCGCAGAGGCTTCAGGCTGAAAGTTGATGCGCCATACGCTCCGCTCGCTGATCACCGTTGGGGTCGCCACCGCCGAGGACGGCGGCAAGGCCTGCCCCAGGTGATCGACATCGTTAACCGCGTTTTCGCGACTTACCTCGTTGACATCCTTTACATCGCTGACACCGTCGACATCATTCCTGCCGCTTACATCGTTTGTACGGATTTCATCGCTCACACCCCGCCCTCCCCATCAATAAATTTCGCAATGGGCACAATAGAGCGCAATTTTTACAGAAAAATAAATAGCAATATTCTTACATTGATTGAGACAAATACCATTTGGAAACTACTTTTTTACACCAACAGGCAATTAAAAAAACAATGCACCTAAAGGCATAAATACATGTCGAGAAACACTTACACCACAGAAAATTTTATTATTAAAAAACAATGAGATGAGAAAAATGGTTCGTGCGATTGATACTTTCTAATTTCCAGAAATGAGAAAAATCGAAGATAGAAAACAGAATAATTTATCACCTTTGATCGAAATGTATGTGCTTAAAAAGTCATATATGAAAGAAAACTTGAACCAGGCTTACGACAAATAATCGCTAGATTCTTACTCAAATATGTCTACATAATACTGGCGGGTAGACAACGACGTCAGAAATGCCTTTTCTGGAACACAGTACATTGCTGTGAGCGTCATTGTGGGAAAGCTCTGTTGTCATGCTGCAGGGGCTCTACTGTCGCTCTGCCAGAGCTCCGTTGTCGTTCGACTAAAGCTCTGCCGAGCGAACGGACTGAATCAACCTGCCGAACCAGTACGAACCAGAACGACGAGTCAGACCTACGAACCGGACCGACGAACCAGGCCCTACCATCGAGAGCCACCAGGCTTCTCGCGGGTGCCCCATTCACGCTGCCAAGAGCTCATCGCCATGCGCTTATCCCCGTCTAAGGACAATGCTCTATCCCGCGAGGCGTCTGCCGTTGCCGCAGCGCTGCGCGGCTGTCGCAGGGGGCTCGTGGATGTGGCCATCTTCAGCATCGCCATCAATCTGCTGATGCTGGTCCCCTCTTTTTACATGATGCAGGTCTATGACCGGGTGCTCGCCAGTCGCAGCGTCGCTACCTTGATCATGCTGACGCTTGTCGTGATCTTTCTGTTCGGGATCATGGCCGGCCTGGACTGGGTGCGCTCGCGCCTGCTGGTGAGGCTGGGCAATCGTTTCGACGAACAGCTTCAGCAGCGTCTACATCAATCGCTTTATCGGCAGGCACTCAGCAATCCCAGCGCTGCCTCCATCCAGGGGCTGGATGACCTTGCCACGCTACGTCAGTTCTTTTCGAGCCCAGCCGTCCCGGCGTTCCTCGACACCCCCTGGATACCCGTCTATCTGGGTATCCTGACGCTGTTTCATCCGTACTACGGGCTCTTCGCCCTGTGTGCCGGAGCGTTGCTACTGGCCCTGGCGGTGCTGAACGAGTCCAGGACCCGGGAATTGCTCAAGCAGGCCGGAGCCAGGCAGGTGTCCAATCGAGATACCACCGCGGCCAACCTACGTAATAGCGAGGTGCTGCATGCCCTTGGCATGGTCGAGAGCGTTCAGCATCGCTGGCAGGCGATACATCGGGAAGGCCTCACCCTGCAGTCCCTGGCCAGCGACCGCGCAGGCACCCTGACCCATCTGTCGAAAGCGCTGAGGCTGCTGTCCCAGTCCTTGATCCTGGGGCTCGGCGCCTGGCTGGTCCTGATCGCAGAGTTGACCCCAGGGACGATGATCGCCGGCTCGATTCTGCTCGGCCGCGCGCTGGCGCCACTGGATCAGCTGATCAACTGCTGGAAGTCCTTCATCGCCGCGCGCAATGCATCAGAGCGCCTGAATCTGTTGCTTGGCGCGGCAACGGCAGGTGAGCCCATGGCGTTGCCCTGTCCCCGGGGCTCGCTGGCCCTGGAGAACGTCAGCGCCGGTCCACCGGGATCCCAGAACATCACCTTGAAGGCCATCAGCCTCACGCTCTCGCCCGGGGAGCAACTGGCCGTGGTGGGTCCCAGCGGTTCAGGCAAATCGACCCTGGCGCGGGTCGTGCTGGGCATCTGGCCCAGCCTGGATGGCTGCGTGCGCCTCGACGGCGCCGACATTCTCGGCTGGCAGCGTCACGCCCTGGGGCCTCACCTGGGCTATCTGCCCCAGGACGTCGAGCTGCTGGCGGGGACCATTGCCGATAACATCGCGCGCTTTGCCGCCGTCGACGCCGAGGCCGTGGTCAAGGCCGCGATCCTGGCCGGCGTGCACGAGCTCATTCTGTCCCTTGCTGACGGCTACGACACCGTCATCGGCCCACAGGGCCTAGGCCTTTCTGCCGGTCAGCGTCAGCGTATCGGACTGGCGCGGGCGCTCTACGGCCATCCCTGCCTGGTCGTGCTGGATGAACCTGACGCCAGCCTCGATGACGCTGGCGAACGCGCCCTGGCGCAGGCTCTCGATGGGCTGCGCCGCCAGGGGACGACCACCCTGGTGATCACCCACCGTCAGTGCCTGCTGGATCGGGTAGACCGTATCCTGTCGCTTCGTGACGGCCAGGTAGCCGCGCTGCACGCCCGCCGCAGCGCCGACGGTGGCCCGGTCGGGGCCAAGACGTTGCCCGGCAAGGTGATCAAACGGGTAACACCACACCGATCGGCATCGGCAGGAGGCCCGCCATGACCTTGCCTTCGCCTGGCTCATCCACCGAGACGTCCGCTAAGACCGCGGTCCCTTTAGACGCCGGCGGCTCTTCCGTGGTCCCATCGCCAGCCTTATCGCAAGACGGGCCGCCGACAGCGCTGCATGTCTATCGCCGCATGGGCTTTGCGCTGCTGACTATCGCCCTGGGCGGCTTCGTGCTGTGGGCAACCACGGCTCAGCTGGCGGTGGCCGTGGTCGCGCCCGGAGCGGTATCGGTGGAAAGCTTCACCAAGCGTGTTCAGCATCTGGAGGGGGGCATCGTCGCCGACATTCTCGTGAGGGATGGGGATCAGGTGCAGCATGGTGATCTGTTGCTCCGCCTCGATGACACCCTGGCACGGGCAGAACGCCGCATTGCCGACAGCGATTACCTGATCGCGCGTGCCAGTGAGATTCGCCTGCTGGCGGAGCAGGCAAATGCCACTGTGCTGACCTTTCCCGATGAATTGACGGCCGCCCGGCTACAGCGCGTGCGTGAGGTGCTGGCGGTGCAACAACACCTCTTTGAGGTCCGTCGCCAGGCCCTTACGGACACCCTGGCGGCCCTGGATCAACAGGTGATCCAACTGGAGGAGCAGATCCAGGGGCTCGAGCGTACCCGGGGAATTACCGACCTGCGTATCGACTCCCTGGAGCGGGACATCGCCAGCCATCGCCGCCTGTTTGACGATGGCCTGATCAGCAGTCAGCGGCTGCGCGAGCTGGAGCGCGAGAGCCTGGAGTACCAGAGCGACAACGCCAGGCATGCAGCGGACATTGCCAAACTGCAGGCTCAGATCAGCGAGCTGGTACTGAACAAGCAGGTGCGGCGACAGGAGTTTCAGCAACAGGTGGGCGAGGACCTGCGGCGGGTTCAGGCCGAGGTGGCCGACGCCGAAGAGCGCCTGGTCGCGCTAAATCATCGGCTGACGCGCACGCGCATTGTGGCGCCGGTGTCCGGCACGGTGGTCGGACTCGACGTGCACACGATCGGCGCGGTGGTCCGCGGAGGCGACATCCTGCTGGAGCTGGTTCCGTCCAACGACCGCTTCGTGGTCGAAGCACGGGTCCCCAGCCAGGACGTGGATCATCTGCATGTCGGCCAGCACGCCGATATCCGCTTCAGTGCCTTCAATCAGCGTTTGACCAAGGTGGTCGCAGGCACCATCGGCCATGTCAGCGCCAACAGCTTTGACGATGAAACGAGTCGGCAGCGCTACTACAAGGTCATCGTCCAGGTGACAGACCCGATCACTAGCGTATTGCCTGAGGGCATGACGCTCGTCGCGGGCATGCCCGCAGAGGTCATGATTCGTACCGGAGAGCGCAGCTTTGCCAGCTACATGCTGAAGCCGCTCAATGACATGCTGGCCAGGGCCATGCGCGAGGAATGACGCCTGCGCAAGCAATAGCACCGCCACCCAACCACCATGAGAGAGGCAAAAAAAACTGCGCGGATCAAGGTTCAGGGGGACGATCCGCGCAGGGCCAGCTCCCTGCCGGCACGGGACACCATGACATGTCCGACAGAAGCCTCCCTGATAGCCTCCGCCGATGACACCCCCCTGAGGGAAGCTGCTGCGTTTCCCTGAGGGGTACCTCCCTTAGACCATGCATCTGGTCGTTTTACGTCATTCGGTGACGCCCGCCTCACCCACCGCGGGCGTCACCGGTCGTCGCTGGCTTACAGGCCGGCATCATCCTGCACGCCCTGCACGCCCACGTCGTCACTCATCGGCAGGTCATCCACATCGTCGCTGGAGGCATCAACAACAGGGTCGTCCGCTGCCAGCAACAGGCTGCTGGTAGCCAGGCTGGCCGCCGCCACGTCGGGATCCCGGGTGAGCTGGAACGAGGCCAGATCCTGGGAGCCGCCGTTGAAGGTCAGCCTGAGCACCTGCACCCCCGCTTCAAGGTCCAGGGTCATCGCCGCCGTGTCGACGAAGACACCCCAGTCACTGGTCACCGGCGTGGCCACGCTGCCTTGCTCGTAGACGCTGCCATCTTTTTCCAGCGAAGCGGTGATGCTGCGCCCGCCATTGGGGCCCGAGGTCACGAAGGACAGGGTGTGGCTGCCCGCCTGCTCCACGTTGATGGTGTACTCGAGCCACTCGCCGTTGTCGATCCAGCCCACGGCGTCGCCCTGCCCCACGATATCCACCGGCGTATCGCGGAAGTTGCTGCCGAACTGCTGCGGGGTCAGCTCGTTGTAGGCTTCACCCTGCTCGCCCTCGTCGAACAGCACGGCGTCAAGGGACAGGCCATCGTCAGCGTCCACCAGCCAGGCGTTACCTCCTGCATTGAAGGCCTGTTGGCCGTCCTTGGACAGCGAGAAGCCCTGCAGGTCCATGGACCCGCCGTTGAAGGTCAGGCGCAGCACCTGCTCGCCGGCCTCCAGCGTGACCTGGGTCGACGCGGTCTCGACAAAGTTGGTCCAGCTTCCGGTGGGATCCACCTCTACCGCCCCTGCCGTCGCGTAAGGCGTACCATCGCCCTTGGTGAAGCTGGCGGTGATGCTGCGTTGGCCGCCGGCGGTGGTGCCGAGGGAAGCCAGGAAGGCGAGATCATAGGTGCCTGCCTGCTCCACGTTCAGGGTGTACTCGACCCACTCGCCGTTCTCGATCCAGCCGATGACGCTGCCACCACCCGCCAGGTCCACCCCATCGCCACGGGGATTGGTACCCAGCTGTGCCTGACTTGAGTCGTTGTAGGCGACTCCCTGACCGCCTTCGTCGTAGTTGACCGCCTCCAGGTTGAAGTCCGACCCCACCTGCCAGGGCGTACCATCATCGGTAAACGCCGACTGGCCATCGTCCACCGGCTCCACCAGATCCAGGCTGAAGGAAGCCAGGTCGAGCTGACCGCCGTTGAAGGTCAGGCGCAGGACTTGTTCACCCTCTTCCAGGTCAAAGCTCAAGGGCCCGACGTCGGTGAAGGTGGTGAAGCTGCCGGTGTTGGGCAGTGCCACCGACTGATTTCCCGTGTAGAAGGCGCCATCCTGCTCGAACGCCGCGGTGATGGTCTTGCCACCGGCCACCGCCGAGGTCGAGAAGTTGAGCACATAGGTGCCCGCGGTCTCCACGTTCAGGGTGTATTCCACCCACTCGCCGTCGGCGACAAAGCCGATGGCCAGCGACGGGGTCGAGATGTCCACCGCCTCGTCAGAGCGGAAGGCATTGCCGCTATGGGTGGTGTCCGAGTCGTTGTAGGCCACCCCCTGGCCGCCGTTGTCGTAGAAGCGCGCTTCCAGATCCAGGCCATCGGCGCCCACCGCCCAGGCGGTCTGGGTGTCATTGAAGGCGGTCTGCGCGACCGGCGTCGGGTCATCAAGGAAGTTCGGCGTCCCGTCACCGTCATCATCATCGTACAGATCCACCCGGCCGTTGCCGTCGGCGTCCTCGACGCCGGTCGGATCGTACGGCGTGACGTTCTGCACCAGGAAGATGTTGTCGTTGTAGTCGTAGTTCACCCCCGCGTAGTCCTGGATCACGATGTACGTGTCCGGAATCACGTTGCCGTCGGCGTCCTTGGCCACGTACACCCGGATCAGGTGTCCGTCGTTCTCGTCCCAGTTGAGGTTGGCGCCGGGTATGCCGATGGCATCGATGGTGTCCTCGTACAGGTTGGCGTCGGGATCCGACCAGGAGATGTACCCAGGACGGTCGGAGATCTCGGCGTAGAAGCCGAACGGATCATCCCGATCCAGGGTCGCCACCGCCAGATTGTCGCCATTATTGAGGGTGCGCGGCAGCAGGGTCTGACCGTCGGCCTCGTCGTGGGCGATGATCTCGCTGATGTCGCGGCTGTCCACGTCATGGATGAACAGTCGGGCGATGTCGCCCTGGCCATGGTAGGCCGCGAGCTGGGTGATGGTGATCGGCGAGGCCCCGTCGGCGCGCTGGAAGAACGGCGCCAGGATCTCGTCGCCGTTGGCTTCCACCAGGCCACCCTGGTTCATCTGCCCCTCGGCGACGTCGGTGGTGTAGCCAAAGGCATTGACGATCTCCTGCACCGTCGGCTCCTGACCACTCTCGGACTGGTTCTGGCTGATACCGGCCAGCTCGATCACCTTCTCGGCCTCATCGGCGTCACTCGAGCTGATGATCAGACTGGCCTCGTACAGCGAGCCGTCATTGGGGTCATCGGCGATAAAGCGCACCGTGACCTCCACCGACTCACCGGGCTCCAGCACCACGGCGCTGAAGGCCTGGGTCAGCTCGAACAGGCTGGGGTCACTGACCGCCACAGCGTTGATGGTCAGCGCATCGAAGCCGTCATTGGAGAGCGTGATGGTGACCTCGTCATGCACTTCCTGGGCCGCATTGACGGGGTTCTCGATACGCGACATCACCAGGCGATCGTTGGACGGAACGCCATCATTGTTGGTGACCGTGAGCGAGCCGCCGGAGACCGGCTTGACGCCTTCGATCACGAACACGTTGTCGTTGTAGTCATAGTTGATGCCGGTGTAGTCCATGATCCCCAGGTAGGTATTGGGAATCACGTTGCCATCTTCGTCCAGGGCCCGGAACATGCGCACCGTATAGCCGCGCTCGATGCCATCGGCATCCGCCGGCGGCGTGCCGCCCCCGGAGGGGTTGAGCGACGGATCGGTGGACAGTCCCGCCACCTCGATACCGAACACCTCATCACCGGCCCAGCCATCGGGGATGGTCCCTCTGCCGAAGGTCGCGGTGGCGAAGTTGCCGTTGTTGACCAGCGGCAGCAGGGTCTGATTATTGTCTCCCTGGTGGTTGGAGAAGATGATGTCCTGGCCCTTGTTGCCCGGCGCATGAATGCCCAGCGTCGCCCCACCGTTGCCATGGAAGGCCGCCAGCTGGGTGATCTTGGCCTGGTCCACGCCATCGGCCAGGGACCAGTAGCGCGACAGCACCTCGTCGTCGTTCACCGGACGGTACAGGTCAAAGTCGTTGAGCACCGAATTCTCGCCACCTCCCACGGTGGTCAGTCCAGCGATGCGGTTGCCGAAGCCGAATACCTCCCAGATCTCGTTGACGTTGGGTTCCCAGCCGCCCTCGTCACGGGCCTGCCAGAAGCCGGCCATGGCGATCTCGGCCACCGGCGAGTCGGCGTCGTTGGTGACCAGCCGAATGCGGCCTTCAAACACCCCGTCACCGGCGTCATTGGCAGGAGGCGTGTAGGCGTCGCGGTCGAACAGTACCGTCAGCGTGAGCGACTGCCCGGCGGCCAGGGTCAGGCCGTCGAACGCGCCCGGATCGGCCAGCACGAAGGGCCCGTCGATCTGTGCCTCGAGGATATCGAGCGGTTCACTGCCACTGTTGCTGATGGTGACCGTGGCGCTGTCCTTGAACTCGCGGTCCGGGTTGGAGGCACCGTTGTTCTCCAGATAGCTGAAGTGCAGCCGGTTGGCGTAGAAGGCCGCGTCACCACTTTGCACCTCGATGTCGGCGTTGGCGTTACCCGCCAGCGGCGTGACATCCAGGTAGTCCAGATCATCCGCGCCATCCACGGCGGACACCGCACGCAGGTTGTACTCGACACCGGCCTCGAGCTCGACATAGACGCCCTCTTCGCCGGCATCGCCCACCCCCGGATAGGCCAGACTGTCGACGGCCTGACCGTTGAGTGTCAGCGCCAACGACCCGCCATTGTCGCCACCGGCGTTGGCCGCCAGGTCCAGCCGATAGAGGCCATCGCTGTCTACGGTGAAGTAGAAGTCCGCGGTCAGTTCATTGACGGTGCGGGCGCTGGCGCCATCCTCAAGCTCGATCCGCGCGCCGTCGGACACGTCGGCGTAAACCGGGATGAACACATCCCCACCACTGTCCGGCACCCGCAGCAGGTCGATGTTCGGCCCCACGGCTCCCGGTGCGGTCAGGGTGATGGTGTTGCTGCCCGCCTGCAGATTGACCAGCACCTCCTGGAAGAACCAGTCATCCTCGTCGTCATTGCTCTGGCCGACGAAGTTGAGCTGGCCCAGGTCCGTGCCATTGATGGTCAGTCCCAGCGGGCGGTCGGCCTTGCTGGCGGCAAGCGCATAGCGGAAACCGATCTCGTAGCTGCCGTCTTCGGCGACATCCACCGTCCAGGTGATGGTCTGATCGCCGCTGCCATCGAAGTCGACGAAGCCATCGCCGGAGGCGTTGCGGTCATCCTGACTCTCCGGCACGAACACGGCACCGCCCAGCACGGCGTCTTCGGCCTCGTAGACGGTGAAGCCCGGCGTGGCGTCCTCCTCGCGCAGGATCTCCAGCTGGTCGATGTTGGGCCCGGTGTCCTGGGTCGCCTGGAAACGCACGGTATTGAGGCCGGCGGCCAGGTCCGCGGTGATGTCCACCGTCAGCCAGTCGGACCAGCGCGCGTCAGGATCGGTGATGCTGGAATCCTGGCTCGGCGGGAAGGACACCACCCCCACCGAGACGTTGTTGACGAAGACCTCCAGCGGGCGATCGATGTCCGAGCCATTGCCATAGCGCACCCGCAGCACCGACTCGCCGGCCTGGGCGGGGTCCAGCTCGAAGCTGAAGGTGATGAAGTCGACGTTGGTGCTGCCGAAGTCGGCATAGCCCCCCGGCACGCCATCGTCATCCACGGTGTTGCCATCCAGGCCAAAGGCGCCGGGACGCAGGCCATTGGGCAGGTTCTGGTTGGTCTCCGGATTGTTGATATCGCGGATTTCAATCTCCGCATCGGCGCCGGTGGCGATGGTCACCGAGGTGCCATCGTTCGGCGTCACGTCCTCGGCCTGGATGGTCAGGACGGTGATCAGGTCATCGTCCGGGTCCGGATCGCCGGGATCGGTGGTGCCGCCCGGCACCGGATCAAGGCGGATGATCTGACTCTGGCCGTTGCCTCGGTTAAGGGTCAGCAGATACAGCTGGCCGGTGGCGGGGTTCTCGATGATATCCAGCGGATCGACGTAGGTGATGACGTTGCCGTCGGGATCGCGCAGCACGTCGTCACCGATGACGTTGCCGTTGGCATCCAGGGTGATGGAGCGCACGTCGTCACCGCCGGAGTACTCGGTGAACAACACGTTGCCCTGCAGGTTGCCGCCGAACACACCGCTGGTGTATTCCACCGCACCGTTGGGCGAACGGTTCTCGCCCAGCGAATAGACCCCGGCGATGTCATAGGTGCCCTCGGGGTTGGTGCCCGTCGGGTACTTGTCGACCTGATTGGGATCATTGCCACCGGTGGGGTTGCCGCCGTTCAAGATGTATTCGTCACGCAGCGGGTTGGGATGGCCGTAGTAGCCGCCCTCCTCGATGCGGAACAGGTAGTCATCCTGCTTCTCGACGTTGGTGTAGCGCTCGTCCTCCGGCGTATTCGGATCATCCGGCACGTTGCCGCCGGCGGCCGAGCCGTTGGTCGGCACGTACAGATAGCCGTTGGAGTGCCATACCAGGTCGTAGGCGTTACGCGCCCCGGTGGCGAAGATGGTCAGCACCGCATCGGGAGCATAGGGGTCGTAGTAGGACTCAAGCACATTGCCATCGGCATCCTGCACCGTGGCGACGCCACGATCATCAAACACCAGGAACTCGCCATTACCCATAGGAATGGGGTCGTCCTTGGGATGGCCGTCCGGATCATCGAAGCGCTGGTTGAGCCCGTTGTCGGGCAGCGGCTCGGTGGTCACGTCGAAGGGGCCATTCGACACATCGCGGGTCGGATCGATCTCCATCACCGCCGCATTCAACAGCCGCTCCGGGCGGTTGCCCCAGGCGCTGTCCGGCTCCCCCATGGCCGAGTTGGAGCCCTGGATCAGGTACAGCAAGTGGCTCGGCACATCCGGGTTGGTGTCCGCGTCGTAGTCCGGGTTCACCCGGAACTCCAGGCTGTTGGTGACGTGGTCACCGTTGGAGCGCGGAAGGCCGGTGATGTAGGCCTCGGCGGTGCCGGAGAAGCCGGGTCCATCGTCCAGGGTGATCTTGGTGATGCGACCACTGAAGTCCGGCACCCCGTTGTCACGTCCCGACAGCGGGATCGGGTAGTTATCGGTGATCCACAGCACATTGGGGTCGGTGGGATCGACCACCAGGCCAATGATGCCCCGCTGCTGGGTTTCTCCCGGCTGATCGAAGTAGTCGTTGGGCAGACTCAGCTCCAGCCGGTTGGACAGTGAACCATCGATGGGGTCCACGTCGTAGCGCAGCAGCTGGCCACTGATGGTGGCGATATACATGAAGGCGCCGTCGGGGCTCATCTCCAGCGAGGTGAAGCCGAAGGCCCCATCGGCAGCGCCGTTGAGCTCGACCACATCATTGAAGGCCACATCACGGGCCACGATCTCCGGCTCAGGGCCGGTGACGAAGGTGTTGGTGTACTTCTGGAACTCCCTGGTCGGCGCGCTGGCATCATCGTTGGGGCCGCGATCCTGGAAGCCATCGATCACCAGGGTGTAGCTGGTGAAAGGCTTGAGCGACTGGCTCGGCGAGATGGTCAGGGAGTCGAAACCACCGGTGGTGTTGGCATTGAACGTGACCTCCTGGCCGGTCACGGTTTCGAACAGGCGGATGGAGCCGTCGGCCAGGCTTTCCAGCAAGGCCCCGCCGCGGCCGTCCACCACCGAGATGCCGACGAAGATATCAGAGGTCGGGTCTACGCCGGTGGGGATGCTGCCGTCGTCCGGGTCGAGGTCGACCTCCACTTCGTTCTGCCCCACCCCGGCGATGGCTCGGGCGTCGGTGAAGAAGGCGTAGTCCTCGACCGCCTCGCGTCCATCTCCTGGCGTCAGATCCGGCAACGCCTGGATCTCGATGTACTGGATCTCGGTGTTCTCGTTGTCGAGTCCCATGGAGTCCAGGGTCAGGCGACCGTCGGTGACCTGAACGATGCGGGTCACCAGGTCGGAGCGCACGCCCTCGGTGTCATCGGCAGGATTGCCGTCCGCAGGGAAGTCGTCCGGGCGGAACGGGGTGAAGGGGTCGTTGAACAGCTGTCCTTCGGCATTGAGCACATTGTTGCTGTCGTAAGGCCCACTGGTATCGCCGATGGAGATGGTGACCTCGTAGTAGCCATCGTCGAGCTCGATCTCCCAGCCGGCGCGCACATAGTTGCCGGGCTGGTCAAAGTGCGCATAGGTGCCCTGGCGCGGGTCGAGTCCGGCGATATCGTCGGTGCGGTCATTCACCGCCACGCTGGTCAGCGAGCTGATATCCAGCGGCTCGGTGCCTGGGTCACTATCGTAGATCGACTCTTCGGTGACCCAGCCGTACTGGTGCACCTGGCCATCCACCGTCACCGACTGGGTGCCAAAGGCCTTGCCGTTGTCGGCGATGTAGCCATCGGGTACCGCGGTGCCTTCGGGCTGGAAGTTGATCTTCACCGAGAAGCGTTCGCCTGGCTCCACCGGGCGCGGCGGCGCTACGCCGTCACGGCTGACGGTGACCAGGTCAATGTTGGGGCCCGCGGTGCCCTGATTGGCCAGGCGAATGGTGTTATCGCCGGCCTCCAGCTCCACCTCGATGGTGGTGGTGGTCCAGTTCTCCCAGCCCACCGGGTCGCCGCCGGTGGAAGCGAAGGCCAGGCTGCCCTGGCTCGCCCCGTCCACCAGTACCGTCATCGGACGGTCGGCGCCATTGCCCGCACCGTTGGCGTAGCGCACCTCCAGGGTGTAGGTCCCGGCCTGGTCCACGCTGACCTGAAATTCCGCGGCGTCGCCCACGTCGCCGCCCATGTCCAGATATCCGGCACCGCTGAAGCCATCCCACAGTCCGTCCGCGCCTGCCGCGGCGTTGGTCTCGGGGTTGCTCGGGTCGCGCACCTGGGTATCGCCATCGACGTCGACGATATCCAGCGCCTCGCCTTCGATGCTGAAGCTGAAAGGTGGCTGGGTCACGCCGTCGTTGAAGTCGAATACCACCTGGTCGATATTCGGGCCGTTCACCGCGCCAGCGGGAATGGTCAGGGTGAAGGTGTTGGCGCCCTCCACCAGCTCCACCGTGACCTCGAGGGTCTGCCACTCTTCCCAGGGCTCGGTGACACCGGTGGCATTGGGGAAGCCGAGCTGGCCCTGGCCACTGCCATTGACGGTCAGATCCAGTGGCCGTGGGGCGTCACCGCCGTTGGCGAAACGAATGGTGGCGGTATAGCTGCCCGCCTCCACCGCGTTGACGTTGAAGGTGATCTGGTCACCGGGGTTGGTACCAAAGTCGAGATAGGCCTCGCCCACCGCGCCAGGGCGGTAGTTGCCAAAGTCATCAGGGTTGGCCGAGTCGACCACCCGGGTGACTTCACCCTGGGCGGTGCCACCGACGTCGACGATGTCGGCGTCCTCTGCCTGCAGGGTGATCGGCGCTACCACCACAGCGCCATCGTCGTAGCTGACGACCTCATCGACGCTGGCTTCGTTACCTGTTGCGTCGGTGACGATCAGCGTCACCGTGAGATCGCCACTTTGGTCATCCAGCAGACCGCTGAGGTCCAGGGTAACGTTGCCCGAGGCATCCGGCGTCACCTCGGTGCGAGTGGCGCCGCCGTCGTAAGACACCTCGACGGTGGTGACGTCGTCATCGACACCGGACACATTGAACACCGCCGTCGCCAGCTGGCTATCGTCCAGGCTGTCGTCGGCGGCCACGAGGGCCAGATCGCCGTCTTCATCGGCGCTGTCATCGATCACGATGGGCCCACTTCCGCCCTCGGTAACCTCGATGCGGTCAATGTTGGGGCCGGTGTTGGCACCTGCCGGGATCGCCAGCGCAATGGTGTTGCTGCCCGCCTCCAGGGTCACCGTGATGGTCTCGAAGGCCCAGTGGTCGAAGCCTTCTTCCGGGCCTGTGCCATCCGGGTCGGTGCTGGCCATGGCAAGCCCCAGCGGATCACCACCGTTGATCACCAGATCCAGCGGGCGATCGGTATTGGTGGCGTAGCGCACGTTGATGTCATATTGCCCGGCCTGGGCCACATCAACCTGCCAGCTGATGTTGTCTCCGGGGGTGTCGCCAAAGTCCAGGTAGCCGCTGCCGGAGAATCCCGGTCGCAGACCGGTGGGCTGGTTGGGCTCCGGGTTGCTGGGATCGCGAATCTGGGTATCAGCGTCGTTGGCATCCACGTCGAAGCTTTCTACCGCACCATCCTCGGCCTGCAGCGATAGCGGCGAGAAAGGTGCTTCGTCCACATCATTGACGCTCACCGACACCAGCTCGCTGGTCGTCAGGCCATCGTCGGTGACGCTGACCTCGACCTCGTAGACGTTGTCCTCGTTGGCGTCCACCGCCAGCTCGAAGTCACGGGCCGAAGTGAAGCTGAGCACCCCGGTATCGGGATCGATGGTAAACAGCGGTGCGTCGATGCCACCGGTGATGGCGAACACCGGTGCGCTCAGCGCGGCAGGCTGACCGTCTTCATCGAGTACCGCGATGGCGCCGATCTCGGTCAGGTTCTCGTCCACGTCGAGCGCCGTCTGTGCGATGGACAGGCTTTCGTTGAGGTCGTTGACCGTGATCAGGGTCGCCTGGGACACGCTGTCTTCCCCGTCGCTGACGACCACGGTGACTTCGTAGACGCCGTCTTCATCGGCGTCGACCGCCAGTTCCGCATCGGGCGGGTTGACGAAGCTGAGTACGCCGGTGGCCGCATCGAAGCTGAACAGCGGCGCGTCGACGCCTTCCAGGGTCACGCTCAGGGTGTCACCATCCAGGTCGTCCAGGGTGAGCGTCGCGACCGCGCTTGAGTTCTCGTCGACGCTGACACTAGCGCCAAGCCCGGTAATCGTGGGCGCGTTGTTGACCGGCTCTTCGATGCGCTCGAACGCTACCGAGTCGATACGCATCAGCTCGCCGCCCTGGCCACGCAACTCAAGCCCCAGCTGCGAGTCGGCGGTAATCTCGACCGCTGTCTCGAACACGATCGCCTTGCGGTTACCGCTCTGGCCGGCGTTGCCTCTGGCGCCACTGCCCACCAAAGTGCCGAAATCGTCGCTGAGCACCACGTCGGAGGTCAGGCTGTCACTCGACAGATGGCGAGCCTCGAGCGCCGTTCCATCGATGGACAGCGTCAGCTCGCCCTCTCCGTCGGTTTCATCGAAGACGTAGAGGGTGACCCGATACCAGCCTGGCTCGACCCCGGCTGCCGCCAGGTCGGTGCCGATGGCGGCAGGCGCGGTGCTGGTCAGGCGAATCAGCTGGTCGTTGGAGGCACTGGTATTGGCGGTGACGATCAGGTTGGCGGCATCCAGGTCACTGAAGGCTTCCGTCTCGATGGTCACCACATCACCGATATCGGTACCGGCGATCTGGAAGTCGAGCACCTGGATGGCCGACAGGCCGCCCGGATCGGAGGCCCGCAGCGTCACGCTGAAGGCCCCACCCTCGGTCGGGGTGCCCTGGATCACGCCATTGACCAGCTCAAGACCCGGGGGTAGGTCCTCAACGCTCAGCGTCAGGTCGTCCCCGTCGGGATCAGAGAACAGCACAGCGTAATCCGCCAGGGTAATCTGGACGAAGCTTTCGCCCACCTCGCCGAAGAATGGCTCCAGCGCGGCGGGCTCGGCCACCGGCGCGTCGTTGACGTTCTCGATGGTCAGCACAAAGCTGTCGGAGGTCTCGAACTCCCCGTCGTCGGCAAACAAGGTAACGGTATAAACTCCCGGCACCATGTCGTCCAGGCTGCCGCCCAGTACGCTGCCATCGATGGCAAGACCAGCGGCGTCGACGGGCGCGCCGTCGCTGTCGGCCACCTCGAAGCGATAGCTCAGGTCGTCGCCATCGGCGTCTTCGAAGGGCAGGTCCACCTCCAGCGTTGCGCCCTCGTCCAGCACCAGGTCAGCGACGCCGCCGCCGACCACCACCGGGGCCTGATTGGTGTCCACGGTGGTGGCTTCGCTTAGCGTCACATTGGAAAAACGCGCACTGCCCTTGGCGCCAAGGTCATCGTCATTGACGAACACCAGGGAGTCGATGGTCGAGCCGGCCAGGGACGACAGGTCGATGGTGAAGGTCAGGACGCCATCGCCATCATCATCGGTGCCTTGTCCCCGCAGGTCGATAAAGCCCTGCTGGGTCTGGGTGCCGCCCAGCTGGAACAGGCTGCCGCCACCACCGAAGGGGTTGTCGTCCGGGTCGATACCGACGGCGATGATCTCCGATACCGGGGAGCTCGAGGCATCCAGTTCCAGGGTCAGCTGTGTATCCGCGGTAATCTGGTAGCTTTCGCCCAGGGCCACCCGCTTCCATACGTTGTCGGTCAAGGCCAGGGTCGCCCCTGCATCCTCCGACGCTGCGCCAGTGCCTTGGCTGGGGTTGTCCTGATTGCCGCCGTAGGACGTGATCGGCCCCGCGGCAAAGTCCAGCGTCAGCGGAGCATCGCTATCGTCTTCCAGGGTCACCTGGGTCGAGGTAGTGGCTTCATTGCCGGCCACATCGGTCACGTACAGCACAATGGGATGACTGCCGCCGCCCAGACCGGACAGGTCAAGCTGCAGGCTGTCGCCATCGACCCCGACCGGGGTGCGCGTGGCGCCGCCATCCAGGCTGACCTCGACGCTGTCGGCGTCAGCATCCAGCCCAGCCAGGGTAAAGGTCACGGCGGCACTATCCGCCTGGGACACCGGGTCTGCCGGGCCGGCCAGTGCCAGATCGCCGCCTTCGTCGGCGGTGGTATCCAGGGTCAGGGCCAGCTCGCGAGTCCCACGGTTGCCATAGGCGTCCATGACAATCAGGGTGGCCGACAGCGGACCGTCGGCCTGACCGGAAAGGTCCAGGCTGAAGGCACCGCTGGCGTCCGGAGTGACCTCCTCTACATTCACGCCGCCATCGAAGCTCAAGCCCACGTAGACGATATCGTCATCAAGCCCCGCGACGGTAAAGGGCACAGCGTCGACGGTTGCGGCGTTGACCACACTGTCAGGCGTGGTAAAGGCCAGGTCATCGCCCTCGTCCCCTTCCACATCGCCCACCGGGCCGGAGCCCGCCGTGGTCAGCTCAAGCCGGTCGATATTGGGGCCGCTGCCGGCGCCGCTGGGAATCGCCAGGGTGATGGTGTTGTCGCCCGCCTGCAATGCCACCGTCTGGGTCTGATAGGACCACACGTCAAAGCCTTCCGGCGCTTCGTTGGTGGCATTGGGGTCGGTAGTGACGAAGGCCAGGGCGCTGGCGATACCGCCGTTGACCGCCATGTCCATGGGCCGGTCGCCGTTGCTGGCGTAGCGGAAGTTGAGGTCGTACTGACCCGCCTCGGCCACGTTCACGGTAAAGGTCAGACTGTCGCCGGGCACGCTGCCGAAGTCCACGTAGCCGGTCCCGGAATAGTCAGGACGCAGGCCCTGGAAGCCGGTCCCGTCCTCGGGGTTGGCCGGATCACGCACCAGGGTGCCCGCATCGTTGCCGGCGCCAAGCTCGGCGTCTTCCGCCTGGACCACCTGGGGCGCAATGTCGGGCCCGGTGACCGCGGCGCTGACCAGCACCAGCTCCATCTTGTCGATATTGGGGCCATTGGTATAGCCGCCCAGGCGCAGGGTGTTGCTGCCGGCGGCCAGCTCGACCTCCACCGTCTCGACCGTCCAGCCTTCCCACTGGCTCTGCAGGTTGCCGCCGCTCGGGCTTGGGCGGTTGGCCGCGGCGATATCGGCTTCGGTATCGTCCGGGTAATAGACCGGCTCCAGGGTCGGCGCAAAGTCAAAGGTGGCCAGGGTGGTGGTGTTACCGCCGTCGACCAGCATCAGGTCCAGTGGGCGGGGGGTGGACGTCGCGTAGGTGATGCTGATGGCGTAGGTGCCAGCGGTGGCGATGTCCAGGGTAACGTCGGCAGTGGCGTTGGCATTGTCAGAGGCCCAATCCAGATAGGCTTCTCCTTCGGCACCGACCCGGAAGGTCTCGTTGCCGGTGGTGAAGTCAGCGATGGTGTCGAGGGTGGCCACCCGGTTGGTGTCACTTTCTTTCACGTCCTCGGCGGGCGACAACAGCATATCTTCGCCCTGAACCACGTAACGGTCAGGGTCCGGGGCGGTGATCTCGAGATAGTCGATGTTCGGTCCGCTGGCGCCGTTGGAAGTCAGGGTAATCGTATTGGTGCCCTGCTCCAGGGTCAGTCGTACCGGCTGGGTCAGCTCGAAGTTGGTGAAATCGTCGCCGGTGGAGGTCAGGTCGAACATGCGGTCGAACAGCTCACCGTTGACGTCCAGGCGCAGCGGGCGATTGCCGGCGCCCATGGCGTAGCGCAGCACCAGGTCGTATTCACCGGCCTCGGGCACGTCGAAGGTAAAGGTCAGGCTCTCGCCACCGGCCACCCCATTGCCATAGTCCACGTAGGCATTGCCCTCGGCGTCCGCCGCGTCCGGGTTGGTCGGGTCATCCACCACCGCGATGCCGGTATCTCCGGTGATACTGGCCGAGGCACCGTCACTGGCATCGTCATCTTCGGCCTGGATGCGCAGCGAGAAGCCCACGGGGGCCGCCAGGGCCACTATTGAGGGGGTTGCGGCCGCTGCGGGCAGGGTGTCTGACGAGGGGTCTGACGAGGGAGCTGACGAGCTGTCTGGACGGCTGTCTTGAGAAGCGCCTGGAGAAGTGTCTGGAGAAGTGTCCGGAGAGGCGTCTTGAGAGCCACCTGAAGCAGGCCCTGAGGACGCTGCGGCAGAGCCCGCCGCCCCTGACGCGCTGTCCATGTCAGCGCCGTCGCCTCCCCCACCGCTCGCGCCCGCCTGCGGGCCGTGGCCATCCTGCGCTGACGATCCCGGATCGTTGCCCACGGCTGGGTCGGTTGGCTCAGGGTGGCTTGCCACAGGATCCGTGGAGCCTTGCTGCTCTGCTCCATCATCGGCATCGGCCTCGGCGTCCTGCACCAGCACTTCACGCAGGGCGGCAACACCGGGGAGCAGCGCTCCTCTGGCGTCGAGCGCCTCGATCATCATTCCCAGCTTGCCAATGGGGGGCGTCGGTAATTGCTCGAACACGAAGGGTCTTTCGAATTTCTCGAAGACGCTTCTCGCTCCTGACGCGTCTTCCCATGTCATGCGCACGGCCGCGACAGCCTCTTGCCAGCGCCCGGGATGGGGCGCCACCACCACGTCATGCAACTCGAAATCTTTATTTAGGAAATGCGCCTTGTCTTCCAGGCGTTTTTGAAAGGACTTGCGACCGCGACCAACAAATGACATGGAAAACATGAGCTGTCCCCTGACGATGATATCGGATGATCAGTCCTTGACGAACCACATTTTATTGTCGGCATCCACTGCCAAAGCTTGGTCTTATTTACGACTACCCTTGCATTGCTGAGGTAACGAATGTTTCCGCGATTCGCGAGAACATCCTTTCCTCTTTCTGGTGCTCTTCTGGTCTTACCCTTACTGACCACACCCTTGGAACCCACCCATGGAGAAAAGCTGTCACTCGGCACTATGTTCCACTAGCCAAGCCCCACTAGCCAAGCTCCACTAGCCTCTATGCTCCACTAGCCACCGTGCTCGAAACAGCAAAACTCATAAGATGTAGCCCACCTTCACTGATTCTATAACCCCATCGACATACAGCAAGATTTTTTTGACAGCGCTAACGCTAACGCCACTTAGCCTTCAATAAAGGAAGATATGTAACGTTCAAGCCATTGTAAAAATTGACTTTTTTAGTTATCTAAACTGAAAACACTAGACTTCATATTTTAAAAAATTCAGTTAAATAGCACTAACAGCACCAGCAGTAACCAACCCAACGATGAGACTTAAAGTGTAAAAAAGCAGACTAACCTCCACTTTTCTCCAACACCCTTTATTCAGGGATACCATCGCATTCTTTCCTCTCTGCAAAAGTCGAAGAAAACATTGGCCTCATTGCCTTCATCGCTATTGTGGTTGGCCATATTTTCGCTACTATCCCATCGAGACCCATTTCCGTTTCATGGCTCTTTTTCACCATCATCACATCACCAGGACGGACCAATATCTCGGTACACTTCCGAGGGTCTTCAGGAGAACACTCAAGAGAACATCAATAGATCGAAGATGCGCCACACATCACTACAACAAGAAAACCACGGATAACGACAACAACACCATCCCCGCAAGAGGGGTGATGTCAGGGGGAACCATCATGGCTGCAGAGAAGAATGACCTGCGTAAGGTCCTCGCCTTCTGTCGAAGAAGCTTCGGCTATGTGGCGCTGTTCAGCATGTTTATCAACCTGCTGATGCTGGTACCACCGCTATATATGCTGCAGGTCTACGACCGCGTGCTGACCACCCGCAGCCAGGAAACTCTGTGGATGTTGACACTGGTGGTGGTATTTCTCTTTGTGGTGATGGGGGGACTTGAGCTGATGCGCTCGAGAATCCTGGTCAGGGTGGGTAACCGACTGGACACCTTGATCAGCCCACGCCTCTACGCCGCCATGTTCAAGCGCAGCCTGGCGAGCCCCGGCAAACCCTCCGCTCAGCCGCTCAACGACCTGACCAGCCTGCGCCAGTTCCTGTCGGGCAACGGGTTGTTTGCCTTCTTCGACGCTCCCTGGGTGCCGATCTACATCGGCGTGCTGGCCCTCTTCCATCCCTGGTTTGGGCTGTTCGCTCTGGTGGCCGGGATCATCCTCGCGACCATTGCCGTGATCAATGAACGACTGACCAAACCGCTGCTAACGGAGGCTAACGGTCGCCACGTGCAGTCACAGGATCTGGCCAACAGCAACCTGCGCAATGCCGAGGTACTGCATGCCATGGGCATGCTGCCAGGCATCCAGGGGCGTTGGGCAGCACGTCATCGCGAATACCTGGTGCTGCAGTCCATGGCCAGCGACCGCTCAGGCCTGCTGACCAACACCTCCAAGGTGCTGCGGCTGATGTTTCAGTCCTTGATTCTTGGAGTCGGTGCCTTTCTGGTTCTGCGCGGTGAGTTGACCCCGGGGATGATGATCGCCGGCTCCATTCTGATGGGCCGGGCGCTGGCCCCTATCGACCAGATGATCAATGGCTGGAAGGGATTCTCTGGCGCGCGTACCGCCAAGGGGCGGCTGGAAGCCCTGCTGGACGAGATTCCTGCCGATCCGCCGGCGATGCCGCTGCCAAGCCCGCGAGGACAGCTGACGCTGGACGACGTCAGCGCAGCGCCTCCCGGCGTCAAGCTGCCCACCATCACCAACATCGACCTGCGCATGGCCAAGGGCGAACACATTGCGGTGGTGGGGCCCAGCGCGGCAGGCAAGTCCACGCTGGCTCGGGTGGTGCTCGGGTTGTGGCCCACCCAGCTGGGGTGCGTGCGCCTGGACGGCGCCGACATCAATAAATGGGAACGCACGGCGCTGGGGCCGCATCTGGGCTACCTGCCCCAGGACATCGAGCTGTTCGATGGCAGCGTCGCCGAGAACATTGCGCGCTTTCAGGACGTGGACCCGGAACAGGTGGTGCGGGCCGCCCGTCGCGCCGGTGTGCACGAACTGGTGCTCAAGCTTCCGGATGGCTATGACACCTGGCTGGATCACGGTGGCAGCGCGCTGTCCGCTGGTCAGCGCCAGCGTATCGGCCTGGCGCGAGCGCTGTACGGCAACCCTGCCCTGATCGTGCTGGATGAACCCGATGCCAACCTGGACGATGCCGGCGAAGCGGCCCTGGCCCAATGCCTGATCGAATTGCGCCAGCAGGGCACCACTGCACTGATCATCACCCATCGTCAGCGCCTGCTGGCCAATGTGGACCGCATTCTCGTGCTCAAGGAGGGACGCGTGGCATCGCTCACGCCACCGGGGCGCCGAGAGCCGGTCTCCGCCGTGGCGGCGGGGGCAAGACGGGTCTCCCCCGTCACCACCCTGCGCCCCAGCGCACGTGGCAGAAGCGCGGCCGTGCCCGCTGAATCGGCGTCGCCGGTATCCACGGCGTCCACTGTCCGTCCCGACAGCAAGGAGACCTGATCATGAATCCCGCAGGTGCCCCTCAACAAGAATTGCCTTTGCAAGATCAACGTTACCGCCGCCTTGGCCTGCTCATCCTGCTGGTGGCGCTGGGCGGCTTCGGCAGCTGGTCGGTGATGGCCAGTCTGGCGGTTTCCGTCGTTGCCCCCGGCTCCGTCTCGGTGGAAAGCTTCACCAAGACGGTGCAACACCTGGAGGGCGGTATCGTCGAGCGTATCCATGTGGAAGACGGCAGTCAGATCGATGCCGGCGACGTGCTGATCACGCTGGATGACACCCAAGCCAGGGCCCAGAGCCGCATCGTCGAGGCGGACTATCTGATCGCCAGGGCCAGCGAGGTACGGCTGCTGGCCGAGCAGGCAGGAGCGGACCAGCTGGTGTTTCCCGACGCTCTGCGTCAGTCCGACAATGGCCGCGTCCAGGCGGTGCTGGGGGTGCAGCAGCGCCTGTTCGAGGTCCGTCGAGAGTCTCTGGACGGCACCCTGGCGGCACTTGATCAGCAGATTCTGCAGCTGGACGAGCAGATCACCGGGCTCGAGGCCACCCGCCAGATCACTCAGCGAAGGATCGACTCGCTCAATGGTGAGGTGGCCAATCACCGCAAGCTGTTCCGGGATGGACTGATCAGCAGCCAGCGGATGCGCGAAATGGAGAGGGAGAGCCTCGAGTACCAGAGCGACAATGCGCGTCATCTGGCCGAGGTAGCCCGACTGCGCGCGCAGATCAGCGAGAACGTGCTGAACAAGCAGATTCGCCTGCAGGAATTCCAGCAACAGGTCGGCGAGGCCCTGCGTCAGGTGCAGTCGGAAGTGGCCGATGCGGAGGAGCGCCTGGTAGCCCTGACCGATACCCTGAGACGCACGGCCATTACCGCGCCGGTGGCCGGCACCGTGGTGGGACTGAAGGTCCATACCCTGGGGGCGGTCATCCGCGGAGGCGATCCGCTGATGGATCTGGTGCCAATGGGCGATGGCTTTATCGTCGAGGCCAGGGTAGCCAACCACGACGTGGATCATCTGTACCTGGGACAGCCGGCGGAGATTCGCTTCAGCGCCTTCAACCAGCGTCTGTCCAACGTCATCGATGGCGAAGTCGTCCACGTCAG
Source organism: Halomonas sp. DP8Y7-1 (assembly GCF_019801685.1). Taxonomy (NCBI): domain Bacteria; kingdom Pseudomonadati; phylum Pseudomonadota; class Gammaproteobacteria; order Oceanospirillales; family Halomonadaceae; genus Halomonas; species Halomonas sp. DP8Y7-1. Next base: position 321,740 of record NZ_JAHVIN010000012.1, on the reverse strand, counting down.
CGCCAACAGTTTCGAGGACGAAGCCACCCGAGAGCGCTACTACAAGGTGCGCATCCAGGTCACGCAACAGGGCGAGGCCAACATGACCGACAACATGCGCCTGATGGCCGGCATGCCAGCGGAGGTGATGATCCGCACCAGCGAGCGCAGCTTTGCCAGCTACGTGGCCAAACCGGTCACCGACATGCTGGCAAGAGCCATGCGCGAGGAGTAAAGACGACGATCCTGCGCCGAATGGGAAGCGGTTCAGCCTACACGCCCTGCCGCCGTAGCCAGCGTCTGTCCTGGGTCTGTCCTGGGTCTATAGTGAGGTAGAGACGCTGGTACGGCGATGCCACATTGCGGGGTTCGGCACGTGTACGACAATCGCACCAAGATGCTGCTGGTGGTGTCGAGGCGACTGCTGGTGTTCATCATTATCAGTCTGCTGGCCACGGCGGCCCTGTTCGCGGCAACGCTGTGGTTTCAGCAGCGCCTGATGATCTCGTGGCTGGTGTTCGAATGCGGCATCATCGGAGGCTTCGTCAGTATTCAGCAACGCTTGAAGCACATCTCGTCGACCGAACTGCGACTGCTCACCCAGTCCTGGGCGACCGTGCTGGTGGTGCCCATCTACGGAGGCACCTTTGCGCTGGTGTTCTACGCGCTTACCCTGGCCGGCCTGATCGAAGGGCACCTGTTCCCCAGCTATCACATCGCCGCCTTCCCCGAACCGCCTACTACGGATGACATTCTTCACTTTCTCTCGCGAACCTATCCCGCCCAGGGAGAGGACGTCGCCAAACTGATCTTCTGGTCCTTTGCCGCGGGGTTCTCGGAGCGACTGGTACCACAGATCATTCATCGCACAACGGACCGACAGCCTTGAGCCACGCTTTAGCCTGCGCTGCACTCGCGGGACGGCGTCACACCGCTATCAGGCGTTGAAGCGAACGGCTCCCAGGTCAGAGACGTCGTAACCGCCGAACTGTTCGGCCTGCTCACGCAGGCGGGGTTGCCGTGCGAACGCCAGCAGTCGTTGCAGCGGCGGCTCGAAGTAACTCCTGCGGCGCAGCAGCAGATCAAAGGACTCCTGCTGCAGCGGCAGGAAGGCGAGTCCCTGACGTCGCGCGGCCGCTTCGACACCAAGGCCCGCGTCTGCCCTGCCCTGGGCAATCGACAGGGCAAGATCATCCTCGCTCATGGCGGGTTGCTCCAGCAGGCCAAGGGCGTCCATCGAGATGCCCTGCCGATCCAGCAGTCCTTGCAGCAGGCGATGGGCCCCTGCGCCCTGCGGTCGTCGTGCCACCCGGACGTCGCCCCGGGTCAGGTCACCAAGACCCGAGATACCCAGCGGATTGTCCGCCGCCAGCATCAACCCCTGCTGGCGACGTGCCCAGTGGACAACGACCAGGTCACGCATGCCTCCCAGTCCCAGCTGCGCAGGATCGTTATAGCCGCCATCGGCATCCAGCAGGTGCGCGCCGACCACGCTCGCCTTGCCGGCCAGCAGTCGCTGGATACCGTCACCACTGCCCTGGCACAGGCTGGCCAGACCGCAGCCGCTCTCGCGCATGGCCCAGTCAAGCAGCGGATCCTGACTGCCACCGAGGACTTCCTGAGGTCCCACGCTGGCCGCCTGATCCCCCTCCAGGTGATTCATGACCCACAGATCCACCGCCTGCCGAGGGAACAGCAGTTTGCCGGTGGCCCGGCTACACGGAATCTGCCCCTGGCGCACCAGGTCATACACCTTGCGCGGCTTCAGGCGCAGATAATCCGCCACTTCCGAGGTGGTCAGATAGGTCGGGAACGCTGCGTCATCCATGGTCCTGCCTCCCTTTTGCTCTACGGGGCTGGTCGTCTGTCTCGAAGCGCTGGTTCACTGGTTCAGAACGAGCCACTAGCCGAAAGATGTAGCCAGTAACTATGCACGAAGATGTTTCAGGCTGCATAAATTTCAGTGCCCGGATGCGCATGCCGACGTTTCATCACATTATGCTGGTATATCAAGGGCATCCCGCGACCGCGGCGCCGTTCTGACCCTACCTGACCCGAGCCGAGATGACCGACTCCGCCTTTGCCACCGCCCTGGACCTGATAGTTGGACTGGATCCCGACCTGCTGGCCATCGTCAGCCTGTCCCTGCGCATCTCGCTGACGGCAGTCGCCATCGCTGCCGCGCTGGCATTGCCCCTTGGCGCGGCGCTGGCACTGTACCGTTTCCCCGGCCGCGCCCCGCTGATCATCGCCCTTAACGCGCTGATGGGCCTGCCACCGGTGGTGGCGGGCCTAATCGTCTATCTGCTGCTGTCCCGGGCGGGGCCCCTTGGCTCCCTGGGCCTGCTGTTTACCCCCACCGCCATGGTGGTGGCACAGGTCATTCTGGTCCTCCCGATTCTGGCCTCGCTGACCCGGCAGAAGGTCGAGGAGCTGCATGGCGAATACGCCGAGCAGCTGGCATCCATGGGGATTTCCCGAGTACGCCGTATCCCGACGCTGCTGTGGGACGCCCGTCTCGCGTTGATTACGGTCATGCTGGCGGGCTTTGGACGAGCCAGCGCCGAGGTGGGCGCCGTGATGATCGTCGGCGGCAATATCGACGGCGTCACCCGGGTAATGACCACCGCCATCGTGCTCGAGACCAGCAAGGGCAACCTGCCCCTGGCGCTGGGTCTGGGCATCGTGCTGTTGGCCCTGGTAGGGCTGATCAACGCCCTCGCCCACCTGATCGGCGAGTCCACCAGGAGGCAGCTGGGATGACCACGATGACGCTGTCGGCGCCAGCCTCGGCCCCTCGCCTCACCCTCGACCGGGTCGCTTTCTCGACCGCTGGTCAGCGCCTGCTGGGCCCCCTGTCACTCACTCTCGACGGTCATCGGCGCACCCTGATCATGGGCCCCAATGGCGCGGGCAAGAGCCTCTTGATGCGCCTTGCCCATGGCCTGCTCTCGCCCACTCAGGGACAGCTGCAATGGGAAGGTTCGGCTCCCCGCCAGGCCATGGTATTTCAGCGTCCGGTCCTGCTCAGACGCAGCGCCCTGGCCAATCTCGAGTATGCGTTGGCGGTGAATCATGTGCCACGCCGACAGCGGCGCCAGCGCGCCATCGCCGCCCTCGAGCGCTTTGGCCTGGAAAGCCTGGCCAAACGCCCGGCTCGAGTGCTGTCAGGTGGTGAGCAGCAGCGTCTGGCACTGGCCCGGGCCTGGCTGCTGGAGCCCGAGGTGCTGTTCCTTGACGAACCGACCTCGGCGCTTGACCCCGCCGCCATTCGGGCGGTGGAGAGTGCCATCGAGACCTTTCATCAGCAAGGCGTGCGGATTGTCATGTCCAGTCACGACATGCACCAGGCGCGCCGTCTGGCCGACGACGTCATCCTGCTGCACCGGGGCCGACTGGTCGAACAAAGCCCAGCCAACCTGTTCTTCAGCCGACCCGTCACCCAGGAAGCCAGCGCTTTTATCGCAGGAGAGCTACTGGACTAGATCGAGGCCACGGTGGTGACCACGCCTCAGGCCCATTCATCCACCGCACGACACCCGTCGTGCGATCTACGCAAGGAACTGCACCATGTCACATCGCCACACCACATCGTCGCGCAGGCTGTCTCCCATGCAGGTTCGTCGTGCGGCCACCAGCGCTGCCGCGGCGTGCGCGCTGATACTCGGTGCCAGCAGCGCACTGGCCCAGGACGAGGCCCCCTTCATCACCCTCGCATCGACCACATCCACCCAGAACTCTGGACTGTTTGACGCCATTATTCCGACCTTCACCGACAGCACCGGCATCGACGTGCACGTGGTCGCGGTGGGCACCGGCCAGGCCTTCGAAATCGCCCGTCGCGGTGACGCTGATAGCCTGCTGGTACACGACACTGCCGGTGAGGAAGCCTTCGTGGCGGACGGCTACGCCAGTCAGCGCGATGACGTCATGTACAACGACTTTGTACTGATCGGACCGTCCGACGATCCGGCCGGTATCCGCGACGCCGACAGTGCAGCCACTGCCTTCAGCTTGATCGCAGAGAGTGGAGCCCCTTTCACCTCTCGCGGCGACGACAGCGGCACCAATCGGGCTGAATTGCGCCTGTGGGATGCCGCTGGCGTTGAGCCTGGCGGTGACTGGTATCGCGAGCTGGGGAGCGGCATGGGCGCGACACTCAACACTGCCGCGGGTATGGATGCCTACGTCATGTCCGACCGCGCGACCTGGGTCGCCTTTGATAACCGCCAGAACCTTGAGCTGTTGTTTGAAGGCGATGACGTCCTGTTCAACCAGTACGGCAGCCTCAAGCTGTCACGGGAGCGTCACCCGGAGCTGAAGCATGACCTGGCTGACCAGTGGCATGACTGGCTGCTCTCCGAACAAGGCCAGCAGGCGATCGGTGACTTCGAGGTCAAGGGTCAGCAGCTGTTCTTCCCCAACGCTGACGCCCAGTAAGCCTTTCCTGATCGGCGCAGCTCGCCCTGTCGAGATAGCCCTGTCGAGATAGCCCTGTCGAAATAGCGCTGCATGGCTCCGGCGTCTAGGCTGCAATGAGGACCGACGCAGGACGGACGACGCCCCACTTACGGGCTGCTCGTCCGTCCGCTGCACACACAAGGACCCTCAATGCGCGCACGCATCCTCTCTCTCTGCCATTGCCCGATTGCCCGAGAACACCACCAGCACGGCGACAAGGTCGACGCCAGCATCGTCAACCTGACGCCGGTGCTGGGCATGCGCGATCTTGGTTGTCGCCGGGTCACCCTGGCGCCGGGCAGCCACGCCTGGCCCTTTCATTTCCATCACAACAACGACGAGATGTTTGTGGTGCTGAAGGGCAAGGGCAGCGTGCGCCTGGGCGACAAGCGCTATCCGATCGTCGAAGGCGAGTTGATCGCGGCACCTGCCGCAGACCCCGACTGCGCCCATCAGATCATCAACGACTCCGACGAGCCCCTCACCTATCTATGCATCAGCAGCATGAATGCCCCGGACGTGACGGAGTATCCGGACTCCGGCAAGTTCCAGGTCGTCACCGGCTCGGCCCCGGGGGGCGACAAGGCCAGCCGCGGCTTCGAGCACACCGGCCTGCGCAAGGATACCGTGGACTACTGGCAGGACGAGGACTGACGCTGGCTGAGCCGGCTGACCATCAGCCGACCTGGCCGGCTTCGCCAGGGGTCTAGCCCAATTAGCCCAAGGCCAAGAGGCCTTGGCAGAAAACCGAGAGGCCTTAGCCCAAAGCCAAGAGGCCTCTGAGGGCAGCTTGCGCTGTGCGCCGACTCCTACTCTGCCCGTGGCTCCCCCCAGGTCCATCGATTCCCCCCTGCAGACGAAGTCGCCCCCCACTTTGGTCGCAAGCGGTAAAAGCTGCACTTTACGTTAACGTCAACTTTGCCTAGTCTTCTTAGCATTCCGCCAGCCGCTGCCTCGCCGGCCGCTGATCGGCTTTTGCAGCCCTACATCACTGCCGATGGTCGTGGTCTTGACCGCCACCGCAACGACCATTCAAGACGCTTTGGAGCCCGCCATGTTCAGCCCCTATACCCCGCTCGATTTTGGCCTCGATGAAACCCTGGTCATGCTTCGCGATCAGGTGAATGCCTTTGCCCGTGACGAGATCGCCCCTCGCGCCGCCGAGATCGACGAGCGCAACGAATTTCCCGCTGATCTGTGGCAGAAATTCGGTGACATGGGCCTGCTGGGCATCACCGTTCCCGACGAAGATGGCGGCAGCGGCATGGGCTACCTGGCCCACTGCATCGCCATGGAAGAGATCTCCCGCGCCAGCGCATCCGTCGGACTGTCCTACGGCGCCCATTCCAACCTGTGCGTCAATCAGCTGAAGATCAACGCCAACGCCGAGCAGAAGGCCAAGTACCTGCCCAAGCTGATATCCGGCGAGCACGTGGGTGCACTGGCCATGTCCGAGCCGGGAGCCGGTTCCGATGTGGTGTCCATGTCGCTGCGCGCGCGCAAGGAAGGCGATCGCTACATCCTCAACGGCAACAAGATGTGGATCACCAATGGCCCTGACGCCGATGTGCTGGTGGTCTATGCCAAGACCGACCCGGACGCCGGGTCCAAGGGCATCACCGCCTTCATCATCGAGAAAGGATTCGACGGTTTCTCGACCGCCCAGAAGCTCGACAAGCTGGGGATGCGGGGTTCCAACACCTGTGAGCTGGTGTTCGAGGACTGCGCGGTCCCCGCGGAGAACGTGCTGGGCGAAGTCGGCAAGGGCGTGCGCGTGCTGATGAGCGGCCTCGACTACGAGCGCACCGTGCTGGCGGCGGGCCCTATCGGCATCATGCAGGCCGCCATGGATGTGGTCGTGCCCTACATCCACGAACGCAAGCAGTTCAACCAGTCCATCGGCGAATTCCAGCTGGTGCAGGGCAAGATTGCCGACATGTACACCACCCTGAACGCCTGCCGCGCCTACCTGTATGCGGTGGCCGCGGCCTGCGATCGCGGTCAGACATCGCGCAAGGACGCCGCTGGGGTCATTCTCTACTGCGCCGAGAAGGCTACCCAGGTGGCGCTGGATGCCATTCAGCTGCTGGGCGGCAATGGCTACATCAACGAGTACCCGACGGGTCGCCTGCTGCGCGACGCCAAGCTGTACGAGATCGGCGCAGGCACCAGTGAGATCCGGCGCATGCTGATCGGCCGCGAGCTGTTCAACGAGTCCGCCTGAACCCGACGTTGATCCCGGAGCAGAGCGCGTTCAGCGCCTTGTGAATGCTGGCGTACGTCGCCCCTCTTTTGCCTACGGAGCCACCAGATGGCCATGTTGGATACCGCAATCAATCCGCGTTCCGAAGACTTTGTGGCTCGGGATGCGGCCATGCGTGCCGAGGTCGGCAAGCTGAACGAACTGACCGACGCCATTCGTCGCGGCGGCGGTGACAAGGCACGCAGTCGCCACGAATCCCGCGGCAAGCTGTTTGTACGCGACCGCATCGATCACTTGATCGACGAGGGGTCGCCCTTTCTGGAGCTGTCGGCTCTGGCCGCCCACGGCGTGTACGACAGCGATGTGCCGGCGGCAGGCCTGGTCACCGGGATCGGTCGCATCAGCGGCGTCGAGTGTGTGATCGTCGCCAACGATGCCACCGTGAAGGGCGGCACCTATTTCCCGCTGACGGTGAAGAAGCATCTGCGTGCCCAGGAAGTCGCCCGCAAGCATCGCTTGCCCTGCGTGTACCTGGTGGACTCCGGCGGTGCCTTTCTGCCACGCCAGGACGAGGTGTTCCCCGACAGAGACCACTTCGGCCGCATCTTCTATAACCAGGCCACCCTATCGGCCGAGGGTATTCCCCAGATCGCCGTGGTCATGGGCTCCTGCACCGCCGGGGGGGCCTACGTGCCCGCCATGGCGGACGAGTCCATCATCGTGCGCGAACAGGGCACCATCTTTCTTGGCGGTCCGCCCCTGGTCAAGGCTGCCACCGGTGAAACCATCAGCGCCGAGGATCTTGGCGGCGCCGATGTCCACGCCAAGATCAGCGGCGTTGCCGACCACTACGCCGACAATGATGCCCATGCCCTGCAGCTCGCCCGGCGCTGTGTCGCCCGACTGAACTGGCAGAAGCGTGGCCGACTGGCGATGCAGCCCCCGCGTCCTCCCGCCCTCGATCCGGCCGAGCTGTACGGTATCGTCGGCACCGACCTGAAGAAGCCGTTCGACGTACGTGAGGTCATCGCCCGCATTGTCGACGGTTCCGACTTCGACGAGTTCAAGCGCTACTACGGCGATACGCTGGTCACCGGCTTCGCCCATATCCACGGCCACCCCGTTGGCATCGTGGCCAACAACGGCGTGCTGTTCTCGGAAAGCGCGGTCAAGGGCGCCCACTTTATCGAGCTGTGCGCCCAGCGCGGCATTCCCCTGGTGTTCCTGCAGAACATCACCGGCTTTATGGTCGGTTCGAAGTACGAGCATGAAGGCATTGCCAAGCACGGCGCCAAGCTGGTCACTGCGGTGGCCTGTGCCCGCGTGCCCAAGTTCACGGTGCTGATCGGCGGCAGTTTCGGTGCCGGCAACTACGGCATGTGCGGCCGCGCCTTCGAGCCCAACCTGCTGTTCATGTGGCCCAACGCCAGAATCTCGGTGATGGGGGGCGAGCAGGCGGCCGGGGTGCTGTCACAGGTCAAGCGCGAGCAGCTGGAACGCGCCGGGGAGTCCTGGACAGCAGAGCAGGAAGAGGCCTTCAAGCAGCCGACCCGAGAGCAGTACGAGCACCAAGGCCACCCCTACTACGCCAGCGCGCGGCTTTGGGATGACGGCGTCATCGACCCTGCCCAGACCCGTGACGTGCTTGGGCTGTCACTGGCCGCCGCGATGAATGCCGAGATCGAAGAGACGCGCTTCGGCGTCTTCCGCATGTAACCGAGGATGCAGACATGTCTCAGACATCGACACTAGACATTGATGCCAGGGGGGTGGCCTGGCTGACGCTGACGCGTCCGGAGGTCCATAACGCCTTCGATGATGCCTTGATCGGCGAGCTCAATCGCCACCTGGACCGAGTTCGCGCCGCCGCAGAGCGCGGCGAGGTCCGGGTCATGGTGCTCGGCTCGGAGGGCAAGAGCTTCTCCGCCGGCGCCGACCTCAACTGGATGAAGCGCATGGTCGACTACAGCGTCGACGACAACCTGGCCGATTCCCGCGAGCTGTCGCGCCTGATGCACGGACTGGACACCCTGCCCTGCGTCACTTTGTGCCGGGTACAAGGTGCCGCCTTTGGCGGAGCCGTGGGCCTCGCCGCCTGCTGCGATATCGTGCTGGCGTCCCAGCGCGCCAAGTTCTGCCTGTCCGAGGTCAAGATTGGCCTGTCGCCAGCTGTCATCAGCCCTTACGTGCTGCGCGCCATCGGCAGCCGCCAGATGCGCCGCTATGCGCTCAGCGCAGAGGTGATGGACGCCACGACAGCGCAGGCACTGGATCTGGTGCACACGGTCGTTGAACCCGAGTCCCTGGACCATGCTGTAGAGAGCATGCTCGAGACCCTGCTGGCCACCTCTCCCCAGGCCAGTCGAGCGACCAAGGCCTTGCTCGCTGAGGTCGCTCGAGCGCCGGACGAACAGGCCACACGGGAGCGCACCTGCCTGGTCATCAGCCGCCTGCGCGTCAGCGACGAAGGCCAGGAAGGGCTTTCCAGCTTCCTCGACAAGCGCCGCCCTGCCTGGGCGGGCACCACCAACCATAGCGGGAGCGCCTCATGAGCTCGACCCCCACTGCTGACCAGCTGCGCTTCGACACCCTGCTGGTGGCCAATCGCGGTGAGATCGCCTGCCGCGTGATGCGTACCGCACGCGCCATGGGCCTGAAGACCATCGCCGTCTATTCAGATGCGGACGCCGACGCCCGCCACGTGCGCGAGGCCGACGAAGCCATCCATATCGGCCCGGCGGCCGCCCGGGAAAGCTACCTGGATATCGCCAAGGTGATCGACGCTGCTCGCCGCAGCGGCGCCGACGCCATTCATCCGGGCTATGGTTTCCTGTCGGAGAACGAGGCCTTTGTGCGGGCCTGCGAGGACGCCGGCATTGTCTTCGTCGGTCCTCCCGCGGCCAGCATCAAGGCGATGGGCGACAAGTCCGCCGCCAAGGCACGCATGATGGATGCCGGGGTGCCGTTGGTGCCGGGCTACCACGGCGATGACCAGGACGACGCTCTGCTCAAGCGCGAGGCGGACGCCATCGGCTACCCCGTGCTGCTCAAGGCCAGCGCCGGCGGCGGCGGCAAGGGTATGCGCGTGGTCGAGAGCGGCAGCGAGTTTCAGGCGGCGCTGGAAGGCTGCCGCCGGGAATCCAGAGCCGCTTTCAATGACGATCGCATGCTGATCGAGAAGTACCTGACCCAACCCCGCCACGTTGAGGTCCAGGTGTTCTGCGACCGCTACGGCAATGGGGTGTACCTGTTCGAACGGGACTGCAGTGTCCAGCGCCGTCACCAGAAGGTACTGGAGGAAGCGCCCGCTCCCGGCATGACGGCAGCACTACGACGTGCCATGGGCGATGCCGCGGTTCGCGCCGCCCAGGAGATCGGTTACGTCGGCGCGGGCACCGTGGAATTCCTGCTCGACGCTACGCCCGGCGCTTCGCAACAGCAGGACGGCGCCTTCTATTTCATGGAAATGAACACGCGGCTGCAGGTCGAGCACCCGGTGACCGAGATGATCACTGGCCAGGATCTGGTGGAATGGCAGCTGCGGGTGGCGATGAATGAACCGCTGCCATTGCGCCAGGACCAGCTGTCCATCGATGGCCATAGCTTTGAGGCGCGCCTGTACGCCGAGGATGCCGACCAGGACTTTCTGCCTGCCACCGGCGTGCTCGATCGCTTCGCGCTGGACCTGGTCGGGGCCGACCTGAGCTCCGCTCAGGTGCGCCTGGATAGCGGGGTGGCCACTGGCGACACGGTATCGATGCACTATGATCCGATGCTGGCCAAGCTGATCACCCACGGCCCGGATCGTGCCTCTGCCCTGGCCAGCCTCAATCGCGCGCTGGCCGCCCTGGACGTGCAGGGGGTGATCACCAATCGAGGCTTTCTGCAGCGGCTGACGAACCACCCGGACTTTCAGGCCGCGCATCTCGACACCCGCTTTATCGAGCGCCATGAGGAAAGCCTGTTTGCCAGCCGCGGGCTGGACCAGCAGAGCCTGGCCAGCGCGGCCCTGGTGGCACTGCACCAATTGTCCCGGGAGTCGGAAAGTGACTCTCCCTGGGATCGCCACGATGGCTTTCGCGTCAATGGCCCCCGTCAAATCCGCATCGCGCTGTGCGATCCACGGGAGGCCGCTGAGGCCGAGCCATCCAGCCTGTGCGTGGTGGAGGGACGTCACGCCGCCAGCGATCAGGCATGGCAGCTCAGCATCCGGGGTCCCGGGGAATCTCGTGCCGAGGTATCTGCCAGCCTGACTGAGCTGCCCGGCGACGCGGTGGCGATCACTCTGGACGGTCATCGCCGCCGGCTGCAGGCTCGCCTGCTGGGGCAAGGCCAGCAGCGTAATACCATTGTGCTGTCCAGCCCTGAGGGTGAAGTGCGCCTCTGCTGGCGTCGCATTGATGCCATCGATCATGGCCAGCACGAGGTGGAATCGACGCTCACCGCGCCGATGCATGGCACCGTCGTGGCACTGCTGGTGGCGCCTGGCGCCGCGGTCAGCAAGGGCGACGCGCTGATGGTCATGGAAGCCATGAAGATGGAGCACACGCTGACCGCGCCTGCCGACGGTTCGGTCGAGGCCTTTCGCTACGCCGCTGGCGACACCGTCGGCCAGGGCGATGTGCTGCTCGACTTCACTGCCCAGTCCGCCGACAGCGTTCATGACAAGGAGGCTCTCTGATGGCCTTTCCCGACAGTGTGCGGATTGTCGAGGTGGGCCCGCGGGACGGCCTGCAAAACGAGCCGGACCCGATCACCACGGCGACCAAGCTCGAACTGATCGAGCGTCTGGCCAAGGCCGGACACTGCCATATCGAGGCGGCCAGCTTCGTCTCCCCCAAGTGGGTGCCGCAAATGGCCGATCATCGCGAGGTCATGCGGGCCCTGATGCAAGAGGGAGCAGCACAGCCCGGACGGCGCTATTCGGCGTTGACGCCAAACCTCAAGGGGCTGGAGGCCGCCATCGAATGTGGCGTGCAGGAAGTCGCGGTGTTCGGCGCGGCCTCTGAATCGTTCTCGCAGAAGAACATCAACTGCTCCATCGCCGAATCACTCGAGCGCTTTGCCCCGGTGGTCGAACGTGCCAAGGCCGAGGGCATACAGGTACGGGGGTATGTGTCCTGTGTCCTGGGCTGTCCCTATGAGGGTGACATCGCGCCTGGGCAGGTGGCCAAGGTGGCACAAGCGCTGGATGACATGGGCTGCTACGAGGTATCACTGGGCGATACCATCGGCACCGGAACGCCGCTGAAAGCCCGACGCATGCTCGAAGCCGTCGCCCGGGATGTGCCGGTCACCCGACTTGCGGCCCATTTCCATGATACCTATGGCCAAGCCCTGGCCAATCTGGTGGCGGTGCTCGAAGACGGTGTCCAGGTCATCGACAGCTCGGTGGCCGGCCTTGGGGGCTGTCCCTACGCCAAGGGCGCCAGCGGCAACGTCGCCACCGAAGACGTGGTGTATCTGCTGGAAGGACTCGGCATCGACTGCGGGGTCGATCTCGCTCGCATTGCCGCCGTCGGTGACTGGATCACCCGCACCATCGGCCGCCCGAATCGCTCCAAGGCGGGGGTGGCAATGGTCGCCAAGGGCTAACGAACACCTGAGCGATCGGCGGCGCCGTCAGGGGCCGCTGGTCGCTGATGCCCGCTTCCCTGATCTTGCCCTCGGCGCCCTGCCCTGGACGCCCTGCTCGCGGTGTTTTGCTCGCTATGCGGCGCCGCGGACATGCTACTATCCAAGGTACGCGAAGCCACTATCCAAGGTACGCGAAGCCTTTATCCAAGGTACGCGAAAAAGAGGCATTGCCATGAGTAGCGAAGGGCAGCTCGTACTGGAACAGATTCAACAGCAGCTAACGACCTCCATCGAGGCTGCGGAAACGGTCGGCTGGGATGACGTCGAGGTGACGCCATCGGGTACCATCGTGGTCCGCAAGTACGCCAGCAAGGACGCCGCTGAACTGGAGCGGCAGCGGCTTGATCACGATATTCTCTAGCGCCAGTCGCTGACCATGATCGGCCTGCTGATCTTTCCCGTATTGGTCTGCGGCTACATCTACATCACCGAAAGTCCCAGAGAGCAGATTCGCATCAGCCTCTATCATGGCTGGCTGTTGTACATCCGGGCTGCCAAGTTCGGTATTCTGATCGTTGCCTTCGTTGCGGCACTTTTTGGCTATCTGCTCCCTGCCATTGGCACATGCATCGGGCGCTGGACAGGCATTACCCCTCTGCCTGACACCCACCTGTTTCTGTACCTGGCAAACCTGATGGGGTCGGGCCTGTACCCGGGTCGTCAGCTCGATCCGTCCACCCTGGCATCGTTGCAGTTGGCGTCCCTGTCCTTCTGCTCCATCGTGCTGACCTGGATGACCGCTTTCACTTGCCAACGGGTCAACTGGCTAGGTGCCCAGAGGCTTCGTCGGGCCAGAAAGCGACAAGTGGAGCTGCTGCTCGAAGATAAGGCCCCCATCGAACACCAGCTCATCACCATCAAGACACAGGCCAAGATTGACTTCGCCCACAATGCCGCGATCTACCGTGCCAGACGAGACGTCTTGTCCCATCTACGCTGCGGAAAGATCAAGCGACATGACCCGGAGGACAGGGCGGCACTGGCCGCGATACTGAAACGGCTAACGTATCGACAGGTCACCTACGCTCTGATTAGTCTCGAGAACGATAAAGTCTACATCGGGCTACCTACCCTGCTACCGGAGCCAGATGAAGAAAGCGTGATTTCCCGAGGCATTGGTGTGATTCCGGTACGCTCGGGATATCGAGACAAAAGGCGTCGTATCGTCATTACCGGCGGACACGACTTTGATCTGGCTGCCCCGCTACCGACCAATACCCTGTCGCTGACACGAGACAAGATCATCTCTATTTCGGGCTTTACCTTTCCCAGTCGTCCCTACCCTCGACTGCTTCCCCCCAGCGATATCAGCGACACGCCAGTCACGAGCTCCCGCCGCACCATTCGCTGATCCAGTGTCGCGACGACCTGGTTTCACCTACCCCAGGCAAGCGTTTACACCGCGCCTTGTGATTCGCCTTGCAGCCGCCTAGCGTGTGGATCAAAGGTCTCTGTTTTCACCACAATTTTCACAACAATTTTCACAACAAGGAAGTCACCATGTCCCCGGTTCTCGCCTTCAGCTTGATAGCGGCGCTCGGTATCGGTGCGCAGTGGCTGGCGTGGCGCTGGAAAGTGCCCGCCATTGTCCTGCTGCTGCTCAGCGGTGTGCTCATCGGCCCGGTCAGCGGGGTGCTCGACCCCCACGCCGTCTTCGGCGACCTGCTGGAACCCCTGGTCGCCGTTGCCGTGGCCATGATTCTGTTCGAGGGTGGTCTAACCCTCAACCTGACCCGCCTGAGAGGGGCAGAGCTCGCCGTCAAGCGTCTGGTGTTTCTCGGCGGACCGCTGGTCTGGGGCCTGGCCACGCTGTCGGGACACTACATCGGCGGTCTGTCCTGGGCCTCGGCATCGGTGCTGGGCGGCATCCTGATCGTGACCGGCCCCACGGTCATCATTCCGCTGCTGCGCCAGGCCAGCCTCAAGCGGCGTCCCGGTGAGATCCTGCGCTGGGAGGCGATTCTCAACGATCCGGTCGGCGCTCTGGCAGCGGTGCTGGCCTTCGAAATCACCATCGTGATGTATTCATCCCACGACCTGTCGGTGACCCTGGGCCATATGCTACTGGGCATTGTCGTCGCCACCGCGGTCGGACTGGCCACGGCCTGGGGCTTGATACGCGCGATCAAGGCCGGACAGATTCCCGAATTCCTGAAAGTCCCGGTCATGATCTTTCTGGTCATGGCGACCTACACGCTACCCAATGCCCTGCTCCATGAAAGCGGGCTGCTGGCGGTCACGGTGATGGGGGTAGTGATCGGCAATTCGTCGCTGTCGTCCCTGGACGAGATTCGACGCTTCAAGGAGAACATCACCGTCCTGCTGGTGTCGGGCGTGTTTATCCTGCTGGCTGCCCAGGTGGATCTTGGAACCCTGGCCACCCTGAGCATGCGCGAGTATGTGTTCGTCGCCGTCGTGCTGCTGCTGGTCAGGCCAGTGGCGGTATTCCTGGCCTTGATCCGGGTCGACCTGCCCTTCTCGGAAAAGCTGATCGTGGGTTGGATCGGCCCGAGAGGCGTGGTGGCGGTAGCCATCGCCGGGTTGTTTGGAGCCCGCCTCAGCGATGTTGGCGTCGAGGACGCCGCCCTGCTCTCGCCATTGGCGTTTGCCATTGTCGCCGTGACCGTCCTGCTGCATGGCTTTTCGCTGCAGCCCTTGGCACGCCGGCTCAAGTTGCAGTCCACCGATACCAAGGGGCTGCTGATCGTCGGCGCCAATCCCTTTACCGCGGCCCTGGCCGAGGCAATTCAGGCCCAGGGAAGACCGGTGCTGATCGCGGACCGCAACTACAATCACCTGCGCCAGGTCAGAGGACGCGATATCCCGACCTACTACGGCGAAGTGCTCACCGAGGAAGCCGAGCTGACGCTGGAGCTCAATCGCTTCGACAGTATGGTTGCGCTGACCGACAACGATGACTACAACGCGCTGCTGTGCATGCACTACGCTCCGGAGTTCGGACATCACCGGGTCTATCGCTTTGCTCCCGGCGGAGGCGTCGGCGGCGACCAGCTCGAGCAGACGCTGGGAGGGCGTTTCTTCGCCAAGGAGCTCGACTATGAAGAGGCCAATTCACGGATTCGCCAAGGCTGGTGCGTGCGCCTGACACGCCTTAGCGACAGCTACTCATTCGACGACTATCGCCGAGACAACCCGGATGCTCGGGTGATCTCCGCCTATGCCGAAGACGGCGACGTCAGGGTCATGCACAAGGACGAGAGCTTCGATGCGGACACCGGCGAAACCTTGCTCGCCCTGGTGCCCGACGACACCCCTGAAGACAAGGCCCAGCGCCAGCGCACCAGGCAACAGCGCGCCTCGGCTCAGCCGTCAGCCGACACTACGGACGAGAGCAACGTCGGCAATGACGGCGAGGCTCCAGACTCCGACTCAGGGTCCTGATGGCCCCGCCAGGTGCCATCACACCCTGGCGCCAGCGGCCGGGACGGCTCATCATGGACAGCGCCGCCGCGGAACTTAACGTTCCTCGAGCACACCAAGCTAAAGCGGCCAGCGATGGCCGCCACCCTCTGCGACAGGACTTTCGACAAGGAGAAACGTCATGAAGGTTTGCTGGATTCCCGCTGCTGCCCTCGCCCTGCTGATAACCGGCTGCGCTGGCACTGGACAGCAAGGAAATGAGCCCCCGGCAGATGAGGCAGCTTCACCCTCCGCCGATTACATCTGCCAGGATGGCAGCCAGTTCACGATTGTCTTCGACAGTCCCGATTCGGCGGAAGTCCGGATGCGCGGCGATCGCTATCCTCTTGAGCGTCAGCCTGTCGCTTCGGGCATGAGCTACGCCTCGGAAAATGGCCAGCATGTGTTCCGCGGCAAGGGTAATGAAGCCACCTGGACAATTGGCAGGCGCATGCCGGTCAACTGCGAAGTCAGCGGTTAAGCCCCTTCACTCGCCTATCGCTGGGCTTACTCCAACTGCTTGGCTTGCTCCAATGGCTTGGCTTGCTAGAACCGCTTGGCTTGCCAGAACTGTCGATCTTGCCGGGGCAGGTGACGCTCCCCGGCCTGACCCTCAGCGCAGGATCATCACTACACAAGCTGCGGTCAGAGCGCCCATCAGCCCGTTGAACACTCGCCAGGCTCGGTCGGTCGTCAGCAGGCGACCGATGGCGGTGCCAAACCCTGCCCACAGGGCAATGCACGGGAGCCCCACCAGTTCCGCTACGCCCGCGAGCAACAGGGCGTTGACCCAGGGGTTGCCACCGTCAGGCAGAAACCCGGCCATCAACGCAATGCCCATGACCCACGCCTTGGGGTTGGCAAACTGGAATGCCGCCGCCTGCACGAAGGTCAACGGGCGGGCATCGCCGACCCGCAGATCCGGCGGTGGGGCCGTTGCGATCTTCCAGGCCAGGTACAACAGGTACAGGCTGCCAATCAGCTTGAGCCCGCCCTGCACCACCGGATAGCGCTCGAACACCACCCCGAGCCCGAGCGCAATCGAGGCGAACAGCACAAAACAGCCGCCCAGGATACCGAACAGGTGCGGCAGGGTACGCAGGAAGCCGTAGTTGGCGCCGGAGGCGGTCAGCATCACATTATTGGGACCTGGCGTGATGGTCATGGACACCATGAACAGCGCCGCGGGTAGCAGGTAGGCGAGCTGGCTAACGGTCTCTTCCACAATTGTATCCCTACATTTTTTGCATTATGGTGTTAATCACGGCAAATTGCCCCCCCATGAAAGAAAGCATACTCAGGCCACAATTGGCGTCAAAGGGTTTATTGTCACCATGACAGTCTGGATCCCCTCCCTCGAGCTCGACTCCCGATCGGCCCGCTATCGCCAGATCGCCGCGGCCATCGGTGATGCCATCGACCAAGGCCGACTCGCCGCCGGCGATCGACTGCCCCCGCAACGGACCCTGGCCGATGCGCTGGGCGTCACCGTGGGCACCATTACCCGCGCCTACGCCGAGGCGCAGCAGCGGGGCTGGGTGATGTCACGGGTGGGAAGTGGCACCTATGTCCGTGATACGGACTCTCACGAGCCGCCTTTCAGCGTTCACGTCGCGGATGATCAGTCCGACGTGATTGACCTGAGCTTGAGCTTTGCGCCCCCCCATCCATGGCGCGACGAGTGCCTGCGCGACGCCTTGGTGGAGGTCAGCCAGGATCCCGCCGCTATTGCCATGGCGGCTGCCTACCAGCCGGATATCGGCACGACGGCCCACCGCCAGGCCCTCAGCCAATGGTTGGCAGCCCTTGGCTTCCCACTGCACGAGGTGCTGGCGGTCACCCAAGGAGGACAGCACGGCCTTGACCTGTGTCTAAGAGCCTTGACCCGCCCTGGCGACCATGTTGCCGCGGATGCCCTCACCTATCCTGGCTTCAATGCCGCTAGCCGCCATGCTCACCTGCGGCCCATGGCCATTCCGCTGGATGAGCATGGTCTGGACACCGATGCGCTGGAGCAGCGCTGCAGGCGACAGGTGCCCCGACTGATCTACGTCACACCGGATCAGAACAATCCCACCAGCGCGGTGATGTCGAGCGAACGACGTCAGCATCTGGCCGAGCTGGCCGAACGCTACGATTTCTGGGTGGTGGAAGATGCGGTGCAATATGTGCCGGCAGCGCAGCGGGGCCCTTCGCTGGTCAGCCTGGTCCCCCATCGAACGCTACAGATATTCAGCACCTCCAAGATTCTCTCCGGCGGGCTGCGGGTCGGCACTCTGCAGATGCCGGCCACGCTGCGCGAGCGCATCGGCAGCCTGATGCGCGCCCAGAGCTGGATGTGTCCACCGCTGATGGCCGAAGTCGCCTGTCGCTGGATCGACTCACCTCGCTATACCACATTGCTGGCCTGGCAGGAGCAGGAACTGGCCGCTCGCCAGCGCCTGGCTCAGAGCACCTTGGCCGACCTGGAACCGCGCAGTCTGCCCTATGGCGCCAACTTCTGGCTGCCGCTGCCAGAGGGCCGTCGCGCCAGCGAAGTGCAGACGCTGTTGCAACGCGAAGGAGTGCTGGTCGCGACACCTGAGCCCTTCTGCAGCGGCAGCGACCCCGCACCACAGGCCATCCGTCTGTGTGTCGGAGCAGCCACCAGCAGAGCACGGCTGACAACGGCACTGACGACGTTGCGGCGGGTGCTTGACGAGGGCAACACCAGTCCCTGGGCCACCCTGTAGCCAAGTCTTTCGCCAAAGCGGCTGCCGTCCAGTCAGCTGCCGTTGCAGCGTAGATCTGCGGCCATGTCGTGCTGGAGCAGACACCTCCAGCGCGAAGCATGGAGCGTCTAATGTATATACATTAGACTCGAGGTAACGCCCGCTCATCGCGTCACCTCACAGGGAGTTCATCAGCATGCCCACCCTCGTCATTACCCCCGGTCAACTTCGCCTGGAGGACGCACGGCGCCAGCTGGAGAGCCCCCTCGCCATCGCCCTGCCGCCTACCGCCACGGCCGCCATCGATGCCTCGGTCGAGGCGGTCAATGCGGTGATACGCGAAGATCGCACCGCCTATGGCATCAACACCGGTTTCGGCCTGTTGGCCCACACCCGTATCGATCGACACCGCCTGAACGACCTGCAGCGCTCGCTGGTGCTGTCCCATGCCACCGGCGTTGGCGAGCCGCTGGACGACGCTCTGGTGCGGCTGATCATGACCCTCAAGGTCAACAGCCTGGCCAGGGGCTTTTCCGGAATACGTCGGGAGGTGATCGAGGCCTTGATCACCTTGGTCAACGCCCAGGTGACACCGCTAATTCCGGCCAAGGGCTCCGTCGGCGCCTCTGGAGACCTGGCGCCCTTGGCGCATATGAGCCTGGTGCTGCTGGGTGAGGGCCAGGCCCGCCATCGCGGTGAGGTGCTAAGTGGACGGGACGCGCTGGACATTGCTGGCCTATCCCCGCTGACCCTGGCCCCCAAGGAGGGGCTGGCGCTGCTCAACGGCACCCAGGTCTCTACCGCGCTGGCGCTCAAGGGGTTGTTCGAGGCGGAAGACCTGCTGGCAAGTGCGCTGGTCTGCGGTGCGCTGAGCGTCGAGGCCAGCCTGGCGTCACGGGTGCCTTTCGACGCGCGTATTCACGAGCTACGCGGCCAGCAAGGCCAGATCGACGTGGCACGGGTCTTCCGCGAACTGCTTGAGGATCAGAGCGCCGTGGGCAACTCCCACGCCAATTGCGACCGGGTCCAGGACCCCTACTCGCTGCGCTGCCAGCCACAGGTCATGGGGGCGGTACTGGATCAGCTGCGCCACGCCGCCCGCATCCTCGATATCGAAGCCAACGCCGTCAGCGACAACCCTCTGGTGTTTGCCGACAGCGGCGACATTCTGTCGGGCGGCAACTTCCACGCCGAACCTGTCGCCATGGTCGCCGACAACCTGGCCCTGGCACTGGCGGAGATCGGTGCCCTGTCCGAGCGCCGGATTTCACTGATGATGGACACTCATATGTCGCGGCTACCGCCTTTCCTGGTCGACAACGGAGGTATCAACTCCGGCTTCATGATCGCGCAGGTGTCCGCCGCCGCACTGGCCAGCGAGAACAAGGCACTGGCTCATCCTCATTGCGTCGACAGCCTGCCGACCTCTGCCAACCAGGAAGACCATGTCTCGATGGCTCCTGCCGCGGCGCGCCGACTCGGGGACATGGCCGCCAACGTGAGAGGCGTGCTGGCCATCGAGTGGTTGGCCGCCTGCCAAGGGTTGGACATGCGCGACGGACTCACCACGACGCCGCTGCTGGAGCAGGCCAGACACAGCCTGCGCAAGCACGTGGCGCACTACGATCACGACCGGTACTTCGCCCCCGACATCCAGGTTGCCATCGAGTTGCTTGATCGTGGTGCGCTTTCTCAGCTGATATCTGGCGCCATTCTGCCCAGTCGAGCCTGATGGCTCGACACAGCGTGCCACGGCGAGCTAAACCCAAAGAATGATACGGACCATACCCTTTTGCACTGCCTGCCATTCACGTTCAGTCAGGGCTTATGAGTGGGCCGAGTCGACCTATCTCGTGAAGGATGCTGATTGAAGGATGCCCCGTAGCAACACCACGGCCCCGTCCTTGGCAGAGCGTCCTTGGGGGTTTCCTGGCTGCTATGTAACCGCATCGTAACCGCATCTCGGTGAGCTAACTCGGACAGACTGACTCTAGGGCCCTAATAGGAGCGACAGGGGGCGATAAGGAAAAACAAGAAGCGATAGAGAACGACAAGGCAGTACAAAACAAGGCGGGCCCGCGTCTACCGACATTCTAGCCAGCGAGATATCAGCGATGACTCAAGACCCGCAGGGAAATGCGGCCGCCCGGCCGAGCATGAATGCCAATCAGACGCTCCCCCACGCCTTTGTCATCCTGTTTCTGCTGGCGGTGCTGGCCGCCGTGGTGACCTGGTTCATCCCCAGTGGCAGCTATGAGCGCGAGACCAACGCCCAGGGCCGTTCCGTTATCGTGGAAGGCACCTACCGACTGATCGACAACCACGGCATCGGTCCTTTCGACTTCTTCAATGCCTTCTTCGAGGGCATGAAAAGTGGTTCCTCCATCATCTTCTTTCTGATTATTGTCGGCGGCACCTTTGGCGTCTTGCGCCAATCCCGCGCCGTGGAGGGGCTGGTCAACTTCCTGCTGGAGCGCCTGAAGGGCCGGGAAATTCTGATCATCCCGCTGATGATGACCTTCTTCGCCGTGTGCTCCGGGACCTACGGCATGATCGAAGGCAGCATCGTCTACATTTTCATCCTGCTGCCCCTGGCACGCCGGGTGGGCTACGACGCCGTGGTCGCCGCCGCCATCCCGCTGATTGGAACCGCCATCGGTTACACCGGTTCCTTCCTCAACCCCTTCAATGTCGGTGTTGCCCAGAGCATTGCTGAACTGCCGCTGTTTTCCGGCATGGGCTACCGCATCATCTGCTGGCTAGCCTTTGTCGCCGTCAGCATCGGCTACGTCATGCTCTATGCGCGCCGCGTTCAAGCCTCGCCGGATCGCAGCGTGGTCTATGGCCTGGCACCACCCGAGGCCAGCGAAGTCAGTGCCGAACACATCCACTTGACCCCTCGTCACCTGATCATCCTGGGCGCCTTTGCACTGGCATTGATTGCCATCATCGCCGGTGTCAGTGCCTTCGGCTGGTACCTCAAGGAAATGGCTGGGGTCTTCCTGGTGCTCGGCATCGTTACCGGCGGAGTTGCCGGCATGGGCGCCAACCGCCTGGCAGCCTCGTTTTCCACCGGGTGCAAGGACATGGTGGACGGTGCCCTGGCGGTAGGAATGGCCTTTACCATCGTCGTTATCGTCCAGCAAAGCGATACCATCGACACCATCATCCACGCCCTGTCGTCCATCATCGGCGACACCTCCTCCAGCGCCGCTGCCCTGGGCATGTTTGCAATGCAGAGCGCGATGAACTTCATCGTCACCTCCGGCAGCGGCCAGGCCGCCCTGACCATGCCCATCATGACGCCGCTGGCCGACCTGGCCGAGGTCAATCGGCAGGTGGCCGTGCTGGCATTCCAGTTTGGCGACGGCATCTCCAATGCGTTTACCCCAACCGCTGGTTGGCTGATGGCTGGCCTGACCATCGCGGGCATTCCCTGGACCCGCTGGATTCGCTTCATGCTGCCTTTGATCGCGCTGCTGTATGGACTGGGCGCGCTACTGGTCCTGCTGGCCACCACGGTCGTGTGGCCTGCTGCCTGACACCTGCGAGGAGACAAGGGTTGGCCGATATTGCGTTACCTGCCAGCGTACCCATGATCGAACGCCTGGTGGCTTTTGATACCACGAGTCGACACTCGAATCTGCCGATGATCGAGTTCATCGCAGGCTGGCTGGAACGGCGAGGCGTGACCGTCACGCTGTGTCGTAACGGCACGGGCGACAAGGCCAACCTTATCGCCGAATTTGGACCCAGGGAGGCGCCGGCGATCATCGTCTCGGGACACTCCGATGTGGTGCCCGCGGACGGCCAAAACTGGCAGATCACCCCACCCTTTACTCCGCGTCGACACCGGAGCCGGCTTTACGGCCGCGGCACCGCTGACATGAAAGGATTTGTTGGCGTCGCGCTGACCCGACTGACGGCCTGGCACCAGCGACATCGCTCACGCCATGGGGTCATCCTGGCCCTGTCCTTCGATGAAGAGGTGGGCTGCCAGGGCGCCCCGCTGATGCTGCCAGTGCTGGCCAGGCAACAGGAGCGACTAAGAGGCGTCATCATCGGCGAACCCACCGAGATGCGCGTTGCCACTGCTCACAAGGGCCACGTGGGTCTTCGCGCTGTCCTGAACGGCGTCGGTGGCCATTCCGGCTATCCAGAACGCGGCATCAATGCCATCGACCTGGCCGCCGATGTGCTACTTGATCTGCGCCAGCTGGCTCAGGAAAAACGCCAGCAGGCCCTGCACGACATTCGGTTCGACCCTCCCTGGTCCACCGTGCACGTCGGCACCATTCACGGCGGTACCGTCCTTAACCGCATCCCGGAACGCTGCGAGATGGATATCGAGATGCGCTGCCTGCCCGATCAGCGTGTCGAGGAACTGCGCGAGTACCTGCAAAGGCTCTATCCGCCTTCCGCAGTTGGTGACCCGCTGGAATCCAAGATCGATGCATCCCGACCTCATGGATGCCTGAGCACGGACTCTCACGACACGGGCTCTCATAGCACGGCCTCTTTACCGAGGGCCTGCGCCTCATTTCCTATTGAACCACCGTCCCCCACTGGGTCGGCAACGGTCGCAACGCAGGCCGGCCGAACTCAGCGCGGATCCCTGACGCTCGAAAGCCTGGGGCACTATCCGGCACTTGATGAGCGGCGCCGCGAGTTCCCGCGCTGGATCGCCGACCTGGCCGGCAGCCCCGCCCAGCCTATGGCGCTGGGGTTCGGCTGTGAGGCTGGGCTGTTTGCCCAATTGGGTGCGCCGACGGTCATCTGTGGCCCCGGCAGCATCCACCAGGCCCACCGGCCCGATGAATACATCACCTTTGAGCAGGTCATTCAGTGCGAGCAGTTCTTTACCCGTCTATTGGCAGCGCTCGCCTTCCCAATACCTGGCTCAGCTGAAGCGGAGTGCACATGAACCTACGTATACATCCTGACACCATCGTCGATGACGACGTTGTGGCAGACTTTCAGCGAGACGGCGCCATCTGCCTACGGGGCATCTTCTGTCCAAAAGAACTCGCCCGACTGGCAGAAGGCATCGAGCACAACATCCAGCACCCGAGCCCCCGCGCCAAGGTGGCCAGTCGTCCAGACGATCCAGGCTGGTTCTTCGAGGATTTCTGCAACTGGCAAGACAACCCGGCCTATCGTCACTTTATCTTTGAATCGCCCTTGGGGTTGATCGGCCAGCGACTGATGGGCTCGCGCCAGGTGCGCCTCTACCATGACCATGTGCTGGTCAAGGAACCAGGCACCCGACAGCGCACCCCCTGGCATCAGGATCAGCCTTACTACAACGTGGAGGGTCATCAGAACCTGAGCATGTGGCTGCCGGTCGACCCGGTACCGCGGGCCTCAACCCTCGAATTCGTGGCGGGGTCCCACAAGGGTCCGTGGCTAATGCCCCGCACCTTCATGGACAACGAAGCGAAGTGGTTCCCTGAAGGCAGTCTTGCCGACCTGCCTGACATCGAGGCCCATCGCGAGCGTTACCCCATTGTGGGCTGGGCGCTGGAGCCTGGCGACGCCGTGTTCTTCAATATGCTGACGCTGCATGCGGCAGGTGGGGTCAGGGGGCCGCAACGTCGCCGCGCCTTCTCCGTCCGGCTGCTCGGCGATGACATGGTCCACGCCCCGCGACGCTGGACGACCTCTCCTCCTTTTCCAGGCCTAGATGAACAGCTGCCGGCAGGAAGCCCCATGGATCACCCCTTGTTCCCATTGCTGGTCGAGTGATGGCTACCCCAGTGTCCTGACCTCTTACTGGGACACCATGTTTGCTACACCCCCTTGTACGATACACCGTGGACGCAACAACGCACCCTGCCGTGGCAGGGTGCGTGGGTATCGATCGTCATCATTCGTGGATAAGGGTGCTCTCTCCCAGCCATTGGCCGAGGGGGTTGTCACTGCCCCACTGGAAGCCAGAGGCCAAGGAAAGACCCGGCGCCTGGACACTGCTACTGAATTGGGCGTCACTGCTGGAGGTGGAATCGGCCCCTTGACCGCTGCTGCCCGTCACATGACCAGCCACTTGGCTCTCCAGATGGCTATCCTGTGACGCCTCCATGGTCAACAGTACATCACCCTCGTCGGAGTCATCCAATAGGTCGCTAATGCTGAGCGCTACCTCAACCGAACCGCTGCTTGTCAGCGTATCCTCCCCTACCTCGGCCACTCGCTCGGCATCCAGGTCAAACGTCACGACCTTGTCACCAAAGCGCCCCTCCCAGCTGATACTGGAACTGGCATCAAAGCCAGAACCCATATTCAAGAAGTAGCCGCCACTGGTGCTGGCATCAAAGCTGGCATTGGCATTGGCATTGAAGCTGTAGCCACCCTCGATGCTGGAACTGCCCTGAAAGCTAGAACTGCCCTCAAAGCTGGCACTGCCCTCAAAGCTGGAACTACCTTCAGAGCTGGAGCCGTCCTCGATCAGCCGATCTGTCTCCACCTCAATAGTGGAAGATGCACTGCCAGAAAAACGAGCGGCCACAGGGGTGTCGACAGGGCTGGCGAGGACACTGATGTCGGGGCTAACGAGAGCACTGGCCACAGGAGCTACAAGCGCACTAACGTCAGAGGTAGCGACAGAGGGCTCAGCGGTGACGTCGTCATCTGCGCGATATGCCCGCGCAGACGCCACGGTAGGGTTATCCCGGATATTAATATGAAGCACGCCGGATGCGCTATCCCCCTCGCTATTGTTAACCGCGTAGCTATCGTAAATCGTATAGCCAACGTCCAGATCTATATTTCCAGGAAAGCTCAAATACTCCGCTCCGACACTATCGTGATCCAGCGGCTGGAACAGGGCCACTCTAAAAGCGCCATTTTCCACGTCCGGCAGCTGAATCAAGATGACGCGATCACCATTATCATCATGACCGGCAATCTGGCGGCCGTTACGCGTTATGGACCAGGTCACCGAGCTTCCGCTTTCCGTCGTCAGATCAGGAAGGTCATCTATGTGCCAAGTAAAGCGCCCCGGTCCATCGAGCCCAAAGTCATAGCCGAGAAATCCCTGCTTGACCAACACCCCCTTGACGTCATCAATGTGTGATTCCCACAGAACCACAGCCGGGTTACGGGTACTGTCATCACCGTCCAAGTCGGGCGTTACCGGCTTATCGGGGCCAGGAATGATAAGGACGGTGAAAACCTCCCTAACCATATCCCCATCACCGTCTACCGCATCATACAAAATCGTTGCAAGGCCAACAAACTCATTATTCGGAATAAAGGTGATCTCTCCGTCAGTGGTAAAACTGACCTGGCCGACCTCATCACCACCTTCTACCTTTGCTCGATAGAGCGCTAACCCATCTAAACGGCCAGAATCATTGTCCAGCACATTCCAGGAGACCGAGGTGGCACCTTCATTGGCATCCACGTGATCGCTATGCGTAGAAGGCCGACTGTCGTTAAACTGTAGACGCAATGCACTGGACGCCGTATTACCCTCGCTATCGGTCAGGACGTACTCAGCATCGACGATAAGCGAGTCGCCAACGTTGAAAGAAAACCCATCTTGTAACAATGGGTTATCATGATCCAAGCCTCTATATCTGGTAGCATTGAAGTGGCCAGACAGCACATTATCCACCACTATTTCAAAGACCCTCATACCGTCAGGGGTTTCCGCGGTGAGTGTTAAGCCGTCATTCGATACCACGTAGGACAGTTTCTCTCCGCGTGACGTCAGTGCAGGCAGACTCTCCGTCGACCAGCGAAACGCGCCCGTTTCCGCAGGCTCGAGAGCACCAAAGCTATAGTTGAGATACCCCTCATAGCTTGCGCGGTTATCAATGATAACTGAGCTACTGGGGAGCTCGCTTCTCGCTACCCCCTTGTCCTCACCCAACGCTCCATCGCTGTCAGGTACAGATCGCGCACCAACATTCACTGAAGTCTGTGACATCGTATCCTCACCGTTCATATCCGCCTCCAGAAGAGCCACCAGGTACTATGGCCTACCCACTAGTGCCGACCATACTCAAGCGTATGCGATGGTGAGAATTTCAGCATTGTCCTATTGAACCTGCACGCAGGGACAATTCTTCACTTCAGCACACTTTTTTGGTCAATTACCACGCGGATATTGTTTCACTCCAAGAGCAATAACACGATGAATCGATGCACTGTCACGCTACTACCCGACGGCAGATGTTGCGATAATGGATCTCACCTCAAAGGTTTGTTCCAATTTCAAGGGATCAGTCTTTTATGACTGGCCGAATATCTGCTCCTGGGAGCATAGATATCATGCACATATCTTTTTAAGGTCGTCACGGCAGTGCATACATAGCGGACAATGTGGAACCCAAGCATTAGAACGCGCCAGCCAGATGACGGCAAAGACAGCGCCCTATTGTCACCAATAGCGGAGTGACAATATCGCTATTCTCCCCTACTGACAGGAGAGCTCTCCTCACTACCGTCCCGGCAGCGCTACCTAGGCAATGGTAGTTGGCGCGGCGGGCAGGCTTTTACCAATGGCGCTCTCGAAGTAGCTGAGGGTGGGTTCCGTCAGGCGAAACAGGCGCGCGGGAGGCCCCTTGCTGCTGACCGCTCTGGTGGTGCCGGTTTCTTCGAGCAGGCCTGCCTTGATCCAGCGGTTGATGACGGTTTGCTTCTTCACCTCGATACCGAAGGTGGCGTAGGCATCGACGATCTCACCGATGGTTACCTCGGACGGCAGCAGGTAGAGCAACAACGACGAGTACTTGATCTTGTTGACGAAGGCCTGATATGCACTGCTGACCAGCGTCAGGTGGTCAAACGGCAGAGGCACCCTGCTGTCCAACAGGTCCCACAGCGAGGCCCAACGCAGGTGATCCTGGAGGGCAAGACGATCGTTCTCGGTGCGATTGAACAGGCAAAGATGAGGAATGGTGACGGACCATCCTCGCGCTATGTCGCGGTAGAGACTGCCCTGGGCCCTGACCTGTTCCAGATAGCTGGGCGCTAGCCCCACCTTGTCGCGCAAGATACGATGCACAGCATCATCGAGACAGCTGTCTCCTCCTTCGCCTGGCTTCTGGGTCCGCTCCTGGGTCTGTGGCTGGGTCTGTGGCTGGGTCTGCCCCTGGGTCTGCCCCTGGGACTGCTCGCGGATCCAGCCGCCGACCAGGCCATAGCTCCCAGGCTCGGGTGACGCCTCCCGCTTTCGCAACAGCACTTCCGGTGCCCGAGACTCAGGGTGGAGCCGGATGCAGACGAAATCCAGGGTGACGATCATGGCGTACCTCAAGGCAGATGCTGTGCCGCCAGTGTAAAGGACACCGGACTACAGTCAAACTGTTTGACAAAAGAACATGCAGCACGCAGAC
Organism: Halomonas sp. DP8Y7-1; assembly: GCF_019801685.1. Lineage (NCBI taxonomy): Bacteria > Pseudomonadati > Pseudomonadota > Gammaproteobacteria > Oceanospirillales > Halomonadaceae > Halomonas > Halomonas sp. DP8Y7-1. The sequence goes on along the minus strand of NZ_JAHVIN010000012.1, from coordinate 293,988 downwards.
TGCATTTAGTCAAAATACTTGACAGTATGGAGCGCCCCCATGAATGGCCTGCCCAGGTTCCCTGCTGGAAAGCGCAACCCGATGGTTGCCGGCGTCAATCGCTCGCTGTTCCGCGACGAGCTGATCACCAGCCTACTGGACACAGACGCCTACAAGATCCACATGATGCAGGTGGTCTTCGAGCGCTACCCCACTGCCTGGGTCAAGTACCGCTTCCACTGCCGCAGCCAGGAAAACCTGGCCGCCTACGCCGACGACGTCAGACAGGCGATCCTCAAGCTCCAGCGACTTCGCTTCAGCGATGACCAACTGCGTTACCTGCGCACCCGGGGCGAGATCAAGCCAGCTTTTGTCGACTACCTCAAGCGCTTCCGCTTCGACCCGGCGCGACACGTCACAGTAGCCATCGACGCCGGCCAACTGGCGATCGAGGTCGAGGGGCCCTGGCTAGACACCATTCTTTATGAGATACCGGTCCTGGCCATCGTCAGCGAAATACGCAACCGTCGGCGCTTTGGAGAGGTCCCTGAGGAGGCGATCGGACGCACCCTGCGCCACAAGGTCGAGCGGCTCAAGACGGAAGTGCAGCGAAGAGGTCTGACCGAGTTCCGTTTCGCCGACTTTGGTACGCGTCGACGCTTCTCCTATGCCATCCAACGTGAAGTCGTCGAATACATGGTCAACGAGATTCCCGAGCACTTCGCGGGCACCTCGAACTACCATCTGGCCCGGGAGTTTCAGCTGCCGGCCATCGGCACCATGGCCCACGAATTCATCATGGCGCACCAGGCACTGGTGCCCGCGCAGGAAAGCCAGAGACGCGCCCTCGATGTATGGAGCGATGTCTATCGCGGCCAATTTGCCGTGGCGCTGACCGATACCATCTCATCCGATGCCTTCCTGAAGGACTTCGACGCCAGACGCAGCCAGCAGTACCAGGGAGTGCGCCACGACAGCGGCGACCCGATACGCTGGGGCGAAAAATTCATCTCTCACTTCGAGCGACTTGGTATCGATCCGATGGAGCGAACGCTGACCTTCAGCGACTCCCTGACCTTCGATAGAGCGCTCGACATCGCCCAACACTTCCAGGGCAGGACCCAGACCTTTTTTGGCATCGGCACCTATCTGACCAATGATCTCGGCGACTATGCCACCGAGCAGGGCGTCCCTTACACGCCGCTGAGCATCGTGATGAAGATGGTCGAGTGCAACGGCCAGCCGGTGGCCAAGATCTCCGACGACCCTGGCAAGAGCATGAGCATCGATGACACCTATGTGGCAACGCTGAGGCAGCATTTCGCCAGCGCGTGAGTCCATTCGTCAGAAGCCCCGCTAGTTTAGAAGCTGCTAGTCAGAAGCCCCGCTTCCCGGCAGAGCCTGTTACTCAGGAGCGTCCCATGAGCCAGATTGCCTCTTTCGATGTCGATCCCCAGAAGACCTTTACCCCGCTATGTCCCGACGAGCTGCCGGTAGCCGATGGCGATGCCATCGTGGACGAGCTCAACGCCCAGGCCAGGCTTGCCGATCTGCGTGTAGGCTCCCGGGACGCCCACCCGGCCAACCCGGTTTGGCTGGCGAAGCATCAGGATGAGCTGTTGACGCCGGTCGACAGCGCCATTGCCGGCCCCAATGTCGATGTCCGCTGGTACCGTCATGCGGTTGTCGGCACCCGCGGCTTCGAACTGCTGGACGGCCTGCCGCATCCGGTGGAGGGCTACGACTACATGGTCAGCAAGGGCCTCGATCCCGACTGCCACCCCTACGGCGCCTGCTTTCACGACTTGAATGATCGGGTCAGCACCGGCGTCATCGAATTCCTTCGGGGGCGCGGCGTCGACAGAGTGATCGTCGGCGGACTGGCTCTGGACTACTGCGTCGTCACGACGGTGATGCAGCTTCGCGACGCCGACTTTCAGGTTTACCTTAATCTGGCAGGTTGTCGCGGCATCGACCCACAGCAATGCGAGCAGGCACTGGCCCGCATGCGAGGCGCAGGTGTGGTGGTGGCCGCCGACGCAGCAGAACTGGCCGCACTGCTGTGACGACGCTTCCCACCCTGAGCTCTCGGGATGTTACCTTCTGAGCGTTTATCCTTTTCTGCTTCGAGATCGACCGCCATGTGGTTCCAGAACAGCCTTCGCCTCTCCGCCCGTCCACGGGGGTTTCACCTGATTACCGACGAGATCGTCAAGGCACTCCCAGACCTGCCGGCGATGCGCGTCGGGCTGCTGCATGTGTTCATCCAGCATACGTCTGCGTCGCTAACCATCAACGAGAATGCCGACCCCAGTGTGCGCGGCGATTTCGAGCGCCATTTCAATCAAATGGTGCCCCAGGACGCTCCCTACTACCGCCATACCGATGAGGGCAGCGACGATATGCCCGCCCATCTCAAGGCGAGTCTATTGGGGCCCGCACTGACCATACCGGTGGGAGATGGCGAGCTGAAGCTCGGCACCTGGCAAGGTATCTATCTTTGCGAGCATCGGGACCATGGTGGGCCGCGCCAGCTTATCGTGACGCTCAATGGCGAGCGCTCACGCTGGCGGCCAGAGCAGGCCATGCCCGATCCTTACCGACGGCGCGACTGACAACGATCGCGAGGATGGACGGCACCGCCTGACCTGTTACTTCATGTCAGTCTTTTCGTGGCGGTTTCTACTGACCGAGACGCCGATAGTCCGGCTGTTCGTTGGCGCGCCAGAGATACCAGGATGCCAGCGTGCGCCAGGGGCGACATGGCTCGCAACGTCGCCGCGTCTCGGCGGGGGTTGGCATGTGATCCAACCCGAACAGGTAGCGCGTGCCGTCACGGATGCCGAAGTCGTCTACCGGCAGGATATCCGGCCGCCCAAGGGTCCCGATCAGCATCATTTCCACCGTCCAGCGCCCAATGCCCTTGATCCGGGTAAAGCGCTTGACCAGATCCTCGTCGTCCATCTCGGCGGCCTCTTCCCGCCCCGGTATGTCACCTTCCATCGCGGCACTGGCCAGGCCTTGCAGGGTCGCCACCTTGCGCGCGGAAAAGCCGCATTCCCGCAAGGTCTCCGGCGCCAGCGCCGCCAACTGCTGAGGCGAGGGAAAATCCTGTCCCGGGAACCGTGCGACAAGACGCCCCACGATGGCCGCGGCGGCCTTGCCATGCAGCTGCTGATAGGCCACCGACCGTGCCAGGGACTCGTAGGGACTGCGCTCCACTGCGGTCGTGAGTCGGCAGTCTCCGACCTGGTCGACAAGTCGCGCCCAGGCGGAATCAATACCGCGAAGGTGGGCCTGGCCGGCGCTCAGATGGCGGGCGATATCATGCTCGGGCATGAGGACTCCTGCGGGTTATTGGGGGCGGTGCAGCGGCCTCTGAAAGGATCGCTGTCCGATCGTTTCGGTCTGGCTCATCATACCTTGGTAGCAGCTGTCCGCCATCTCTGACAGCCCATGCACTTTAGCTTCAAAAAATGCGACATCCGGGCTGTAACCGACACGTGAGCCGCGTATACTTTGCTGCGCTGCGAAACGCAGTGGACAGGACCCCAGATGCGCCCTTTAACCGGCGCCTGACCTCCGCCGGGAACGCTTCCACCAGGCAGGAGCCAGCGAGCCCCTGAACCCCACTGCTTGCAGCCCTTTTTCGCTTTCAGCAAGGCGCGTGAACGCGCCTCATGCTCAGGACCCGGCTGTCGCGATGGACATGTCATTATCGCCTCTTCTGCCCGCCACGCATTCATATCATGCGGGTATCACAGCAATGTTCATCCCGTCTGCCGTATTCGGTCGTCACCGCATCCCAGGTGATGGGGCCAAGGTTCGGGCCAGCGCCATAGCGGTCTCGGGGGCTTCTTCATCCGTCGTCTCTGCCCCTGTCTCATCCGCTGCTACCGCCGCTGTCTCGCCAGCCGTGTCAGCCCCTGTTACCCATCCTATTTCCGTCGAGCTCCCAACCGCGCTGCCGACGATGCTTTCCACCGCTATCTCTCCCCCTACCCCAACCACTTCAGAGGCTTCACTCCATGTCGGTGTACGACACCCTATGCCTGCTCGCCGCGATGGCGATGGTGATCTCCTTGATCAACGGCAAGATAGGCAAGTTCCAGACCACCATCGCCATCACTGCCGGGGCACTGATACTGTCACTTGCCATTGTCATCGCTGGGCACGCGGGATGGTTCGCCCTTGATGAAACCGCAGAGAATGCCATCAACCAGTTGAATTTCGAGGATTTCCTGCTGAAGGGGATCCTCGGATTTTTGCTGTTTGCCGGCGCTCTCGGGATCAAGCTCCCCCACCTGCGTGATCAGAAGTGGGAAATCGCCATTCTGGCGATGGGCAGCACCCTGTTCTCCACTTTCTTTATCGGCTATACCCTGTGGCTGCTGGTCGGCTGGCTGGGCATCGACTTCGATCTGATCTACTGCCTGCTGTTTGGTGCACTGATCTCGCCCACCGACCCCATCGCGGTACTGGCCATCGTCAAGAAGATGAACGCGCCGCGTCGCATCTCCACTCAGATCGAGGGCGAATCGCTGTTCAACGACGGCTTTGGACTGGTGCTGTTTGTCACGCTGTTTGCCATCGCCTTTGGCGGTGCGACCCCCACCGTCATGAGCGTCGGCCATCTGTTCTTACAGGAAGCACTGGGCGGCATCCTCTACGGCTTCGTCCTTGGCCAGCTATTCCACTACCTGATCCGGCATACCGAGGATCACTCCATGGAGCTGATGCTGACCCTGCTGGTGCCCACCTCCGGCTATGTGTTCGCTGAGTTCCTGGAGGTCTCGGGCCCCCTGGCCATGGTGGTGGCGGGCATCATCATCGGCAACAGGACCCGGCGCAAGGGCTTCTCCGAGGAGACCCAGCAGCATCTCGATCACTTCTGGGAGCTGGTCGATGAATTCCTCAACGGCGTGCTGTTCCTGCTGATCGGCATGACCATGCTATCGTTCAGCTTCCACCCTGAAGACTGGGTGCTGATGATCGCCGCCGTACCGCTGGTACTGCTGTCGCGCTATCTCAGCGTGCGCGTCGCCTATGTTGGCTTCCATCGCTTCCGCCGTTACAACCCCTACTCCGTGCGCATCCTGACCTGGGGTGGCCTGCGTGGTGGTCTGGCGCTGGCGATGGCGATGTCCATTCCTGCCGGCATTGACGTGATCCCCGACAAGAACATCGATGTGCGTGAAATCATCCTGGTGATGACCTACTCGGTGGTGGTGTTCTCGATCCTGATCCAGGGCTCCAGCATCACCCCCTTGATCCAGCGCGCCAAGGCCTGGGAGGTCGAGCAGTTCCGTCGAGGCAAGCGCAGCTGAACCCAGGTCGCGCCGCCGGGGCCCAGCCGCGGCGGCGCGACGACTCAACGACGGCGATTCAGCGAGGCCGTGGGGCTCTGCGCCCGGTCAGGCTGGCGGCTGCGGGGTGGCCACCAGGGCCAGATTGCGGGGCGTCAGCGCTCGCTCACAGAACTCGCTCAAGCGCACCTCGAAGCCGGCCTCCTCCAGCCACAGGGCCCGGTCCAGGACCAGCCATAGCTCCAGTGGTCGGCGAAACAGGTGGCGCACCAGCTCGAATCGATTGACCCGCCCCAGCCGCGCCACACCGCGACGCTCAAACGCTTCCCAGTCGACCCCCTTAGGCAGCGCCAGCCCCTTCTCCCGGGCGGCCCAGCGACAGAACCCGGCGAAGTCATCTGGCATCTGCCCGTAGGCCAGACTCGGCACCGCCAGGTAGTCGTCCGTCCCGCGCAGCTCCCGCTGCAGCTCATCGAAGCCAAGCCGCCAGGCGTTGGCCCGTTCGCGCTTACGTTGCTCTCCCCGGCTGGCGGTCACCGTCTCCTGCACCGCCATGGCCAGCGTCTCACGATCCAGCGCCAGGTCATGCAGCTCAGCCTGGTATCGGGCCTGGGCGGACAACGGTCGGTAGCGCTCGTCCCGGGTCCGCTGGTAGCAGCATGGCGCCAGCGTCACCGCCACGCGCTTGTCCCGCGCCAACTGCAGCAGGCGCACGTGCAGATCGCCACAGGCATGCAGCGCCACCACCTGATCGGCGTGGTCAAGCTGCTCGGCCGCACCTGGCTGCATCACGTCCTGCTCCACCAGACTCACTTCAAGCCCCTGGCGATCGGCCAGCGCCTGGCCACTGCGACAGAGCGCTGGCTGCCACTCCAGAGCACGCACCGGGCCATGGTGCCAGCGCGCCAACAGCCGCGACAGGTGGCCCTTGCCGGCGCACCATTCGACCAGGCGCTGGCCACGCAGTTGCTCGACCTGAGGGGCAAACGCCAGCATCTGCGCCCACTTGCGACCACCCACGTGGGACGCCCAGGCCTCGGGGGCGTCGATCGCCGGCGGCCCCGGGGCAACGTCGATAAGTCGCTTCAGCTCGGCCACCGGTAGCCAGGCCGCCAGCGGCGAGTCGTCGAAGGGCCGCTGCTGCAGCCGCTGGCAGCGCTGGTCATCCAGCGCTTCGAGGCAGGCAGCGATATCCCCGGCCTGCGCGCGGTCGGACCAGGGGATGGAGGCGTGGGTGAAGGGGGTCGGCGACCACAGCCAGTGCCACTCGGCAAGCAGGCGGGTCAGCGCCGCGAGGCGCTCGGTGTGGCTCAAGCTGGCAGTCATGCGCGCAAGGACGACATCGGTCGTGTGGTCAAGGGGACAGGCGCGCCATGGTAGCAGACACGGGGCCTGTCAGGCGCGTCCATCGGACTGGTGCTGAAATAGCATAAATTGCCGGAACAGCTCTGCCTGGCTCGAGATGTTCAGCTTGGCATACAGTCGCTTGCGATGATTCTTGACGGTGCCGGTAGAAATTCCCATCTTGCTCGCGATCTCCGGACTGGTATGTCCCCGCAGAATCAGCCAGGCGGTCTCTCGCTCACGCTCGCTCAGGCGATCCTGTCCAAAGCTCGCCAGCAGGCTTGGCGTTTGTTCCTCCCGCGGCAGGTGCAGACTCGACACCAGCCAGAACTGGCGAACCAGTGACTCAAGCAGAGGAAACAGATAGGCCACCTGCGCCATCAGGGTTACGTGATCGGCGCCCTCCTCCAGGGCACCGTAGGCACCAAAGGACATCGTGATGCCATCCCCTTCTCCCAGCGAAAAGAACGCGGCGGCTTCCCGTTCAAGGCCCAGGTTGCGGTAGTAGGTCGCGAAGTATTCTGTCTCGCGGAAGCCGGCGGGTGCCAGTTCTTCAAGCCACCACACCCCTGGCGCCGCCTGGGACTGCCAATGCTGATGAAACGGGTCGAGCAGGTACATGCGCTCCACGTAGGGTAACAGCACCCGACGATCGAGCACCGCCGACAGGTTATGCGCCAGCACCGTGGGCCTGCCCACGCCGGGGAAGTGCATCACCGCATAGCTGATCCCCGGGGCATAGGCACCCAGCACCTCCCCTAACCCCTCGAGAAAATTGGGCGAACGCACGCGGTCGGCAAGGCGCGCCACCGGCGCAAGATCGCTCGGTGGCAGCACCTTCGAGGGCAAACGGCAGGGGCGGCAAACATCCATCGGGTCAGAATACGTCACCCCAGGTGTCTGACCAAGCCATCAAGGCGTGCCAGCAAAGCCTCCTGATGCGGCTGCAACGTCTGCTGGCCCCAGCGTGCGATCTCGTCGTTCATGGGGTCATCGGCCTGGATCGCTGATCCTGCCAGGGTCTGGATGACCGCATGACCACACAGCGGCACGTAGCCCTCGCTGTAGCCTCCCTCATGCACCATCACCAGGCGGCCCTGGCACAGTCTGTCCGCCACATCGAGCAGCCTGGCCGTCATCTCCGCATAGGCCTGACTATTGAGCATCATGCCGCCCAGGGGATCCATGGCGCTGGCGTCGTAACCACAGGCCACCACCACCAGCTCTGGGCGAAAGCGCTCCAGCGCCGGCACCACCACGCGCTCGATGGCCGCCTGGTAGGCGCCGATACCCGAGCCCGGCGGCAACGGCACGTTCAGGTTGTAGCCGCGGCCGACACCACCCCCGATATCTTCGATGTCTCCACTGTCGACGGGGTAGTTGCGGTCCTGGTGCAGCGACATGGTGAGCACGTCATCGCGCTCCCAGAATGCCTGCTCGGTGCCGTTGCCATGGTGTACGTCCCAGTCGATGACCGCGACACGCTTAAGCGGATGGCGCGCCATCATGGTCATGACCGCGATCGGGATGTTTCCCAGCAGACAGAAACCGCGGCCTCGGTCCCGCTCGGCGTGGTGCCCTGGCGGGCGACACAGGGCATAGGCGTTGTCGGCGTCTCCGCGCAGCACCGCATCCATGGCGGCAATCGCCTGTCCGGTGGAGCGACGGGCGATGTCGTAGCTGTCACGCCGCAGCGGCGCGCACTCCCCGGCATCGCCAAAGCCAAACTCGCTCATCTGCGCCAGCCGCGCCAGATACTCGGCGGTATGGAAACGCAGCAGATCGCTCTCATCGGCAGGGGCCCCCTTGATCGGCACCAGCGCATCCATCAGTCCGGTGACTTCCAGCAGATTCTTGAGGCGTCGCTTGGTCTCCGGGTGTTCCACCGCGGCCGCAGGCTGGACATGTTTACCAGGCGTCGCAAAGACCGAGCAGGGACCGTTGTCGTGCCACAGGCAGTGCTCATGAAAGGCAAAGGCCGTACGTCGTTGCATTCGTGGCTACCCCAGCAGGAAATAAAGAATGGCACTGGCACCTGCCGCCAGCAGCACGTACGGCAGCTGTGTCAGGGCGTGCTGGATCGGCGTCACTCCGCAGCCACGTGCACTGAGCACGGTGGAGTCACCGAAGAAACAGGCGTGGGAACCGAAGGCACCGGCCGAAATCATCGCCCCAAGGGTCAGCCCCATGGAGGCCCCTGTCGCCTCGGCCAGGGGAATCACGATGGGAAAGGCGATGGCGTAGACGCCCCAGAAGGACCCCGTCGCAAAGGCCAGTCCGGACAGCAGCAGGAAGGTGACGCCCGGCAACCAGCTTCCCTGCATCAAAGGTTCGACCCAGGCCACCAGCGTCTCGGTCAGGCCGAGGTTCTGGTTCACCGTTTGCAGCAGGAAGGCGGCGAACACAATGCCGAGGGGCAGCAGCATCTGCTGAAAGCCCTTCAGGAGCTCATCAAACATGCGATTGAGTGGCGCGATCCGCTGCGCTGCATACAGCGCCAGGGCAACCAGCAGGGCGAAGCCAACGCCGATCAGCGCATCGATACCGAACCACCAGGTCGCCAGCAGCAGCGTGGTCACCGGCAGTACGAAATTGATCAAGCGGGGCGTGATCTGGCGCTGCACCTCGTCGGCTTGCTCGGCGCTGCTATCATCCACCAGCTCATCTCCCGCCTCTGCCGCGCGCATGCGCCCAAGGGCAGGCAACACCCCCAGCGCTACCAGCAGTACCACCAGCAGCGCAATCAAGGGGTAGAACAGCATCGGTATCAGGCCGAGATAGGTGGCGAAGCCATCTCCGGTGGCAGCAATGCCCTGGCTTTCCAGCAGTCCCGCCAGATAGATGGCCCAGGTCGAGAACGGTATCAGCAGACAGATCGGCGCCGCGGTGGAATCGACGATATAGGCCAGCATCGAGCGGGAAATCTTGAGTCGATCGAACAGCTTCTTCATCGCCGCCGATACCGTCATGGCATTGAGGTAATCGTCGATGAAGATCAGGATGCCAAGGCCCGTGGCCCCCAGCATGGCCCGTCGACGCGTAGTCAACAGGCGGCCCGCGCTATCGCTGAAGGCCTCGGTGCCCCTGACGAACTGCAAAAGGCCAATCAAGGCACCCAGCAGCCCACAGACTAGGGCGATCCAGCCCATGGTCGGCTGCTGCATGACCTCCAGCCCCGCCAGCGCCATGTCCTGAATGGCGCTGGAAGGTGAGAGGATGATGAAACCGCTAAGACACCCAGCCATCAGCGCCTCAAGGGTACGGTGGGTGATCAGCGCCATGGAAATGACGACCACCGTGGGCACCAGCGCGTAGGCGCCATAGTGGCCATCCTGGATCAGCCAGTGGCCGGACAGGCTGGCAACCAGCACCACACTGAGAAAGAGCAAGCCGCGACGCAGGCCGCGATTGGGGTCCTGGCGACGATTCGCCAGCTCTGAAAGACTATGATCCACTGTCGTCACCATCGGGTTGTTGTTGAAATGTGACCGTGCGATGCCTTTGATAGCACTGCCCTAGCACCTGCGGCGATATCCCCATGGGGACCATCGCCACACTCAAGACCCTCGATGTCAGGAGACTCATCCCATGTCCCAACACCGCCATGTCCGGCTATGCCTGCCAGCGTTGGCGTCGATGCTGGTATCACTGTCGGCACCGCTGAACATGGCCCTGGCGTCCCCCATGGGCGATGACACCCAGCCCCCCGTCGCCGCGCCCTCGACAGGCGCCGCTTGTGCCCTCCCCGGCGATTGGCGAACGCCAGGAGACAGCCTGACCCGCCGCTCTCCTCCCATGGGCTGGGCAGCGCTGGCGGACGAGCAGGTGGTACTGCTGGGCGAGCGCCACGACCAGCCTGCCCACCATCGTTTTCAGCTGGCGGCGATCAGCGCCCTGCACGCCCAGCAGCCGCGCCTGGCCATCGGCCTGGAGATGCTGCCAAGGGAAAGCCAGGCAGCGCTGGATGCCTGGGTGGCCGGAGATCTCGACGAGACAGAGCTGCTCGAGCAGAGCCAGTGGTATCGCTACTGGGGCTTTGACGCCGCGCTCTACCTACCGATATTGCACTTTGCCCGTGACCATCGCCTGCCGCTGAAGGCACTCAACGTCACCCCTGAGCTGCGCCGACGCCTGGTCGAGCAAGGTGTCATGGCCGTTCCACCCACTGAGCGTCACGGCATCCCGGAACCGGCCCCGGCATCGCCCTCCTACCGGCGGCGCCTGGAAGAGAGCCTGGCCCAGCACGCGGCCGAACTTGGTGACGAAACCGGCAGTCGCGTATTCGATGCCGGAATGATCGATGACTTCGTCTACGCCCAGCAGGTCTGGGACACGGCCATGGCGTACGGACTTACCGAGCTGGTAGAGGACGGCTACCTGGCGGTGGGCCTGGTGGGAATGGGACATGCCAGCTACGGCGAGGGCATCGAAACGCAGCTTTCACACCGGGATATCCGCGCGGTGTCGAGCCTGCTACCGCTGACGGTGGACGAGGCCTGCACGGCCGACGACGGGCTCGCCGATGCGATCTTTGTGGTGCACAACGACATGATTCAGCATGGACCGCGACTGGGGGTTGGCGTCGACATGGACGAAGGCAGTCTGGTAGTCAGCGAGGTGGCACCCGATAGCCCCGCCGCGGCTGCGGGGCTGCGTGTCGGTGATCGCCTGCTGCGCTTTGCTGGCCAACCCCTTGACCAGCCTGCGCAGCTCAAGGCGTTGGTGAACCGCGTAATGCCGGGGACCCAGGCGAGAGTCGAGGTAAGGCGCGAACGGGCCCAACACACGCTGACGGTCAGTTTTCCGCCAGCGCCCACCGAGGTTGAGGGATAGGTTGAGGAATAGCGCGCGGCCCATAGGCCGGTCCCGCAGCGACAGGAGGCTGAGGAAGCCAAGCAGTCCGAGCCTGGAGCGTGGCCCCTCACTGACGCCCGCCCTTCAAAACGCCTCGTCTGCGTCGAGCTGGGCCAGCCGCTCTCCCAGGGCGTCCAGCTGGTGGGGAGCGAAGACCTCAATGCCAGAGGCACGCAGCAACGCCGTGGTGACTCCCTCACCGGCCACCAGAGTGCCCTCAAAATGGCCGTCGTAGATCTGGGTGCTGCCGCAGGAGGGGCTGCGGTCAATCAACAGGGCCAGGCGAACCCCATGGCGCCTGGCCGCGGACAGCGCAAGCTTTGCACCCCGGATAAAGGCATCGGTGGGATCGTCCCCGGCGTCATCCGCGATCCTTGCCTGCCCGTGCAGCACCTGACGTCCCTGCCCTCCCTGGATTTCGGCGGGAGGTCTTGGCGTCGGCAATCCTCCCGCCACTTCCGGACAGATGGGTACCAGCCGCCCCTCCTCGCGCCAGCGCCTCAGACGCGCATCGCCCAGGGCCTTGTGACTGGCGTCATAGCGCACCGGGTCTCCCAGCAGGCAAGCACTGACCAGAACCTTGTTCACGTGGCAACTCCTCACCATCACTTCTATCGTCAACATGGCATCGCTGGCGGCTACCTCCGCTCGACGACAGGATGCCCTGTGTGCCGCAGCATGCTAAGCTCCGCCCACCTTTGATTCCCCCAGCACTCAATTGGAGTTTCCCATGGTTCAAGCTACTGCTCGCCATATCCTCGTCGACAGCGAAGACAAGTGCCAGGCCCTCAAGGCCGAAATCGAGAACGGTCGTGACTTTGCCGACGCCGCCCGCGAACACTCCTCCTGCCCGTCCGGCCGCCAGGGCGGCGACCTGGGCAGCTTCGGCCCCGGCCAGATGGTGCGCGAATTCGACGAAGTCGTGTTCTCCGCCGAGCTCAACAAGGTCCAGGGCCCGGTCAAGACCCAGTTCGGCTACCACCTGCTGGAAGTAACCAGCCGCGGTTGATATCCCGCCGAGCGAGTCACACCGATCTAGCCACACCGAGCTAGTCAAACCGAGCTAGTCAAACCATGCTAGTCAAACCAAGGCCACGCCAAAGCGTGGCCTTGGTGTCTAAAACAGTGTCTTAGGCAGCCTCTTCTGCCCCCCTTCCTGCTGCTGTTATCTACTCCACTGTCTTCTCGACTCGGGTCAGGGGTTCACCGCGAGTGTGGATCATCACCACGATCAATTCCGCAGCACTTTCATCGCTGGCATTGACCAGCTTCACATGACGCACGCCCTCCGGCTCTCGCCACTCGTCGCCAGGCCCAAAGCGTTCTTCTTCCCCACCCTCAAGCTGTGAGATCACCTCGCCGGCGGCCACCTTGACGTAGGCTGGCCCTGCGTGGCGATGGGGCGGCAGACTGGCCCCCGGGTCCAGGGTAACCAGTACGACGGTGGAGATCAGGTTGGAATCGTCTGACACCCACTTCTGCTGCATGATGTTCTGGGACACGCTGGGCGTTACCTGATCGCCACTCTGTGCCGACGCCTGGGGCGTCACCGCAATCAGTAGCGTCAGGGCGAACGCCAACCGCGTCGCCAACCGCAGCGAGCGCCCGGACGACTGGGGCAGAGGCACAGCACCGCACGCCTTGTTCTTGCTGGTCATTCGTTTCAACGTCAGGGGAGACTCAGGAAACATGGAGGAGACCTCTTGGGACAACGTCGTCGGTGACGAGAGTGTTTGGATGACGCCACCACCGCCTTCCTTACATCCGCCCCGGTAACGTCCCGTGCCGAACGGCATGTTCGACCCACGGCTGCAGCTTCGTGCACATTCTATTGGGAAAATTCCCCAGCCCTGCCCGCTGGGCCGAGTTAGGCTATGCAAAAACAACCATCGACCGCCCCGACCGAGGATGAGGAGTCCCTTATGTCGATCATCGATTCACCCGAACGTTATGGCAGTATCAGCCGTTTCTTCCACTGGAGCATCGCCGCCCTGGTGCTGTGGCAGCTCGTCACGGCCACCACCACAGTGCTGTTCGAAGATTCCTGGCTGGATAAACTGACCTGGGCTACCCACAAGCCGGTGGGCCTGCTGATTCTGATCCTGATGCTGGGCCGGGTGGCCTGGGCGCTGTTAAACCAGCGCCGCCGCCCATCCAGCCTCAACCTGCCGTCGCATCTGGGTCATCTCGCGCTATACGCCCTGCTGGTCGTGATTCCGTCGATTGCGCTGATGCGCCAATATGGCTCCGGGCGCGCCTTTGCGCCCTTCGGCATCGAGCTCATGTCAGGCTTTGACGGCGACAAGATCGAGTGGATGATGCTCCCTGCCAATCTGCTCCACGGCTGGCTGGGGTGGGCGCTGTTCGCGATGGCCCTGGGGCACGTGTTGATGGCGGTTCATCACCGCATGAATCCCAGGCAGCAGGATGTCCTGCCCCGCATGCTTGACGTCAGCGCCAGGAAATAAGTCCGCCGCAGCCATGGACGGCATGAACCTGCGGCCCCGGCGGAGGGGACACACCGGCCAGGGCGTGGATCGGGCCGGTGTGCAGATGCAGACAACCGCGCTAGGATGGGCGAAGGCCATCGATAAGGACGTCAGCATGGAGCATTCATCAGGACTGCCTCACCCGCCGCACCAAGACCTTGCCCCCGGGGGAAGGCACCCATGAGCGACTCCCCGATCATTGATGTCCAGGCGCTGACAAAGGTCTATGCCGGCGGATTCGAGGCGCTCAAGGGCATCGACCTGAGCATCAAGCGCGGCGAGATCTTTGCCCTGCTTGGCCCCAACGGGGCAGGCAAGACCACCTTGATCAGCGTCATCTGCGGGCTGGTCAATCCCTCATCAGGCCACGTCAGGGTTGACGGCCACGATATTCTCGATGATTTCCGTGCTGCCCGTTCGCTGATCGGGCTGGTGCCCCAGGAGTTGACCAGTGAAGCCTTCTCCACCGTATGGGACACGGTGTCCTTCAGCCGCGGCCTGTTCGGCAAGCCCAAGGATCCGGCGCATATCGAGAAGGTGCTGCGCCAGCTCAGCCTGTGGGAAAAGCGCAAGAACCGGCTGATCACCCTGTCCGGCGGCATGAAACGTCGGGTGCTGATCGCCAAGGCACTGGCCCACGAACCCCAGGTACTGTTTCTGGATGAGCCCACCGCCGGGGTCGACGTCGAACTGCGCCGTGACATGTGGGAGGTGGTGCGAGGCCTCAGAGAGAGCGGCGTCACCATTATCCTCACCACGCATTACATCGAGGAAGCGGAAGAGATGGCCGAGCGCATCGGCGTCATTCGTGCCGGAGAGCTGGTGCTGGTGGAGGAAAAGCAGGCGCTGATGGCGAGCCTCGGCCGCAAGGAATTGACCCTGCACTTGCGCGAACCCCTCGACGCTGTTCCGCACGCCCTGGCTCACCACCACCTGGCCTTGAGCGACGAGGGCCATGCGCTGGTCTACCACTATGACGGTGCAGACGACGGTGAGAGCAGCATCGCCGACTTGCTCGCAGACGTCGACGCCGCCGGCATCGCATTCAAGGACCTGCACACTCGCCAGAGTTCGCTGGAGGAAATCTTCGTCAATCTGGTCAAGGAGCGACCATGAACATCACCTCGGTCAAGACGCTCTACCTGGCAGAGATGGCCCGAAGCCTGCGCACCGTGCTGCAGAGCGTGGTATCCCCCGTGCTATCCACCTCGCTGTACTTCGTGGTCTTTGGTTCCGCCATTGGCTCACGCATCAGTGAGGTCGAGGGCATTCCCTACGGTGCCTTCATCGTGCCGGGGCTGATCATGCTGATGCTGCTGACCCAGAGTGTCTCCAATGCCTCATTCGGGATCTTCTTCCCACGCTTTTCGGGGTCGGTCTACGAGATTCTATCGGCTCCCATCTCGCCGCTGGAGATCGTGCTGGGCTTTGTCGGCGCTGCCGCCACCAAATCTATTGTGCTCGGCTTGATCGTGCTGGCAACGGCCAGCCTGTTCGTGCCCTTTACCATCATGCACCCGCTGTTGATGCTGCTGTTTCTGGTGCTGACCGCACTGACCTTTAGCCTGCTCGGTTTCATTATCGGGATCTGGGCCGATGGCTTTGAAAAGCTGCAGCTGGTGCCGCTTCTGGTCATCACGCCGCTGACCTTCCTCGGCGGAACCTTCTACTCCATCGACATGCTGCCTCCCCTGTGGCAAACGGTGACCCTGTTCAATCCGGTGGTCTACCTGGTGTCGGGTTTCCGCTACAGCTTTTATGGACTCGGCGATGTCAGCGTATGGGTCAGTCTGGGCATGATTCTGCTGTTCATGGCCCTGGCGCTGGCGGTCATCCATGCCATCTTCCGCAGCGGCTATCGCCTCAAGCCATGAATCGGCTTCGGTCTGACGCCCCAAGTACGCTATCATCTGCCGCCGTTTTTTGGTCACGAGGTTTCCATGCCGATCTCTGCCTGCGTCATCCAGCGCCTGGACAAGAGCGCCAGCGACATCCCGGCAACGCTTAAGCAAGCCAGCGAGCTGCATCCCGACAGCGACGCATTGGACAGCCTGGTCACCCGCCTGACCGACGCTTACCACGGCAAGGCCAAGCGCTGGGGCCGGCTCAATGAGCACGCTCCCCCCAGCACCACGGATCGCCCGAGCGTGCAGAATAGCGACGCCAGCGGCGAGGATGTCGCCCCTTGGGACGACGAGGACTCCTCCGCGACAGGGGCCTCTGGTGCAGGCTCCTCTGGCCTGGCCGCCTCTGATGAAGGTCCGGTAGTGGCGACCACCAGCCGCTTCCCTGCCGAGTTTCGTGCCTTCCTCGACGGCGAGCGAGACTTTCAGGCACTGGCCAGGGAGCTTGGCGAGGCCATCAAGGGCGTGGTCGACGCGCACCTGCCCACCGGAGGCCACCTGCTCATGGTCGACCAGCGCCAGGGCGAGACCCGCCACCTGTTCGTCGCCCTGGTTCACCATCGGGACGGTTTCGTCATCGGTGAAGACGGTCGCGTCGGCATCACCGGGCAGCTCAATCACAGTCAGATGTCGCTGGCCTTCCGCCTCAACCTGACCCAATGGCAGGACGGCGGCCCGTCGAGTCAGTACCTGTCGATGCTGGCAGATCGCGGCGCGAAGAAGCTGGCCGACGACCTGCAGGCCCTTTTGGGCGCTAGCGAAGGCGTCGATCCAAAGAGCGAAACCCGTACCTTGCTGAAGGCCTTCAGCGACTATGTCGAGCAGGAAGACATGGAGGAGGAAGCGTCGCGGGAAAAGACCGATGCGCTGATCGACTACGCCCAGGACCAGGCAAGTCGCGGTGAAGCGATGACCCTGGATGAGCTCTCCGCCCTGGTCAACGATGACAATCCGCGGGCCTTTTACGAGCACATTCGCAACGCCGACTACGGCCTGTCACCGGAAATCCCGCCGGACAAGCGCACCCTCAATCAGTTCCGCCGATTCACCGGCCGCGCCGAGGGCGTCTCGATCAGCTTCGACTCCCACCTGCTGGGCAACAGCATCGAGTACGACGAAGAACATGACCGATTGATCATCAAGAAGCTGCCCAGCAAGCTCAAGGAACAGCTGCAGGGGGGCTAGTTCAGGCCTGCCGGGATTGCGACGCCATGCTCTCGACCTCGACCACCCGATCCAGGCGCAGCTCGTCATCCGAACGCTCGCCGGGATAGCCGCCGGGCACGGCCACCACGCGGGTGTCCCCCAGCGTCAGCATCACCGGGTCGTGGACGTGGCCGTGGACCCACAGCGCCACGCCCTCCATCAGCGACTCGAGGCGAGAGGCAAAGGCCGGCGACAGCGGGTCGCCCTGATAGTGGGCAGGAATGCACTCGGCCAGGGGAGCGTGGTGGCTGACCACCACCGTAGCGCCGGCAAAGGGCCTGGCGAGCTCGGTCTCTAGCCAGGCCCGGTTCTCGCGGTGCAGCTCGACGCTGCGCTCCGGCGAGAAGACCTCGCCATCAGGTTCTTCGATGATCGCGAAGTCGGGCATCTGCCTGAGTGCAGCGGACAGCGTCTCCGCAGGGATGTCCTCGGGAGCGGCACGCTCATCGTAGAGCGCGAAGTCGGTCCACAGTGTCGTCCCCAGAAAGCGCACGCCGCCGAGCTCCAGCCGTGCATTGTCGAGCAGGTGAATGCCCAGCGTGGCCGCGCGCTCACGCATCTCCTTGCGCAGTGGCTCCATGCGATGCTTGTAAAATTCGTGATTGCCCGGCACGTAGATCACCGGATGATCGGGAAAGCGCGCAGCAGCCCACTCGATTCCCTGCAGGCCTAGATGAATATCTCCTGCCAGGATCACCATATCGGCCTCGATGTCGGGCAGCAGGCGATCCCCCTCGAAGTGCTCCAGGTGCAGGTCCGACAGGATTCTCAGGCGCATGAGCTCGCCTCCGGCTTAAGCGTTATGGGCTGCGCTCACTCATTGCCAGCCTGGCCGCCAGGCCAATGAACAGCGCCCCCAACCCTCGCTCACACCATAGACCAAGACGACGATTGCCGCGCAGCGCTGTGACCAGCCTAGCGCCCAGGATCACCAGCGGCGGTTCGATCAGTCCTGCCACCGCAATGATCAAGAACCCATGCAGGGCAAGCTGGAGGCTGGCCGGCCCTGCGCCTGGCACCACGAACTGAGGCAGAAAGGCCAGGAAGAAGATGGCGACCTTCGGGTTCAACAGAGAGATCACGACGCCCTGGCGATAGATGCTGGCAGCCCCAGGCAGAGACGGGGCCGGCGCCGCCGTTTCGCTGGACGGGCGGGCGAGCAACGCCTGAATGCCTAGCCACAGCAGGTACGCCGCGCCGACCCACTTGATCAGGCCGAAGGCGACCGCGGACGTTGCCAGCACGGCGGACAAACCCAGCGCCGCCATCAGCACATGCACGCCCGCCCCACTCCATACCCCGAACATCGCAGCGAAGCCCCCACGGCGGCCATGTCGCGCGGTCTGGCCCAGTACAAAGGCCATGTCAGGCCCCGGTGAGAGATTCAGCAGCAAGGCTGCCGACAGAAAGGTGACCCAGTGGGCCAAGGTATACTCGAGCATGGCGGATCTCGTGGCGGCAGCGTCGGTAGCAAAGCCTTCCACGCTAGGCGACGGGGCCTCAGCGCGCAACCCAGTTGAGCCAGAAACACACCTTGCTGCATGCTGTCTTCCCTTGCCCGGCCAACTCAAGACGCCGTTCCCTTCTCCCCTGCCAAGGAGTTCTACCATGTCCGCGTTGCTGCCCCGCCTCGGCTTTATCGGTATCGGTCTGATGGGCGACCCCCTAAGCCGCCGGCTAGCCAAGGCCGGTCATCCGCTGGTCCTCTACAACCGCACTCGAGCCAAGGCCGACGCCGTCGCTGCGGAGACCGGCGCCTGGGTCGCCGATAGCGTGGCACAGTTGGCCGCTCAGGTAGACGTGGTGATCACCTGCGTGGCCAATACCGAGGTGCTGCGCGAGCTGATGCTCGGGGCCGAGGGGGTCATCGCCAACGCGCGTCCCGGTGGCGCCATCATTGACCTGACCAGCGCCGACCCGGCCGCCACCCGGGAGCTTGCCCAGCTGGCCGCCGAATCCGGCCTCAGCTGGGTCGACGCCCCGGTCTCCGGTGGCGTGGCGGGTGCCGAGGCCGGCAGCCTGGCGATCATGTGTGGAGGCGACCGAGCCCACGTGGACGCCGCCAGGACGATCCTGCAACCACTGGCCTCGCGCATCACCCATATGGGTCCGGTAGGCGCAGGCCAGGTCACCAAGCTGTGCAATCAACTGCTGGTGGCCTGCAATACCGCAGCGATCGCCGAAATGGTGGCACTGGCCGAGTCCAGCGGTGTCGATGCCGGCCTGTTGCCAGAGGCCCTGGCGGGCGGCTTTGCCGACTCAACGCCTTTTCGCATGCTGGTACCGCGCATGGCCGAGCGTGATTTCAAGGCGCCCAGCTGGCACCTGCGCACCCTGCTCAAGGATGTCGACATGGCCACCGCTCAGGGATATCGGCAAGCCAGCGCCACGCCGATGGCAGCGCTGGCCGCCCAGCTGATGCGCAGTCGACTGGCCAGGGGCGAAGGCGAGAGCGATCCGGCGACGTTGATTCGGCTCTATCGTGACGACGCGCAGCGCAGCTAGACCCGTCTGCGGCGGCGCCGTACACTCGTTCGACATCCGCCATCAGTTACAGGATGCTTTTCCATGGCGTTCAACTCCACCGCCACTTACGTGGCTACCGATGCGCTCAAGCAGGCCGTCAATGCGGCCGTCACCCTCGAGCGCCCGCTGCTGATCAAGGGCGAGCCAGGCACCGGCAAGACGCTGCTGGCAGAAGAACTGGCCGCGTCCCTGGGCACCCGTCTGGTGACCTGGCACATCAAGTCCACCACCAAGGCCGCCCAGGGCCTCTACGAGTACGACGCGGTCAGCCGTCTGCGAGATTCCCAGCTCGGCATCGACGGGGTCGAGGATGTGGCGAACTACCTGCGTCCCGGCAAGCTATGGGAAGCCTTCACTGCCGACGAACGGGTGGTACTGCTGATCGACGAGATCGACAAGGCCGACATCGAGTTCCCCAATGACCTGCTCCAGGAACTCGACCGGATGGAATTCTTTGTCTACGAGACCGGCGAGACGATCCGGGCGCACCACCGCCCCATCGTGGTGATCACGTCCAACAACGAGAAGGAGCTGCCCGACGCCTTCCTGCGCCGCTGCTTCTTCCACTACATCGAGTTTCCCGACCGCGCCACCATGGAGCGTATCGTCGCCGTACACTTCCCGGATATCGCCCCAAGGCTGGTCAGCCAGGCCCTGGAAGTGTTCTTTGAGCTGCGCGAGGCGCCGGGCCTCAAGAAGCGCCCCTCCACGTCTGAGCTGGTCGATTGGCTGAAGCTGCTGATGGCCGACGACGTGGCGCGGGAAGCCCTGAGCCAGCGCGATCCAGCCAAGAGTCTGCCGCCCCTGGCCGGCGCCCTGGTCAAGAACGAGCAGGATACGGCTCTGCTGGAGCGCCTGGCCTTTATGGTGCGGCGTCAGGGGCGCTGATGTTTCTCGATCTGTTCGACAGTCTCAGGCGCCAGCAGGTCCCGGTATCCCTGCGCGAACTGCTGGACCTGCATGCCGCCGTGGACTCCGGCATTGCCTTTGCCGATGTGGACGCCTTC
Source organism: Halomonas sp. DP8Y7-1 (assembly GCF_019801685.1). Lineage (NCBI taxonomy): Bacteria > Pseudomonadati > Pseudomonadota > Gammaproteobacteria > Oceanospirillales > Halomonadaceae > Halomonas > Halomonas sp. DP8Y7-1. Next base: position 273,373 of record NZ_JAHVIN010000012.1, on the reverse strand, counting down.
TATCAGTTGGCCCGCACCATCATGGTCAAGGATGAGCGCCACTTCGACCGCTTCGATCGCGCCTTCGCCGCCTGGATCGGGTCGGTGGAAAGCCTCGATGCGGCCATTGACGCACTGATCCCCGAGGAGTGGCTGCGCCGGGAGTTCGAGCGCCAGTTGAGCGACGAGGAAAAGGCGCAGGTCACGTCTTTGGGCGGACTCGAAGCGCTGATCGAGACCTTCAAGCAACGTCTCAAGGAACAGCAGGAACGCCACGCCGGTGGCAACAAGTGGATCGGTACCGGCGGTACCAGTCCCTTCGGCGCCTATGGCTACAATCCCGAGGGGATGCGTATCGGCCAGGATGGCTCGCGCCATCGACGTGCGATCAAGGTCTGGGACGAACGCCGCTTCCGCGACTATGACGATGATCAGGCCCTGGGGCCGCGCAACATCAAGATGGCACTGCGCCGTCTTCGCCGCTTCGCTCGCCAGGGAGCACTGGACGAATTCGATATCGACGCCACGATTCGCGACACCGCTCGGGATGCCGGCCTGTTGAACCTGCGCATGCGACCGGTGCGCCACAACGCGGTGAAGGTGCTGTTGTTTCTGGACGTGGGCGGTTCCATGGACGACCACATTCGCGTCTGCGAGGAGCTGTTCTCGGCGGCGCGTTCCGAGTTCAAGCACCTGGAGCACTTCTACTTCCATAACTGTCTGTATGAAGGCGTTTGGCGAAACAATGCGCGCCGTCACAAGGAGCGGTATTCCACGCTGGAGCTGATGCGCACCTTCGGCGCGGACTACCAGGTAGTGGTCGTGGGCGATGCGTCGATGTCACCCTACGAGATCACCCACCCCGGCGGCAGCGTCGAACACTTCAACGAGGAGCCGGGCGGCATCTGGCTGAAGCGACTGGTGGAGCGCTACCCGCGACTGGTCTGGCTCAACCCCAACCCACCGCGCTATTGGGAATATACTCCCTCGACCAGGATCATCCGCGAGCTGGTGCAGGAGCGCATGTACGCCATGACGCTGGAAGGACTCGACGAGGCCATGCGCGAGCTGGCTCGCTAGACCACGACCCCGGATCTGATCAAGGACCCGTCGATGCCCCACCTGCCGCAGACACTTCGCCGACTCAGACCCTTGCTGCTTGCCGGCGCATTGGTGTGGCTGGCCGGCTGCGACATGGCAACCGGGGTCGCCACACAAGGGCTGATTCAAGCCTACTCTAGGCCCGCTCTGGAACCCCGTGACGGCTATGTGGTGGACCATCGTCACCCCGCCCGGGGCCACAACAGCCGCGTGCATTTCTTGATCCTGCACTATACCGATGAAAACCAGGCGGACTCGCTGCGCGCACTCACTGGACCACGGGTCTCCAGTCACTATCTACTGCCTTTGCCCACACGACGTCTGCAGGGCTCACCCGTGGTGTTTCAGCTGGTGCCCGAGTCTCGCCGTGCCTGGCACGCCGGCGCCAGCCGTTGGGGCAACCGCATCGGCCTCAACGATACCTCCATCGGCATCGAGATTGTCAATCAGGGCCCCGACCAGCCCTGGGTCGGCAGCGAGCTGGAGCCCCCCGAGGGAGTCGGCTGGATGCCCTACCCCGACAGCCAGATTGAAGCGCTGATCGCCCTGTCCCGGGATATCATCGAGCGGCATGGCATCGAGGCCAGGCACGTGCTGGCACACTCTGACGTCGCGCCCACGCGCAAGCTGGACCCAGGCCCGGCATTTCCCTGGAAACGGCTGCATGATGCCGGCATTGGTGCCTGGCCCGAGCCGGAGCGGGTGGCCCACTATGCCCAGCGCTTCGACGCTCGCCAACGTATCGCAGGAGGGAGCCTCCCCTCGATTGAGACGGTGCAGCGGGCGCTGCGTGCCTGGGGCTATGACATCGACGTCAGCGGCGTGCTGGATGACGCGACCCGCGCCACCCTGCGAGCATTCCAGCTTCACTTTCGTCCCGCCGACTTCAGCGGAAATCTCGACGCAGACACCTGCGCACGCCTGTGGGCTCTACTGGAGCGATACCTGCCAGAGGCGCTGGCGACACTGGCCGAGCCTCAACCAGCTGAGCCTCAACCAGCCGAGCCTCAACCAGCTGAGCCTCAACCAGCCGCTCCTCCAGCCGCGCCGGGCAGGTAATGGATCACGTCGTGAAAACGCAGCACCGCGGGCCCTTCGTTGCGCATCAGGTGCGGCCGGTCAGCACAGAAACGTAGCCCTTCCCCCGCCGTCAAGCGGTGCCACTCATCGCCCACAGCCAGCACCAGCGTGCCCTCGAGCACGACCAAGTGCTCGACCACCCCAGGCGCATGGGGGCTGGAGGCGCTTTCAGCGCCTGCGGCGAGTTCAATCTCGAACATCTCGAAGCCCAGCAGGGGATCGTACGGAAACAACAACTTTGCCTGCATCCCCGCGCTATCCTGCCCCCACACCGAATCACTGGTACTGCAGTGGCGCTGCTCCAGCGGCGAGTCATCGGTGCCGGGGCCTTGCCCGAACAACGACGAGAAACTCACCCGAAAACCACTGGCGATGCGCCACAGCGTCGCCACCGTAGGACTCGACTCCCCACGCTCGATCTGGCCCAGCATGGCCTTGCTGACCCCGGTCTCCCTGGCGGTATGTGCCAGGCTCCAGCCCCGCGCCTGGCGCAGCGCCTTGAGGGAGCTGGCGATATGGTGGCCGATGTGGTGGGCAGTGTCCGACATGTCGTCTCTCATGAAAATGCGTGACGCGCACCAGTATACAGAGGCTCGAGCCCACAGCGCTTGTGCGTTATAACGCCTGCTGCTAGCCTTGGACGTTATAACGCACAATCTCCCCCCCTTCCCACCACACAGCGACACGCCCCATGACCGAGCCGTCTTCCACTCTTGCTGAGCCAGCGACTCCCCGCGAAAAGCGTCAGCTGGCCAACGACCTGCATGCTTCTACCGTGGCAGCAGGGCTGGTGTCGGTACTGATCGGCTACGCCAGCTCCGCCGCCATCATCTTCCAGGCCGCCCAGGCGGCGGCAATCCCCCCATCACAGATCGGCTCCTGGATGTGGGCCCTGGGCATCGGCATGGGCCTGACCACCCTGGGACTGTCCTGGCGCTATCGCATGCCGCTGCTGACGGCGTGGTCGACGCCGGGCGCAGCCCTGCTGGTCACCCAGCTACCGGGGGTCGCCTTCGACCAGGCCGTGGGCGCGTTCATCGTGGCCTCGGTGTGCATGCTGCTGGTCGCCGCCAGCGGCGTGGTCACTCGGATCATGGCCATCGTCCCGGCAGCATTGGCCTCAGCGATGCTGGCGGGCATTCTGCTGCCGTTCGTTCTCGATATCTTCGCTACTGTCCGTGTCGATCCCTGTATGCCATTGCTGCTATTGAGCGTATGGGTCCTGTGCCGACGCTGGCTGCCAAGGCTTGCCATCATCGCGGTGCTGATGGCCGGGATAGCGATAAGCCTGGCGCGGGGGGATTTCCAGGTCGCCCAGGTCTCGCTGATGCTGACGCGACCTGAATGGGTCTCCCCTGCGTTTGACCTGGCGACCTGTCTGGGCATTGGGGTGCCGCTGTTCGCCGTGGCCCTGACCACTCAGCACCTGCCGGGCCTGGCCATGGTCCGCAGTGCGGGCTACTCGCCTCCTGTCGGCGCCTGCCTGGGCACCACCGGGCTGGCGTCGCTGCTGATGGCTCCCTTCGCTGGGCATGGCATCAACATGGCCGCCATCAGCGCGGCGCCTTGCCTGGGGGAAGAGGCGCACCTTGACCCGCATCGCCGCTACACTGCCGGCGTGGCAGCCGGTATCGGCTACCTGGTGCTGGGAACCCTTGGCGCTACCGTGGCCGCGCTGTTCGCTGCCTTGCCTGAGGGATTGATCGCGGTAGTGGCGGGACTGGCACTGATGGCCACCCTGGGTGGGGCGATGACCACCGCCTTTTCCGACGCTCGCCATCTGGACGCGGCGCTGGTGACCTTTGCGGTCACCGCCTCTCCCCTGACCCTGGCGGGGATTGGATCAGCCTTCTGGGGATTGATCGCTGGACTGGTCATCGTTGCCCTGGGGGCATGGCGCCGCGCCTGAGAAGGCCCCAGGCGCGTTACCAAGCTAGCTGGAGGTGGGCGCTGCTCCATGAGACGCCTCGTCACTGGCCATCCGCACCATCGCCAGCGCCTCGTCCAGGGTCGCCACTTGCTCGACGCGCACCAGCTCATTGCTCAGGCTCACCGCGGTGCCGGCGCGTTCACTGATCAGCTGCTCCAGGCTCGCAAGATCACGGGCCTCGCCCATGGGCAATGCATCGACCGAGGTGGTGCTGGTGCCGGGCAGGTAGATCGTGCCGTTGGAGAAATCTACCGCGTAGGCAATCACGCCAGGCACGATGAAGAACAGCAGGCCCACACCGTTGGCGACGGCCACCACCGGGTCGATACGTCCACTGATCTGCCCCTTGCGCTCCGGATGAAAGACGGTGCCGCAGCCGGCGAGTGAGGTCAGGGTAGTGGCCAGGACCAGGCCGGTAAGCAGACGGGGTGGACGTAACATGAACAACTTCCTTTGCTGTTTCTAGCGCGATGGTAACAAGGTCGATATCGCTGCCTGGGGCGGCCGTGGAGGCCATCCCGCCGCCTTGGCGACATCTTCCATGAGAAAACTCGCACGCATCCTAGCACGTTTTTCTGCACCACTTAGCTGACCTCGCCAACGCTGCGCAGCACTCCCGCTGTCGACTCCGCTGCGGCACGTAGATTCCGGTTCGCTCCCCGCCATCGGCCAGACCTTGCGCACGTCGACACCATTTATATCACTGCATGACACTGTTTTGCCGCCGCGACGGCTTCACCGTACAATGCTCGACACTTTCGATGAGTGACATCGTCAACACACCACACTCTCCATTGCGAGCGTCGACCGATATCAGGCAGCGCCTGATCACCGGCAATAGAAGACTCTGCCGTATCCCTCGACGCTCTACGATCTATCGACTCGATGTGAAGGAATCTGCGGACCCATGCGCGCCACCGACCTGCTGATCAGTACCCTCAAGGAAACGCCTGCCGACGCTGAAGTCGTCAGCCACCAGCTGATGCTGCGTGCGGGCATGATCCGCCGTCTGACCTCTGGCCTGTACACCTGGCTGCCACTGGGCCTGCGCACTCTGCGCAAGGTGGAACGGGTCGTGCGCGAGGAAATGGATCGCGCCGGCGCCCAGGAGCTGCTGATGCCCGCCGTACAGCCTGCCGAGCTGTGGCAGGAGTCTGGCCGCTGGGAGCAGTATGGACCTGAGCTGCTGCGCCTCAAGGACCGGCATCAGCGCGACTACTGTGTCGGCCCGACCCATGAAGAAGTCATTACCGACCTGGTGCGCAAGGAAATTGCCAGCTACAAGCAGCTGCCAGCCAACTTCTACCAGATTCAGACCAAGTTCCGTGACGAGATTCGTCCGCGCTTCGGGGTCATGCGCTCGCGCGAGTTCATCATGAAGGACGCCTACTCTTTCCATCAGGACGAGGCGTCCCTCAAGGATACCTACCAGAAGATGTATGACGCCTATGTGCGCATCTTCACGCGGTTGGGTCTCGACTTCCGTCCGGTGATCGCCGACAACGGCTCCATCGGTGGCACCGGCTCCCACGAGTTCCATGTACTGGCCGACTCCGGCGAAGACGACATCGTGTTCTCCACCGAGTCCAGCTACGCCGCCAACATGGAGAAGGCTGAAGCGCTGCCGGCGCCGCTGGGCAGTGACGCCAGCCGTGCAGCGCCCAGCGAGGAGCTGCGCCTGGTCGACACCCCCAACGCCAAGACCATCGCCACCCTGGTGGAACAGCATGGCCTTGCCATCGAAAAGACCATCAAGACACTGATGGTCAAGGGCAGCGAAGGCGGTCTGGTGGCGCTGCTGGTGCGCGGCGACCACGAGCTCAACGAGGTCAAGGCCGAGCATCTGGAGCAGGTGGCCACCCCGCTGACCATGGCAAGCGAAGAAGAGATCCGTGCTGCAGTTGGCGCAGGGCCTGGCTCACTGGGACCGGTGGGACTCGACATGCCGATCGTGATCGACCGCAGCGTCGCGCTGATGAGCGACTTCGGCGCCGGTGCCAACGTCGACGGCAAGCACTACTTCGGCATCAACTGGGAGCGTGATGTGGCGCTGCCCCAGGTGGCCGACATCCGCAATGTGGTCGAAGGCGACCCCTCGCCGGACGGCAAGGGGGTACTGTCGATCAAGCGCGGTATCGAGGTCGGTCACGTGTTCCAGCTGGGCCGCAAGTACAGCGAAGCCATGAATGCCACCGTGCTCGGTGACGAAGGTCGTGCCATCCACCCGTGGATGGGCTGCTACGGCATTGGTGTGACCCGGGTGGTGGCTTCTGCCATCGAGCAGAACCACGACGACAACGGCATCATCTGGCCCGATGCGATCGCCCCCTTCCATGTGGCCATTGTGCCGATGAACGCACACAAGTCCCAGCGCGTGCGCGAAACGGCCGATCGCCTGCATGACGAGCTCACCGCGGCAGGCTTCGACGTGCTGCTGGATGATCGTGATCTGCGTCCCGGCGTGCGCTTTGCCGACCAGGAGCTGATGGGCCTTCCCCATCGCCTGGTCGTGGGAGACCGTAGCCTGGACAAGGGCGAGCTTGAGTACAAGGGGCGCCGCGACAGTGACGCCACCATGGTGCCCGCCGACGCCATCGTCGACTTCCTCAAGCAGCGTATCGCCCTGTAACAGGGCCCTCAACGGTCCCGGGCGCTGAGGCGTCCGGGCCGTTGGTGCAGGTCTGACCTGGCGGCGACGCGACAGCCGCAGGGCTGCTCATGCCGTGCTGTGAATCCTGCAGATAAAAAAACCGGCCCCGAAGGGCCGGTTGAAAAAGGGGGATGACTCCCCCTCCCCTGACGCTGGTCAATGGCTGGGTTCTGTGCACATGAGACCCAACCTGTCTACGCGGAACCTATCGCTTGCGACGATGACTGTCGCGAATGACAAAGGCGATCCAGCCCGCCATGAAGACCACAGAAAGGGCGACAGCCCCCAGACCGAAGATCACTGCATCATCGAGATACATGGCCCTGCCCTCCCCTTGCTGTGTTGATGGTTCAAGCTTAGCCGCCCTCCTGATGAATTGTGCTGACCTGAGTCAAGGGTCCCTGTGCGACATTCGCCCGCCGCCATATCAGCCGTCGTCCATTCACGCGAAAGCCGCCCAAGGGCGGCTTTTTCTGGCGGTCGCGGACAGCGCAAGCGGTGGTCAGCCAGCGGCCTACAGCACCTTGCGATCTTCCACCGATGAGGCTTCGGTACCCGCGGGCAGTGGGTGCCCCTTCGCCAGTTCCGCGCGGGTCGCGTCGCGTACCTCCAGCACCTCGACCTGATAGCGCAGGGTCTGCCCCGCCAGTGGGTGATTGGTGTCGATCACCACCGTGGTGTCCTTCACCTCGACCACGGTGACGATCTGGGGACCGGCATCGCCGGGGGTCTGAAAACACATCCCAGGGCGCAATTCCGCCGCGGGGAACGCCTGACGCCCCACCTCACGGACCAGGGACTCATCCCTGCGTCCGTATGCTTCGTCAGGGGCCAGGGTGACATCGACACGAGAACCCGGCTCGGTCGCTTCGAGCGCTCGCTCGAGCCCCGCCATCAGGTTGTCGTGGCCGTGAAGGTATTCCAGTGGCTCGCCTCGCTGACGCGAGTCGTCGAGCACCTCACCGTGGCTATTACTGAGCACATAATGGAGCTGGGCCACTTTCTGAGGGGCAATCTTCATGATGCGTTCCTTTCGGAGATAAGTCTCAGTCCTGACGCTTCAAGGCGGCGACAGGCATTTCAAGGCGCTGTTGGCGATGCAGCATGTTGAGCAGCACGATGGCGCGCTCCTCTCCCTTGTGGCTATCGAACACTGCCTTCAGGTCCTTGAACGGACCGTCGGTGATTTCGACGCTCTCGCCGGCGCGGAAATACAGCTGCCCCGGGCCTTCGTCCTTCTCTTGCCCGTGCCGACGCAACAGCTCGACCAGCTCGTCGCTGACCGGTACCGGCATCGACAGGCCGAAGGTGACGATCTTCAGCACCCCCCGGGTCGAGCGAATGGGGCGCCAGTTGCTTTCGACCTGGTCGAGGCGAAGAAACAGGTAGTAAGGAAATAGTGGCTCTTCGACCCAGGTCAGCTTGTTGCGGCGCTTCTTCTGCACTTCAAGCACCGGATGGAAGAGTTCGTAGCCCTGATTGGCCAGATGCTGAGCGGCGCGAAAGGACTCTCCACCCTTGCACTGGATTACGTACCAGCGCGGCGTGGAATCGCCACCAGTGACCGTCTCGTTGATGCTGTGACTCATGTAACTCCTTCCGGGCACCCACCAGGCGGACAAGGATATGACCTGGGGGCCTGTCTTGGTCTCAGTTTCCGGCTCGCCACCGACGCGGCTTGTCGCGCGCCGCTGGTATCGTCCCTGCGGCTTTGCAACAATTCGCCGAGCAGCGCCGGGATACTGAGCGCATTTTACCATTCGGATCGCCGACCATCATGCAAGGAGGCTTTCACATGCCCACCCCTTCGGCCATGCGCCGCTGGATCGAGGCCCTTGGCGTCTATCTGCGGCCGCCTGTACTGGCCATGCTGTTTCTGGGCTTCTCTGCCGGCCTTCCGTTCCTGCTGGTGTTTTCCACCCTGACGACTTGGCTGCGCACCTCTGGCGTCGAGGTGGCAGCCATCGGCTTCTTCTCATGGATAGGACTGCTGTATTCGATAAAGTTCTTCTGGGCGCCTGTGGTCGACGCCTTTCGGTTGCCTCTGCTGACACGCTGGCTGGGCCAGCGACGCAGCTGGATGCTGGCCGGCCAGACGCTGATGATGGCCGGACTGGTGGGCCTATCAACGCTTGATCCTGCACAGCAACTTGGCAGCGTGGCGCTATTCGCCCTGATGGTCGCCTTCGGTTCCGCCACCCAGGACATCGCCATCGACGCCTTTCGCATCGAGTCAGCGGAAGACGATGTGCAGGCAGCTATGGCCTCGACTTACATCATTGGCTATCGCGGTGGCCTGATCATGGCCGGCGCAGGAGCCTTGTACCTGGCCGACCTGGGCTCCTGGCAGCTTTCCTATCAGTGCATGGCCGCACTGACCGCCATTGGCATGATCACCGTGCTGCTGCGCCCCGAGCCTCCCCGCAAGCCCCTGGCACAGCGCCTCAGCGCAGAACCCAGGGTCAGGAGCTTCCTGCGTGCCAGCCAAGGCCAACCCGCCTGGTTCCGGCGCACCGGGGCCTGGCTGATCGGCTCGGTGGTCTGCCCTTTCCTGGATTTCTTCTCGCGCTTTGGGCTAGGCGCCCTGGGACTGCTGGTGTTCATCGGCATCTACCGCATCAGCGACCTGGCGATGGCATCGATGGCCTATCCGCTCTACGTTGATCTGGGCTTCAGTCTGGACACCATCGCCACCGTGACCAAGGTCTTTGGCGTGGTCATGAGCCTACTGGGGGGACTGCTCGGCGGGGTCCTTGTCGTGCGCTTCGGCATCGGACGCATCCTGGTGATAGGGGCTGCCGCCACCGTGCTCACCAACCTGATGTTCACCTGGCTCGCCATGAGCGGCGCTCAGAAAGAATTGCTGGTGCTGACCATCATGGGCGACAACCTTAGCAACGGTCTGGCCAGCGTGGTGTTCGTGGCGTTTCTTTCAAGCCTGACGTCTCGCGCTTACACGGCCACTCAATATGCGCTGTTCTCGTCACTGATGACCTTGCCTGGCAAGTTTCTGTCAGGCTTTGGCGGACTGGTCGTGGAGGGTTGGGGCTACCCCAGCTTCTTCGTGCTGGCCTCGCTTCTTGGCCTTCCGGCGGTGGCGATGGCGCTGTGGATCAAACGGCACTATGTGAAGGAAGAGGCCTCCAAGTGAAGGTAAAGGCCTCCAGGTGAAGGAAGAGACCTCCAGCGCCGAGGCCTGATACCGGTAGCGAACGTCAGACGCGCAGGTGCGACTGACGTTCACTCGCCGGGCGGTCACTTCAGCGGCGAGAACCGAGTTCCTGCAACCAGTCCAGCGCCCCTGGAGTCGTCCGCCACTGGTCACGCATCAGGGTGCGGTACTGCCAGGCTTCGGCACGGGTGCCAGGCTCTGCCAATTGTCCATTGGGAGGCGTCGCCGCGCGCTGAGGGTTGTCGCTGCACAGCAGAGAGACCGCATGGCTGTTATGGCGCTTGGCACTCTCCAACGCGGCCGCCGCATCGTCGAGCTGCCCCAGTCGGTACAGTGCCAGCACCTGGCCCATGTACATGCCCAACAGCGGCGCATCCTGTTCAGCGGCATCCGTTTCGCTTGCCTGCTCCAACGCCTGCCGACTCATCGACAACGCCTCGCCGTCACGGCCTTCACGCAGCAACTGGTCGAGCACCAGCTCACGCAAGCCGAGGCTGTCCTGCTCGTCCAGCGATAGCAGCAACTCGGCCAACTCACGGGAATGCTGGCGCGACCCGCGCTCCATGCCGACCACCAGGGCCAGCCCCGCGCGCAGCAGCTGCGCGTTGTCCGCCTGATCCCACTGGAAGGGACCGTCACCGCTCTGGCTGACCTGCTGCAGCCAACGCTCAAGCCGTTCGGCCAGCGGCTCGAACAGGCTGGGCGCCATCCACGGCAGGCTGCCGAAGCGACTGGTCAATGCCAGCGACACCGATTGCAGTACTGCCGGCGAATCGAGCTGTTCGGGATTGGCACACAGCGCCGGCAACCAGACGCTGGCATTGATCCAGGGGTCTCCCAGAAATCCCATGGGGGCGTCCGGGTCCACGTCCACCTGGAAACCTTCCTGGAAGGCCGCAAACAGGGTGTCTTCCCGTGCAGTGGAGCGATACACCAGCACACCATCCTGCTGTTCAACCTTGATCGGCGGAGGCGTCGGCAGCTCAGCCAGCAGGGTCTGCAGCCCCACCAGCGGCTCGGCCAGATCCTCTTCAGCGCTCAATAGCTGGTCAGCCAGGGTAGCGCCGGGGTTGTCGGCCAGATCGGCAAGAAACTGCAACTGCTCGGGATCGAGGTCGCCCTGCCGGGTCAGACGACGCAGCCAGAAGCGTGAGCGCTCCACCGCCTCCTCGTCATTGCCTTCATGCAGCAGCAGCATGGCCTCGATGTATGCCAGGGTCGGCGAATCTGGCAGGGCCTGTTGCGCACGCACGAAGGCTGCGCGGGCACTATCCAGATCGTCATTGTCCAGATGCATCAGGCACAGCCGCTCGAGGGCGACCCCGCGCAGGAACATCGGACCTCGCTCCAGCACCTCGTCCAGCAGCGCCTCCCGCTTGCGATGGAAGCCGCGCTCCTGGAACAGGTCGAGCAGTATCTCGAAGGCCGGCTCCGCCTGCTCGGGCAATCGCTCCCAGTCCGCATTGGTGAACAGGGACTCGAGTATCTGCTGGGCACGGCCGCGCTGACCGGACTCCGCCGCGATCAGGCCCGCCTCGAGCAGCGCCTGGGCGGGGGCTCGACCGCTGGCCAGCGCCGCTTTAAGTGCGTCGCCCTTCCACTCACGCAGCGACAGCATCCACATCAGGTGTGGAGGCAGGTGGCCCGGCAGGCTGACCGCACCACAGCACTGTTTCATCTTGCGTCCGGAGTCACACCAGCAAGGCTCGTTGCGGCCGGGGCGCGCCAGGGTTTCACAGGCGAAATCGAGCCGAGCCAGCGGCGTCTGCGACCACAGCTCCGGCGCCAGCGCCTGGGCCAGCGACTTGTCGCCACCCACACAGTCCGGGCCTTGCTCCCGCGCCCAGCTCATCAGGCTGGGATAGCGTTCATCCTGCCGAATGGCTGCCAGGGCGCCAGAGGCATAGCCCAGCAGTTGATCCACCCATAACGCCAGCATCGCCCTCTCCCCTGAAATTAAAAACGGCACAGTCTAACAGTGCAGAGCTCAGCTTGGCAGACCCACGCCCTGGCCGGCGTAGGTCTGAAAGACCTGCGCTGTTCGATTCTGCATATCCAGGCGCGCCTCGAGACGCACCAGGTTCCAGTAATGTCCGTTGAGCGTGCGCGCCAACATCAACATGCCGGGCGGTGGCTGGAGACGGTCCAGCGCGCTCCATACTCTGGGACTCAGCTCGCGCAGACGCCGATGGACACGCACATCACCAAAATCCTGCAGCCCCGGCGCAAACAGCGGGGCAATGGCCTCGGCCGACTCCTGATACAACGCCAAGGGCGCGCCTTCGCCCTGCCGCCCGCCGAGTCCTCGAAGGGCCTCATCCATGGCCACAGGGTCCCGTTCCAGGGTCGCCGACAGCAGCGCCAGCATGCCCCTCAGTCGCTCCGGTGGCACCGCTATCACCGCCCCCAGGTCGTACAGGATCAAGCGACCCTGATCATCCACGGCAAAATTACCGGCATGAGGATCGGCATGCACCTCGCCATGGACGAACAGTTCCTCTGTCAGCCAGTCCGCCAGCGTGCTGGCCACGTGCTGCCGTCGTTCGTCATCGACCTGCTCGATCTCGCGCAGCGGTGTTCCCGGCACATACTCCATGGCCAGCACTCGAGACGTGCAGAGGGAGTCGACAGGTGCGGGAATGCGGATATTGCCCCAGGCGTCATAGCGCTCACGATAGCGCCTCAACATGTTGCCCTCAGCGACGTAGTCGAGCTCCTGGCGCAGGCTCTCGGCCAATTCATCGAACAAGGCATCGAGGCGACTCTGGGAGACCTTGAACCAGCGCCCCAGGCGAAGGATACGGCGGACCTGTGCCAGGTCCTGCTCCAGCACCTGCTCGAGGCCGGGGTACTGTACCTTGAGCACCACCTGCTGCCCTTCCAGGGTAGTGGCGAGATGCACCTGCCCCATGGATGCGCTGGCGAAGGGCGCGGGCTCGACATGACGAAACAGTGCCTGCAGCTCACCCAGTTCCTGCTCAAGCGTCGTCCGAATATCCTCCCACGGCGCCGGAGTGGCATTGCGCTGCAGGCGAGCCAGCTCCTCGGCGAGCTCAGGGGGCAGCAGGTCATCCCATTGGGACATGACCTGAGCCAGCTTCATGGCTGGCCCCTTCAGCTCCGACAAGCCGTCGAACAGCGACTCGCCAAGCGCCTGCCAGTCGGCATTGCCGCCTACCCGGGATCGCAGTAGCGTGGTCCCCGTGCGCACCGACAGACCCAACATACGGCGCGTTCTTCCAGCCTGTCGCATGATGCTCCTCGTGCCACCAACGGCAGCGGTCGCGGCGCTCGAGATGGCAAGACTGCCTGGTCAGCCCACTCTCGATGCATAAAAAAATGATATAAGAGTTGTACATCAATCACGTCATGGTACACCTGGCATCGCTCTTCAGATACTGGAAGAATATCCAGAAACATCCCTTCTGTGGTGCGCCATGCGATTGATCATTGCGGAAAAACCTAGCCTGGCGCGCGCCATCGCCGATGCCTTGCCCGGGGCTGCACAGAAACATGACGGCTACCTGTCCGTCGGCGACACCGAGGTCACCTGGTGTCTCGGGCATCTGCTGGAACAGGCGCCCCCGGATGCCTATGATCCAGCGCTCAAGCCATGGCGACGGGACCACCTGCCCATCGTGCCGAGTCAGTGGAAACTGGTACCGCGGCCCAAGGCGCGAGGTCAGCTGGCCGTCATCCGCGCCAGAATCAAGCGTGCCAGCCAGCTTGTGCACGCCGGCGACCCGGACCGAGAAGGTCAGCTGCTGGTCCAGGAGGTCATCGAGCATCTGGGCTGGAAAGGCGACGTAGCACGCCTGCTGATCAATGACCTCAACCGTCCGGCGGTCGTCAGGGCATTGTCACGTATCGGCGACAATCGTCACTACCATGCTCTCTATCGCGCGGCCCAGACCAGGGCGCGTGCCGATTGGCTCTATGGCATCAATCTGACCCGAGCCTGGACCCTGATAGGGCGACAGGCGGGTCACGATGGTGTGCTGTCGGTAGGCCGTGTACAGACACCGGTACTCGGGCTGGTGGTGCGCCGCGACGAGGAAATTCGCCAGTTCGTCCCCTATCCGTTCCACGTGCTGTGGGCAGAGGTGCGCGTCGCCGCAGGGACCTTCAAGGCCTGGTGGGTACCGTCCGAACAGCATCGGCTGGATGAACGCGGCCGGCTGCTCGATGAGGCCCCGGCCCAGGCCCTGGCCGCGCGCTTGCCAGGCAGCCAGGGTGTCGTGACCAAGGTCGAATCCCGTCACCGGCGCCAGCCTCCCCCGCTGCCATACTCGCTGTCAGCACTGCAGGTCGATGCCGCCCGTCGTCATGGTTTGTCGGCCAAGGCGGTGCTGGATATCTGCCAGCGCCTCTACGAACGTCACCAGCTCATCACCTATCCACGCTCCGACTGCCGCTACCTGCCCCGAGAGCACTTGAAGAGCTTGCCCGGGCAGCTGGCCAGCGCCTGTCGAGATGATGCGACGCTGGGACGCTGGCTGGCCAACGCCGACATGCAGCTGCGCTCGCGCGCCTTCGATGACAGCAAGGTCGGCGCCCACCATGCTCTGGCCCCGACCGGCAAACCCTTCAGCGCAGAGCGGCTGTCCGCCCAGGAAGCCGACGTCTATCGGCTGATCGCCCGCAACGTCCTGGCACAATTCTACCCGGCCCTCGAGACCCAGGAGATCAAGGCAGAATGCCAACTCCTGGATGAGCGCTTTGCGGCGTCGGGGCAGACACTGCTGGTACCTGGCTGGAAGCCGTTGTTCACTACCCGTGACGAGGCGCCTCCGCTGCCCGCCCTGCACCAGGGAGAAACCTGCCAGGCCATCAATGCCGAGGTGGAACAGCGCGAGACACGTGCGCCAGAACCCTTCACCGACGCCAGCTTGATCAAGGCCATGATGAACATCGCCCGCTACGTGGAAGACGCCGAGGTCAAGCGCACCCTGCGAGACACCGATGGGCTGGGCACCGAAGCAACTCGCGCCGGCATCATCGAGACACTGATCGAGCGGGGCTACCTGGTGCGCAAGGCCAAGACTCTGCGAGCGACCCGCCTGGGCGTCGGCCTGATTCACTCCTTGCCGGATGCGGTCAGCAGGCCTGAACGGACGGCGCTGTGGGAGCAGCGCCTGGAGGATATCGCTGAAGCCCGAGCGGAGCCCGATCCCTTCGTGTCTCAGCTGGTGGTCGACCTCACTGCGCTGGTGGCCAGCGCCGATAGCCAGCGGTTACAGTCCGCCCTGCGCTCCGCTCAGGGTGAAGTCGCCGCCGCCACGCCCGCGAAGCGGGCTGGCACTCGCCGGCGCCGGAGCCAGCCCAGGGCCAAAAAAGGAACCAGCGCACGAGACGCCTCCAGCACCACCTCTGACGGCGGCGCCAACCGCAAGTCCAGCAGCGGCCGGGGGCGCCGCTCGCCACGCAAGGGGAACACCTGATGAGCACGCTGATCGTGGGACCGGGCGCCATTGGCCGCCTGCTGGCATGTCGCCTTAGCGCTGCAGGGCAGTCCGTGCGGCTGCTCGGCCGACGTCCGCTCCCCCGGCAACAATCACTGACGGACCCCAACGGCCAGCACCAGCGACTGCTACTCACTGTCAGCACGGATCCCGGCGAGGCCTGCCAAGGCGTCGAGCGGGTCATGCTGACCACCAAGTCATACGCTACCCAGGACGCCTTTGCCGCCGTCGCCGGACATCTTGCCCCGCAGACGCCGGTGATCCTGTGGCAAAACGGCCTGCGCGTTCAGCGCCCCATCACCGAGGCCTGGACCGGGCCGGTGCTATGCGCCTCCACTACCGAAGGCGCCTATCTCGAGGACGACCACGGGGTGGTACATGCCGGTCACGGGCAAACCGTGATCGGTCATCTGGACGGCACCGCTAACCCAAGCGACACTGAGCTTGCCGAGGCATTGGCCGCTCAACTCCGCCACGCCGGACTGGATGCCCGGGCCGTCGCAGACATCTCGGTCAGGCTGTGGCACAAGCTGGCCGTCAATGCCGCCATCAATCCCCTGGTGGCACGCCACCGGGTCCGTAACGGCGAGTTGGCACAAGCCCCCTATCGCGATGAGGTGAACACCATCATCGATGAAATCCGCCTGATCCTGGCGGCCCTGGAGATCCCCCCTCCCGCAACAGCGCTGGACGGGTCGTACCCGCTGCAGCACGGACACAGCGCCTGGCACGCCAGGGTCTGGCAGGTCATTGCGCAAACCGCCGCCAATCGCGCCTCAATGCTTCAGGACATCGAGGCGGGTCGCCCCACCGAGCACGATGCCATCCTCGGCCCGCTGCTCGACGCCGCGAGCGACGCGAACCTTCCCTGCCCTCAGCTGACGGCGTATTGGCACTTCCTGAATGCTTGAATCAGGCAAGCCTGGAGTAGCATCCACGGGCAGCGATTGCTATTTTTAGCTCCAACGCCAGCCTGGGTGCAGGCCAGGACAGCACTCGGCCCCGCGACGTTTGTTGCGGCAGAACGCGTTAGCCAGACCACCGATGACTGATACGCGGCAAGGCAAGGTCAAAAGGCAAGGTAGATCAGACAGGACAGCCGCGACGATAGTCGTAGATACTACGGTCGCTACTGTCTATAGTGAATGGCTATCCATGCTCAGCAAGGCTCTGCCGATGATGACAGTCCGGCGATAAAGACTGTCCGGCGACAGAGACTGTCAGGTGATAGTAGCTGTCTGGCGATAGTAGCTGTCCGGTGACGGCTTGAGATTCGTCACAGTCGCCACGCGCTACCTCCTTGGCGGTACGTCGTAGAAATCGGCGCTTGTTGAGAGCGACGCTTGTTGAGAGCGGCGCTTGTGAAGAGCGACAGTCGTCAAGCAGCAGAGATTCCGGCCCCGCCGAGCACGGCAGCGTGCACGGGGCCTGTAACAACGAGGCACGACCCGCCCCAGGAAGGGTCGCCATTAGCGGAGAGGCTCCGCCAGGACAACCATCATGACAGCTCCACGCTTCTTGATGTCACCCATGCGCATCGCCCACAGCGACTCGCCATCACGCTCACCGCTCGCGCGGAGAAGCTCGATCACCCTGTTCCTGCTGGTCAGCCTGATGACGCTGGCGGCCCAAGGGGTCTGCGCCAACGAAAACACCACCACGTCCACCCTGGCTGACAACGACGCGGGCCAGGGGGCGACACCGGCCTTTTCTGGCATGGGTCAAGAAATCGTCAGACTCGACAGCGGCGTGCTGGTACAGGGTGACAAGGTACATACACCTGACGGCTATACCTCTGGATTCCGCCTGACAGCCGGTATGGCTCCAGAAGATGTGTCCGGCTGGGACCTGGGCGCCGAGTTGCGTTATCGACATAGCGACGATGTCCCCATGACCGCCAGCGACAGTCAACACGTGCAGGACGTTACCAGCCTGGGTGGCAGCCTGGTGGCCGGCTACCGGATCGGACAGTTCGGGGTCTACGGCAAGACCGGTATGGCACAATGGATCAGCGATCCAGTTACCGGGCGTAACACCTTCGACTCCACCAGCGGCTCTACCCGGGTGCAGGGATTTGGTGCCCGCTGGATGACTTCCAGCTGGATCGGGCAGGTCGAGTTCGAGGAAGTGGATGACCGCGAGCTGGAGCACCTGAACATGATCACCGCCTCCTTTCACTTGCCCTTCTAACCCCACCCCGGGGTCCATCGGAAGGTCCTCTGCTGCACTCGTCAGCACTTTGCCAGCACGCTCCCAGTGCTCTCCCAGCGCTCTCCCAGCACTTCGCCCACTCGCGGACGCCCCCCAGGCAGCTGAAGACCTGCTTGCCCTGAATAGGCCACCCATCTCTGAGTCGATATCGACTCACAGAGGCTTGACGCGGCAGCCACGAGTCACCTTCTGCCGTAAGACACACCACGCAATAGACTTTATGTCATTGTTTCATAAACCTTATTCTCGAAATGGCCCATGATTCGCTAGATGCTGTGGCATAACACAACATCACAAGGAAATGCTGCCATGACGTCTTCGTCGCGCCCTGTCGATATCGATGCCCAGCGGTTGTGGGACAGCCTGATGCAAATGGCCAAGATCGGCCCGTCACCCAACGGCGGCAACCGGCGACTTGCCATGACTGAGGAAGACGCAGCAGGCCGGCGTCTGCTGCTGGATTGGATTGAAGCCATCGGCTGTAGCTGGAGCCGGGACAAGGCAGGCAACCTGTTTATCCGACGCAGTGGCCGCGAGGACGACCTGCCGGCAGTGTCCATGGGCAGCCACCTGGATACACAGCCCCTGGGAGGTCGATTCGACGGCATTCTCGGCGTGCTTGGCGGCCTGGAAGTACTGCGCAGCTTGCATGAGCGCGACATCGTCACCCGGCGTCCACTGCAACTGATCGTATGGACCAACGAGGAAGGCAGCCGCTTCGCTCCTGCCATGGGCGGTAGTGGCGTATGGTCCGGCCGCCTGGACGCCGCCACCTTCTTCAACGCCAAGGACAGCCAGGGCATCACCCTGGCCGACGCCATCGAGGCCTGCGGCGAGGCCGGCGATCAAGCCTTGGGCGAACCCGACCTTGACGCCTACTTCGAGCTGCATATCGAGCAAGGACCGGTACTTGAGGAACAAGGCCATGCCGTGGGTATCGTCACCGGCGTGCAAGGTATTCGCTGGTACGACATCCGTCTGACGGGACAGTCGGCTCACGCTGGCCCCACCCCGATGAGCTACCGGCACGACCCGCTGCTGGCTGCCACTCGGTTGATACAGCGCATGCGCGAGGAGGTCATGGCCGACTCCGAAGGTGCCGCGCGCTTGACGGTGGGGGACTTCAAGGTCATCGAGCCTTCCCGCAACGTGGTGCCCGGTGAGGTGGAGCTGACGATCGACCTTCGTCATGTCAGCGATAGCGAGCTTGACGCCTTGGACGCTGCGCTTGAGCGCATCGCCCACGAGTCCGCCGAGGCCGAGGGCGTGACGCTGAGCTTCGAGCGGCGCTGGCATTCCCCGGTCACGCCCTTTGACCCGGTGCTGATCGACGCCTTGCGCGATGCCGTCGAGGCCCGCCAACTCGATGCTCCCTGCATGATGAGTGGCGCAGGCCACGATGCGGTGCACCTGTCCCATGTCACCCCGACGGTCATGATCTTCGTGCCCTGCCGCGACGGCATCAGCCACAACGAGGCAGAGTACGCGGAGCCGGAGCACTGTGCACTGGGTACCCAGCTGCTGTGCGATGCCGTCATCGCCAGGGCCGAGCGTGAGGATAGCTGAGCAATCGAGTCTAATTCGACTCGAATGAGTTGATATAGACTCAAACGAGCTCTAGCGAGGTGGGCAGAGATGCGCTGTCCCCTCGCTCACAACGCCAACCACCGCTATGACGATGCACGCCATGATCTTCATGGCGGCGGGCCTCCCCGTCACGCTCGTTCACCGTGTCGATCGTCATAGCCACAGTCCTCACAGCAATCTTCACAGCCACAGTCTTCACAACAATGGTCTTTACAACGATGGTCCCTACAACGACAACCCAACAGGGAGTCTGGCTCCCATGAGCAGTGTCTCGATGCATGATCAGATTCGCACGCTCATCAACGAACGGCGTGATGACTACATCTCACTACTGAGCGAATGGGTTCAGGAGGCGACGCTTCCCGGCCACGAGCAGCACTATCAGCAGCGCATTGCTGAGCGCTACCAAGCGCTGGGGCTGGATACCGACCTGTGGGAAATCGATATCGACACCCTCGCTGACAACCCCTACTTCCATTGCCAGAGAGATAGCCTGGCCGGTAGCCCCAATGTCGTGGGCACCTGGAAAGGCGCTGGCGGTGGCCGCTCGCTAATCCTCAATGGCCACGTCGACGTAGTGCCGGAGGGTGATCATGACCAGTGGCAGGATCACCCCTTCTCTGGCCATGTCAGCGACGGCTGCCTGTTCGGTCGCGGCGTCACCGACATGAAAGGCGGTAACCTGTCTGCCTTGATAGCGGTGGAAACCCTGATGGCACTGGGCATCCGCCTGAAGGGCGACGTCATTGTGCAAAGCGTGGTCGAGGAAGAGGCTGGCGGCGCTGGTACCCTGGCGGCTCTGGAGCGAGGCTACACCGCGGATGCGGCGCTGATCCCCGAGCCCAGCGAGCAGAAGTTGTTTCCGCGCCAGCAAGGGTCGCGCTGGTTCAGGCTGACGGTGTCCGGGGTCAAGGCGCATGGCGGTACCCGCTATGAGGGCGTCAGCGCGCTGGAGAAAAGCGTTCCCGTGATTCAGGCGATCCAGGCCCTGGAGGCACGCCGCAACGCCGAGCTGGATGACCCTCTCTACGCCGGTGTACCGATTCCTCTGCCGATCAATCTCGGCCGCATCGCCGGTGGAGATTGGCCGTCCAGCGTGCCGGACGATATCACCATGGAAGGCCGTATCGGTGTCGGCCCCGGTGAGACCGTGGCGGCTGCCGAACAGTCCCTGCGGGACGCCATGGCAGCCTTGGCAGAGGTCGACGACTGGTTCATCGACCACCCGATAGACGTCACCTTCTACGGTGCCTGCTGGCAGCCAGGGGGCATCGATATGGACAACCCCTTGGTGACACAGCTCGCCGATGCCTTCGAGCGGGTCCACGGCCGCCAGCCGGCGGTGCAGGCCTCGCCCTGGGGAACCGATGGCGGGTTGCTGTCCCAGTACGGCATTCCGGCGCTGGTATTCGGCCCAGGCATCACGCGACTGGCCCACCATCCCGATGAGCACATTCGCTTGGACGATGTCTTTACCGTGGCCGAAATCATGGCGCTGACCTTGATGGACTGGTGTGAACTGGCCGACACCTGATCCGCTGACCCGATGACAGGACGGGCTAGGCGTGCGCGCTATACCCGCCCCACAACAAGAGGCTTTTCGATGGATTTCCACCCCCACGTGCTGTTTCTGTTTGCCAACGCCTTCCTCACGACGGCACTTTCCGTCGCGATTGTCGGCGTCATTCTGGTCAGGGAGTATCGCCCGACCATTCGCCGGCTCAAGCAAGGCGCTCAACCCGACAGCGCGCCTCAATCTGGGCAGCCCACCCCTCAGCAAACCAGGAGCCCGTCACCACAGCCCGAGACTTCCCGGGGCTGACCCATTTGCCAACCCAAGGGAAGTGCTGAAGACATCGGTCCAGCGCCACGAGACGCCAAGCGCCCACAGCGCAGCGAATTGGCGGCGCAGTGAATTGGCAGCGCGGCGAATTGGCGGCGCAGGCATTTGCTGCCGCATTTCCCTGACACAACCACAACCTGTAACAAGAGAGACCTGCCATGACTCTGGCAATCTTCGCTACCGTACTCACCGCCTACGTGGCGGTGGCGGCACTGCTCGCCCGTCGTATCAAGAACAAGGACGACTTCTATGTGATGGGCGAGCAGGGTTCGACGCTGCTGATCGTCGGCACCCTGGCTGCGACCTTCCTGAGTGCGGTGACCCTGATGGGCATCGCCGGCATTTCCTACAGCGAGGGGCCCCTGGTGATCGCGGCGCTAGGCTCCTTCGGTGCCTGGGTCGGCACCCTGATCGCGGTGGTCTTCATCGGGCGCAAGCTCAAGGCGCTCAACTGCCGCACCATGATGGACTTCTTCGACTATCGCTTTAACAACAAATGGGTCAGCGTGGTGGCGTTGATCCTGATGGTCGTGGGCCTGCTCGGCTATGGCATCATCCAGCTGATTGGTGCGGGCCTGGTACTGGCCGAGATCATCGACATCCCGTTCCCGGTGATCATCGTCGCCTTCACCCTGGCCCTGCTGGCTTTCTGCTCGCTGTCCGGCATGTATGGCGTCGTCTACACCGACACCATGATGTTCTTCACCATGCTGGCCATAGCCTTCGTCATTGCCCCGCTACTGATCGGCGATGCGGGCTTTGATGCCATGAAGGGCCTTGGCGAAACGCTGCCCGGCTTCTGGACCATCGGTGGCGCCAATGAGCGTCCGCTGGGCTGGTCCATCTCGCAGTTCCTGGTGTGGATCCTGTTCTTCGCCTGTACCCCTGCACTGGTCTCCCGCGTGTTTCCGGCCAAGAACGACTTCGTGATCCTTAAGGTCGCGGTGATCGGGGTGTTCTTTGCCCCCGCCATGCAGCTGCTGGTGTTTCTTGCCGCCGCCGCCATGCAAGTCATCCAGCCGGGTATCGAGCCGACTGACCGGGCCATGATTGTCGGCTTCATGGAACACACCAATCCGACCCTGGCGGGCATCGGCCTGGCGGGTCTGATGGCCTCCATCATGTCCACGGCGTCCACCCTGTTCGTGCTGACAGGCTTTGCCTTGGCGCGAGACCTTTACGAAAAGCTGTTTGACCGCCAGGTCAGCGAGCGCAAGGGGGTCGTCCTGGGTCGCATCTCCCAGGCGGTGGTGGCACTGATCGTCTGCGCGGTGGCGATCTCGCGCCCCGCCGGCATCTACTGGATCTCCATCTATGCCGGTGCCATCTTCGCCGTGGCCTGGCTGCCGACCATCGTGGCTGCGCTCCACTGGCGCCGGATGAGCGCCAACGCCGCGCTGGCCTGCATGCTGGTGGGCTCGATCACCTTCATTGTGGTGGGCGAACTGGAACGTCATGGTCTGCTGGCACTGCCGCTGCACATCGACAACCTGCAGGTCGCCATTCTGCTCGGCACCCTGGCGCTGATTGCCGTGGGACTCAAGAGCCAGCCCTCGGACTATGAGTTGAAGGTGTTCGACGACATCCGCGCCCGGCGGCTGTCCGACACCACCATCCGCGACATCCTGGCCCGCCCGAACGGCGCCAAGGCACTTATCCGCGAATACCGCCAGGTGTGGTTCATCATGGTGCTGTTCGTGGTCATCGCCGGCGCGCTGTGGGGCTACCTGTTCAGCCAGCTTGGGCTTTAACAGCAGGTCGAGGGGCTGCTGAGCCCCTCTCCCATCTTTACTAACGCTCGCTCCGGGCACACCATGACCCACCTCGTCACTGTCCGGAGCCTCGATGAACCACGGCACCCTCATGCCCGATCAACTGCTGGCCATCCTCAATGCACTCGAGGATGGCATTTTCATTACCGACCTCGAGGGACGCGTGCTGTGGGTCAACCAGGCCAGCCTGTCCCAGCTCGAGACCACCGAAGCACGGCTGTATGCCAGCGACGTCTACACTCTGGAGCAGGAAGGCGTGTTTTCTCCGTCGGTCACCCGCTTCGTGATCGATGAACGCAGGCCCGTCAGTGTCGTGCACCGCTATCGCGGCAAGGACTATCTGGTGAACGGCAGCCTGTTCTGCCTGAACTCAGGCTCTCCCGCCGAGCCCGATGCCGTGCTGGTACAGACACGCAATCTGGACCGTGACGTGCTGGCCTCCCGCTCCCCGGACACCACGCAAGCATTACTTGACCATGTCATGCACCAGCTCAAGCGCATTCGCCAAGAGCAGGTCGCCAGCGAGACCAGTCCGGCCTCACCCAGCCGCAGTCCGCGCTATCGCCAGTGCCTCGAACGCCTGGACCGAGCCGCCGCCAGCGATACCACCGTGCTGGTCACGGGGGAAACCGGGGTCGGCAAGAGCTGGCTGGTCAATCGCCTGCACCAGTACAGCCCGCGCTCCGACAAACCGCTGATTCACGTCAACTGTGCCGCCATCCCCGAAGCGCTGCTGGAGGCCGAACTGTTCGGCCACCGCAGTGGCGCCTTTACCGGCGCCCATCGTGATGGTCGCGTCGGCTATGTCGCCCTGGCAGAAGGCGGCACGCTGTTTCTCGACGAGATCGGTGAGCTGCCGCTGCCGCTGCAACCCAAGCTGCTGCAACTGCTGCAGGAACGTCAGTACCACCCGTTGGGGGGCAAGGTGCAGAAGGCCAACGTGCGTATCGTGGCTGCCACCAATGCTGACCTGGCGACCCGGGTCCAGGACGGAAGCTTTCGCCCTGACCTGTTCTATCGCCTCAATATCGTGCCCATCGAGGTGCCGCCACTGCGCGAGCGCCCCGAGGACATACCCCGCCTTGCCACGCAGCTGCTGAAGGACATTGCACAACGCCACAAGCGTCACCTGAGCCTTGAACGCGCCGCCTTGAGAGCGCTGAGCCGCTATCACTGGCCGGGTAACGTGCGCGAACTGGAGAACCTGCTGGAGCGCATGAGCGTCTTCTGCGAAGGCAGCACCATCGGCGTGGCCGATCTGGCCCTGGACCTACCCGAACTGGAGCCGAGTACCGCCGCTGATGCCACGACCTCCCACGGCACGCTGCTGGCAACGCTTGAAGACAGTGACCCACGGCCACTGCCTGAGCGCCTGGCGGCATTGGAGCGGGCGGCCATCGATCAGGCCCTCGAACAGCATGGCAGCACGCGCAAGGCCGCCGAGGCACTGGGAGTCAGCCAATCCTGGTTGATGCGCCGCCTCAGGAAGGGGTGAAGATCTCAGTTGAGCGCATATCCCTGTGGGCTGGCATACCTTGCACCTCACACTATCTGCCCGGCCATATGGCCGGGCAGAGGGTGTGGGCATCGCTAACAGCGCGCTACATGCTCGTCGTCAGCCGGTGTTACGCAGCCCGGCGGCGATACCTGCCATGGTGACCATCAGGGCACGGGACAGATCCGCGCTGATGGCACCGTCCGCGTCACGGTTACGCTGCAGCAGTTCGGCCTGCAAGCCGTGCAGCGGATCGATGTACGGATTGCGCACTTCGATGGCCTGACGAATCAACGGCGTCTTCTCCAGCAATTCCTGCTGGTCGAGGATCTTCAGCAGCTCTTCATGGAGCTTGCGGAAACGCTCCCGCAGCCGCTGACCCAGCGCCTCGAGACTGGGTTCGTCGACCAGTCGATGCTCGTAGTAGGCCGCCAGCTCCACGTCGGCCTTGGCCAGCAGCATCTCCAGCATATCCAGGTAGGTACCGAAGAAGGGCCACTGCTCACGCATCTCTTGCAGGACATCCAGGCCACCTGGTTCGGCCAGGCGCGTGGCGAAGGCCTCGCCGGTGCCCAGCCAGGCGGGCAGCATCAGGCGAATCTGGGTCCAGGCGAAGATCCAGGGAATGGCGCGCAGGGTCTCGACGCCACCATCCTGGCGCCGCTTGGTCGGACGCGAGCCCAGGGGCAGGCGACCCAGCGCACCTTCCGGGGTGACCGCGCGGAAGTACGGCACGAAGTCCGGATCCTTGCGCACCACGCCGACATAAGCACCGTGGGCGATCTCGGCCAGCCGGTCCATCTCGTCACGCCAGGCGGGCTTGGGCTTGGGCGGCGGCAGCAGCGAGGCCTCGAGCACCGCGCAGGCATAGATTTCCATGGAACGCAGGGCAATGTCCGGCTGGCCAAACTTGAAGCGAATCATCTCGCCCTGCTCGGTCACCCTGAGGCTGCCGTTGACCGACCCCGGCGGCTGCGAAAGGATCGCCGCGTGGGAAGGACCACCGCCGCGACCCACGGTACCACCGCGACCGTGGAACAGGGTGAGATCGACCGCGTGCCGCTGACACACGTCGACCAGCGCTTCCTGGGCGCGATACTGCGCCCAGGCCGCTGCCAGTTGCCCGGCATCCTTGGCCGAGTCGGAATAACCGATCATCACCTCCTGACTGTCACCTGCAAACTGGCGATAGCCAGGCAACGCCAGCAGCCGGTCGATCACATCGCCCGCACGGTTCAGGTCATCGAGGGTCTCGAACAGCGGTGCGATGGGCATGCCCACGCGGCCGCCGACTTCTTTCATCAGCAGTGCCACCGTCAACACGTCCGAGGGCTGGCCTGCCATGGAGATGATATAGGTGCCCAGTGCCTCGCCGTGCTCGGCGGCCACCACCTGGAAGGTGTCCAGGGTCTCGCGGGTCTCCGCCGAACATTCCCAGCGACGCGGAATCAGCGGCCGCGCGGATTCAAGCTCCGCCAGCAGGAAGGCCTGGCGCTGCTCCTCGCTCCAGTCGCGATAGTTGCCAAGCCCCAGGTCGTGGGTCAGCTCTTCCATCACCTGGGCGTGACGTCCGGCTTCCTGGCGCAGATCCAGCTTGGTCAGGGTGACGCCAAATACCGCCACCCGGCGCAGGGTATCCAGCAGCACGCCGTTGGCGATGGTGTCCAGGCCGACGTCACACAGCGAGCGATAGCAGGCCAGCAGCGGCGCATACAGCTGATCACGGGTCTCGATGATCGGCCCACCGTCGTAGCTCTTGCCGTCCAGCTCTGCCTTGGCCCAGTCGCGGGTCGCCTCGACCTTCGTCACCAGGCGCTTGAGCAGCTCCCGATAGGGCTCAGCGACATTGCCGACCTCGGCACGCAGGGCACTGTTGGTGCTCCACATGGACAGCTCGATCTTGAGCTGTTCGAGATCACGCAGATAGAGATCCGCCGCCATCCAGCGCCCCAGCAGCAGCACTTCCCGGGTGACCCGGGCGGTGACATTGGGGTTGCCGTCGCGATCGCCGCCCATCCACGAAGCGAAGCGCAGCGGCGCGGCGTCCAGCGGCAGGCGCTCACCGGCGCTCTCGAGCAACAGGTTGTCGAGGTCTCGATGGAAATCCGGCACCGCCTGCCACAGGGAATTCTCGATCACCGCGAAGCCCCATTTGGCCTCATCCACCGGGGTCGGCCGATCATGGCGAATCTCATCGGTGTGCCAGGCCTGGCTGATCAACTCTTCGAGCCGCCCCTTGGCCCGTGCCGCGCGCTCGGGGTATTCACCAGAGGATTCGATCGCGGTCAGGCAGTCATCGATCGCGTCGTACTTCTGGATCAACGTGCGCCGGATGACCTCCGTCGGATGCGCCGTCAGCACCAGCTCGACGCGCATGTTGGCCAGCGTCTCGACCAGCTTGCGCGGGGTATGACCCTCCTGGCGCGCCCGCTCGAGCAGTTCGCCCAGTACCGGCTGCATCCCTGGCTTGTAGTCCTCGACCCGACGAAAGCGCGCGCGGTAGTGCTGCTCGGCGATGTTGGCCAGATTGAGGAACTGATTGAAGGCGCGGGTGACCGGCAACAGGTCCTTCTCCGGCAGGCGACGCAGATACTCGATAAGTTCCTGCTGGCCGGCCTCCTCTCCCTGGCGTCCCCGCTTGGCCAGTCCGCGAATCGTTTCAATGCGCGAGACAAACCCCGGGCCGAGGTCATCGGCAATCGTGCGTCCCAGGCTGTCACCAAGAATGCGGACGTTGTCACGCAGGGATTCGTGCAGGTCGTGGCTCATGGGGTCTCCTTGTCTATTGTGTCCAGCGGGACCCCTGACGCCGGCCCCACTACGTTGTGGTGGTAAGGTGCCCGTGGATCAGTCGGCGCCAGCCAAGCCCTGGTGTGGCGGCGAGGCCTGCTCGCGTTCTGGCTGCTTGCGTTCTGGCTGCTCGCGCTCCAGCCGCTTCGCCTCCTGCCAGCGCTCTTCCATCTGTTCGAGGGAGGCACGCTCCAGCGCCGTGCCCTGCTCCACCAGTGCCCTTTCCATATAACGAAAGCGCCGTTCGAAGCGTCCGTTGGTGCCCCTGAGGCAGGCCTCCGGGTCGACGCCAAGCCGGCGTGCCAGGTTGACCGTGGCAAACAGCAGATCCCCCACCTCACTGGCCGCGTGGTCGTGATCGCCGGCCTCCAGGGCCTCGCGCACCTCGGCCAGTTCTTCCTCCAGCTTGTCCATCACTCCAGCCGCATCGGGCCAGTCGAAGCCGGCCCGCGCCGCGCGCTTGGACAACTTGGACGCGCGGCTGAGGGCAGGCAGTGTGCGCGGCACATCATCCAGCGCCGATACATGACGGGCCTCGCCCTCGGCACGGCTCTCCCGCTCGGCCGCCTTCAGCGACTCCCAGCGCGACTTCACCTGACGCGTCTCGACCTCGGCCGCGGACTCACCCTGCCGGCGAGACTCCAGGGTGCCGTCCACAAACACATGTGGGTGGCGCTTGAGCATCTTGTCGGTCAGCACATGCACCACATCATGGAAATCGAAACGCCCTTCCTCGCGGCCGAACTGACTGTAGTAGACCACTTGAAACAGCAGATCCCCCAACTCACCAGGAAGCTCGTCAAACGCCCGGCGCTCGATGGCGTCAGCCACCTCGTAGGCTTCCTCCAGGGTGTGGGGCACGATGGAGTCCCAGTGCTGCTTGACGTCCCACGGGCAGCCCTGTTGAGGGTCCCGCAGCACGCGCATCAGCGTGAGCAGATCGTCGATGTCGTAGCGTCGACTCATCCTCGCGACCTCCCCTGGGCGCGCTTGCGCTTGACCTCGATGATGTTGGGCAACTGCTGGATCCGCGAGAACAGTCGCTCCAGCGTCTCCAGACCATCGACCTCGGCGGTGATCGACAGTCTAGCGATGCCATCGTCGGTATCGGTGCGCGTATTCACCGACAGCACGTTGACCTTGTCCTGGCCCAGCACGGCAGTGACATCCCGCAGCAGGCCGGACCGGTCCCAGGCAAGGATCTCGATGTCGACCGGATACTGGTTGCTCGCCCGCGACCCCCACTCGACTTCAATGACCCGCTGGGGCTCGTCGACCCTCAGTTGCAGGATATTGGGACAGTCCTGACGATGAATCGACACCCCACGCCCCTGGGTAATAAAGCCGACAATCGGCTCCCCGGGCATCGGATGGCAGCAATTGGCCATGTTGGTCTTGAGATTGCCCACCCCCAGCACCGTGATGTCACCATCCGGGGTCTTGGCGGGACGCTGACGCTGCTTGGCCAGCAGTCGGTCCAGGTGTTCCTGCTCGTCGCTGTCGCCGAACAGCTGCTGGGCCTGATGCAGCACCTGACCGATGCGCAGATCCCCGGCGCCAAGCGCAGCATACATGTCATCTGCGTTGGCGTAGTTGACCTTCTTCGCCAGGGTGTCCAGATCCATGTCGTGCACATCGAGACGTTTCATCTCACGCTCGAACAGTGCCTTGCCTTCCTCGACGTTCTGGTCTCTGGCCTGGTGCTTGAACCAGGACTGAATCTTGGCCCTGGCCCTGGAAGTGCGCACGAAGCCCAGATTCGGATTGAGCCAGTCACGGCTTGGCGCGCTCTTGTTGGCGGTAAGGATCTCCACCTGCTGGCCAGTCTTGAGCTTGTACGTCAGCGGCACAATGCGTCCGTTGACCTTGGCACCGCGACAGCGATGCCCGACCTCGGTATGCACCCGGTAGGCAAAGTCGATGGGGGTGGCGACCCGTGGCAAGTCGATGACATGACCATCCGGGGTGAACACATAGATGCGATCCGGAGCTACATCGCTGGTCAGGCCCTCTCGCAGATCGCCGAACTCGCCGACCTCCTCGTGCCATTCCAGCACCTGGCGCAGCCAGGCGATCTTCTCTTCGTAGCTGTCGCTGCGGGCGTTGGTGTCGTGGCCCTTGTAGCGCCAGTGGGCACACACGCCCAGCTCCGCTTCTTCGTGCATGGCGAAGGTGCGAATCTGGATCTCGAGCACCTTGTTTTCCGGACCGATGACCGCCGTATGAAGCGACTGGTAGCCGTTCTTCTTGGGATTGGCGATGTAGTCGTCGAACTCGTCCGGCACCGTGTGCCAGCGGGAATGGACAATACCGAGCATGGTGTAGCAGTCCTGGACGCTCGGCACCAGAATGCGGACCGCGCGAACGTCATGGACCTGGGAGAAGTCGATCCGCTTGCGCTTCATCTTGCGCCAGATCGAAAAGATATGTTTTGCCCGCCCATCCACCTGGAAATCACGGATACCCTGCGCCGACATCAACGTCTTGAGGGTGTCCACCACTTCCTGAATATACCGATCACGGTCCAGGCGCTTCTCGGCCAACTGCCGCGCCACGGTCTTGTAGTCGTCCTCATGCAGGTAGCGGAACGACAGGTCCTCGAGCTCCCACTTGAGGTGACCGATGCCCAGACGATGCGCCAGCGGTGCATAGATATCGAAGACTTCTCGAGCGACCCGGACCTGCTTCTCCCGCGGCGCGTCCCGAACCTGACGAAGGGCGCAGGTACGCTCGGCAATCTTGATCAATGCCACGCGAACGTCATCGATCATGTTGACCAGCATCTTGCGCAGATTATCCTGCTGATCCTGCTGCTGCAGCCCCGGTGTGCTGGTCTGGGTGTTGCTGATGGCAGCCATCTGCAGCACGCCTTGAATCAAGCGGGCAACCTCATCACCGAAGCGCTTGGCCACCTGCTCGGGCTGGATCAGCTTCTCACGCACGGCACGATAGAGCACCGCCGCCTCGATGGCGGTCTGGTCCAGCCGCAGCTCACCCAGAATATCCGCCATCTCGAGCCCCATGCGGAAGCTTGAGCCATCCTTCAGCCAGGACTTGTGGGGGCGCTCCGACGTCTGCTCCAGCGACTCCGCCAAGCGGCAGGCCTCAGCAAGCTCACTGGCGTCAGCGAGTTTGACATCCTCCTGCAGCCGCGCCACCCACTGGTCGATATCGACCCGACCCTCCGCATTCAGCGGCTGGTCTTCCCGCACTTTAACCATCTCTCCTGACTCCTTGGCGTGGCGACGACGTTGGACGCTCGAGCAACACCATCGACTCCAGGTGCGAGGTGTGCACGAACATGTCTGCCATGGCCACTCGTCGCAGACGATAGCCTCCCTGCAACAAATGTGCCGTATCGCGAGAAAGGGTGGAGGGATCGCAAGCAATATACAAGACCCTGGGCACCGTACTTTTGGCCAGTGCCCGACATAATGCCTCGGCGCCATCACGGGGCGGGTCAAGCACCACCACGCCGATGGACGGGTCTTGCAACAGCCTCTCCACCTGGGTCTGGTCATGCAGATTGGCCTGGTCGGCCGCCACATCAACGCCAACGCGCTGGGCATTGTCGCGCAAGCGCTCGACCATCTGCGCAGCGCCCTCCCAGGCCGCGGCCTGATACCCGGCCGCCGCCAGGGGAAGGCTGAAATTGCCGATGCCCGCGAACAGGTCCAACAGGGGCTCGTCTGGCGTCCCAGGCGCGCCAAGCCACGCCAGGGCGGTCGCCACCATCAGTCGATTGACCTCGTCATTGGCCTGCAGAAAATCGCCGGGCGCAATCCCCAGCGCCATGCTGCCATGGGCGGATGGCACCTGCACGGTGAGCGCGGCGCGGGGCTCGATCACCCAGGCAAAGGCCGGCGACTGCCGGCCGGACAGCAGCGCCAGGGCCACCCCGTGGTGCTCTGCCCATTGCTGCCAGAGGTCGAGATCTTGCGCATGCTCGCGCAGCTGGCGGACCACCAAGGTCACCTGATCGTCACTGGCGAGAAGTTCCACGTGTCCCACCAGCCGCGGTGATGCCAGGGCCGACAGCTGCTGGTGCAACGCTGGCAGCAGTGCCGCCAGCTCTGGCACCAACACGGTGCACGAGGTCACCGACACCAGGCGGTGACTGCGCCTGGCACGAAAGCCCATGTGGACGACGCCTTCGGCATCGACCCTGACGCCAAGACGCGCGCGACGCCGATACCCCTCGGTATCGGTCGCCAGCACCTCGATACTGTCGATCTCTGCCTGGATCCCCTGGCGAGCCAGCAGATCGGACAACACCGCGGCCTTGTGCCGGCGCTGACCGCTGCGGGACAGGTGCTGCAGATCACAGCCGCCACAGCGGTCATTGTAGGGGCACGGTGGCGTAACCCGGTCCGGCGAGGGGTCGATCAGCTGGCGTACATGCGCCTCATCAAAACGCTTGCGCGTCAGGTGAACCGCCACCTCGACGCGCTCGCCAGGCAGGGCAGCGTCGATGAAGACCGTCTTGCCGTCCGCGCCGCGGGCAATTCCTCTGCCATCATGGGCCAGGCCGTGAACGTCGACCAGGCCCTCTTGCGCCAGCTCCTGGTGTACCATTCCCTTGGCAGCTTGCGACGGAGCCGCTTGACGCTCCCTGGCCTGCTGGCCGGACAGTCCAGAGCCACCAGAGGCACGACGCGGCGGACGGCGTTTTCCCAATCCCACGTCAAGCCTCCGGAGCCAACAGGCCGGTGGACAGGTAGCGATCACCCCGGTCGCAGACGATAAACACGATCACGGCGTTCTCGACCTGCTCTGCCACCCGCAGGGCGCCCGCCAGGGCGCCACCGGAAGACACTCCGGCAAGAATGCCCTCCTCGCGGGCCAGGCGGCGCATGTGAACCTCGGCCTCCTGCTGGCCAATATCGAGCACCCGATCCACCCGTTCTGGCTCGAAAATCTTCGGCAGATACGCCGCTGGCCAACGACGGATACCGGCGATGCTGGCACCGTCCTCCGGCTGCAGGCCGATGATCTGGATATCGTCGCGCTGCTCCTTGAGATAGCGAGAAACGCCCATGATGGTCCCGGTGGTCCCCATGGAACTGACGAAGTGCGTGATCTGACCATCGGTCTGCTGCCACAGCTCTGGTCCCGTGGTGCGGTAGTGACCGAGCGGATTGTCGGGATTGGCAAACTGGTCCAGTGCCTTGCCCTCGCCCTTAGCGACCATGGTGTCGGCCAGGTCTCGGGCCGCCTCCATGCCACCTTCCTTGCTGACCTCGATCAGCTCCGCACCGTAGGCTGCCATCGCCTGCTTACGCTCACTCGACGCACTCTCCGGCATGATCAGAACCATGCGATAGCCCTTCATCGCGGCCACCATCGCCAAGGCGATACCCGTGTTGCCGGAGGTCGCCTCGATCAGGGTGTCTCCCGGGGCAATATCGCCGCGCCGCTCGGCTTCGTCGAACATCGACAGCGCCGGCCGATCCTTGACCGACCCCGCCGGGTTGTTGCCTTCCAGCTTGGCCAGCAACACATTGTTGCGACCTGCGGTGATTCGCTTGAGCCGAACCAGCGGCGTATGACCGACCAGCTGTTCGAGATAGGGGAAATCCATCACGCTTTCCTTGTAACGTCGTCTGCGGCCATTATATCGACGCCCCTCGCGACTGGACAGGCGTGCTCACTTGGGGTGACATGGAACGTGCGCCGTGACGGGTTCCCGCCCCGGCACGCCTGTAACTCGGCAAGGACTGTGCCATGAGCGTGAAGACAAGGTTGATGCTGGCCCTGGTGGGGCTGCCGCTGGTGCTGCTCAGCCTGGCCGTCGGCCTGACCGTGCAGCAACAGCATGACCTGCGTCAATCGGCCCTGGAACAGAACCTGGTCACCGCCACCCAGCTGGTCGCGCCGACGCTCGGCTCGGCGCTGTCGCTGGGGGATACGCCGGGGGTGCAGGCCGCGGCCAACCGGTTGATGGATATCACCAGCATTCGCGCACTGCGCCTGATCCATCGCGACCAGAGCGTAATTGAGCTTGGACGCCTGCGAGGGGCCGCTCTGGACGCCACCCCAGGGGGCCAGGCCCAACTGACCAGACACTACCGCCAATGGGTGATGACGGTGCCGGTCCCGGGCGTCACCGCCGCCTACCTGATCCTCGACGTCGACGCATCACTCCTGCTGCTGGCCACCTACAGCCACCTGGCCAGAGCCGCGGTGGCGCTGCTGGTCAGTGGGCTGCTGCTGTTTCTGGTCGCGCTGACCCTGAGCCGACGCCTGACCCGGCCCATGGACGACATTTCCCACCTGCTGGATCAGCTGGCCGCAGGCCGCCAGCCTAGCCATCTTGCCCTGGACCAGCCTCGGGAGCTGGCGGCGCTGGGCAGTCGTGTCAACGCCTTGATCGACCACCAGGCCCAGGCGCGAGACGACCTTCAACAGCAGATTGAGCACGCCACTGCAGAATTGCAGGAGTCGATGGAAACCATCGAGGTGCAGAACATCGAGCTGGATCTCGCCCACCGACAGGCGGTGGAGGCCAACCGCGTGAAATCGGAATTCCTGGCCAACATGAGCCATGAGATTCGCACCCCCCTGAACGGCATCATCGGCTTCTGCCGCTTGATTGGTCGCTCCTCTCTCGACACCCGCCAACGGGAGTGGCTCGATCAGGTACAGCGCGCCTGCGACAACCTGCTGTCTCTGGTCAACGATGTGCTGGACTTCTCCAAGCTGGAAGCGGGCAAGCTGATTCTGGAAAACGTGCCGGTGGA
Source organism: Halomonas sp. DP8Y7-1 (assembly GCF_019801685.1). Taxonomy (NCBI): domain Bacteria; kingdom Pseudomonadati; phylum Pseudomonadota; class Gammaproteobacteria; order Oceanospirillales; family Halomonadaceae; genus Halomonas; species Halomonas sp. DP8Y7-1. The sequence continues at coordinate 239,561 of NZ_JAHVIN010000012.1, read as the reverse complement.
CATTCAGTCGCTGGTCGACGAAGTGCTGGGGCTGCAGGCCCCGCTGGCTCAGCAAAAAGGCCTGCAGCTGCTGAGCCTGGTCTACGATGACGTGCCAGAGGAGTTCATTGGTGATCCCCTGCGCATCCGCCAGATCGTCACCAACCTGGTCAACAACGCCATCAAGTTCACCGAGCGCGGCGATATCATCGTCAGGGTCATGGTCGAAGACACCCAGCATGAGCCCATGAAGCTTCGGATCAGCGTCAGTGACACCGGTATCGGACTCAGTGACAGCCAACAACGACGTCTGTTTCAGGCTTTCCGTCAGGCCGCTGCGAGCCATACCCGCCAGTACGGCGGGACGGGTCTGGGGCTTGCCATTTCGCGCCAGCTGGTGGAACAGATGGGCGGCATCATCGGCGTCGACAGCAGTCCTGGACGGGGCTCGACCTTTCACTTCACCCTGCCCTTGGCCGGCATCACGGGAGGCAGCCGCACGCCAGAGCTGTCCCTTGACCAGATGCCGATCTTTGTCGAGGAACCCCACGGCGCCACCCGCCGCGCCCTGCTGCACCTGCTCAACCAATGGGAAGGCCGCGTCGTGGAGAGCCCACAGCAGGCGCGCCTGGCGCTCGAGGCGATACCTGTCGAGGAGCTGGAAGGCCCAGAGCTCGTCCAACTGCGTGAGCGACTGAATGGCCGCAGCTGCCCCACCCTGCTGTTGATCAACGCGGGCCTGCCGGACATCCCGGCGCTGGAGCTACCGCAGCATGTGCGAGTGCTGTCAAAGCCCCTCGCACGCCAGGCGCTGGCCAACGCGCTGGAACCGATCATCGCCCTGACCAAGACACCTTCGGTGACGGCACTGCCTGCACCGGAGGCCGCCCTGCCACCGCCGGCCAACGAGCAGGCACTGACAGTCGACCACGCTGCCGGCACCGCTGGACCGGCGAACGCGCCACGGGACCGTCAGACAGAGATCGACAGCGACGCAGCAACACCACAGCCCGGCGGCGCTGTCGCTAGTGACGATCACGCAACCAGCGAGACGGCACAGCTACTGGTGGTGGACGACAGCGAAACCAACCGACTGCTGCTGCGCGAGCTGGTGGAAAGCCCGCGGCGACGGGTTACCCTGGCCAGCAGCGGCGAAGAGGCTCTGGCGCTCGCCCAACAGCAACTCTATGACCTGGTACTGATGGATATTCGCATGGGCGGCATGGATGGCGTGGAGACAGCCCGTGCGATCCGGCAACTCAGTGCCGAGTGGGCCGAACGACCGATTATCGCGGTGACCGCCCACGTACTCGAGAGCCAGCGGAGGGAATTGCTGGCCAATGGCATGAATGACGTACTGATCAAGCCGCTGGATACGACCCGACTCGATGAGCTGCTGACACTCAGACTGGGGAGTGGACTGGAGGAAGAGACACCGCAAGCGCCCCCCACTGCACCCACCCGCGAAGAAGACCTTCCGGACATCGATATCGCGCTGGGAGCGCGACTGGCGGGGGGACGCGAGCCCCTGGCGCGTCAACTGCTGGCGACCCTGGCGGCCTCCCTCGAGCAGACCCGCCAGGAAATTCAGGCGGCACTGGAGGACGAGAACGAGGAAGCCCTGCTCGACGCCATCCATGCGCTGAACGGTGCCTGCCGATACTGCGGCGTACCGCGCATGGCGTTGCTGGTCGAGACCCTCGAAACGCGCCTGCGCTCCCGCGGTATCGACGACGTCCGCCCCCTGCTACCCAGCCTGCAACACGCCATGGAACAGGTCGAACGCTGGCAGGCAGCCTCCGGCGAAGTGCCCCTGGAAGCCCCAGGGAACCGCGAGTCACACCGCTAGTCTGGCCGCCTGGAGAGATCGCCGCCCTCGATCACGACGAAGGCGACCACCACATCGCTTTCATCGCTCAAGGACAGATGGCAGCGCGACATGCCGGCCTCCCCCGCAAGGCGCAGGGCTTCTCCCGACAGCGCAATATGGGGGCGCCCAAGAGCATCGTTGACGACCTCGATCTCGGTCCAGCGCATGCCCTGGCGCAGACCCGTGCCCAGCGCCTTGACCCATGCCTCCTTGGCCGCAAAACGCTTGGCCAGGTAGGCGCTGGGGCGCGGGGCATGGGGGTAGCGCAACAGTTCCTTGGGCCCCAGGATACGCTGGGCAAAGCGCGGCCCATGGCGGACCACGGCGGCCTCGAAGCGCTCAATCCGCGCGATATCGGTACCGATTCCGAGAATCACCAGCCGCGCCCCCCTGACACGCTGACATCAATGGGCATGGTCGTGATCGTGATCGTGGTCAAACTCCTCGATGGCCGCCACCAGGCCGGCCTCGTAGCCCGACAGCATCAACCGCTTCATCTCTGCCACGGCCTCCTTGAGCCCCACAAACAGCGCGCGCGCGATGATGGCGTGACCGATGTTAAGTTCGTGTAGCCCGGGAATGGCCGCCACCGCTTCCACATTGTGATAATGCAGACCATGTCCCGCATTGACGATCAGCCCCAGCTCCACGGCCATCTCGGCGCCAGCCACGATACGCTGATACTCGCGGCGTGACTCCAGGTCCGATGTCGCTTCCGCGTAGGCCCCGGTGTGCAGCTCGATCACCGGCGCCCCGGCACGCTGGGCAGCGGCAATCTGGTCGGGATCGGCATCGATGAACAGGGACACTTCGCAGCCCACCGCTGCCAGACGCTCGCAGGCGGCCTTGACCGCGTCAAACTGACCGACCACATCCAAGCCACCTTCGGTGGTCAGTTCTTCGCGCTTCTCGGGCACCAGGCAGACGTGTGCCGGACGGACCTCCTCGGCCAGGGCCAGCATCTCCTCGGTCACCGCCATCTCGAGGTTCATGCGCGTGTTGAGCACTTCAGCCAATACACGCACGTCACGCTCCTGAATATGGCGACGGTCCTCACGTAGATGCACGGTAATCCCGTCAGCACCCGCCTCTTCTGCCAACAAGGCAGCCTGGACCGGATCAGGGTAGCGAGTTCCTCGGGCCTGACGCAGAGTGGCAATGTGATCGATGTTGACGCCCAGCAGCAGTCTTGGGGGGTGCATCAGAGTTCTCCGTCTAGAGGGTGATGAGCGGCGCGCCATCACCGGTACCGGCAAGCCGAACGCGCTGCTCTAGCGCGCATGGTATCACCCCCATGCATCGATCGCTTGCGAGGTTCGGGGCGAGTATCAGTACCGCTCAGGGCTGTTTCTCTCAACGTTCAAGGCTGTTTCTCACAACGCTCAGGGCTGTTTCTCACAACGCTCAAGGCTGTATCCCACAACGCTCAAGGCCGTATCCCACAACGCTCAGGGCTCGCTATATCCCGTATCGCTCAAGGCTGTTGCCCAACGCGCTCAAGGCTGTTGCCGGCGGCGTTGCGCCATGGACACCATCAACCCGCGCGAGCGCAGCGGTCGGTCCCCCAGCAAAGGGGCCAGGGCTGCCCTGCTGAGAACCTTGGCGGGACCGGCAAGGCCAGGCTCGCCCCAGTCAGCAGACGACAGCAGCTTCAGGGTGCGACCATCAAGCCCGCTGTCCGCGGCCACAAAGGTTCGGCTCGCTGGATCAAATCGATAGCGAGCGTGAGGATCCAGACTGGCACCGCTCGCCACGCTAAAGCGCGGCAATGCGTCCAGCGCATCAAGCAGGGCGTATTCCAGGCGGCGCAGAGCTGACGCGCGGCTGGCGGGCACGGCCAGTGCGTCGACGGCCGAGGCATAGAACGCAAAGACCTGGGCCACGGGAAACTCCACCGGCAGCAGGCGCGTCAGCAGCTCGTTGGCATACAACCCGCACAGCAGCCCCTCACCCACCAGCATTGCCGCTGGGCCGCGAGACTCCATCAGTCTCAGGCGCTTCAGCTCACGCTCTCCCTGCCAGGTCAGGTGCAATGGGGCGAACGGCTGCAGCTGACCGCGTGCTCGGCTCTTGGGACGCTGCACGCCCTGAGCCACGGCGCGCACGCGACCGTGGTCCAGGGTCAGCAATTCGACCAGGGCGCTGGTCTCGCGATAGGGTCGCTTGTGTAAGAGAAAGGCGGGTTGCGGCTGCATGTCGCGTCGCGTCCGAAAAGAGGCAGCGAAGGGGCCGCCGGCCTGGCCGGCGGCGGAGGGCTTCAGTCGAGGTCGTAGCCGAGGCTCTTCAGCGCTCGCTCGTCATCGGACCAGCCACGCTTCACCTTGACCCACAGGTTGAGCATGACCTTCTTGTCGAGCGCCCGTTCCATGTCCAGGCGGGCTTCGCGGCCAATCTTCTTGATCCGATCGCCGCTCTCGCCAATCAGGATCTTCTTCTGCCCCTGGCGTTCCACCAGGATCAGCGCGCTGATGTGCACCACCCGGGCCTCGTCGCGAAACTCCTCGATCTCCACCGTCATCTGGTAGGGCAGCTCATCACCCAACTGACGCATGACCTTCTCGCGCACCATCTCGGCGGCCAGGAAGCGCATGCTCTTGTCGGTGACCTGGTCTTCCGGGAAGTAGTGAATGCCTTCCGGCAGGTGCTTGTCGATCTCGGCCTCAAGCTCGGGCACGTTGGTGCCGTGCTGGGCAGCAATCGGCACAACGGCGGCAAACTCACGCTTGTTGCCAAGCTCCGCGAGCCAAGGCAGCAATGACGCCTTGTCCTGCAGACGATCCACCTTGTTGACCGCCAGGATAACCGGTGCCTTCACGTTGGCCAGACGGTCCAGCACGATCTGGTCTTCTTCCGTCCAGCGCGTACGATCGACCAGGAACACCACGCAGTTCACATCACGCAGGGCCTGCACCGCCGCCTGGTTCATGAAGCGGTTGATGGCCTTGTTGCGATCCTTGCCGAGAATATGGATACCGGGCGTGTCCACGAAGATCGTCTGGGCTTCGCCTTCGGTCTTGATCCCGAGCACCTGATGGCGCGTCGTCTGCGGGCGACGTGACGTGATCGATATCTTCTGGCCAAGAATGCGATTCATCAGTGTCGACTTGCCGACGTTGGGTCGACCGACAATGGCCACAAATCCACAGGTCTGGCTCATGCGCTGGCTCCCTTCGGATCAAGACGCTTCAAGGCGCTTTCTGCCGCCATTTGTTCGGCGTGGCGACGGCTGGCTCCGGTGCCGGTCGTGTGTTCGTCGAGCATCTCGACGTGGCATTCGACGGTAAAGGTCTGGGCATGCGCCTCACCCTCCACCGAGGTCACCTCGTAACGCGGCAGCGGCGCCTGACGGGACTGCAGAAATTCCTGCAGGCGGGTCTTGGGGTCCTTCTGGGACTCCTTGAGGTCAATACGCCCCAGACGTTCCTCGAACCAGGCCAGCACACGGCTTCTGACCGTGTCCATACCCGCATCCAGATAGATCGCGCCGATCACCGCTTCGACGGCGTCGGCCAGAATCGACTCGCGGCGATGGCCGCCGCTCTTCATCTCGCCGGAGCCCAGGCGCAGACACTCCCCGAAGCGCATCTCCCGGGCCAGTTCCGCCAGCGTCTGTCCCTTCACCAGGCGGGCCCGCAGACGCGACAACTGCCCTTCCCGAGCTTCAGGGAAACGGGCAAACAAGGCCTCGGCAATGACAAAGTTGACGATCGAGTCACCGAGGAACTCGAGGCGCTCGTTATTTCGACCACCGTAACTGCGGTGGGTCATGGCCAATTCCAGAAGATCGGGGTTCTGGAAATCATGGCCAATTCGGCGACTGAAGGGAATCAGGGGATTGCTCACGACGCTCCTGTTAATTCTGTAATCTGACGATGGGGACACCTGGCCGCCAGGATGCGTTCAAGGAATCGACCGCACGCTGGCGAAACTCGGCAATCCACCGTCCCAATGCATCCACACTGCGAAGGCCTTGCCGACGATGTTTTCTTCGGGGATGAAGCCCCAATAGCGGCTGTCATTGGAATGGTCCCGGTTGTCACCCATGGCAAAGTACATGCCTTCAGGCACGACCACATCATGGACCAACGGGCTAGTAGCACGAGGATTATTGTAGATCTGATGCTGATGCTCGCCCAGCTGTTCGGAGAACAGCAGCTCGCCTGGAGCACTGTCGGGAGCATCGTCGAGCAACGTCTTGGGCACGGCCTCGCCATTGACGTAAAGCTGCCTGTCAACGTAGCGCAGGGTATCTCCCGGCACCGCCACGACCCGCTTGATGAAATTCACCGAGGGATCCTGGGGAAAGCGGAACACCATCACGTCTCCCCGCTCCGGCTCGTTGACGTCCAGCACCTTGGTATTGCTCACCGGCAGCCGAAGGCCGTAGGTAAACTTGTTGACCAGAATGAAGTCGCCGATCTCGAGGGTCGGACGCATCGAGCCCGAGGGAATCTGAAACGGTTCCACCACAAAGCTTCTGAGCACCAGCACCACCAGCAGCACTGGAAAGAAGGACCTGGCATAGTCCACCGGCCAGGGTTCCTTGCTGGCCAGGGTCCGCGCTGTGGTGCCTACCCCTTCGGTGGTGCCGGCTTCGGCCATCTCGGTGTGGGCTCGACGGCGAGGACGCCACCAGACCAGGTCGAGCAGCCAGATCAGGCCAGTGACGGCAACCGCGATCACCAGCAACAGGGAGAAGTCCATATCAGTCATTCCAGGTGGCTTGATAGACAATAGGGATCGGGCGGATGGCCCCGGCAACTACGCCGGGGCGTGCACCACGCCCGAGGGGAACGCTAGTCGTTCACCTTGAGTACGGCGAGGAAGGCGTCCTGAGGAATTTCCACGCGACCGACCTGCTTCATGCGCTTCTTGCCGGCCTTCTGCTTCTCGAGCAGCTTCTTCTTACGCGTCATGTCACCGCCGTAACACTTGGCGGTGACGTTCTTGCGCAGTGCCTTGACGGTCGAGCGCGCCACCACCTGACCACCGATGGCAGCCTGAATCGCCACGTCAAACATCTGACGGGGAATCAGCTCCTTCATCTTTTCCACCAGGATCCGGCCGCGGCTGTGGGCGTGATCACGATGGATGATGACCGCCAGCGCATCGACCCGATCACCGTTGATCAGGACGTCAAGACGCACCAGCTTGGCCGCTTCAAAGCGCTCGAAATTGTACTCGAGTGAGGCATAGCCCTTGGAGATCGACTTGAGTCGATCGAAGAAGTCCATGACCACTTCGCTCATCGGCAATTCGTAGGTCAGCTGGATCTGGCTGCCCAGGAACAGCATGTCCTTCTGGGTGCCGCGGCGCAGTTCGCACTCGCTGATCACGTTGCCGACAAACTCCTGGGGCACCAGGATGCTGGCCCGAACGATCGGCTCACGCATCTCTTCGACGTCCGCCATATCAGGCAGCTTCGACGGGTTGGAAACGTAGCGAACCTCGCCGTTCTTCATTCCCAGTTCATAGACCACCGTGGGAGCGGTGGTCAGCAGGTCCAGGTCGTACTCGCGCTCCAGGCGCTCCTGAACGATTTCCATGTGCAGCGTGCCGAGGAAGCCGACGCGGAAACCAAAGCCAAGGGCATCCGAGTTTTCCGGCTCATAGTCCAGCGAAGCATCGTTCAGTGCCAGCTTTTCCAGGGCGTCACGGAAGTCCTCGTAGTCATCTGCGCTGACCGGGAACATGCCTGCGTACACCTGAGGCTTGACCTTCTGGAACCCGGGCAGACGCTTGACGTCAGGAGTCTTGGCGTGGGAAATCGTATCCCCCACCGGCGCCCCGTGGATGTCCTTGATACCGGCTACCACAAAGCCCACCTCGCCGGCGCGCAGGATATCGGTTTCCTTGCGCAGCGGCGTGAAGATCCCCACCTCGTTGGCCTGCCAGTCACGCCCGGTCGACAGAATGCGAATCTTCTCGCCCTTCTTCAATACACCATCGAAGATACGGACCAGGGATACCACGCCAAGGTAGTTATCGAACCAGGAATCGATGATCAGCGCCTGCAGCGGCTTCTCGGGATCCCCCTTGGGCGGCGGGATGTCGCGCACCAGGCGCTCCAGCAAGGCGTCAATGCCCATGCCGCTCTTGGCGGAAACCTGGCAGGCATCGGTCGCGTCGAGGCCGATGATTTCCTCTACCTCGTGAGCCACCTTGTCCGGATCCGCCTGGGGCAGGTCCATCTTGTTAAGCACCGGCAACACCTCGAGGCCTTGCTCGATGGCGGTATAGCAGTTGGCGACGGACTGGGCTTCCACCCCTTGAGCGGCATCGACCACCAGCAACGCGCCCTCACAGGCGTACAGCGAACGCGACACCTCATAGGAAAAGTCGACGTGCCCTGGCGTATCGATGAAGTTGAGCTGGTAGGTCTGGCCATCATTGGCGTGATAATCCAGCGTCACCGACTGGGCCTTGATGGTAATACCGCGCTCACGCTCCAGATCCATCGAATCCAGCACCTGATCCTTGAGCTCACGCTCGGTCAGGCCTCCGCAGTTCTGGATCAGGCGATCGGCCAGGGTAGACTTGCCATGGTCAATATGCGCGATGATCGAGAAGTTGCGTATATTATTGATTACCTTGCGGTTATCAGGTTCTGACATGCTGGATGATTCCATCTTGAGAACGCGCCGAAGGGCAACGAGAATAACCTTGCCTGGGTGACGCCGAGAAAAAGTTGGCGCCATTGTACCGGCATCCCCTGCCCCGCGCATCCCAAGCCGCATCGGCGGGCTGCTGTAGCGTGGCAGAAGACGACAACGCCCGGGGGTGAACCCGGGCGTTCGTCACCAGCAAAAAATGCCTGTTGGCGCTCAGTCGTCGGCCAGGCGCAGCGCCACGAACAGCGAGCGCCCATCGCGATACAGGCGCACCGGCACCGCACGATCAGCGGGCAATTCACGCACCAGCTGGCTCAACTGGCGGCCGCTTTCCACCGGCGTCTGATCCACACTGACGATGATGTCGCCAGGGCGAATACCGGAAGCCGCCGCCACGCCACGGGGATCCACATCACTGACTCGCACACCAGCGTCGATGCCGTACTTGCCGAGCTCCGCCTCTGTCAGCGCCTGCACCGCAATCCCCAGACGGGCCGGCGAGGCGCTGCTGGAGGACTCACCACTGCCCCCAGCCAACGCTTCAGGCCAGTCGCCCACGGTGACCGTCAGGGTTTGCCGATCTCCTCCACGCAGCACGCTCAGCTCAACCTCACTGTCCGGGGCCACGCGACCAATCAAGCGCGGCAGGCTGCTGGAACGCTCGACGGCTTCGCCGTCCACTTCCAGCACGATATCCCCCGCTTCCAGACCGTCCCGGGCGGCAGGACCATCCGGGTCGACATCGGCGATCAAGGCGCCTTCTGGCCGCTCCATGCCAAAGGACTCCGCCAGATCCTTGGAGACCGGTTGAATCATCACGCCCAGCCAACCACGGGTGACATGGCCTTCGCTACGCAACTGATCGGCAATGTCCATGGCCACGTTGATCGGAATCGCGAACGACAGCCCCATGAAGCCGCCGCTACGGGTGAAGATCTGCGAGTTGATACCGATCACCTCGCCGTCCAGGTTAAACAGCGGACCGCCGGAATTGCCGGGGTTGATCGCCACGTCCGTCTGGATAAAGGGCACATAGGCATCCCGCGGCAAGGTGCGGTTGATGGCAGAGATGATGCCCGCCGTCACCGAATGATCAAAGCCGAAGGGCGAGCCGATGGCCGCTACCCACTCGCCAACCTTGAGGTCATCGGAGTCCCCCAGGGACAGCGTCGGCAGGTCACTGGCGTCGACCTTGAGCACCGCCACGTCGGTCTTCTCGTCAGCACCGACCAGTTCGGCCTTGAGATCCCGACGATCATTGAGGCGAACCATGATCTCGTCGGCACCCTCCACCACATGGGCATTGGTCATGATGTAGCCATCGGCATCGATCACGAAACCAGAACCGAGCGACTGGCGCTCTTCGGTGTGGCCACCACCGCCACCGCCCGGGGGTACCGGAAAGCGATCCCCAAAGAAGTGACGGAAGATATCGGGAATCTCCTGACCGCCAAAGTTGCCAAAGGGCGTTGAATACCCTTCTGTCACGCGGGTCGTGGAAATATTGACCACGCCTGGGGCGGCCTCTTCGACCAACTCGGTGAAATCGGGAAGATCCCTGGCCAGACTGGATTGGGCTACGACCATGCCCACCATCAGCGCCATCCACGTGGACAGGGTGCGAGTCATCGGCTTCATGCAAGGCTCCTGCTAGGACTCTGATTGCGAGAGAAGCGACCTGAGAGAGGCACGGAATACACCGCTCTGTGCGTCATCTATTCGATGCGTCCCTGGGGTCGCTACATGTTTTACCGTCGCCAGCGCAAAAGGTTCAATCGTTAGCGAGCAAGCCACCCTTAACGAGACCGCACCTCGGCCGCCTCGTCCGACACATCGACAGGCGCGCCCACCAACTGAGGGCGAAACTGTGCTCCATGCCGCTGCAGATGACGACGCAGCAACGCCGCGCCGACCACCAGCCCAGCAACAAAGGCGAGAGGAGATGACCAGTGCTCCGGCCAGGCCAGCTCCACCAGCAGGGTCAGGCCCAACGCCACCCATAGCGGCAGCCCGTACATCAACACGCTGGCTCGCACCAGCGTCGCCGAGGCCAGCCTGATCGTCACAGGCTTGCCAATGGGAGGCCGGGATGTGGTCGCCACCTCAAGCTCACGGCGCTCAGGCGTGTCCTGGGACAGCCAACGGGCGCCGCAACTGCCCCGCGCAGCACACTGCCCGCAGCCAGGCTGAGGCTTCACCGCCACCCGAATACCGTCGCGGGTCCAGCCGATCACGGTCGCCTCTGCGGTGGCGCAGGACCCACTCATGATGACGCGCTCTGGCCGTCAGTCGTCAACGAGGGAGCCGATGACGCCTCTCCCATCTCCAGGGTCTCGACCACTCGGATCAATACGCTGGGGGGCAACTCACCGACGGCCACCACCTGGAGCAACTGTCCCTGCTGCTGAATCCGACGTACCGCGGCGTGACTGGCGCCCAGTCGGTGCACCCCAGGACGCAGCGCCCGCGCCCCGGCAACCGGCTCGACAAACAGGCTGATGGTCGACAGGCCATCACTGTAAAGCTTGTGACGACGGGGCTCATCGGTATCGTCCGCCATCGCCATCAGAGGCTGGGCAACGAACCCACCCGGCAGCCAGCCGGCGCGCCAGGCGAGGGTCGCAGAGGACGCGGGGCGCTTCAGTTCGACCCTGCCCTGATAGCGCTGCGGCGGTGTCATCGCGACAACCTGGAAGGTATCCAGCACGCGCCCGCTGTCATCGATCAGCGCCCGCTTTAGAGGAATCGCCGTTTCCCGGTCCAGCCACATGCGATAGCCGTAGCGCATGTCATCCAGGGGCAGCAGCTCGAGCCGCACCGCCGCCCGGTTGGCAATGCGCTCTTCACCGTCGAGTCGCAGGCGATAGAAATGGCTCAGATGCTCGACCAGGGCCTCGGGGGAAGCCGGTGCAGCAGCCTCCGGGGAAGGCAGTTCGAAGCGAAAGGCACCGCCCTCTCGCAGCAGCGAACGATTAGGCCCATCAAGAAAGTGCAGGCGATCTCGCTCCACCCCCTGACGGATGTCTCGCGCTACCGACAGGGTAACCACCTCGTCATCGACAATCCGCACCGCGCGGGCCTGATACTGGTAGCAATGGGATGCCCACACGCTGCGCTCGAACCATTCTCCCGGTTCAGAGGGAGGCGCCAGTGCAGGTAGCGCGGCACAGTCATAGACGCTCTGAACATCAGCCGCCTCAGACGGCGCCCCGGCAAGCGCAGGGCTGGAGGAGACGGGCGCGCTCTGCGCCAGCGTCAGCGGAGAAAGGCACAGGCAGGCGAGAAGGAGCGTCAGCCGACCCGTCACGGAAGCATGCGGCCCTGCATATGGCATAGGAGGTGTGTCCCGACAGGCTTGTCATTAACGACGCCCGGCCCCATCAGGGGCCGGACAAATCCATCATGTGCGCAAGCGACAGTCATCGCTGCGGCAATCCACGTCTGTTCAGCGCGCCTCGACGGGCGTACTGCGCAGCATCGGCATCCAGTTGTCGGCGCTGCTGAAGGCGGCGCCCTGGGCATGCCGATCAAGGTAGGACTGCAACAGCTGTGCCTGGGCCTGGTCGCTGACGCGAGATTGCTGGGCCGAAGGTGACAGCATCATCGGCGACGCCACCTGCGCACCGACCGTCATCAACCCGCTATTCGTAGCTCCATTGCCGGCCCCGGACTGGAACATCGGCAAATCCATCAGCGAGGGGCGCGAGGCCGCCACGCTGGCCAGCTCCGCGCCGGCATTGGCATTGGACACGCTGGCCGGCTGGGCGGCACCGTTTCCGGCGGCCAAGCCTGCAGTGCCAGCGGCAGGCGCGGCATCAAAGGACGAGTTGTAGAACTGCACGCCGCTGATCACCATCAACGACACCGCCGCCGCAATGCCCGCTCCGCGCGCCAGGCCGATGCCTCCACGCTGCGCTGTGCCTTGTGGGGACGACTCCACCAGCGGAGCAGGCTCATCCTCCAGTCGGGCCATGATGCCGGCCGACAGATCCACGGAGGGATCGGTATCTGTCTCGCGGCGCAGAGCAGACCGCATCAGATGGTAACGGCGCCAGCTTTCTGCGCTGTCCTGGTCGCCATCCAGTGCCTTCAGCACCCGACGCAGCTCCAGCTCGTCACCTTCATTGTCCATCAGGGCTGAAAGCGATTCCCGTGCGTTCAGACTCATTCTCCACACCTCATTTCGACGAAGCGTCACGCCTACAGGTCCAAGACCCTAGAATCGGCGTCAGGTTCCACTACCGAACTGCCTTTGTTCTGCCGCCTTGAAGCCAGCTACAGCGTGCGGCGTGAGGCAATGGAAGCCCAATGCATGTATCGGTCAGTCACTGGGTAAGACGCCCATTCTCGCCAACAGTTCATCTCAATTTGAAAAAAATGGGGAAGTCGCATGATTTGCCCTTTTCCCCAGGCCACTAAAGCCGCTCCTGCCGCCTATTCAGACAGGGATTCCGCATTGCGCGACGTGGTCATCAGCGGCTGAATATGCTGATCCACTGCTTCCCGCGCGCGGAAGATACGCGATCGCACGGTACCGACCGGACATTGCATGATCTGGGCAATATCTTCATAGGACAGACCGTCGAGTTCACGCAGGGTGATCGCGGTACGCAGGTCATCGGGCAGATTTTCGATGGCCTCGAACACGGCTGACTCAAGCTGATCCCGAGCAATCGAGGCCTCGGGCGTCTCGATGTCAGCAAGCCGACCGCTCATGTCCAGAATCTCGGCATCGTTGATGTCCAGATCACTGCCCGGCGGACGCCGACCACGTGATACCAGGTGGTTCTTGGCGGTGTTGATGGCAATACGGTACATCCAGGTATAGAAAGCACTCTCGGCCCGAAACTTGCCAAGTGCGCGATAGGCCTTGATAAAGGCCTCCTGAGCAACGTCCTGCACTTCGGCATGATCATTGATGTAGCGCCCGATCAGTCCGAGAATCTTGTGCTGATACTTCTTGACCAGAAGATCAAAGGCGCGGGTATCGCCCTTCTGGGCTCGCGCTACCAGTTGCTGGTCCGTTTCCTTGGCCGTCATCTCTCTCCTCCCCGACGGTGTCGGGCTGACGGCGCCGGACCCTCGGACTGGCCCGTGGCAACAGGGAAGCCCCTTTCACCCGTCGGCGACGTATAGGTCATAAGACTCGTCATGATAAAAGGCACAAGTGTTCCTGTTTCCGTGTCTCGCATCAAGCGTTCTCTGGCTCTATTTGTTGAAGCCGGTCGGACAGCAGATGCGCGACAAGGTTCCGTTGAACGATTGAAGTTTCCCTTGCCTCAAGGGATAGTAGGACCACGCAAAAACGTCAGCGCTGACACGATACACACAGGTAGACCTCATGTCCGACAAGCAGGTGAACAACCTCAACGTCCTGGCCCAGGATGTTCTCGTCACCCCAGAGCAATTGAAGCAGGAAATTCCACTGTCCGCCGAGGCAGAGGCCACGGTGATCGAAGGCCGCAAGACCGTCCAGAATATTCTCGACGGCAGCGACCCGCGCCTGCTGATGGTCGTCGGCCCCTGCTCCATCCACGACGTCGACGCAGCGCTGGATTACGCGCGCCGTCTGCGCCGCCTCGCCGATGAGGTAAAGGACAGCCTGTTCATCGTCATGCGCGTGTATTTCGAGAAGCCGCGCACCACCGTTGGCTGGAAGGGACTGATCAACGACCCTCACCTCAACGACTCCTTCGAGATCGAGGAAGGACTGCACATCGCTCGGCGCCTGCTGGTGGAACTGTCGGAGCTTGGCCTGCCACTGGCCACCGAAGCGCTTGACCCGATCTCCCCTCAGTACCTGCAGGACTGCATCAGCTGGTCGGCGATTGGTGCTCGCACCACCGAGTCTCAGACCCACCGCGAAATGTCGTCTGGCCTGTCCTGTCCGGTGGGCTTCAAGAACGGCACTGACGGCAGCCTGGACGTGGCGGTCAATGCGCTGCAGTCGGTGGCTCACCCCCATAACTTCCTCGGCATCGACCAGCAGGGCAAGGTCGCCATCATCCGCACCCGTGGCAATGCCTATGCCCACGTGGTTCTGCGCGGAGGCAACGGCAAGCCCAACTATGACAGCGTCAGCGTGGCGCTGGCAGAGCAAGAGCTGAAGAAGGCTGGGGTGAAGCCGAACATCATGATCGACTGCTCCCACGCCAACTCCAACAAGGACGCTGCCCTGCAGCCACTGGTGCTCGACAACGTCACCCACCAGATTCTGGACGGCAATCGCTCGATCATCGGGCTGATGGTCGAGTCCAACATCGGCTGGGGCAACCAGAAGATCAAGCAGGATCGCAGCGAAATGGCCTACGGCGTTTCGGTCACCGATGCCTGTATCGACTGGGACACTACCGTGGAAGCGCTGCGCGGCATGAACGAGCGCCTGGCCCCGGTACTGACCAAGCGCCTCGGCTAGCCCCACCAAGCCAGAGAGCTGGCTGCACCAGCGTCTTCACGCAACGAGCCCGCCAATGGCGGGCTCGTTGCGTTGTGCTGACACACCCCATCATTGCCGCCTGAGCCCGCTCAACCTGACTGGCGCACTCCGTCCACCTCGCGCACGAAGGGCGGCAGTGAATCAAGCAGTGCCCGACCATAACGACGGGTCAGCACACGGCGGTCGAGCAGCGTAATCCGGCCACGATCGGCTTCCTTGCGGATCAACCGGCCGCAGGCCTGCACCAGCTTGATCGACGCATCGGGTACGCTGATGCGCATGAACGAATTGCCACCTTGGCTCTCGATCCACTCGGCCAGGGTCGCGCCTACCGGATCATCAGGCACCGCGAAGGGCAAGCGGGTAATAACCACATGCGTCAGGTAATCCCCGGGCAGATCGATGCCTTCGGCAAAACTTGCCAGACCAAACAGGATGCTGCCTTCGCCGTCGTCGACCCGCTGTCGATGACGGGTGACCAGCTCGCGCTTGGGCAACCGGTCCTGCGCCAGCACCCGCTCGCGACGCTCCCGTGACAACGCCTTCTCTACCCCGCGCAGCTGTGCACGAGAAGAAAACAGCACCAGCACCGCCTCGCTGGCATCGAGAGCCTCGACGAAGTCAACGATGGCCCGCTCATGCCCTTCACGGTCAGACGGATCCACCGCTTCCTTAGGCACACTCAACACGGCCCGCGAATAGTCGAACGGGCTCGGCAGTCGCTGGTAACGATAACGATTGGCCAGACCGGCACGCTCTTGCAGGCGCTCGAAGCGACCCAGCGCCGTCAATGTCGCCGAGGTCACCACGGCACCGTGGCAGCGCCCCCACAGCGAGCGCGCCAGGGTATGCGCCGCCGACACCGGGCTAGCCGAAAAGATCAGCTCGGGCTCCCCCTGGAAGCGCTCGAGCGTCAGCCAGCGGGCCCTGGGCGGCGCGTCCGCGGGATCCATCTCGGCAAAGGCCTGCCACAGGGCATGGGCCTCCAGCGCCCTGCCGTGCAACAGTGCCAACAGGGGCAGCCAGGCCTCTGCCTGCTCACGTGCCAGCCCCGTGGACTTCTCGGGATCCAGGCTTTCACGCAGGATATCGGTCATCGACTCCAGGTGACGGCAGAGCTCGGCGAAGGGCACGACCAGCCCCTCCGCCTGGGTGCGCAAGGCCTCTGGCACGCGCCCCATCTCGAAGCGGTGCTGGGCACCATCCTCTTCGTCGGCCAGGCCGTGGGGACGCTCGGCGAGCTGGTGCCCCAGCGCAAAAATCTCACCCAGTCTTGGCTCAAGGGCATCCATGGCCACCGGCAGCGCCGCCAGCAGCCGTGCCAAGGTGGGCTGCACGCCCAACGCTGTATTGAGCTCTGTCAGCGAACCCTTGAGATTGCGCAGCCAGCGCAAGCCCCCACCCACGCTGAAGCGGTGGGTAAAGTGCGAGATGGCCTTGTCCGGCAGGTGGTGTCCTTCGTCAAAGACGTAGATGCAGTCCGCTGGATCAGGCAGCACCATGCCGCCCCCGAGCGCCAGGTCCGCCAGCACCAGATCGTGATTGGCGACGATGACATCGGCCTGATCAAGATCGCGCCTAGCGCGAAAGAACGCACAGGCGCCAAAGTGGCCACAACGACGATTGGTGCACTGGCGATGATCTACCGTCAGGCGCCGCCAGTGCGCATCGTCGATAGCTTCACCCCAGCTGTCACGATCCCCTTCCCAGCGACCGTTGCCGTAGGCGTCGCCCATGGCGGCGACCAGATCCTTGAAGTCGTCGCCACTGGCGCTGTCCAGGCTCTGCTCGAACAGCGACAGCGTGGGGTTGTCCTCTACCCCGTCCATGGCGGCATCAAGCTTGGCCACACAGACATAGCGCCCCCGCCCCTTGGCCAGGGCAAAGTCAAAGGACAGTCCGCTATGGGCCTTCAGCGAAGGAAGATCCTGATGCAGCACTTGCTCCTGCAGCGCCACCGTCGCGGTCGCCAGCACCAACCGCTTGCCCCGCGCCTTGGCCACCGGCAATGCCGCCAGCAGGTAGGCCAGGGTCTTGCCGGTACCGGTGCCCGCCTCCAGCACGCAGACATGCTCGTCGCTCGTGCGCTTGCCGTCCTCATCCGTTTCGATGGAGGCCAGGGTGCGCGAAATTTCAGCGATCATCAGGCGCTGACCGTAGCGAGGCGTTAGTTCCAACGCCTCCAGCACACGGCGATAAGCGGTCTGAATCTCGCGTTTTAGGGCATCATCCAGCATGGCGGGTCCCGCTATGTTCAGCGATCACGGAAGTCGGGCAGGCATTGCCCACAGACAAGCAGGGCCGGCACTGAGCCGGCCCTGTCACACAGGCAACCCGTTCACCCAGGTGAGCTTAAAGCAGCCCTTCCGGTGGGTGTTCACAAGGCAACTTGTCACCGATGAAGCGCTCGATCTCGGGCAGCGAGAAGGCATCTTCCTCACCAACAAAACTGATCGAGACGCCCTTGGCTCCCGCACGACCGGTCCGGCCGATCCGGTGAACGTAGTCCTCGGGATCTTCCGGCAGGGTGTAGTTGATGACGTGGCTGACGTCTTCGATGTGTATCCCTCGCCCGGCGACGTCCGTTGCTACCAGCACCTGGATTTCGCCCTCGCGGAACTGCTCCAGGGTGCGGATGCGCTGGTTCTGGGGCACATCACCAGAGAGCATCGCCACGTTGATATCGGCCTTCTTGAGCAGGTCCTGAAGCTTGCGCACCAGGTCGCGACGATTGCCGAACACCATGACGCGATCAAACGACTCCTGCTGCAACAACTGCACCAGCAGCCGCTGCTTGTCGTCATCGCTGACCATGTAGACGCGTTGATCAATGTTCGCGGCGTTGTCCACGGTCACCGCGATTTCCACGTGGGAAGGCTGATGCGTCCACTGGCTTGCCAGATTGAGGATGTCCTCGGTGAAGGTCGCCGAGAACAGGAACGTCTGGCGCTCTTCGGGCTTGGGGGTGTAGCGAATGATACGCTTCACGTCCGGAATGAAGCCCATCGACAGCATGCGGTCGGCCTCGTCCAGCACCAGCACCTCGACCTGACTCAGATCGATGTCCCGCTTTTGCTGGAAGTCCAGGAGGCGACCAGGCGTCGCGACCAGGATGTCCACGTTGCCTGCCAGACCATCGCGCTGCTTTTGATAATCCATGCCACCAACAACGCTGGTCACCTTGAGTGAGGTGAACCGTGCCAGGGCCTTGGCATCCTTCTCGATCTGCAGCGCCAGCTCACGGGTTGGCGCCACAATCAGCGCGCGCGGGGCGCCAGCCTTCTGACCGTCCGGCGCCTCTTCTTCCAGAAAGTAGGCCAGCATGGAAATCAGGAAGGCGGCCGTCTTGCCGGTCCCGGTCTGCGCCTTGCCGACCACATCCCCACCCAGCAGCGTGTGGGTCAGCGCCTCGGCCTGAATCGGCGTGCAATATTCAAAGCCCAGGGCATGAATGGCACGCATCAGCGGCAGCGGCAGATCGAAGTCATGGAACCGCCACTTGCCCGCCACGGCGGGCACCTGGAACTGGCGCAGGTCCCAGTTGGACTGACGGCGCCGCGGCTTGCGACGGCGACGCTTGGGCTTGCGGCTCTCGGCCGGTGCGGTGGTCTGTTCCGACTCGCTCATAGGCTGTGCTGTGTGTCCGTCTCGGGAGGTGAATGCAAACGGGACACGCAGAGCGGCTGCTCTCATGTCCTGACTAAAGCCAGCCATTGTAACAGCCTCTGGCGGTTTGGGCTTGCCTGATGCGTATTCGTTGCACGACGACGGCTGCCCCGTCAGCCCTCGCCCTGTTAGAATGCGCACATTATAGAGAGGAGCCCCGCGTCATGACACGCCGCAAGAAGACCCGCTCGCTGGCCGACAAGGTGACCATTCGCACCGGTCGGCGCAAGGACTACAAGCAATGGCGCCACGAAAACCCCGACGAAGTGACCTCGTCCCGGCGCTTTTCAGCCAAGAAAAAGCAGCAGCGCAAGAACCAGGCGGCCAAGCGCCTGGAACGTATGCGCGCTGCCCCCAACATCGAGATCCACCCCTCTCGTCCGGACACTCCTGACAGCGATGCTGGCAAGGGAGATTCCTGATGCGGCTGGTGTCCTTCAACATCAACGGTATTCGCGCCCGCCTGCATCAATTGGAAGCCCTGATTGCGGCCCACCGGCCCGACGTGATTGGGCTGCAGGAGACCAAGGTTCAGGACAGCGAGTTTCCCCGCGAGGCGGTGGAGGCCATGGGCTACCAGGTCTATTTCTTCGGTCAGAAAGGCCACTACGGTGTCGCCCTGCTGACGCGTCAGACGCCAGAGGAAGTCCGCTACGGCTTTCCCGATGACAATGAGGACGCTCAGCGGCGCATGATTGGCGCACGCCTGCCATGCGCCGACGGCGAGTCCGTCTGGGTCTACAACGGCTACTTTCCCCAGGGCGAGAGCGTCGACCATCCGACCAAGTTTCCCCACAAGCGCGCGTTCTACGCTCAGCTGCAACAGCTGCTCGACCAGCAGCATTCGCCCGAGCAGCGCCTCGCGGTGATGGGAGATTTCAATATCTCGCCCGAAGACATCGATATCGGCATCGGTGAATCCAACCGCAAGCGCTGGCTGCGCGAGGGCAAGACCAGCTTCCAGCCGGTGGAGCGCGAGTGGCTGAGCGGTATCAAGGGATGGGGACTCGTCGACAGCTATCGTCACCTGTACCCCACCGTGGACGATCGCTTCAGCTGGTTCGACTATCGCTCCAAGGGCTTTGATCGTGAGCCCAAGCGCGGCCTGCGAATCGACTATATCCTGACCACCTCAAGCCTCACCGAACGCGCCACCCAGGCCGGCATCGACTATGACCTGCGCGGCATGGAAAAGCCGTCCGATCATGCGCCAGTGTGGACCGAGTTTGACCTGTAGGCAGTACCTGGCGCCGCTGGCGATATCTGTTGCATGACAGAAAAGGGCCGCCCATCGGACGGCCCTTTTCATGTAGCGGCGTGTATGTAGCGGCTTGCTAGCGCGGGCTAGCCCTGCTGCGCCAGGCGACGAATGTCCGCCGCGATGGCCTCTACCGAGTCGCTGTCGCGCATCAACAGCCGAGCATCACCACCGGCATCGAAGGCAAAGATGGCGCTGGAATGATCAACGTCGTAGCTACCATCCGCCTCTGGCTCCCCCAGTCGATAGCTGACACGATAACGATTGGTGACCTCATCCAAGGCGGCCTTTTCCCCGGTGACGCCGACAAAGCGGGGGCCAAAGGCCTCGGTGTAGGCCTTTAGCACCTCAGGAGTATCGCGCTCGGGATCCACCGAGACGAACAGCACCGTGACATCCTCGCGAACCGTTTCGTCCAGTTCCCGCAGTGCGGCGGACAGGCGCGCCAAGGCGGTCGGGCAGACATCGGGACAATGGGTGAAGCCGAAATAGACGAGCACCGTGTCGCCGGCGACATCCCCTTCATTGATCCCGGCGCCACTTTCGCTGACCAGCTCGAAGTCCAACGGCGGCATGGTCTCCGAAATGTCCGTGCCACGCCAATTGGCATCCTCGCAGCCCGCGAGCGCAAGCCACCCTAGTCCAAGACACACCCCCAAGGCGCGCTTCCCAAACGACGTCATCCTACCCCCATGCCTAGCATCATTACGTCATAACTACATCATAACTACGTCATAACCCAGGCGACGGAGGGCCACCACTGCTGGAACTTGCTTGCGTGGCAACCCAGAGCCCGTGCGATGACCCGAGGTGTCAGAGCGCTGCCGGAGACACCACTTCGAAGGTGGCCGCGACGTCTCCCCCACCTTCCAGCAACAGCGTCACGTCGACATCGTCTCCGACGTTGAGGGTCGCCTGGGGCTGCATAAACATCAGATGGTAGCCTTGCGGCGCAAACTCTCGCGTCTCGCCCGGCCCCACCTCGAAGCGCTCGACACCGTGCATCATGGCCATGCCGTCCTGTTCCATGCTCATGTGCAGTTCCACCGATTTGTAGGCATCGGTCTCGGCGCCTACCACGGCGACAGCCGCTTCGCCCGGATTATGCAGCTGGAAGTAGCCGGCGCCAGGCCTGTCTCCAGGCAGCACGCGAAGACGCGCGTCACTGATCTCAAGCTCAGCGGCAACGACAGGGGTAGCCAGCAACAGGCCAGCAAGACCAAGAGACACAGCAGCAGACATGAAACGCATGGGAGAACTCCAGACGATGGGCAGAGACAGCATCAGGGCTGACACCTGGGAAGCACTGCATCGCCTGTCAGCAGAGCGCTGACAGACCACAATGCGTGTTGAAACGACGAGAATTGACGTCTAGCTCAACGTCCCCCGTCGTGGTGTCCATGTAGAAGGACGCAAACCCTTGCTCGGGTGACAGGCGATAGGAGCCGCATAGACCGTAGCCATAGCGTACTTCCTGCAACTGAGCCAGCTCGATGGAAGAGGAAGTGCCCAGCGCCGAGGCCAAGGCGCGCCGAGCGTCGTCATCGAGGCGACTGTCCGACAGCGCCTGGGAGCCAAAGATCGCCGCCGCCAGCACGATAATCGCAGCCGTTGGAACAACGACCAGTAATAAAGGGCTTCGAAGTGTTTTCATGCGCAAAGTCTACGGTTGAACGTTGATCGTCGACAACCCAATCGCGCTGCGGGCGGCGATCGCTCAGCTGTCTGTGCCGCCCATGTCAGAGCCTTCGTCCGCTGGTGGAGTCTCCTCGGAAAGTGCCGCCAACCAAGACGTTGCGTCGGTTTCTCCCTTTTCGAGCGCTCGCTTCAGCGCCCCTACCGCGACGGACTCCTGCCCCCAGGCTGCGGCAATCTGTCCCAAGCGCAGCCAGTCGCTACCCCGGTCATGGTCGCTGGCCAATGCCTGCCAGGCGGCCAGGGCACGCTGGCGATCGCGGGCACGAAACCAGGCTTCGGCCAGTTGGCGCTGACGGCTCTCGGTGGCCTCAAGGACACCCTGCTCAATGGCCATGGCCAGCAGCTCAGCCGCGCGGGCGGGCGTACCTGCCGCCAGGTGCAATTGGATGCGCTGCTCCAGGTCATCACTCCCGGATAGCGCACCATGGCGCCAGCCAGACTCCCACAATGCAGCAGCCCGCTGCGGCTGTCCCAGACGCTGAGCCATGGCCGCCGCGCGCCGCCAGCCTTCGCTATTGGCGGGGTGATCAGCCAAGGCAGCCTCCAGGTCCGCCAATGCCTGATCCAGCCGGCCGCTGCGCTGCATGACGGCGCCGGCGAACTGCCGGCGTTCAGCCGTCGGGTCGGCATCCTGCTGCCTGGCCCGCTCGACCCAGTCTGCGGCCTCGTCCCACGCTTCCTGCTCGGCGGCCAGTTCGGCCATCAGCCATAGTGCATCGCTGTCCTGATGGCGCTGGAGCCAGTCCTCGAGCAGCACCGCCGCGCGAGACGACTGGCCTGCCTGGATGCGCAGTTCGGCTTCCTGGCGCTGCCAGCGGTCACGCTGCTGCGCCTCTATTCCGTCGAGTTCCCGTGCTGCGGCAAGATGTTCTGCGGCCTGCTGATGCCGCCCCTGGGCCGACTCGGCACCTGCCGCGAGCTGCAGGTACAAGGCAGCCGCCCAGCGATCCGCCGCATTGCCGGCACTGAGCCGCTGAGCCTGGCTTTCGGCCTTGTCCTCAACCGCAGATGGGTCATCTGCAAGTTGCTGCTCCAGCCCCTTGAGATCGGCAATGATGCCCCCTGACAGGGTCGGTGCGGCTAGCGCGGTCGACGCTGCAACAGGCAGCGCTGCCCCCACTGCAATGGACAGCAACCTGCGCAGGGCTCGTCCCGCCAGCGGTGTTGTCGACATGGCTACCTCGCTTGCTGGTTTCATCACCGGCGTTACCTCAACTGGAACTCGAGACGCTGGCGCGCCCGGCGCAGGCCGGAGGCTGTCTCGAACTGCCAGCCTGCAATGGCTTGCCGTGCGGCGTCCTCAAACACTCTTCGTGGACTGGCATCGACCACCTGAATGCTGCCGCGATCGACGCTGCCGTCGGAACGAATAATGAACTGCATGACCACGTAACCTTCGAGTCCCCGACGCTGCGCCCGACGCGGATACTCCGGCGGTACCTTGCGCGTGGCACGGGCTGACGTCCCCACATCGACCGGCTCATTGGACGCGGGCGCTGCTGCCCCGGCCCCCGCGCTGGCGGCACTGCCGCTGCCGCTGGACGCCTGGGTGGGCGCAGGCGAAGGCGAAGGTGCCGGGGTCGCCACCGGCTGCGGTGTCGGCTCGGGGCGAGGTTGGGGCTCAGGCTGAGGCTCTGGTCGCGGCTCTGGTCGCGGCTGCGGCTTGGGCTCCGGCGGCGTTTCTGTCAGCTCCGGCAAGCGACTGTCCAGGGTCTGGACCTCCCGCTTGGGCGGCACCACTTCCGGGTCCGGCAAGCGTATTTCGCTGACTGCCGATTGCGCCGGTGCAGGTGGCGCTGGTGCGGCCTGCACCGGGGGCGGCGGCGGTGGCGCTGCCGACGATGCCGCTGATGACTCCGCCGGCGCCTCTGCCTGGGGTGCCACCGGCTCGGCCAGCGACAGCGTGATCTCTTCTCTCAGCTCAGGCTCCGACTCCGGCGGCAACACCAGGAGTGCCAGCAGCGCAAACAGTGCCAGCGTCAACAGGCCTCCCGCGATCAGGGCTCCCACTCGCCTCATGCGTCGGAGCTCCTCTCCGCCGCTACCGCGACCTTGTCCACGCCAGCATCACGCAAACGGTCCATGGTCTCGATCAGCACACCGGTCGCCGCGTTACGATCCGCCTGTATCACCACGGAACCGTCATCAGACAGCA
Source organism: Halomonas sp. DP8Y7-1 (assembly GCF_019801685.1). Lineage (NCBI taxonomy): Bacteria > Pseudomonadati > Pseudomonadota > Gammaproteobacteria > Oceanospirillales > Halomonadaceae > Halomonas > Halomonas sp. DP8Y7-1. The sequence goes on along the minus strand of NZ_JAHVIN010000012.1, from coordinate 215,888 downwards.
TGCCGGCCACTGTCGTGCCTACACGGTGAATATCCACGGGCTGCCCATCGACCCAGAGGGCTCCCTCCGGAGTAATGGCCACCAGCACCTGCACGTCAGGCCTTGCCGACGCGGCCGATGACTCTGGCCTTTCGATCTCGACACCACTCTCCTTGATGAAGCTGGTGGTGACGATGAAGAAGATCAGCATGATGAAGACCACATCCAGCATGGGGGTCAGATTGACCTCGCTGGATTCTTCGGCGCCGGCGGACAGTCGACGTCTACGCATGTGCGTCCTCCGCGGCACGGGCCAGGCGATCATGCAACCGCTGATCCTCGCGCCGGATGATATGTTCGAGTCGTGTGATAAACAGCAGGCCAACCACGGACACCGCCATGCCGGTCAACGTCGGGAGCGTCGCTCTCGCCACCCCATCCGCCATGGCTCGGGCCTGATTGCTGTCCGCCAGGGACAGGCTGTCGAACACCGTGATCATGCCGGTCACCGTGCCAAGAAGGCCCAGCAGCGGGCAGATCACCACCAGCAGCTTGAGCCAGGGCAGCGGTCCACGCAGACGCCGAATCAATTCCGTCACCCAGGTCTCACGCAGGGTGCGAGCGCTCCAGCTGACATGATCATGGCGTTCTACCCAGCGCCGCATCAGCGCGGCCCGCGCGGGGCGATAGTGAAAGCGGAAAAACCACCAGCGCTCGAGCCCGACCGAAAACAGCAGCATGGCGACCACGGCGATACCCACCAGCACTGGCCCACCGGCGTCGACTAGCCAATAAAGGGGCTCAAGCCAGGGGTGAGTCGGCATGCTGCCTGCTTCCTTGCTGCTGTGTGGAGGTCCCACTCACCGGCGCCGCGCGAGTTTCCAGACGGTCAGCCAACACGGCACTAGCCTTTCCTTCCATCGTGCCGATCAGCGAGCGTGAACGTGACGACAGCGCAGTGTGGGCAAACAGCAGAGGCACCGCAGTGATCAAGCCCAGCACGGTGGTCACCAGCGCCTGGCTGATACCCCCCGCCATCAGCTGGGGATCTCCAGTACCAAACACCGTGATTGACTGGAACGTCACGATCATCCCCGTCACCGTACCCAGCAGGCCGAGCAACGGGGCCACCGCCGCCAGCATCTTGACCAGCGCTTGGCCGCGCTCCAGGCGAGGTTGTTCCGCCAGCAGACACTCGTCCAGGCGCGCCTCCAGCGCCTCGGGCGCATGATCTGCACCAAAGGCGTGGAAACGGGACAGCACGCGCCCGAGCGGGTTGTCGGAGCGCAGGCTTTCCATGCTGGAAAGCTGACGTCGAGTCGTCACGCTGACCCTCAGCAGATAGAGGTACTGGCCAACCGCTACCAGCAGCCCCAGCACGCCAAGCGCCACGACCACATAGCCGACCGCTCCGCCCTGGTGGAAGCGCTCAACCAGGCTGGGCTGTCGCGACAGTGCCTCGACAACGCGACCGTCAGCAGGGTCGACGGGCAGGTTGGCGGACTCCCCGGCCTGGTAGGCGGTCAGTGCTTTACGCACCGCCGTCGGCGTGTGCTCCACCGCCGCCAGGCGACCCTCTTCGCCAACCCGTTCCAGCAGCTCGCCCTGAGAAAATGCCATCAGATCACCCACCCGGGTCACCGGACGACTGGCGACCTCGCCATTGGATGCCGCCACCGGCGCTTCTATCTGACGCACCTTGGCAGTCTCTGCGGTCATGCCCATCAGGCTATCGGCAAGCGCCTCGATATGCTGGACGGTGAGAATCGCCTCATCGTCGAGACGCGACGGCAACGCTGTCTCGGCACCTAACGTCAGCCAGCTCTGGCCCAGCTCATCTCGTAGCTCGCCAGTGGCACCTGCCACCGCGGAAAATACCGCGGTCAAGTCTCCTCCCTCGGCGTCTCGCGCGGCGGAGATCTCGTCCAACGCAGCGCGAGTCTCGGCCATGTCGGACTCCAGCCGCTCACGTTCGGCGCGGGCGGCGTCGCGGCGCTGCTGCGCGTCCGCAAGAGCGGCGGCAAGCGCCTCGCTGTCATCTACGAGCCCAGCCAGGCGCTCTCGATCACGTGCCTCTGCGGCCTCACGCTCTAGCTTGAACGTGGCGAGCGGCAGCTCGCCGACTTGCGTCTGTTCACTATCCTGCTGCGCCTGGCCATTATCCTGCTGTGCTTGCTCATTATTCTGCTGCGCTTGCTCATTATTCTGCTGCGCAGTCGCCGCCAGCGAGACGGTCGACAACAGCGCCGCCACCAACGCTGTGCGGCACCATGCCATGGACGGGCGGGACACGACTCCCCCCGCATTGCGGGTGTGGGCGTCGCCATGACGAGAGCCATTCATCGGAGAGAACATCAGTTGGCCTCCTCGCCTAATTGTGACAGGGGAAGTTCGAGCAAGTCCGGGGCACGCTGATCACGAACAATCTGCATGCCCTTCTCGACCTGATCGCGCTGCGCGGCGCTCAAAGGCTGCCACTCGCCCTGCTGCCACACGCCGCCCTCATGGCCGTCAGGCGTCAGGTAGTACCAGCCGACCCGCCCCAGACGCAGATAGTCCACCTCGCGACGACTATCTGCCTGCTCAAGGGTGCCGCGCCATGCATCCAGCTCGCGCCCATAGGCCAATTCGGCCTGCCAGGCCGCGACCACCCGCTCCAGCTTTTCAGCGCTAGACAGCTGTGGACTCGACAGACTGTTCTCGAGTGATGTCACCCGGGCGCTACGCTCGCTGTGCAGAAAGGGAATGTCTTGCTCTACCCATCGGTCCAGACGCTCGGTCATCTCGCTGAGCACACCCGGCAAGGCTTCTCTGGTCGCCGACATGGTGGCCATGCCCGCCCGGCGCTCGTCCAGAGTAGTGGCCAACCGCTCGAGCTGGGGCGCCAGCGAATCGTTGTAAGCCGCCAGACGCTCCGCTTCCTGTTCGGCCTGACGCAGCTCGGCGATGCGTTCGCGAACCGTTTCGTCGGCAGCGTCGATACGCTGCTGCAGTTCGGCCTGAGTGCGCTGCGCCTCCAAGGCCTCACCATCGCCACTGGCCTGCTCTGACTGCGCCCATGCTGCCCCACTCACGCCGAGCCCCACCATCAACGCCACTGCGCTGACCGCCGCTCGCCCTGAGCTTGCCGTGCCGACATTGAGCCATGCCCGCAGATCTGTCTTCGCCATTCCTCGGCCTCCGCCATACCGTCTCGCTCGCCGCATCCCGGTCGGATCGACGTGCCGCGTCAAATGCAGAGACAGTACCCGAAACACGAATAGTTATCAATGCGAGACAAGGACATACCCCGCTTCCCCCTGTCCAGATGCCCCTCCAGCCCAGTACCGTCGGCGCATCAATCGCCAAACTCCATCCCCTGGAGTTGCGGTGCTGCACAGCCTAGGCCGAGCCTGCAGACATCCGGCAAGCCTCCAGGAGCGCTGCCGGCTGTCCTGTCGTCCCCGCAGGAGCCTCGGGTACAGCAGGCCACGCGATCTGCCCCCCCCGCTGCTGAGCCCGTCCCCTGCTGCGGCGCCAGCGCCAAAAAAAACGCCGCGGCCCAATGGCCGCGGCGTCTTACCAGGCGCACAGAAAGTGCGCTTACAGCTTACTGTCGAGCTCCGGAATCGCTTCGAACAGATCCGCCACCAAGCCGTAGTCGGCGACCTGGAAGATGGGGGCTTCCTCATCCTTGTTGATCGCCACAATGACCTTGGAATCCTTCATCCCCGCCAGGTGCTGAATGGCGCCACTGATGCCTACGGCAATGTACAGATCCGGCGCGACAATCTTGCCGGTCTGGCCGACCTGCATGTCGTTGGGGACAAAGCCCGCATCCACGGCCGCACGCGAGGCACCGATGGCAGCACCCAGCTTGTCGGCAACGCTATCGAGAATCTTGAAGTTCTCGCCGCTTCCCATACCGCGGCCGCCGGAGACGACCACTCGTGCGGCACCCAGCTCGGGACGGTCGCTCTTGGCCAGCTCCTCGCCGACAAAGCTTGAAAGTGCGTTATCGACAGCGGCGTCGACTGCTTCCACGCTGGCACTGCCTTCCTGCGCCACGGCGTCGAAGGCGGTGGAACGAACGGTAATCACCTTCAGCGCGTCGCCGCTCTGGACGGTCGCGATCGCGTTGCCTGCGTAAATCGGGCGCTTGAAGGTATCGGCGCTTTCCACCGCGATGATCTCGGAGATCTGCGCAACGTCCTTCAATGCCGCCAAGCGTGGCAGCACGTTCTTGCCGGTGGTGGAGGCCGCCGCCAGAACGTGACTGTAATCATCCGCCAGGGAGACCAACAGGTCCGCCAGAGGCTCGGCCAGCTGATGGGCAAAGACCTCGCTGTCGGCTACCCGCACCCGCGCCACGCCGTCCAGCTTGGCCGCTGCCTCGGCAATACTGCCCAGATCCTGACCCGCCACCAGCACATCGATGTCGCCACCGATGGCCTGAGCAGCAGCAACCACGTGGGCGGTGGCGTCAGCCAGCTGACCGTCATGATGTTCTGCGAGAACCAGGATGCTCATGCAATCACCTTCGCTTCGTTCTTCAGTTTGTCGACCAGCTCATCCACGGAGCCTACCTTGACACCGCCCTGGCGCTCGGCCGGCGGCTCGACCTTGACCAGGGTAAGCCCGCTGGCCACCTCGACTCCGAGCTCTGCCGGGGTCAGCACGTCCAGGGGCTTCTTCTTCGCCTTCATGATGTCAGGCAACTTGGCGTAGCGCGGCTCGTTCAGGCGCAGGTCGGTCGTCACGACGGCCGGCAGCTTGAGCGCCACGGTCTGCAGTCCGCCGTCAATCTCGCGCACCACCTTCAGTGTCTCGCCGTCCACTTCCACCGCGGACGCGAAGGTACCCTGAGGCATGCCCGTCAGGGCCGCCAGCATCTGGCCGGTCTGGTTGTTGTCGGAATCGATGGCCTGCTTGCCGAGAATCACCAGCTGCGGGGCCTCCTTCTCGACCACCTTGGCCAGCGCCTTGGCGGCGCCCAGGGATTCCACTCGCTCGTCGCTCTCGACGTGAATGGCACGGTCAGCTCCTAACGCCAAGGCGGTGCGAAGCTGCTCCTGGGCCGCCTTGGGACCAACGGTCACCGCCACGACTTCGGTCGCTACGCCCTGCTCCTTGAGTCGGACGGCCTCTTCCACGGCGATTTCGCAGAAAGGATTCATGGCCATCTTGACGTTGGTCAGGTCCACATCACTGCCGTCCGGCTTGACGCGAATCTTGACGTTGTAATCAATGACGCGTTTGACCGCGACGAGTACTTTCATGTCGTCCTCACTTGGTTCACTGGGGAACCCTGAATAAAAGGAAGGAATCCTCAAGAAAACGCTGGCACGGTGTGTCGCCCCCGACGGAGCCGCCACGCTCGCCGACATACAGCACGGCCGAGCACCGGGCGCTGCCCTGACCCCGACGCCGCTGGGGCATTCTCCGCTACCGACGCTTCCTCTGCACACTTGAGCGCTACACCGGCGAGCCGACTATCTATCGACTCACCCTTCGACGTCTTGCATCAAGCCGCCGATTCAAGAACATTTCGCTATGCACTCATGGAGTTAGCGCATAACGCAACACCCTGGGCAGCATCCGCTACCTGCCTGACACAGCGCTGCCGGGTCCTCTCCCACCGTCGTCGTGGCCCACCAACAACCTCGCCCCAACGCGCCAACGCCTTTCATTCCGGCGTCTGCGTGGACTCGGCCCCGAGGTCGCGGCGCTTCACGCAAGCGTTTGATAGGGCCTGCAGCGGCTCCTTCAATGTGCCACAGCCCGGCCGTGCGCAACAATCCCCAGCAAGGCGCCCTGCGCTGTGCCAACAGTCGACCATCGTAAGGATGACCTGACGACGCTATTATGCCTATCATGAGTTATACCGTGAAGCAAACGACCGTTTAAAATCTGTAAGACGTTGGTGGCAGCCGGCGTCTTCCTGAGGAGGAAAGCACCAGATGTCAGAACAAGTAGAACGCGACACCATGGAGTTTGATGTGGTCATCGTTGGCGCCGGCCCCTCTGGCCTCGCCGCTGCATGCCGCTTGATGCAGCAAGCCAATGAGGCAGAGCAGGAACTTACGGTGTGCGTTGTCGAGAAAGGCTCAGAGGTCGGCGCTCATATTCTTTCCGGTGCAGTGCTCGAGCCCCGCGCCCTGTTTGAACTGTTCCCCGACTGGGAGGAGCGCGGCGCTCCGCTGTCCACTCCAGCCACCCGCGATGAAGTCTACTTGCTCAAGGACGCCGAGAAGGCCCAGAAACTGCCCAACGCGCTGGTGCCAAAGTCCATGCACAACACCGGTGGCGACCTGACCCGCTATGTCATCAGCGCCGGCAATCTTTGCCGCTGGCTGGCGGAGCAAGCCGAATCACTGGGCGTGGAAATTTTCCCCGGCTTCGCCGCACAGGACGCCATCGTCGAGGATGGTGTGGTCCGCGGCATTCTTATTGGCGATATGGGGGTCGCCGCAGACGGCAGCGAAAAAGGCGGCTACATGCCCGGCATGGAACTGCGGGCCAAGTACACGCTGTTTGCAGAGGGCGCACGGGGCCACATTGGTAAACGCCTGATTCGCGAGTTCCAGCTTGATGCCGGCAAGGACCCCCAGCACTACGGCATTGGCCTGAAGGAGCTGTGGGATGTGCCCGCCGAGCAGCACCAACCCGGCCTCGTCCTGCATGGCTCTGGCTGGCCTCTCGACAAGGATAGTCATGGCGGCTGGTTCCTCTACCACGCCGAGAATCAGCAGGTCGTCGTCGGCCTGATCATGGACCTGGGATACCAGAACCCTTACCTCTCGCCCTTCGACGAATTCCAGCGCATGAAGCACCATCCCGTGCTGAGCCAGCATCTGCAGGGGGGCAAGCGAGTGGCCTACGGCGCCCGCGCGATTGCCAAGGGCGGGCTCAACTGCCTGCCCAAGATGACCTTCCCGGGTGGTCTGCTGATCGGTTGCGACGCCGGCACCCTGAACTTCGCCAAGATCAAGGGCATCCATACCGCCATGAAGTCCGGCCTGGTGGCGGCCGAAAGCGTCTTTGACGCCCTGGCACAGGCCTCTGAAGGTGGCGACGAGCTGAGCACTTTCGAGCGCCGCTGGCAGGACAGCTGGGCCTACAAGGAGCTCGAGCAAAGCGCCAGCTTTGGCCCCGCCATTCACAAGTATGGCACCGTCGGCGGCGGCGCCTACAACTTCGTTGATCAGCTTCTGGGCGGCAAGCTTCCACGCGTGCATGACACCACGCCGGATCACGCTGCGCTAAAGCCGGCGAGTCAGTTCGAGAAGATCGACTACCCCAAGCCGGATGGCAAGCTGTCCTTCGACAAATCGTCCTCGGTGTTCCTCTCCAACACCAATCACGAGGAAGACCAGCCCTGCCACCTGCGCCTGACCGACCCGGACATTCCGATTCACAAGAATCTCCCCGAGTACGCCGAGCCCGCACAGCGCTACTGCCCGGCCGGTGTCTACGAAGTGGTCGAAGGTGAAGACGGCAGCCCACGCTTCCAGATCAACTTCCAGAACTGCGTGCACTGCAAGACCTGTGACATCAAGGATCCTGCCCAGAACATTACCTGGGTCGCCCCAGAGGGCGGCGGTGGGCCCAACTACCCGAATATGTGACGCTCGGCTTAGGCGGCACTGCAAGACATCAGCGGACGGGCAAACCCCGTCCGCTTTTTTGTTTCGTGACAATACATTAACGTCATAACAAATCGGTCTATTGGAACGCTTGCCAAGCGCTTGGCGGCACTCAATAGTGTGCCCCCGCTCATCTGGGCCAGACGCCCTCAACGCTGAGCCAGAGCCACCTCTGTAGACGACTGGCTTGCTCGCCACTCGGGGGGTGAGCCCCAACTCGAACCTCTTCACCGGGAGATAGCATGGCCCATACCCGTCAAATACTGCTGGCCCTGATCCTCGGGATCGTGGCCGGCGGTGGTATCAATCTGTTCATTCCTGAGCTCGCGGCGGCGCTGGATACCCAGCTGCTGACCCCCTTGGGCCAGATCTTCCTGCGCCTGCTGCAGTTCATCGTGGTACCTCTGGTCTTCTGCGCTCTGGTACTGAGCTTCACCCAGGTGGATCGCAGCGAGAACGTTGGCCGCTACGCCGGCAAACTGCTGCTGCTTTACGTTGTCACCAGCGCCGTCGCTCTGGCCATCGGCATGGGGGTCGCCGCCTGGCTGACACCTGGCCTCGGCGTCGACGGCGCCGGCTCTGCCAGCATCGAGGCAAGGGACCCAACGCCCCTCGCCCAATGGCTTGTGGGCCTGGTACCGAAAAATCCCTTCGAAGCTCTGGCCCAGGCCAACCTGCTGCAGATCATCCTGGCAGCGGCCATGGTTGGCATTGCTGCACGCCAGCTACCGGAGCAGAGCCGGCCCTTGATCGACGTGCTGCAGAGCGGCTACGACATCACCCTGAAGATCCTGTCGATGGTGCTGCGCCTGGCCCCGATCGGGGTGTTTGCCTTGATCGCCTCGGTGGTGGCGACCCAAGGCTTCGACCTGCTATTGAAGCTGGGGCTTTACGTCATCGGTCTGCTTGCGGCCATTGCGGCCATGGCGGTCTTCTACCTGGCGCTGCTGGCCGTTGCCGGTGCGCGCCCCTTGGCCTACCTGCGCCACTTCGGCGAGGCGCTGAGCTTCGCCCTGGGTACGGCAAGTTCCAATGCCACCCTACCCATCGCCCTCAACAACGCCAGAGATTACGGCGCACCCAGTCAGCTGAGCGCCTTTGCCCTACCCTTCGGCACGGCGCTCAAGCGTGATGGTGCTGCGGTGCTGCAAGGCTTCAACGCGCTGTTCGTTGCCCAGCTGTTCGGAGTCGACATCACGCTTACGCTGGCGGCCACCATCTTTGCGACCGGCCTGCTGGTGTCATTCTCCACCGCCGGGGTGCCCGGTGCCGGCCTGGTTGCCATGAGCACCGTGCTGTCTGCCGCAGGCTTGCCGCTGGAAGGCGTTGCGGTCGTGGCCGGCGTGGACCGCTTTACCGATGGCTTCCGCACCGCCTTGAACGTGATGGGGAACACCGCCAACGCCATGCTGCTGGCGCGACTAGAACGGCGCCCTGGCGACGAGGTACCGGCCAGTTCAGCCCCTCGGTCGCCCTCCTCCTGACACCCTCCTACTGACGCCCTCGCCTGCCCCGTCAGCGCTCACCATCCCACGTCAGTCCGGCGATGATGATGCTGACGGGCCTACCTCGGCGGGCAGCGCCGGATCGCTGCTCCACTCGCTCCAGGAACCGACATAGAGCCGGGGCAGCGGACGTCCGGCAAGCCGATAGGCCAGCAGGTTATGACAGGCGGTCACCCCAGAACCGCAATAGGCGACGATGCTATCGGCCTGGGGCAGTTCGCGGTCGAGCGCCTCGGCCGGCTTGAAGCGTCCATGTTCGTCCAGATTCAGGCTGCAGGGCCGGCTGACGGCGCCGGGTATGTGGCCCGCGCGGGGGTCCAGCGGCTCCACTTCACCGCGAAACCGCTCTCCTGCCCTGGCATCCACCTTCAGCACCTCGCTTGCCACCAGCTCATTCAGGGAGACGATGCCGCTGGTGTCGAACTCAGGCTGCCAGCTCGACGGCTCCCGCGGAGCAGCCTCGCCAACCTCCCAGTCCCCGGCAATCTCTTCCCAGGCGCCAAGGCCGCCATCCAGCAGCCTGACATGGGGGTGACCCGCCCATATCGACAGCATCCACCAGGCCCGTGCAGCGGCCAGCTGACCGGAGGTGTCATCCACCACTACCAGCGGCTGCCGTGGCGATACCCCGAGCCGCTGCAGGGAGGCGGCAAAATCGCTTTGGGTGGGCAGCGGGTGCCGCCCGCCAGGACCGTCGCTCGGACCGGATAGATCACGGTCCAGGTCGAGATGCAGGCTACCCGGCACGTGGGCCTGTCGCCACAACGCCGCGCCAGCCTGGGGATCTCCAAGCCGAACCCGACAGTCCAGCACGAGCGGCGGTGTCTCGCTTTCCAGCGCCTGGCGCAGGGTCTCGGCATCGATCAATGGATGCACCATGGCGAACTCCGTTTCGACAAAGGAACCGACAGCATAGGCGTTGCCGTCCACAACGCCAACGTCACAGGCTAGCGTCACCCTTGGAAGACGGCGCTCAGACGGGATGGCCCAGCCGCTCGATGGGGGCACGGCGAGCGATCAGTCGGCGCTTGCCGGCGTGGTCAAAACGCACTTCGATGACCGGATTGGCAGGATCTCCTTCGACGACGGCGACCTCGCCGTCACCAAAGACCCCATGGCGAACACGCTCACCGACACGATACTCGCCGTCAGTCCGGGCCCGCTCCGCCGCGGAGAGCGTCAGGCTCTGACCGATCGCCGCCAGGTAGCGCTGGATCAGAGCCGGCGCCGCCACCTTGAGAGGCTCCGACGGTGCCGGCGGCGCTTCACTGGTGCCAGCATACAGAGCCTCGGCCACCGCGCTGGCGTCCTGGCAGGCGCTTTCCTGAATGAAACGACTCGGCCGGTGGTCGCCACCGTCATGCAACACGACCAGCCGCTCGATGGCGCGGGTAATGGCGACGTAGTACAGGCGACGCTCTTCCTCGAGTCGTTGAGGCGATAGCGGGTTGTCGCGACTGTAGTGCGGGAAGTCTTCTTCATTGACGGAGCCGACGATCACCAACGGCCATTCCAGTCCCTTGGCGCCATGCACGGTATTGATCAGCACGCCCTGCTCCTGGTTTTCCACCGGTCGTCGCAACAGCTCGATGAAGGTGGCGACGTCCTTGACCTCGCGCGCCTGCTCGATCAGCACGTCGAGCAGGCGCACGTCCTCCTCGCCCTTGTCACGTCGCGATGCGGCTCGCTTGAGCACCTTTTCGGCCTCGACTTCGGCGACAACGTGCTCCAGCAGCGCATCCGCACTCAGGCGCGACAGTCGAGGCAGCTCGCACAGCAGCGCCCAGCGACGCTTCAGCGTGCGCTTCTGATGAGGTTTGAGCCGCTCAAGCAGGGCGTCACCCGGCCCCGGCCAAGCCTGAGTCTCGGCCAGGCGCTGTACCAGCGAGGACAGCACCTCCCGGGGCACAAAGCAGGTCGGCTGGGCGAACATCGGCATCAACGCGGCAGGATCGCGCAGCTGCTCCGGCCACAGGGCAAGAGATAGATAACCGGCCAGGGCCTCGACCAACGGAAGCCGAAAGACGAACCGGTCCTCGCGGGCCAGGCGAAAGGGAATGCCTTCTCGCAACAGCGCCAGCTGCAAAGGCACCGACAGGGTCCAGCTGCGCACCAGCAGGCAGGCGTCGCTGAGACAGCGGCCCTGCTGCTGCCACGCCGCCAGTGTCTCCAGAAAGGCACTCGCGCCTCGGGCCACCGACAGGCTTGTCTGCGGCGTGCTGGGCCCGGCGATACACAGCTGATCCGCCCCCCGGCCATTGCCGGCAATGGCATGATTGGCGGCCAGGGCCAGGGCATGACCATGACGAAAGGTGGTGGACAGGGGGTAGTCGGTCGCCGCGCCAAATACCTGGGTAAAGTTATCGAGCATGGCGTCGGGATGCGCCCCTCGCCACTCATAGATGCACTGGTTGGCATCCCCCACGGCCATGACATCTGCCCGGGCACCGGCGAGCACTGCCAGTAACCGCTGCTGGGCGGCATTGATGTCCTGGTATTCATCAATGATGACGTGGTCGAGAAATCCCTCAACGCGGCGACGCAGCCCCTCGTCTCCTTCCAGTGCCAGCAAGGGACGGAACAGCAGATCCGAGTAGGTCATGACGCCATTGTCGGCCATCAGGGTTTCGAGACAGTGAAAGGCACTGACAAAATGGCGGGTTCCATCGCCAAGCTCGAGTCGCTCATACAGTAACTGGGGCTCGATGACCTCGGCCTTGGCCAGCGCGCAGAAATGCGCCAGCTCCTCGATGCGATCAGGCTCCAACGCCGCGTCACGGTCTTCGTCGACGTCTTCCAGGGCCTGAAGGGTCGCCTGACGTAACAGCCGCTCCTGCTGCCAGTCAGCGGTCAGCAGTTCCCGTCGAGGCAAGGCGCCCCAGCGCACCAGACTGGACGTCAGTCGATGGCCGAGGGAATGGAAGGTACGCACCTCGGGCAACTCGATACCCGCCGGCGCCATTGCGGCCAAGCGCTGCTGGAAGTCTTCCCGCGCGGCTCGGTTGAACATCAGCACCATCATGCGCCGAGCCTGGGCGCCACCGGCCAGCAGGTGCAACACCCTGGCGACCAGCGTGGTGGTCTTGCCGGCACCGGCGACCGCCGCCACCCTGGCATGACCGCGCTGATGTGACACCACGGCCTGCTGCTCCGGGGTTAGCGTCGACCACAGCGTGCCCGCTTGAGCGTCCGCGGAAGAAGAGGGAAACCTATCACCAACAGCAGACATCAGCGCGACTCGCCCTCCAGCCGCCCCAACGGCTGCCAGACACCCTCACTATGGATGCCCAGATCCGCCTCCTTCACCTCAGCAAGCTCCACCAGCCGATAGAACACGTTGCGTCCGAGACGCGCACTCAGTCCGAACGGTAGTCCCACCTCTGGCACCCACTCCCCCATGGGCGTGGTGGTCAGGGTCAGCCGCGCCGCTTTCCCCAGACTCACACGCTCGCCCACATTGGTCGTCAGCCACCAGCATGGGTCGACATAGTCGGCATCCACCACGACGAACGCGGTGTCCTCCACCCGTATTCGCCACTTCTCGACCGGAGTGACCAGATAGTACTGACCGTCTGACTCACGCCGTAGGATGCGTGCAAAGAGCCTGACCAGCTCAGGACGCTCGATATCACGGCCTTCGTGCACCCAACGACCATCACGGGTGATGACCAGATCCATCTCGCCGCTGAGCGCGGGAGCCCACTCGTCCAGCGGCGGACGCTCGCCAAATTCGGCAATGCCTTGGAGGATGTGATCCAGTCGCATGAACGTGTTCTCCCTAACGCCTACTCAATGAAGACAGGCGCCTACTCATTGAAGACGGCCAGCTATTCGACGAAGCCGGCATCACGTAAGGCCTGCTTGATTTCCTCCGGCGCCTCGGGGGCTGCCGCAGGAAACAGACGATAGAAGTTGGCGGTGGTCTGCATGGCCACCTCCTCGACACTGATCCCCCGCTCGTCGGCGATACACTGGGCCACTTCGACCACCCAAGCCGGTTCATTAGGCTTGCCGCGGTGTGGCACCGGAGCCAGATAAGGGCTGTCGGTCTCGATCAAAAGACGATCGAGAGGAACCCGGCGGGCCACCTCTTTCACCTGCTTGGCGTTGCGGAAGGTGACGATCCCTGACAGCGAGATGTAGAACCCCAGCCGCACGGCTTCCCTGGCCATATCCAGGTCTTCAGTGAAGCAGTGGAGCACCCCACCTACCGAGGGGTCGCTATGCTCGCGCATCAGGGCCAGCGTTTCCTCCCGCGCCTCACGCGTATGAATCACGATCGGCAGAGATAGCTCGGTCGCCGCCTTGAGATGACGAATAAAGCGCTCTCGCTGCACATCGACCGGTACGCTGTCGTAATGATAGTCGAGGCCGGACTCGCCGATCGCGACCGCTTGATGCGCCTTGGCGCAGGCAACGATATCGGCAACCGTGGGCTCATGCTCGACCGAATGCAGCGGATGCACGCCTACCGACATGACGACGTCAGCATGCCGGGCCCGAATGGCGGCAAGATTCTGCGCTCCCTCAAGGGTCACACTGATCGCCAGGAACTGCTGCACACCACGCTGACGCGCCGCCTCCAGGGCGGCGTCGAGATCTCCTCCGTGGGTATCCTCGGAAAGGCGATCGAGATGGCAATGGGAATCTATGAACATCGGAATCTCTTGTCGGACACTGACAGCAGGCGGGGATCACCCGACCAGGTGAGCGCCGCCTGCTCGGCAAAGTGATATCAACGCACGTTAACGCCGTTCAGGAGCGCAACAGGGCAGCCCAGCGCACCAGCCAGGCTTCGAGCACCAGTTGGGGATTGGGGTTGCCCCCCTCGGCCAGCAGCCGACGCTGCTCACGGGCGTAATCTAGCAGGCGAAACCAGTCCCGGACCCGGGCATTCTTGACGGCCTGCCGATACAGCGGCGCCAGATCCGGGTTGCGCAGCTCCGCGGCTTCACCGGAAAGGCCGAGACGAATCAAGTCCTCGAGCCAGGTGATACCGTACCACAGGATGGCATCGATGGCCTGGCGGTCCAGGCGTGCCGCCTCGGCCACCGGCTCGGCGCCTCGCACCAGGGCATCAAAGGTTTCATGCAGCTGCTGGCGCAGGCTACGTGACCCTGGCTCGGCCAGCTCACGGGCGGCCAGCGGCAAGCCTCCGGCCGCGCGAAACCAGAAACGCGCTTCCTCGTCGGAGCCAAGCTCACGGGACAACCATGGCAGGCATTCGTCCAACGCGGGGGGCTTCAAGCTCCACTGCTGGCAGCGAGAACGAATGGTCGGCAACAAATGGGACGGCATATCGGACACCAGCACGAACAGGGTGTCCTCACCCGGCTCCTCGAGGCTTTTCAGCAATGCGTTCGAGGCGGCCACGTTCATCGCCTCTGCAGGACGAATCTCGATCACCCGACGCCCGCCTTGCTGGGCCGTCTGCGAGACGAAGGCATTGACCTGACGAATCGGGTCGACGCGGATCATTCGCTTGCCCTCGTCAGGCGTCACGCGCAGCAGGTCAGGATGGTAGCCTGCCGCCAGCATATGACAGCCGTGACAGTGGCCGCAGGCCGTCTCGCCAGGTGCAGCACAAAGAGCACGGGCGATAAGCGCTTCTGCCAGGGTCTGCTTGCCAAGCCCACGAGGTCCCGACAGCAGCACGGCGTGGGGCAGCCTTGCGCTGTCCATCAGCCTCACCAACTCCTGCCAGCGCGGCATCAGCCACGGCATCGGCTCGGCCATGGCATGCCTTACGTCCATTGCTGCACTCGCTCGTCCAGCACCAGGCGGATACGCCGCTGGACTGTGTCCAGACTGCCGTCGGCGTCGATGGTCGCCACCCGCCATGAATCCTGTTCAGCCCGCGCGAGATAGGCCAGGCGCACCCGCTCAAAAAAGTCGCGCTGCTCCTGTTCAAAGCGATCGCGCGACGTCTTGGTGCGATCCAGCCGCGCCGCAAGGCGCTGCTCGGCGACCTCTAACGGCATATCGAGCAGCAGCGTCAGGTCGGGAGTCAGCTCCGCCTGCACCAGCCGCTCAAGCAGCGCAATACGTTCAAAGGACAGCCCTCGACCTCCACCTTGATAGGCAAAGGTGGCATCGGTAAAGCGATCGCAGACCACCCAGGCACCCCGTGCCAGCGCCGGACGTATCCGTTGAGCAAGATGCTGCGCCCTGGCGGCGAATACCAGCAGCAGCTCGGCATCGCTGTCCAGGGGTTCCTCGGCGGCCGACAGCAGCAGCTCACGTATGGCTTCGGCCCGCGGCGTGCCGCCGGGCTCTCGGGTCTGCACCACCTCGATACCGCGCGCCTCGAGCTCGGCAACCACGAAGGAGACGTTGGTGGACTTGCCGACCCCCTCTCCTCCTTCCAGGGTGATGAAACGACCGCGCGGCAACCCGGCCTTTTCTTGCTTGTCGTGAGTCATGAAGCACCGTAGTGGAAACAGGGGATCAACCCATGGCGCTATCGTCAGCGGCCACGAATGTAACGGTTGACGGCGTTGTTGTGTTCGCGAAGGGTCCGCGAGAAATGATGCGTGCCATCCCCTTTCGCCACGAAATACAGGGTCTCGCCCTCGGCCGGATGCACCGCTGCCTCAATGGCGGCACGCCCTGGAAGCGCAATGGGCGTCGGCGGCAGGCCATCGATGACATAGGTGTTGTAAGGGGTGGCTTCACGCAGATCGGCACGGGTGATGTTGCCCTCATAGCGCTCTCCCATGCCGTAGATGACCGTGGGGTCCGTCTGCAGCCGCATACCGCGCTCCATCCGTCGCTTGAACACGCCAGCGATCTCGCGACGTTCCTCGGGAGCACCGGTCTCGCGCTCGATCAACGATGCCATGATCAACGCCTCATACGGCGTCGCCAGCGGCAGGTCGTCGTCGCGCTCGGCCCAGGCGCCGGCTAGCAGGTCATCCATCTGTTTCATGGCCTGACGCAGGATTTCCAGGTCCGACACTCCCTTGTGATAGGTGTAGGTGTCTGGAAAGAAGCGCCCTTCAGGGTGATCACCCTCTCGCCCAAGCTCTGCCATGAGGTCATCGCTGGACATGTCGGTCGTCAGGTGGGCCAGCTTTTCGGCACCGTCGAGAGCGTCGCGCATCTGCTGAAAGGTCCAGCCTTCCGGAATCGTCACGCTATAGGTCACGACATCGGCGCTGGCCAGTTTATCCAGCACCTGCATGCCGCTCATGCCCGGCTCCAGCAGATATTCGCCGACCTTGAGCGACGGCACGCGATCGGGCTCGATCCGAGTCAGCAACTTGAAGGCCCAGGCATCGGCCAGCACGCCCTGCTGTTCAAGCTCACTCACCACGCGGTTGAATCCGTCGCCGGGAGAGACCTCGTACAGCATAGGCTGGTCCAGCGTAATCTCGGCCCCAAGGCGCTGCTGCCAGTACTGATAACCACCAAACATTGCGGCGGCACCCAGCACCACAAGAATCAACAGAGCTTTCAGCGCTGTGCGCATGATCATTCCTTATCAGGTTGCGCCGATTCGACGCAGGTCAACATCCGTTGGCACCGCATGAGGGGGAAGCGGAGGGACAGCCAGCGGCATCTCAGTAACCCAACAGGGCGTGCGCCTGCTGCTGAAACTGGCAGCTACCGGACGGCGTGACCGTCCACCGCGATAGTTGCAGCCCTTGGCTGTCACTCAGCTGCTTGACCGGCCAGACACCCTGGACGCTGTTGCCCACCCACAGCGACGCTCCCGCCTGTAGTTGATCGACGTCCAGCGGCGCCTCGCTGACCGCTCCGGCCGCGATCAAGGCCTGGCGCAGCGTGCCCGCCACGCCGCAACGATCGAGTGGCGGCGTCACCACAGGAGCCTCTTCAGACGCTCGCAAGAACACGTTCATGGCGGTCGCTTCCACTACCGCGCCATGCTCATCCAGCATCAGACCCTCGGCGATCTCGGTGTCGTGCCATTCATTGCGTGCCAGGACATTCTCCAGACGAGCCAAGTGCTTGATGCCCGCCAGCGCCGGCTGTGCGGCCAGCCGCAGCCGGCAGAGGCGCACCTGCACGCCCTCGTGCCAACGCCGGGCGTCCGGCGTGAATGAAGACCAGGTCGACACCAGGCGCGGACTCACCGACGGGGGAGGCGCATAGCCTCGGCCACC
Organism: Halomonas sp. DP8Y7-1; assembly: GCF_019801685.1. Taxonomy (NCBI): domain Bacteria; kingdom Pseudomonadati; phylum Pseudomonadota; class Gammaproteobacteria; order Oceanospirillales; family Halomonadaceae; genus Halomonas; species Halomonas sp. DP8Y7-1. The sequence continues at coordinate 198,653 of NZ_JAHVIN010000012.1, read as the reverse complement.
GCTACCGCGGGTATACACCAGCTTGAGCACCCCCAACCCCGGGCCGCAACATGCCAGGCTGTCGATCAGCTCGGCCGACCCCGGAGGCGGCAGACTCAGCGCTCGACACCCTCGCAGCAACCGATCCACGTGCTCGGCCCACAGAAGCGGCCGGCCATCACGCACCAGAATCGTCTCGAACAGGCCGTCACCATAAGCAAGCCCCCGATCGCTCAGGGGCAGCACGGGCTCTTCCATTACACCTTCTTGAACACCAGGGTGCCGTTGGTGCCGCCGAACCCAAAGGAGTTGGACAGCGTGACATCCACCTTGGCATCGCGAGCGGTGTGCGGAACGTAATCCAGCACGCAGCCTTCCTGGGGGTTGTCCAGGTTGATGGTCGGCGGCAGCGCCTGATCACGGATCGCCAGGATGCTGAAGACGGCCTCTACGGCACCGGCGGCCCCCAGCAGATGACCGATCATCGACTTGGTGGAACTGACGGCCACCTGATTGGCCGCCGCACCCATGACCTTCTCGACCGCGCGACTCTCGGCAAGGTCACCGGCAGGCGTCGAGGTACCGTGAGCGTTCACGTAGTTGATCTCCGAGGCATCGATACCGGCATCCTTGATGGCGTTGGCCATGGAGGCCGCCGCACCACGACCATCTTCCGGTGGCAACGTCATATGGTAGGCGTCATCACTCATGCCGAAACCGATCAGCTCCGCGTAGATGGTGGCGCCACGGGCCTTGGCATGCTCGTACTCTTCCAGGACCACCACGCCAGCGCCGTCGGAGAGCACAAAGCCATCGCGATCCTTGTCCCAGGGGCGGCTTGCCGACTGGGGATCGTCGTTGCGCGTCGACAGCGCACGAGCGGCCGAGAAACCACCAAGACCCAGCGGCGTGGTCGCCATCTCGGCGCCACCACAGACCATCACATCGGCGTCGCCGTAGGCAATCGTGCGGGCACTGTAGCCGATGTTGTGAGTGCCGGTGGTGCAGGCCGTGGTGATGGCAATATTGGGACCACGGAAGCCGTGCTGAATCGCCAGGTTGCCGGAGATCATGTTGATGATGGACCCCGGCACGAAGAACGGCGAGATACGCCGGGCGCCACTCTTGTTCAGCGCGTTGTGATTGTGCTCGATCATCGGCAAGCCGCCAATGCCCGAGCCGATGGCTACACCGATGCGGTCGGCATTTTCGTCGGTGCACTCGATGCCCGCATCCTCAATCGCCTGAGCGCCTGCCGCAATCCCGTACTGGATGAACAGGTCCATCTTCCTGGCATCCTTGGGATTGAGATAGGGGCTGATGTCGAAGTTCTTCACCGAGCCGCCAAAGCGGGTATTGAAGCCGCTGACATCGAAGTGCTCGATGGGCGCGATACCGCTCTTGCCGGACAGAATGCTGTCCCAGCTTTCCTTGACGGTGTTGCCCACCGGCGTGACCAGACCAAGGCCGGTCACCACTACCCTTCTGCGAGCCATCAGCTTTCCTCCAGACTTCCTTGAAATTGCGGCCCTGCCCTCAGGGGACCGTCGGTTGCGCGCATTATACCCGAGACAGATGCCACTGTGCTCCCCCCGGCAACCTGGTTCGAGGGTACCTGGCCGACCACGCAAAAGCCGCCCTGGAATAACCAGAGCGGCTCATGGGGGAGTACACTCCCCGGCCTTTCAGCAAGCGGACATGTCCGCCACCGCAAGACCGACTCGACGTATCGAGACGGGCTTACTGGTTGGCGTTGACGTAGTCGATCGCTTCCTGAACGGTGGTAATTTTCTCGGCTTCTTCGTCAGGAATTTCGGTGTCGAATTCCTCTTCCAGCGCCATCACCAGCTCAACGGTGTCCAGGGAATCAGCGCCCAGGTCCTCGGTGAAGGAAGATGAGTTCTGAATATCTTCTTCCTTGACGTTCAGGCGCTCTGCTACAACTTTCTTCACGCGCTCTTCGATGGTGCTCATTTAGACATACTCCAGTCGTTCACGTTAGCCGTTCTGATGACCAGCTGGTTAATTCCGCAACTAAACTGCGGGGTAGTTTATAGACCCCTTGGGGTCGACGCAACACACGCAGAGCGTGCATTTAACGCATGTTCATGCCGCCATTGACGTGCAGGGTTTCACCAGTGATATAGCCTGCGCCCTCACTGGTCAAGAAGCCTACCGCAGCAGCGATCTCTTCGGGTTTGCCCAGACGAGCCAATGGCACCTGCCCCTTGAGCTTGTCCTGCTGCTCGTCAGACAGTGCATCGGTCATGTCAGTGGCAATGAAGCCCGGCGCCACGGCGTTGACCGTGATATCCCGAGATGCCACTTCGCGCGCCAGGGCGCGAGTAAACCCTTCCATGCCAGCCTTCGCGGCAGCATAGTTGCTTTGACCGGCGTTGCCCATGGTGGCTACCACGGAGCTGATCGACACGATACGCCCCCAACGAGCCTTGCTCATGCCGCGCAGGCAGGCCTTGCTGAGACGATAGACGGACTTCAGGTTGGCATCCAGCACGCCGTCCCACTCATCCTCTTTCATGCGCATCAGCAGGTTGTCACGGGTGATGCCAGCATTGTTGATCAGGATCGTCGGCGCACCGAATTCGTCATTGATGGACTTCATCAGTGCTTCGATGCTGGCCATGTCGGTCACGTCCAGGCGGCGGCCGGCCCCCTGAATGCCCTGCTCCTTGAGGTCCGCGTCGATGCGGTCTGCACCAGCATCAGACGTGGCGGTGCCGATCACAATGCGACCCTGCCGACCCAGCTCGTGGGCAATGGCTCGGCCAATCCCGCGACTGGCTCCGGTGATCAGGGCGACTCTAGGCTCGGTTGTCATGGTCACTTCCATTGCTTGGTCATTGCTGCCCGACTTCTTGCCGGGCCAAAAGGCGACGCTTCAGGGCGTCAGCCACCGTCAAACCGCGGGCACCTCACGCGCCAGCTCAAGCGCCGCAGCAAGGCTATCGGGGTCATTCACCGCCAGCCCACGCGTACCGCGAGAAATGCGCTTGTTCAGCCCTGTCAGCACCTTGCCAGGCCCGCACTCGATAAAGACATCAGCGCCATCCGCCACCATCTTCTCGACACAGGAGACCCAGCGCACCGGCTGATACAGCTGCTCGACCAGCCGCGTGCGCAGCGTAGCCACGTCCGCGTGAGCCTGCGCATCCACGTTCTGGATCACGGTATAGCGGGGCGCCTTCAACTCGACCTCGGCCAAGGCCTGCTCGAGCTTTTCGGCCGCAGGGCGCATCAAGTCACAGTGAGACGGCACGGACACCGGCAGCGGCATAGCGCGCTTTGCCCCAGCCTCCTGACACGCCGCAATGGCACGCTCTACGGCCGCCTTGCTGCCCGCAATCACCACCTGACCGGGTGCATTGTAGTTGACCGCCGAGACCACGTCGCCTTCAGCGGCGGACGCACAGGCCTGCTCTACCGCAGCGTCGTCCAGCCCAAGAATGGCCGCCATGGCGCCCTGCCCCGCAGGCACCGCCTGCTGCATGGCCTCGCCGCGCAGACGCACGAGACGAATACCTTCTGCAAACGGCAGCGCTCCCGCGCACACCATGGCGCTGTACTCGCCGAGACTGTGGCCAGCCATGGCACCGGGGCGAGGCCCTTCAAGCTCCTGCCAGACACGCCAGATGGCCACGCTGGATGCCAGCAGCGCTGGCTGCGTGCATGCCGTTGCATTCAGCGACTCTTCCGGCCCCTCCTGGACCACCTGCCAAAGGTCATAGCCCAGTGCCTCGGAGGCTTCCTCGAAGGTGGTTCTCACCACGCTGTAGCGTTCGGCGAGATCGCGCAGCATGCCGATCTGTTGCGACCCCTGCCCAGGGAAGATGAGGGCAAGCGGTTGTGTCATCTTGATCACCTATGCTCTTGTTGGCTGCCGCCCGGCACCACGCCCACCCTCAGCGGGTGCGCGTCCGTGCCAAACGACGATGGTCGAGCTCGGCGTGCAGCCGGCTCGGCAAGTCACGGCGCACCTCCTGGGACGCGCGTCTCAGGGCGTAGTGAAAGCCCTGGGCGTCACAGCTGCCATGACTCTTGATCACGATCCCGGCCAGCCCAAGCAGACTGGCGCCATTGTAGCGAACGGGATCCAGTTCGCTCTTCAATCGTTTAAGGGCTGGGCGCGCCAGCAGTCCCACCAGGCGACTACCCCAGTGCGCCTCGAAGGTGGCTTGAACGCGCCTTACCAGCATCTTGGCCAGCCCTTCGCTGGCCTTGAGCAGCACATTGCCGACAAAGCCATCGCAGACCACGACGTCTGCCTCGCCGGCAAACACGCCATCGCCCTCGATAAACCCCAGATAGTTGAGCCCAGGCAGCTGTCGCAGCATGGCATCAGCGTCCTGGACCACAGCAGAACCCTTCGTGGATTCAACGCCGACATTCAACAGCGCGATCCTCGGGGCGACCAGGCCATCAACGTGGCGGGCCATAATATCGCCCATCAGGGCAAAGTCCACCAATCGCTCTGCCGAAACATCGACATTGGCACCCAGGTCAAGCAAATAACAGCGCCCATCATCCCGCGTCGGGATGGCGGTGCTGATGGCAGGCCTCGGGACGCCGGGCACCATTCCCAGCGCTCGGCGCGACAGCGCCATCAGAGCGCCGGTGTTGCCCGGACTCACCCCAACCGCTGCATCACCTGCTGCAACACTCTCCAGCATACGCGCCATGCTCGAACGGCCACCGCTTCGCAGCGCCTGGGAGGCGCGCATGTCGGCGGCGATGACGTCTGGGGCATCACAGAGGTGCAAATGCGACGCCGCCGCGACCAGAGGCCGCGGCAGGCGTGAGATCTCATCTTCCAACAGGGCCCTGGGGCCAAACAGCTGGATATCGATCTGGGGGTCTTCGATGACAGCGCTGGCCGCGCCTGCCACGGTGGCGCGAGGACCTTTGTCCCCACCCATGGCATCAACGGCGATCCGCATTACGGCGGCCAGCGAGTATCAGCCGTTGTCGACTTATACGTCGACAACCTTGCGACCACGGTAGAAGCCGTCCGGAGACACGTGGTGACGCAGGTGAGTAGTACCAGTTTCCTTGTCCTGGGACAGAGTCGGCGCGCTCAGGGCGTCGTGGCTACGACGCATGCCGCGCTTGGAACGAGTCTTACGGTTCTGTTGAACTGCCATGGGAAATCACTCCACAAAATATCGATCAGGTATCGGTGTTGCCCTTGAGGCGCTTGAGCACGTCAAAGGGGCTGCCAGAGGGCGCTTCCGAAACTTCGGCCTCTGCCCCGCTGCTCAGCTGGTCGCGCGAGACAGGACACTCTGACTCGTCGTGGTAGACCACCTGGGGCAGACTGAGGATCAGTTCATCCTCGATCACACCCAGGAGATCCAGCTGTTCATTTTCCACCAGCACCGGCTCATGGGTGCTAGGCAGGTCCGCGGCCAGGTCGTCACTGCTGACGAGCCCGAGCAGGAAGTCGCTTGCGACATGTTGAGCCATGGGCTCGAGGCAGCGGCGACAGGGCAGCTGCAATTCGGCCTCCAGGCGCCCCCGGATCACCCGACGCCCTTGGGCGTCGATGGCGAATTCCAGCCACGCGCTGGCATCGCCCTGCTGAGCGCCGACTTCGTCGGTCAAGCGACTCATTTCGGCCAGTGCCACCAGGCCTTCAAGGTGTTCGGCTTGGGCTGCGAGCTTATAGGGCTCGACCCGGCCGGGCAATCGTGAGGTCAACATAGGCGCGCAATGATAGGCACTCGTCTGCCCCCTGTCAAAGCCCAGTACTCAATAGGTTACCATGTTTCATCTTTCATCCGCGGCACGCCCGGCGTTAACGCCGCCGCGCCTCGGCCTTACCCCACACTGTCGACAAGGAAAACGGCATGACACCTCTGGTCCTGGCTTCCAGCTCACCCTGGCGCCGCGAACTGCTCGAGCGCCTGGGCTTGCCCTTCTCCTGGGCCAGCCCCGATATTGACGAGAGCCCGCGCCCACAGGAATCTCCCACAACCCTGGTCCAGCGACTATCCTCCGCCAAGGCCATGGCCCTGGCGGACATCTATTCGTCGCACCTGATCATCGGTTCCGACCAGGTCGCCGTGTTTGGCGACAAGATCCTGGGCAAACCCCATACGGCAGAGCGTGCGCGCGCTCAGCTGGCTCAGTTCTCCGGCGAGCGCGTGCGCTTCGTCACCGGCCTCGCCCTGCTCGACACCGCCCGCCAACGACACTGGGTAGGACACCAGCACTTCGACGTTGTCTTCAGGCAGCTCAGCGCCGCCGAGATTGACGCCTACGTCGAGCGCGAGCAACCCCTGCAGTGCGCCGGCAGCTTCCGCATGGAGGGCCTCGGCATCACCCTGTTCGAACGACTCGAGGGAGACGACCCCAATAGCTTGATTGGGCTACCTCTGATCCTGCTCTGCCGATGGCTGCGAGAGGCAGGCGCGGATCCGTTGCTGGCGACGCCCTGACCCGCCCCCTTGAGGCAAAGGCAGCGGATCATGCTCTGTGGTCAGCGTTACACGCCAGGCAACGACTCCCGGCAACTCATAGCGCTCGCGGCTCAAGGCAGCTGACAGCACAGTGGCTCAAGGTAATTGGTAGCGCAGCGGCGACGCTGCCTGGGGCAACCCCATCCAATGCGCCAGCGACACGCCAAAGCGGCGAGCCAGACGGTCCAGCGGGTCCTGGGAGGGGGTATAGTCCTCGATGACTGGCTCGTCCAGCCAGTGACGAGCCTCATCATCGAGAGTGCCGAGGCGGTCCACCAAGCCCAGCTCCAGGGCCTGCTCCCCGGTCCAGATCAACCCGCTGAAGACCTTCGGGTCTTCGGCAAGGCGTTCGCCACGACCGGCCTTGACCGCGTCAATAAACTGCTGATGGGTCGTATCAAGCACCTTCTGCCAGAACACCTGCTGATCAGGGCGCATTTCGGAGAAGGGGTCGAGAAATGCCTTGTTGTCACCCGCGGTAAACACTCTACGCTCGACACCGAGGTCGTCGATCACTTGATCAAGCCCGAATCCGGCATAGATCACACCGATGGATCCCACCAGGCTGGACGGGGCCGCCACAATTTCATCCGCAGCCGCCGCCATATAATAGGCACCGCTTGCGCCGAGGTCCTCGATCACGGCAATGATCGGCTTGTCCCCCTGTTCACGCAGCGCCGTAATCGCCCGATACACCCGCTGTGACTGTACAGGACTGCCGCCCGGACTATTGATGTGAAGCACGATGGCGCGAGCATCCGGCGCCTCCCACGCGGCCTCGAGACCCTCAATCAGGCGTTCGGCGTTCGCCGGTGACTCGCTGTCGATGACGCCCTCGACACTGACCAGCGCCAGGTGCTCCCCCTGCACGGCATCCTCGTCGGGTGTCATCGTCAACGCATACCACACCGATGCAATGACGCCCGCCACCAGCAGCAGCCAGGCAAAGCGAAAGAACAGCTTCCACCGCCGCCCACGCCGCTGCTCGACCAGCACGCCCTGTATCCAGCGATCCATGCTCTCGATCTGCACCAGCCTCTGACGCTCTCGCAGGACCTCAGCATTGTCATCCCCCCCGCGCTCTGGCGCAGCAGGCTGCACTGACTCCTCCCCCTCGGTCCAGGGATCATCCTTGGGCGTGTTTGCCATATCTCACTCCTCGACACTCTGGATAGCCAGACAGCGGCACAAGCTGTCCACTCGTCATCACCGCCACCTGGCGCTCTATTGCACCCACGACGTCAGCTAGCCGTCCGATGATCCATCCCACTATCCGCGCAAGTGCTCAAGCACCTGACCAAAGTCATCAGCGATCAGCACCGGCTGCGTGCGCTCAAGCCTTGCCACGTCATGCACACCGTAGCTGACCGCCATACGCGGCATGCCGATGGCCCGCGCCATTTCCATGTCATATTCGGTGTCGCCGATCATGATCGCTCGCTCGGGCGGCACGCCGCACTCGGCGAGCAACTCCTCCAGCATCTGCGGATGCGGCTTCGAGCGAGTTTCATCGGCGGTCCGGCTTCCCACAAAGAAACGCCCGGTGTCGCTTTGCCGGAAGATCCGATCCAAGCCCTTGCGGCTCTTGCCGGTGGCCACGGCCAAGGCGCCTTGCCGAGAGAGCTCAGCAAGCCCTGCCTCTACCCCCGGATAGAAGGTGACCGGCGTCGAATCTCCCTCGACGAAGTGCCAGGAGTATCGCGCTTTCAGCCTTTCTGCGTGGTCGGGAGAGATGCCGGGGCATAGCGTCGCGATCGCCTCAGGCAGCCCCAGACCGATAATGTTGCGCACCTCGGCAGCACCCAACTCGCCCCACTCGACCTCTCGGGCCGCCGCCTGCATACAGGAAACGATGCGGGCGATGGAGTCCATCAGGGTGCCATCCCAATCAAATATGGTCAGATCGTAGCGCAAGACATGGCTCCTCGGCGGGCACCGCAGGGGAGCCCTCACTGCATGGGTCGTGTCCTGCCACCGCTCAGCGGGGTTCGCCCGCCAGTCGAGTGACCACCAGGGCCTGACCTTCCAGGGTGAGATGTACAGGACAACGGTCGGCGATGGCCAGCAGCGCATCACGCTCATCCTGGGTCAAGGCACCGGCAAGGTGGAGAACACGTTCGAAGCGGTCGATTTTGCCACCGCTCGCCTCGCATTCGCTACAGTCCACGGCATGAATCTTGTCGTGACTGACATCCACCGTCACATCATCGAGGGCCAGCTTCTTGCGCCTGGCATAGCTACGCACCGTCATCGACGTGCAGGCGCCCAGGGCGGCCGCGAGCAGCTGATACGGCGTAAATCCCAGATTGGTTCCGCCATAGGATAGCGGCTCGTCCGCCAGCAGATGATGCGCCCCCGCCAGCACATCCTGGCGAAACCCGCCGGGGTCCGCCTCGGACACCCGGGTCGTCCCTTCGGGCACCCCCGGTAGCGACTTAGGCGCCACCAGCCCCAGATAGCGGGACGCCCAACTAGCCACCACTTCGGCGGCGTACTCGGCGTCGGCGGCCCGGGTCAGCAGGTGGTCGGCATCATCCAGGGAGATAAAGCTGCGGGGATGGCGAGCGGCGCCGAATATCGCAGCGGCATTCTCGATCTCGACGGTCTCATCCCCCGGCGCATGCAACACCAGCAAGGGGCGCCCTAGCGCCTCGATACGCTGACGCTGGCGCTGCTCACGCAGGTCGTCGACAAAGGTCTTGCGGATGGTGAAGGGGCGACCCGCCAGCTCCAGCTTGACTTCGCCTTGTCGCTCAATGAGCTCCAGACTTGCGCCAAAGTTATGCAGCACATGGGCCGGATCGAACGGAGCACCGATGGTCGCAACCGCCTTCACCGCCGGCAGCTGACCCGCCGCCGCCAGCACTGCGGCTCCGCCTAGGGAGTGCCCGACCAGCAGTCCTGGCGCCAAGCCCATTCCCTCCAGATAAGCAGCGGCCGCCAACAGGTCGTCGACATTCGATGAAAAGTGGGTGTTGGCGAACTCACCCTCGGAGTGTCCCAGCCCAGTAAAGTCAAAGCGCAGCACCGCTACGCCGCGCAATACCAGTCCGGCGGCGATACGCTTGGCGGCAAGAATATCCTTGGTGCAGGTAAAACAGTGCGCAAAGATCGCCACGGCTTGGGGCTCGCTGCCCTCGGGGCGATCCAGGCGCGCCGCCAGCTGCTGTCCATCCTGACCGGCAAAGGTCACCTTCTCGCTCAACACACGCATCGCCATCGCTCCTCTGGGGCTGTCCTGAGTCGTCGCCGCAAAGCGCCGACTCCTTACCAGAAGAGTTGGTCATGGCAGCAGCCACCGCCACAAAAAGGTGTGCAGGCGAGATACCACTGAAGACATGCCAGCTGGCCGCCTGAGACCACCACCAGGTGGCTTATTGACGCCTTCTCGCGCGCTCGAGTACCGCCTCGAGAGCGTCATCCAGCGGCGCCCGAATCTGCACCGGCCGCTGACTGGTCGGCTCGGGAAACGTCAGTGACGCCGCGTGCAAGAACAGCCGTTCAAGACCCAGTTCGCGACTCAGGCGAGCGCCCTCACGACTGCCGTACTTGTCATCACCAAGCAATGGATGGCCGCCATGGGTCGCATGCACGCGAATCTGATGGGTACGACCGGTAATCGGCTCCGCCTCGACCAGGGTGGCACCGGCAAAGGTTTCGCGCACGGCGAAACGGGTACGCGCCACCTTGCCCGCCGCATCGACCCTCACCCGTCGCTCGCCATTGCCGGCGTCGTAGCGATCCAGGCGTGCACTCACGAAGTCACGTCGGGCGGGCCAGCGCCCGGCCACCAGCGCCAGGTACTGCTTGTTCATCTTGTGTTGCTTCAAGGACTGGTTGAGTGACAGCAGCGCAGGACGCGACTTGGCCAACAGCAGGCAGCCGGAGGTGTCACGGTCCAGTCGGTGCACCAGCTCAAGAAAATCCAGATCTTCCCGCACCTGGCGGAGCGCCTCGATCAAGCCGATCTTGACGCCACTGCCTCCGTGCACGGCAAGCCCTGAGGGCTTGTTCAGCACCATCCAGTCCGGCCCTTCCAACAGCACACTGCCGGCCAGCAGGTTGCGCAGGTTGTCACTGACCTCGCGCACGGCCTCCTGTGGCGCCAGCTTGAGCGGCGGGATACGCACCAGATCCCCCAGCGCCAGACGCGTGTCCGCCTTCACCCGCTTCTTGTTGACCCGCACCTCGCCCTTGCGCACGATCCGGTACACCAGCGAGCGCGGCGCGCCCTTGAGCCGACTCATCAAAAAGTTATCGACGCGCTGGCCGACCTGGCCCTCGGTCACTTCCACCCACTGTACGTCACGCCCTTCGGCCACGCTGTCACTCCACTGGAAACCCGCATTAAAACGCCATTCTAGCGCAGCTTGTCGCCAATTGCTGACCCTTGGCATTACTGTTATATTGCCCTCTCGCTCCCCGGGTCCGATTGATCCCAGCAAGCGCCTGCACGACAGACACGCAGGCCTGAGCGAAATGTGACTGACACAGCGTTTACCGCAGAGGCCGCGACGATCCCTGAGAGATCCCGCCGCCGATGTAAAGGTGACAACATCACGCCCGACGCAACGGACATGCCTCCACCCTGAGTGGTCGCCCTCCACTGTCGTCGGGAGACGTACAACACCGTGCCGGAGGCCGGCAACGGTGAATCGATTGAATGCCAGGTGTTGGCGGTGACGGCAGGACCGGATGGGCAAGGCCCCACCGAGACACGTTCTCCCTCCGCCCCGTACTCAACATGATCATGCCACGGCGATCGCAGCTGGATGTCGTGGCCGGGCGCAGCTTCCGCGACATGCGCTGAGCACAAGCACGCTGCACCAGCGGTTCACCATTGCCGTTGCCAATGGGCGCCCTCCGGCGCGCCCATTTTGCGAGACAACATGAAACGGATGCTCATCAACGCGACCCAGCCTGAAGAGCTGCGCGTCGCCCTGGTGGATGGACAACGCCTGTACGACCTGGACATCGAATCCGGTGCCCGGGAACAGAAAAAAGCCAACATCTATCGCGGCAAGATCACCCGCGTGGAACCCTCCCTCGAAGCGGCGTTCGTCGACTTTGGTGCCGAGCGACACGGCTTCCTGCCGCTCAAGGAAATCGCTCGCGAGTACTTCATCAAGGAGCCCTCAGGACGTCCCAGCATCAAGGAAGTCCTCAAGGAAGGCCAGGAAGTCATCGTTCAGGTCGACAAGGAAGAACGTGGCAACAAGGGTGCTGCACTGACCACCTTTGTCAGCCTGGCTGGCCGCTTCCTGGTCCTCATGCCCAACAATGCCCGCGCCGGCGGTATCTCGCGTCGCATCGAAGGCGAGGAACGTGCCCAGCTCAAGGAAGCCATGGGCCAGCTGACGGTGCCTGACAAGATGGGCCTGATCGTCCGTACCGCAGGTATCGGGCGCTCCCCGGAAGAACTCCAGTGGGATCTGGACTATCTGGTTCAGGTGTGGGAGTCCATCACCGAAGAGGCCGGCAAGCGTTCTGCGCCTTTCCTGATCTACCGCGAATCCAACGTCATTATTCGCGCCATGCGCGACTACCTGCGCCAGGACATCGGCGAGGTCTTGATCGACAGCCCCGAGGTTCACCAGGAAGCGCTCTCCTTCATTCGCCAGGTGATGCCCTCCTATCAGCAGAAGATCAAGCTGTACGCCGATGAGGTACCGCTGTTCTCCCGCTTCCAGATCGAGTCACAGATCGAGACGGCCTACGAGCGGGAGGTCAAGTTGCCCTCCGGTGGGTCCATCGTCATCGATCACACCGAGGCGCTGGTGTCCATCGACATCAACTCGGCGCGGGCCACCCGCGGCAGCGATATTGAAGAGACCGCACTGCAGACCAACCTCGAGGCTGCCGACGAAATCGCACGACAGCTGCGTCTGCGGGACATCGGTGGCCTGGTGGTCATCGACTTCATCGACATGGGGCCCGCACGCAATCAGCGTGAGGTCGAGAATCGCGCGCGTGATGCCCTCAAGCTTGATCGCGCCCGGGTCCAGATCGGACGCATCTCACGCTTTGGCTTGATGGAAATGTCACGCCAGCGCCTGCGCCCTTCCCTGGGCGAAACCAGCGGCGTGGTCTGTCCCCGCTGCGATGGTCAGGGCACTATCCGCGATGTCCGCTCGCTGTCGCTGTCGGTGATGCGCCTGATCGAAGAAGAGGCGATGAAGGAGCGCAGCGCGCAGATTCGCGCCATTCTGCCGGTGCCGGTAGCCACCTACCTGCTCAACGAGAAGCGCGCCGTGCTGGCCGAAATCGAGCGTCGTCAAGGCGTGCGCGTGGTCGTGCTGCCCAGCCCGGACATGGATACGCCGCACTACGACGTGCAGCGCCTGCGCGATGATCACGTCGATGAAGAAGGCACCGCCCACGCCTCCAGCTTCGAGCTGTCCACCGACACCGAGGTCGGCAAGGAACCCGACGCTGCGTTCGGCAAGCCGGTGCAGCGCGCCGAGGCAGCGGTGAAGAGCGTCGTGCATAACGCTCCCGCCCCCGCTTCTCTCAACGAGGAAGAAGTGGCCAAGGAAGCGCGCCCGGCAGCGCCTCAGCGCGCCAGCCGCCAGACCCCTGCGCGGCAACAGCGCCAGCCGGCAGCCAATACCAGTCAGGCGGGCGTGCACAATGCGGGACTGTTTGGGCGCCTGGTGAAAGGCTTCGCTCGCTTCCTCGGCGGCGAAGAAGACACCAGCGACAGCGCTCGCTCCGACACGCGCAAGACGAACGTCAACGCCTCCGAACGGCAGCAGCGCTCTGACGGCGGCCAGCGTAGCGACAGCGGACGTCAGCGCAATCGTCGCAGCAACGGTCAGACCAACCAGCGCCAGCAGAGCAACAGCCAACGCGCCGGGCGCAGCGATAACCAGGACCGTCGCAGTGACAGCAGTGGTCAGGACCGCCGCCAGCAGGATCGTCGTCAGCCCAAGGCCGACAACCGTAACGACAAGAGCGATGGCAACGACAACCGTCAGCGCTCACGTCGCGACGACGGACGTCAGCAGGCGTCACGCCAGCAAGAGCCGCGTCAACAAGAGCCGCGTCAGCAGGAGTCTCGCAAGAGCGACGACAGCAAGGCATCCAGTGCCAAGCCCACCACGGCCAAGAACAGCCAGAGCGCCGCTCAGGCTGACGGCCCGGCTGCCAGCGACGCACCCAAGGACACCAAGCCCAAGCGCACCCGCAACAATCCGCGCAATCGCAGCCGCAAGCAGGCGATCAATCCCGATGCCGTAAAGGAGCAACAGCGCCTTCAGGCAGAGGCTGCCGCTAGCGACGACCATGGTCAGTCAGCCGAAGCGGGCACCACTGACGCTTCCAAGGCCCCAGCCACTAAGGCCGGCCAGAACGTCAACGCCCCGGCGGAGACTGAGTCCAAGGCTGCTGACGCAAAGACGGCAGACGCCAAGCCCACCGACGCCAAGGCAGCGGATCCCAAGCAGCAAGCTGACAGCAAGACCGCTGAAGCCAAGCCTGCTGAAGCCAAGCCGACCGAAGCCAAGCCAGCTGACGCCAAGGCGGAAGCTGACAGTAAGGCGACTGAGACCAAGGCGGCAGAAGCCAAGCCTACGCAAGCCAAGCCAGCTGATACCAAGGCGGAAGCTGACAGCAAGGCGGCTGAGTCCAAGCCCGTTGAGCCTAAGCCCGTTGAGTCAAAGTCTGCCGAGACCAAGTCGGCCGAGACCAAGACAGCGGAAGTGAAGCCGACGGAAGCCAAGGCGGCGACTGACAGCAAGGCTGTTGAGTCCAAGCCTGCCGAGACCAAGGCTGTCGAGGCCCAGCCTGCCGAGTCCAAAACGGCTGAAGCGAAGCCGACGGAAGCCAAGGTGGCGACTGACAGCAAGGCTGTTGAGTCCAAGCCTGCCGAGACCAAGCCCGCTGAAGCCAAGCCCGCTGAAGCCAAGCCTGCTGAGTCCAAGACGGCTGAAGCGAAGCCGACGGAAGCCAAGGCGGCGACTGACAGCAAGGCTGTTGAGTCCAAGCCTGCCGAGTCCAAGGCTGTTGAGGCCCAGCCTGCTGAGGCCAAAGCGGCTGAAACGAAGCCGACGGAAGCCAAGGCGGTGACTGACAGCAAGGCTGTTGCGTCAAAGCCTGCTGAGTCCAAGCCGACCGAAGCAAAGCCGAGCGAGACCAAGCCGAGCGAGACCAAAACGGCTGAAGCGAAGGCGGCTGATGCTAAGCCGGCAGAGTCGAAGGCAGTAGCTGAGAGCAAGGCTGCTGAGGCCCCGACAGCTGAAGCCAAGGCAGAAGACGATAGCGACAGCAAGAGCAGCGCGACGGACAAGCCTGCTCGTCGCCGCCGTCGCCGTGCCCACAACGACCCGCGCGAACAGCGAAAGCGTGAGTCAGGCTCGGTAGCTGCCAGCCAGGACAAGACGGGCGATAGTCACAACGTCTAGTCTCGGCCAACCAAAAACGCCCGCAGCCAAGGCTGCGGGCGTTTTTTTGTGCAGACGTGATAGACACCGTGCTCAGCGACCTTGGCCCGTGGCCAGCATCGCCTAGGCCAGGCGGGGCTCCCTCTCCAGCGTAACCCCAAAGCGCTCTGCCACCCGTCCAGCCACCTTGTCGGCGAAAGTCAGCAGCTCCCGTGCATCGCCACCACCATGATGCACCAGCACCAGCGCCTGGCGGTCATGAACGCCGAAGTGACCGTCGCGCCAGCCTTTCAAACCGCACTGATCAATCAACCAGCCAGCGGCCAGCTTGACCCTGCCATCTTCCAGCAGGTAGCGGGGCATGGCGGGAAACTGTTCGGCCAATGCCTCAGCCCGATACGCATCCACCACGGGATTCTTGAAAAAACTGCCGGCGTTGCCGAGGACCTGCGGATCCGGCAACTTTTCCTGACGCACCTGACAGACGGCCTCGGCGACCTCCAGGGCCGACGCCTTGGCACTCACCCGCTGGGCCAGATCGCCATATCCGAGCCTGGGAGCTCCATGGCGAGTCACCTTGAGGATCAGGTCGGTGATGATCACCTTCCCCTGCCACTCCCCCTTGAAGCGACTCTCCCGGTAGCCGAAGCCACAGGCATCTACGTCCAGCGTCTCCGCCCTGCCGTCGGCGCGATGAAGAACGCTCACCGAGGCCAGCACGTCGGCCAGTTCGACGCCGTAGGCACCGATATTCTGTATGGGTGCCGCTCCACAATGACCGGGAATCAGGGCAAGGTTCTCGAGCCCCCACCAGCCGTCGCGAGCCAGGGCCATCACCAGCCGATGCCAGCTGACCCCCGCCCCCACGTGCACCAGGGCCTCGCTGCCGCAACGCTCGATCCACCAGTAGTCCAGCTGGGGCCGAAGCGTCAGTCCTGGAAGCACGCTGGGCAGGATCAGGTTGCTGCCCCCGGCCAACAGCGTCACCGGCTCATCGCGGCTGCTCTCCAGCAGTGCTGCCAGTTGCTGACGATCCCTGGCGACGGCTACTCGCTCCGCTCTGCAGGGCAGGCCGAGCGTGTTGGCCCCCGACAGCATCACGTCATGCTCGATGGATAGCTTCACCTCGCCGCCTCCAGGCGCTGTTCCAGCTCTGCCGCAAGCGCCTGGGAGGCCCGCTCGATCATCGCATAGACCCTATCGAAGCCACCTTCATAGTAAGGGTCCGGCACGGCCGCCCCAGGCTCACCGGCCCACTCCATCAACAAGCCTATGGAAGCCTGGCTATCGGCCGGCATCCATCGCTCCAGCTCGGCGAGGTTGTCGTGGTCCATCGCCAGCACAACATCGAAACGCGTAAAATCCTCTTGGCACAGCTGCCTACCACGCAACCCGGAAATATCGATGCCCCGCTGCTTCGCCGCCTGCTGCGCCCGTGCATCGGGGGGCTCGCCGATGTGCCAGCCGCCGGTGCCACACGAGTCAATCTCGACGCGGTCATCAAGGCCTAACGCGCGCACCTGCTGACGGAACACTCCTTCTGCGGTCGGCGAGCGGCAGATATTGCCCAGGCAGACAAACAGCACACGAATCTTCGCGGGCGAATCGTCCAGTCTCATGGCGTGGCTCCTCTCGCCCGTTGCTCGAAGTGAGCGCGCACGCGGGCGAGGTCCTCCTCTGTATCCACGCCGGCTCCTGGCGTCTGCTCTGCCAGGGCCACCTGAATAGCGTGTCCGTAGTGCAACGCGCGCAATTGCTCCAGCTGCTCCAGCTGCTCGATAGGAGCGGGCAGCCACTCGCTGTAGGCGCGCAAAAAGCCCGCACGATACGCATACAGCCCGATATGGCGTAGCCAGGCATCGGTGGTCAATACGCTGGGGGGCTCACGGAAGCCCTCTCGGTCCCACGGCATCGGCGCCCGGGTAAAGGTCAGCGCCCGCCCCGAGGCGGCACGGGTCACCTTGACCACGTTGGGATTGAACAAGGTGTCCACATCGCCAATGGATTCTGCCAGGGTCGCGACCGATGCCCCCTCGTCCCGCATCAGGCGAATCGCCACCTGATTGACAAGCTCCGGCGGCAGCAAGGGCTCATCGCCCTGAACATTGACCAGCACTGCCTCATCGTTCAGCTGCAGCAGATCGACCACTTCCGCAAGCCGATCGGTGCCGGTCGAGTGATCCGCACGGGTCATCACCACTTCCGCACCAAGGTCAGACATTGCCTGCTCGATGCGCGGGTCGTCGGTAGCGATCACGACTCGACTTGCCAGTGAGCGCTTGGCCAGATCCCAGACCCTGGCCACCATGGGACGCCCGGCGATGTCGGCAAGAGGCTTGCCCGGCAACCGCGTCGAGGCGTAGCGTGCTGGAATCACGACAATGAAATCCTGCATCGATACTGCTCCCTACCCTTGCGGCTCGCCGCGCCCTGGATGGCTCTTCAGCGTCTCGTCCACGTCCATGACCCTGGCTTCCTCTGCCAGCATCACCGGAATCCCGTCTCGTACCGGATAGGCCAGACCGTCATACAGACAGCACAGTTCGTTGGCCTCGCGGTCATAGCGCAGCTTGCCCTGACATTGGGGGCACACCAGCATTGCCAGAAGTTCCTTGTCCATCATCGTCTCCCCACTTCAGAATCTCGTCATTGGATACCGTCAGCGCCGGAGGCGCCTGCCGCCGTATCTCGGCGCCCATCCGACCAACCAGCCGTGCGCTGATCGAACCAGCGAATAAAGTCAGGGTCTGGACGCGCCTCCACATCCAGCACCCAGCCATCAGTCGGAGCCAGGTCCCTGCATTTGACCGCATCCTTGGCGGTCATGACCATTGGCTGCCCGTTGTCCGTCGTTACATCCGCAGGGGTATAACGATGATGATCGCTGAAAGGCCGAGCCAGGTAGTCGACCCCCAGCTCATCCAGGGTGGCGAAAAATCGCTGCGGATGCCCGATGCCGGCCACGGCCACTACTGGGCCGTCGAACGGCAAGGGTGACGGCGGATAGACCCGTGAATCCCCCAACCGGCGCCAGCCTGAAGGCTCGAGCCGCATGCGGTACCCTGCGGGCAAGCTGGCAGCTCCATCGCCATTGATCAACAGGGCGTCAACACTGGAAAGTCGGGCCAAGGGCTCACGCAAGGGCCCGGCGGGCAAGCAGCGTCGATTGCCGAACCCGCGCCTGCCATCCACCACGACCAGCTCGATGTCGCGAGCCAGGGCGTGATGCTGCAGGCCATCATCGGTGACAATCACGTCGCACCCTTCATCGATGAGGCGCTGAGCGCCACGCGGGCGGTCCGGATCCACCACCACCGGCAGTCCGGTCTGATCCGCCAGCATCCGAGGCTCATCGCCGCATTCTGCTACCTCAGTGGTGGGCGTCAGCAGCAGTGGATAGGCGTCCGACTTACCGCCATAGCCGCGCGAGAGCACTCCAGGGCGGCAACCCTGCTCCTTCAGGCGCCGAGCAAGCCAGGCCACCAGCGGGGATTTGCCGGTACCGCCCAGGGTCAGATTACCCACGACGATGACCGGTACGGACGCTCGCCAGGCCTGGCGAGAACCCTGTCGGTACGCCTTGGCGCGCCGCTCGACTTCACGCCGATACAGAAGCTCCAGCGGGCGCAGCAAGGTCAGCCACGGCGAGCCTCGGTAGGCGGCATCGAGCCAGCGTTGACCAAGCCCCATTCAGGCCTCCTGAAACTGCAGCTGGTGCAGGGCGGCGTAAGCCCCCTCACGCTCCAGCAACTCACTGTGACTGCCCTGCTCGATGATTTCCCCCTGCTCCATCACGAGAATGCGATCGGCGCGCTCAATCGTCGACAGGCGGTGAGCGATGACCAGCGTCGTGCGGCCTTTGCAGACCTCTTCCAGAGCCGCCTGGATATGGCGCTCGGATTCCGTGTCGAGCGCAGAGGTCGCTTCATCGAGCACCAGGATCGGCGCATCCTTGAATATCGCCCGGGCGATGGCCATGCGCTGACGCTGTCCGCCTGACAGCATCACGCCGTTATCTCCGACCAGCGCCTGGTAGCCGCCGGGCATGCGCTCGATGAACTCGTGGGCATGGGCCGCCTTGGCGGCAGCCTCGATCGCGGCAGGATCCGCGTCTGGGACGCCATAGGCGATGTTCTCGGCGATGGTGGCGTTGAACAGCGTGACCTGCTGACTGACCAGGGCGATCTGCTGACGCAGCGCCGTCAGCTGGTACTCCTCAATGGCGACGTCATCAATCAGAATGCGACCGCCGGTGGCTTGATAGAAGCGCGGCAACAGGCTCACCAGGGTGGACTTGCCGCTGCCCGAGCGTCCCACGATGGCGACCATTTCCCCCTGACGAACGCTAAGGTCAATGCCCTTGAGCACCTCCGGCTGGTCACTGCCATAGGCGAAACGCACCTGCTCGAGCTGAATGT
Organism: Halomonas sp. DP8Y7-1; assembly: GCF_019801685.1. NCBI lineage: Bacteria > Pseudomonadati > Pseudomonadota > Gammaproteobacteria > Oceanospirillales > Halomonadaceae > Halomonas > Halomonas sp. DP8Y7-1. The sequence goes on along the minus strand of NZ_JAHVIN010000012.1, from coordinate 179,399 downwards.
CACCACGCAGACGACCCGGGACCAAGCTCCCGCTATCGACTTCCTCCGGCTCGTCCAGCAGGCCGAACAGCTCACTGGAGGCGGCGATCCCCTTCTGGATGGTGCCGTTGATCTCGCTCAATGAGCGGATGGGCTTGGCCATCAGCGACGCTGCAGTGATGAAGGCCACGAATTCGCCTGGGGTCATGTTGTCCATCAGCGCAGGCGACATCGCCAGCCACACCAGCAGCGCCAGCGACAGGGCGACCAACAGCTGGATGACCGGGGTGCTGGTGGCCTTGGTCAAGGCCTCCTTGAGGCTCTGTCGACGATTGACCTCACTGGCGTCATGGAAGCGGGTCATCTCGTATTGCTCTGCCCCGTGGGTGCGCACGACGCGATAGCCGGTCAGCGCCTCGGAGGCGACATGGGTGACATCTCCCATGGAGCGCTGGATGCGCTTGGATATCTTGCGAAATCGCTTGCTGGCATAGCTGACTACGCCACCAATCAATGGCGTCACTGCCATGAACAGCAGCGTCAGCATCCAGTTGGTCCACAGCAGATAGCCCAGCAGGCCGAGCACGAACAGGCCTTCCTGCAGCACCACCGTAATGGCCTTGGTGCCCGCACCGGTGACCTGCTCCACGTGATAGGTGACGCGGGAGATCAGATGCCCCGAGGAGTGATTGTCGAAGAATCGCCCCGGTAGTCTCAGCATGTGATTGAACACATCGCAGCGCAGCCGATGAACCATATTGCGCGCCACATTGCTCATGAAATAGGTGCCGAGGAAGGTGCCGAGACCGCGCGCGCCGAACATGCCCACCACAAACAGCGGCAAAAACAGTCGAAACGCTGCGTCGGGATTCTGAATGCCGTCGATCAGGCGCTTCATCATCTCGGCCAGCGCCGTACTGGAGGCCGCGTAGATCGCGTAACCGATCACCGCGACAAGAAAGGACTTCCAGAACGGCCTGACGTAACCAAGGAGGCGCTTGTACAGCGCCCAGCCGGAGTATTCGCTCACGTTGGCTCCAGTTGCAAGGGGAATCAGCCCTGTCGCATGACCCAGCCTGGCTGGGTTCACCTGCTGCGTTTCTGCCAGCAGGTCGACTGCCAACAGGTCAACTACCAGCACGTCGACTACCAGCACGTCGACCACCAGCACGTCGATCAGCGCAGCATTCAGCCTTTTCGGCATCAGCCGCGACCAAGCCTGGTGACGATGCCAGCTCGCTGGCACACCAGCAGGTTGCACAGGGCAGCGAGATTCAGTGGCGAGATTCTACCCCATGGCAGAGACCTTCGACACCGCCGTGCAGATGACGCCGGCGTCCACTGCTGACCAGATGCACGCCGGCCCTGTCCAGATCGATCACCAGCTGACCATCGAGCCCTGTGTCGAGGATACAGCTGCCTGCCTGCCGAAGCCGCCGAATCACATCATCATGGGGATGGCCAAACCGGTTGAAGGCGGCGCTGGAGGCTACCGCCAACTGCGGCGCCCTGGCGTCGATCAGTGCGGCGCCGGTGCTGTCGTCACTGCCATGGTGCCCGACCACCAGCACCGTCGGCGGCGAAGGCAGCTGAGCGATGAGGTAGCGCTCGACCCGGCGACTGGCGTCGCCGGTAATCAGCACACTCCCCCCAGGGGAGCTGACCAGCAACACGCAGGACTGGTCATTGGACTCCAGTGTCGCGACAGCCTCATCCGAGCCTGGCCATAGAAAACGAAAGTCGACGCCCTCCCAGCGCCATTGCTGCCCCCAATGGCAGCCGTCGGCAGCTTGCTCAGCAGGTAAACCGGGTATCCGTCCAGCGGGATGCCACCAGTGCGCCACCTTATGCTGTTCGACCAGGCGCTCCACGCCACCCGAGTGGTCCAGGTCAGCATGGCTGATAATGACCTGGTCAAACTGCTGGGGTGACGGCCAGATACCGTCGATGGGGGCATAGCCGGAAGCATAGCGTGGGCCACTGTCATACAGCAGCCGATGGCCAGCGGTATGGACTTCGACCATCAAGCCCTGCCCCACATCCCACACCACCAGGCGAACGGTACGGGGGTCGGGCCGTGCCGGCGCCAGACTGATCAGGGCAACGCCCAGAGCGATCACTGCGCCTCCCTTGAGACCGCGCCCGATGCCGGGCAGACAGATGACGACGCCAATGCCCCACAGCAGCAACGCCAGCGAGAGCCGGATATCGACATCGAGCCACAGCATTGCGGCTGGCCAGGACAGCCCCTCAAGCAGCTCAAGCAGTGCCGCCAGCACCCAACCCCATCCCTTCCACCACCACAGTGCCAGCGGCGGGGCTACGAGCACTACCGCCCAACCCAGCATGCCCGCCGGCACCAGTATCAGCGACACCAGCGGCACCGCCACCAGGTTCGCCAGCACCGTCACCAGCGACACTTGACCCGTAAAGGCCAGCACCAGCCCCGCCATGGGAAGCGCCAGCAGAAGCTGGGTACGTACCAGCGTGACCAACGCCGTCTGCACGCCCCGGCCCGACCGCTGGTGCGGCTTCAGACCGCGCCCTTGCCACATGATGATCAACGCGGCTACCGCCCCAAAGGACAACCATAGCCCCGGACGCCAGAGCGACAGCGGATCGATAAGTACCACCAGCGTCCAGGCCACCGCCAAGCCTTGCCACGCCGACGGCGCATGACGACCGCCGGCGACCCACAGGGCGATGACAATCATCACCAGCGCCCTGAGTGCCGGGGGCTCGGCACCCACCAGCCAGACGAAGCCAGCGGTAAAACCTCCCGCCCACCACCATGGCCAGCGCACCAGACGCCAGCGTCCAGGCTGAATCCTCCGAGACAGCCAGCGCCCACAGCCCAGTGCGAGCACCGCCACCAAGCCAACGTGCAGCCCGGACACGACCGCCAGATGAGTGGTTCCAGTGCTGTTCAGCAGCTGCCACTCCTGTGCCTCCAGGCGCTCGCCCCGACCCAGCGTCAACGCCGCCAGCCAGCGACGAGTGCGCTCAGCCAAAGCCAGACCCTCCAGCGTGGCCAGCAGCGACTCGCGCAGATCCTCTGGTGCCAGCGCCAGGCGATACGGCGGGGGTTCCGATACCACGGCACCGATCGCCTGAATGCCCTGCTGCCACAGCCAGCGTTCATAGTCGAAGCGGCCAGGGTTGGCCAAGCCAGTTGGCGGCCGCAGACGCAGCGCCAGGCGCCAGCGCTCGCCCACCGTCATGCGTCCACTCGGCTGCGGGCTGCCGAGACCGGCTGCCTGATGTGCCGCCCGGTAATGGGTGACGCGAACCCGCTCCAGGCGATCGCAGGCAAGCCTGTCAGCCAGCATCGGTTCACAGCGCTCGACCTCCAGCGTCAGGCGCTGCGCCCCGGCCAGCTCACGTGCCGCGCCGACCCGGACATCAGCCAACAAGGTGACTCCGGCAAGGCCCGCCGGAAGACGCGCGCCTTGCTGCTGCAACAGCGACAGCAGCACCCATAGCGCCACCCATGCACCCAGCAGCAGCCGCCAGCGTCGCGCGGCAAGACTGGCCACTGCGACCGCGAGCAGAAGGTACATGGCAGGCTCCGCCACGCCGATCAGCGCGCCGCCCAAGGTGGCGCCGCTGGCTAGACTGACAGCCGGTGATGGCCACGCAGGCCCACCACCGCGCCTCTGGTGCGACCGCTGTCCCGCCCTGGCAGCGCCACGCCAATACAGTGACCGACCGCCCGTCATGTCCATGGCACTCCTGCTGGTGGACCTTCCTTGTCCCCGTCACCCGGGCTTGAGGCGCGGGTGGCCGCCCTTGTTCAGCGCCCTTTCAGCTCCCCCATCTGCACAGCGACTTGCTCCTCTCTGACAAGACCTTGCCGGCGGCCAGGTCAGGTCTTTCAGGCACAGCGTTGGCCGACGTCATGGCAAGGGCATCGGCTTGTATGGATAATAGCCACGCATCCGCAGCCTTGAGCTGATACTCCATGCCGCGTCGACTACTAAAGCGCTATCTACCCTCGCCAGACGCCCTGCGTCGGCAGCGCTCGTTGCGCTTCATGGCTCACCTGATTGCTGACCCCGCGCTGTGGGTGCTGACACGGCGTAGCGTGGCCAACGCATTCAGCGTCGGCCTGTTCAGCGCCCTGCTGCCTATTCCGTGCCAAATGGTGGTAGCGGCACTTGGCGCGCGCCTCGGCCGCTGCAATCTTCCGCTGTCGGTCGCCCTGGTATGGATCACCAATCCGCTGACCATGCCGATCATCTTCTATGGCAACTACTGCCTTGGCGCATGGCTCTTGCAGCAACCGGCACTGCATGCCCCTCATCGCCTGACCACAGAGTGGCTGCAAGGACAGCTGATGGACATATTGCCGTCACTGCTGTTTGGCTCGCTGGTGGCTGCAGTGATTGTCGGCGCCCTCGCCAATGTGGTCATTCGACTGCTATGGCGCTGGCAGGTCTCGCGCAGCTGGAAGGCGCGGCGGCGCCGCCGCCGTCAGGCCCGCGCTCACTCCTGACGCATCACTCGCTATACTCCCACTACGCCCCCGATACGCCTTAGATAAGAAAATGGCCCCGCTGCCGTGCAGCGGGGCCATCCACATGTTACCGAAGCCATTTTACCGAAAGCGCTTCAGTCGGGCTGGAGGCGACCATTGTCCAGCCGCAACACGCGGTCCTGATGCGCGGCGAGCTCCGGGTCGTGGGTGACGATAACGAAAGCGCAGCGCGCGCTGGCAGCCAGCTCATCCATCAGCGCCAGAATGCTGGCCGCGGTGTGCTTGTCCAGGTTTCCGGTGGGCTCATCCATCAGCATCAAGCTGGGGTCGGTCACCAGGGCGCGGGCAATGGCCGCGCGCTGGCGCTCACCACCGGACAGCTCGCCGGGCTTGTGATCCGCACGCGGCCCCAGCCCCACCTTCTGCAACAGCGCCCGCGCCTTGTCTTCGGCATCGCGCTTGCGACTCCCGCGAATGATCAGCGGCAGCGCCACATTCTCCAGCGCGGAGAACTCGGCCAGCAAGTGATGGAACTGGTAGACGAAGCCGATGTGGCGGTTGCGAAAACGGCCGATCTCGGCGTCCCCCAACTGATGCAGCACCGTTCCATCGACACGAACCTCGCCAGCGCTGGGGCTATCCAGCCCACCCAGGAGGTTGAGCAAGGTCGTCTTGCCAGACCCGGAGCTACCGACAACGGCGACGCGCTCCCCGGCGTGCACCTTGAGCTCCAGCTGATCCAGCACGACCAGGTCGGCGGGCCCCTCGTCGTAGACGCGGGACAGCTGATGACATTCCAGCATTACCTTGCCGGGCGCCTGGGCAGCCGGCGCCTCGGTCGCTGCCGGCTGATTGACAACATCACTCATAGCGCAGCACCTCGGCAGGCTGGACCCGGGCGGCTCGCCACGCCGGATAGAGGGTGGACAGGAAGGTCAGCACAAAGGCGGCTGCAACGATCTGATACACATCACTCCAGATCAGCTCTGACGGCAGGTCGCTGATGAAGTAGACGCCGGCATCGAGGAAATGGATCCCCAGTGTGGACTCCACGAAAGCGATGATGTCGGACACTGTCAGCGCCAGCAAGATGCCCAGCGCAACCCCTATCAGGATGCCGATCACGCCGATGGCAATCCCCTGAACCATGAAGATCCCCATGATCGAACGAGGCGTGGCGCCAATCGTGCGCAAAATGGCGATGTCGGCATGCTTGTCGGTCACCACCATGACCAGGGTAGAGACGATATTGAACGCGGCCACGGCAATGATCACCGTCAGCAGCAGCCCGATCATGCGCTTCTCCATCTGGATGGCCTGGAACAGGTTGCCACGGGTAAAGGTCCAATCGTAGCCGCGATAGCCAGCGCCCAGCTCATTGACGATGGCCTGGGTTTCCTGACCGGCCAGGAACAGGTCATCCAGCTCAAGACGCAGGCCACCAACGCTATCGCCCATGCGTGCCAAGGTCTGCATGTCCTCGATATTGGCATAGGCGAGGTTGGCATCCAGGTCGGCCCCTACGCTGAAGATACCGCTGACGGTGAAGCGCTTCAGACGCGGGAATACGCCAGCCGGAGTGATCGAGGCTTCGGGTACCAAAAGGGTCACGCTGTCACCGACATCGACCCTCAGATTGTTGGCAAGGATCGACCCCAGCACGATGTGCCACTCACCCGGCTGCAGGTCATCGAGAGAGCCCTGGGACATGTTCTCGTCGACAATGGAAACGCGGCTTTCCCACTGCGGATCGATGCCGTTGACCATGGCTCCCTGATTACGTCCGGCCTGGGAGAACATGCCCTGTTGCTGGATATAGGGCGCGGCACCGATAACGTGCTCGCGCTGGGTCAGACGCTCGGCCAGAGGCTGCCAATCGGTCATGCCACCGGCCTGCTCGATCTGGGTGTGGGGCACCATGCCCAGCACCCGCTGGCGTAGCTCTCGGTCAAAACCGTTCATCACTGACAGCACCAGAATCAGTACCGCCACGCCCAGGGTGAGCCCCAGCATGGACGTCAGCGAGATGAAGGAGATGAAGTGGTTGCGTCGCTTGGCTCGCACATAGCGCAAGCCGATCAGAAATGGCAATCGATCAAGCATGGACTCTTTCCTTGTCGGCAGGCCGCCATGGTACGGTTTTTTGCACGCCTCTGCATCGCCACGGCATGGGATTTGCGAGATCCTTGCATCTTCCTGCTCGCAGGCCTACATTTCGCCGTTTCGACCTCCAGGACACTGCCATGAACCGCCTGCTTCCCGAGTGGCATCCCCAGGACGCCGTCCAGCTGACCTGGCCCCGCCCTGACAGCGACTGGGCCGATACTCTGCCCGCCATCGAGGCCATGATGGAGCAGCTGGCGCTGGTCATCAGCCGCTATCAGCACGTCATCATCGGGGTACCCGACCCTGCCTGCGGCGATGGTCTGCACCAGCGCCTGATGGCCCGAGGTGCCGCTACCGACAGAGTACACCTCGTCGTGGTCGAGGCGGACGACACCTGGGCCCGTGATCATGGCCCACTGGCCAGCCAGGATGGCGACGCTGTGCATTTCCACGACCTCACCTTCAACGGCTGGGGCGGCAAGTTTCGCGCTGATCGCGACAATACCCTCACGCAGCAGCTGGTCACGGCGGACTGGATACGCTGCCCCGTCACCACCAGCGATGTTGTCATGGAGGGTGGCGCTCTCGAAACCGACGGGCAAGGCACCCTGCTGACCACCGAAGCCTGCCTGCTCAACCCTAATCGCAACCCTGACCTGTCCCGGCAACAGGTCGAGGACTGGCTCGCCAGCCAGCTTGGGCTTACGCGAGTATTGTGGCTTCGCCATGGACACCTGGAAGGGGATGATACCGACAGTCACGTCGACACCCTGGCCCGTTTCTGCGATGCCGAGACCATTGCCTACGTGCGCTGCGATGATCCCGCCGACTCCCACTACGCCGACCTGCACGCCATGGAGCAGGAATTGACGGCGCTGCGCCAGGCCAACGGCTCGCCCTACCGTCTGATTCCCCTGCCCTGGCCAGCCGCGTGCCGGGATGGCGACGACGGACATCGGCTACCGGCTACCTATGCCAACTTTCTGATCATCAATGGTGCCGTTTTGGTGCCGGTGTACGGCGATCGACAGGATCTGGCGGCGCTCAACGCCCTGGCAGGCGCCTTCCCGGAGCGTGACATCATTCCCATCGATGCCAGCGCCGCCATCCGTCAGCATGGCAGCCTGCACTGCCTGACCATGCAGTGGCCCCGCGGCACTCTCAACCTTGAAGGAGCACACCAATGACGCGCCAATTGATCGTGGGCCTGGTGCAACAACCGGCCTGGCCCGACAAGGCACGCAGCCTGGATGCCAGCGAACAGGCCATCCGCGACCTGGCCGGCCAGGGAGCCAAGCTGGTGATGCTGCAGGAGCTGCATGCCACCCACTACTTCTGCCAGTACGAAGATCCTGACCTGTTCGATCTCGCCGAACCCTTGGACGGGCCCACCGGGACACGCCTGGCGGCACTCGCCAGCGAACTCGATATTGTGCTGATGGGCTCGCTGTTCGAACGTCGTGCGCCCGGCATCTATCACAACACGGCAGTGGTCTACGACGGCGCCAAGGGCGCTGTGGGTCACTACCGCAAGATGCACATTCCCGATGATCCCGGCTTCTACGAGAAGTTCTACTTCACCCCGGGAGATCATGACCCCGCACATCACCAGGGCTTCACCCCCATCGACACCTCGGTCGGGCGACTCGGCGTCCTGGTGTGCTGGGATCAATGGTATCCGGAAGCGGCACGCATGATGGCCCTTGCCGGCGCCGAGGTGCTGCTGTACCCCACCGCCATTGGCTGGGCACCGAATGACGATGACGCGGAAAAGACACGCCAGAAGGACGCCTGGACCATCATCCAGCGCAGCCATGCTGTGGCCAATGGCGTACCGGTTCTGGTCGCCAACCGGGTGGGCCACGAACCGGACCACTCCGGCGTCAGCCCGGGCATCGACTTCTGGGGCGGCAGCTTCGTCGCTGGCCCACAGGGCGAGCTGCTGGCGCACGCCGGCGAAGAGGCCCAGACCCTGCTGGTCACCCTGGACCTGGATCACGGCGAGCAGGTGCGACGCATCTGGCCCTACCTGAGAGATCGCCGCATCGATGCCTATGGCGAGCTGACCCGCCGCTTCCGGGACTGAGCCAACCACCCGGCGCATGATGCAAGAGCCCCCGCAGGTCATTGACCTGCGGGGGCTCTTTGATGATAGCAACGGTGTCGCTATCGCTGATGCGTGCTCAACGGCCCGCTATGACTTCCAGAAATCGCGAATTGAGGCGATGCCCTGGGCGCCAACGGCACGGGCGTGATTGGCATCATGGCGGGTCATGCCGCCCAGTGCATAGACCGGCATGCCGGCACGTTCCACCAGCTGCTGGAAATCGTGCCAGCCAATGGGCGCCACTTCCGGGTGCGACGGGGTGGTGCGCAGCGGAGACAGCGTCACGAAATCGCAGCCAATCACGTGGGCCTGGTCCAGCTGTGCCTTGTCATGAGTAGACGCCGACAACCACTTGCCCTCGGCAATCGGACGTCGCTCGAGGCCCATCAAGCGCTCGCTGGTCAGGTGAATGCCGTCGGCATCAACCCGGTCGAGCAATTCGGGTTCGCCATTGAGCATGAGCCGCGCGCCATGGCGGCGACACAGTTCCAGAGCCCGCTCGGCACGCGCCACATACGCGTCGGTGTCCAGCGTCTTGGCACGCAACTGCACCAGGCGCACGGCATCTTCGACCAGCGCACGCTCCAGGCGAGCGGCAAACACCTCCTCATCGGCCTCTTCGTCACTGATGAGGTACTCGGACGGCAACATCACCGCCCGCAGGATCGGCAGATTGGCGGCCGGGAAGGGATAGCCGATCAACTCACCCATGGGCACCCAACGCACCGCTTGCCCTTCACGCCCGAACGGCTCACCAGAGAAATCCTTTACCTGCCACACATCGAGCAGGATGTGCTTGTCAGGATATTCGTGGTGGATGCGGATCAACGGCTGGGCACGACGTATCTCGATACCGAGCTCTTCATGCAGCTCACGCTTGAGCGCCTCCAGGCCGGTCTCGTAGGGCGCCAGCTTGCCGCCGGGAAACTCCCACAGGCCGCCGTGGTCGACATTGGAAGGACGCCGGGCCAGCAGCACTTCGTCACCGTCTGGGCTGATGATGGCGGCCGCCGCCACATGCACCCTTCTCTTCACCATAGTGTTCATTCAACGTTACCAGCTTGGATTCGCGGGCCATGCCCGCGCCAGTTTTCAGTCGGGTGGGCCAGGATAAAAGTCGGCATAGGATACCGATTCAGACAGCGAGATTCATCCGCAGATCATGCCTTGCGGATGAATCAGCTACGGTAGTCGGCATTGATCGAGACATAATCGTGGGACAGATCGGATGTCCACACCGTTGCCGACGCCTCGCCGCGACCGAGATCGATGGCGATGGTGATCTCTTCTCCTGCCATCACCGCACTACCGGCCTCTTCGGTGTAGCCTGTCGCCCTGCCGCCATGCTCCACCAGGCGCACCGGCCCCAGGTCGATGGTGACCAGGTCCACGTCAAAGTCATTGACCTGGGCGCGTCCCACCGCCGCCAGGATACGCCCCCAGTTAGCATCGCTTGCGTAGAGCGCGGTCTTGACCAGTGGGGAGTGGGCCACGGTAAACGCTACCTCACGCGCTTCATCGACGCTGCGCGCGCCGGACACCGCCAGCGTGACGAACTTGGTCGCGCCCTCGCCATCACGGATGATCGCCTGTGCCAGGCTCACCAGCACCTCATCCAGGGCCTGGCGAAAGCGTCGCTCATCCTCGGCGTCAGCCACGGCAGCGGCTTGCCCGGTGGCGATCAGCATGCACGCGTCGTTGGTCGAGGTATCCGAGTCGACGGTAATACTGTTGAACGACCTTTTCACCCCGTGCCGCAGCCAGGCATCCAGGGCCTCCTGCTCGATGGCCGCATCCGTGGCGACAAACCCCAGCATGGTGGCCATGTCCGGGCGAATCATGCCTGAGCCCTTGGCGATCCCATTGATTACCACCTCGCCGCCCTTGAGCATCACGCGGCGCGCGGCGCCCTTGATGCGGGTATCTGTGGTCAGAATGCCTTCGGCGGCCTGGCGCCAGGCTTCGGCACTGTCGCTCAGCTGATCCACCGCTTCAGGAAGGCCTGCAAGCAGGCGCTCCATGGGCAGAGGCTCGCCAATGACACCGGTAGAGAACGGCAGCACCTGCTCGCTGCTCACCCCGGCAATGTCGGCCACTTGCTGACAGGTGGCCCTGGCATCGCGCATGCCGATCTCACCGGTGCCCGCATTGGCGTTGCCGGTATTGATCACCAGGTAGCGAGTTGCCGGCGCGCTGGCCAGATGCGCCTTGGCCACATGCACCGGCGCAGCGCAGAAGGCGTTGCGGGTGAAAGTGCCCGACACAGAGGCCCCTTCGGCCACCTCAATCAGCACCAGATCCCGCCGGCCAGGCTTCTTGATCCCGGCCATGGCGGTACCGAGACGCACGCCAGCGATCGGCGTCATTGCTGGAAAACTGCTGTCACCCACTGCCATCGTTAGTCTCCTGCTGTCGAGACGACCCCGGGACATTGCCCGGGGTCGTCGTCATCATCGGCGGTGCAGCTTGCTCAGCTGAGCTTGCCGCAGCACTGCTTGTACTTCTTGCCAGAACCGCACGGGCAAGCGTCGTTGCGACCGACCTTGGGGGCATCGCGGCGCACTGGACGCTGGTCAGCCATCTCATTCACGTGCCGCTGGCCATCGTCCTCCGCTGCCGGCGCCTCGTCATGCCGACTGGCCGCCTGGGCGCTTTCCCGAGCCAAGGCTTCGCGCCGCTGACGCTCGAGTGCGTCGACTTCCTCCGGCGCACGCACCTGGACGTGACTGAGGATACGCGTGACGTCGGCCTTGATGTTGGTCAGCAGATTCTGGAACAGCTCGAAGGACTCGCGCTTGTACTCCTGCTTCGGATTTTTCTGCGCATAACCACGCAGGTGAATGCCGCGACGCAGGTGGTCCATCGACTGGAGGTGCTCTTTCCAGCGAGTGTCCAGCACCTGCAGCATGACCTGCTTCTCGAACCGACGCATCAGCTCTTCACCGGCGATGGCCACCTTGGCCTGATAGGTCTCGCGGTGCTGAGTCTGCAGGCGTTCGCGCAGCTGCTCCTCGTGGAACCGGTCATCCTCTTCCGCCCACTGCACCACCGGCGCCTCGAGCTGATACTCGCTCTTGAGGTGAGCCTCAAGACCGGCCAGGTCCCACTGCTCCGGCAGGCTCTGAGGCGGCACAAAGGCACTGATCGCCTCGTCCAGCACCTCTTCGCGAATGCCCATCACATTCTCGGACACGTCACTGGCCGCCAGAATCTCGTTGCGCTGCTCGTAGATCACACGGCGCTGGTCATTGGCCACATCATCATATTCAAGCAGCTGCTTGCGGATGTCGAAGTTGCGACCCTCGACCTTCTTCTGGGCACGCTCCACCGCATTGGACACCATCTTGTGCTCGATGGCTTCGCCCCGCTCGAGTCCCAGCGCCTGCATGAGCTTCTGCACACGCTCGGAGCCGAACAGACGCATCAGATTGTCTTCGAGGGACAGGAAGAAGCGCGTGGAGCCCGGATCGCCCTGGCGACCGGAGCGGCCGCGCAACTGGTTGTCGATACGCCGCGACTCGTGGCGCTCAGAACCGATAACGTGAAGGCCACCGGCCGCCAGCACGGCCTCGTGACGCTCTTTCCAAGCCTCCTTGAGCGCTTCGACATCGGCGTCGGAGGGGTTGTCCAGGGTGGCAGCTTCCGCCTCCCAGTTGCCCCCCAGCATGATGTCGGTACCGCGACCGGCCATATTGGTGGCAATGGTGACGGCACCGGGACGACCGGCCTGGGCGATGATGTCGGCTTCGCGCTGGTGCTGCTTGGCATTAAGCACGTTGAAGTCGATACCCGACTTGCGCATCAGCTCTGCCAGATACTCCGACGTCTCGATGGATGCGGTACCCACCAGCACCGGACGACCGGCCTCGACCTGTACCTTGACGTCCTCGATGATGGCCTCATACTTCTCTTCAGCACTGAGGTACACCAGGTCATTCATGTCCTTTCTCGCCAGCGGGCGATTGGTGGGAATGACCACCACGTCGAGTCCATAGATCTGACGGAACTCGAAGGCCTCGGTATCCGCAGTACCGGTCATGCCGGACAGTTTTTCGTACAGGCGGAAGTAGTTCTGGAAGGTCGTCGAGGCCAACGTCTGACTTTCACGCTGAACCGTCACGCCCTCCTTGGCCTCGACAGCCTGGTGCAGGCCTTCCGACCAGCGGCGGCCGGGCATGGTACGACCGGTATGCTCATCGACGATCACGACCTGACCGTCACTGACGATATAGTCCACGTCGACGTGGTACAGGTGTCGTGCACGCAGGGCCGAGTGCATGTGCTGCAGCAGGTTGAGGTTCTGCGCGGCGTAGAGAGAGTCCTCCTCGCCCAGCAGCCCCTGGGCCCGCATCAGCTCCTCCACTCGATGGTGGCCACCCTCGGTCAACTCTACCTGCTTTTGCTTCTCGTCCAGAGTGAAGTCGCCGCTCTCGGGATCTTCCTCGTCGGTGCACGGAGCAAGCTCCTGGGCCAGGCGATCCACCACCTTGTAGAGCTCGGTGTTTTCATCCACTGCACCGGAGATGATCAGCGGTGTGCGAGCTTCATCGATCAGGATCGAGTCGACCTCATCGACAATGGCGAAGTAGAGGTCACGCTGAACCTTGTCCTCCAGCGAAAACGCCATGTTGTCGCGCAGGTAGTCGAAACCAAACTCGTTGTTGGTGCCATAGGTGATGTCGCAGGCGTAGGAATCACGCTTTTCTTCAGACGTCTGGCCGGAGTAGATCACCCCCACCGACAGCCCCAGAAACTCATACAGAGGGCGCATCCAGTTGGCGTCGCGCCGTGCCAGATAATCGTTGACGGTGACGACATGCACGCCCTTGCCGGGCAACGCATTCAGATACACCGCCAGCGTGGCTACCAGGGTCTTGCCCTCGCCGGTCTTCATCTCGGCGATCCGGCCGCGATTGAGGGTCATGCCACCAATGAGCTGTACATCGAAATGGCGCATGCCCATGACCCGCTTACTGGCCTCGCGCACGGTGGCAAAGGCTTCCGGCAGCAGCGCGTCCAGCGACTCGCCCCCGGCCAGACGCTCACGGAATTCCGCCGTGCGGGCACTCAGGGCAGCGTCGTCCAGGCTCTCCAGGCTCGACTCGAGCTCGTTGACGGCGCGCACCTGGCGAAACATACGTTTGACGTCACGGTCGTTCTTGGAACCGACCACTTTACGCAACAGGGAATTGATCATGACACTTCCTGACATTGACTGGCTGAAGTGAGCTCTCCGCTCATCGGAAAACTCACGCAATAACGACGTCCTTGATGTCAGCCAACGACAGGGGGAGCCCTTGGCGCGCGTACATCCAGTGCAGCGACCGCAGGCAAATAAAAGGTATCCCGGCGCAGATCAGCGCGTACCGGGTGATAGGTGAGGGAGACTCGAGGGTGAGTGGCCAGCCGATGCCGACAGGCCTTGAGCATGGTATGCGCGCGTATGACCGCCGGGGCCATGATACATATCTGCACCAGCCGCTCGGTCGCTCTGGGCGACTCGGCCGCCGCCAGGCTGGCCGGTAACAGACACCCTACCAGCAAACCGGCCAGCCACCACCGCGCTACACGCCGGGCACTCGCCTCGCGGGGGCAGCTACGATGTGATTCCAGGGCTGTCATGCTGTCGGGCAACTCCGTCGCGTGCTAGTCTCGGTGCCACCCATTGGCAACGACACACTCTCCATTGATCCTGGGAAACCCCAAGACACAAGCTCATGAGTATAAAGGTTAAGCGGTTCCGCGCCCAGTCCATGACCGGCCTTCTTGGAGGCCGCGGGGAACTGGGCGGACTGATGCGCATGGCACGACTGATCGAGCGTGCCCAGGAGCACCTGCGTAGCGAGCTGACAGCCCCCCTGGCCGACCATCTGTTTGTCGGCGGCTTTCGTGACGGACGCCTGACCCTGATCACCGATGGCGCGGCCTGGCTCACACGACTGCGCTACGAACAGCCACGACTTCTGGAGAGCCTGCACCAGCTGCCGGAGTTTCAGGCGGTCACCGGCTTTCACTTCAAGGTCCGCCCGGTACGCCCTGCCAAGGTCGCCCCCCGACAGGTCAGGCGACTGCCGGCCGAGGCCGGAGATGAGCTGTCGAGCTGTGCGGCAGACATCGAAGACCCTCGTCTGAAGCGTGCCCTCGAACGGCTGGCCGCCCATGCAGAAGCCCGCTCCGACCGCTAGCAGCGTGTCGCCCACGGCCGCGCAACGAACTCATCGACCGGCCACCCCACCTACCACACTGCGCTAGCGACCAGCCGCGGCAAGCACGCTCGACGCGCACTCGCAACGTACGCTCGTGACGTCCACTCGGTTTGCGGCATTGCTCGCCCGCCCCCTTCAACATGGAACTCTCCCTTCGCCACGGAACTCTCAAACAGCAAAACGCCGCCCCTGGGGGCGGCGTCGATGCAGGTCACGAGTACGGGCACGGGCAACAACAGGCAATGGCAAGCGAGGTGAGACTGGCGATCTGCGGGACGCTCACATCACCCTGCCACCCGCGACATCACGCCATGGCGGGCGCTGCGTAGGAAATCGGAGCGGGCTCGGCCTCGCTCTCGAAGGTCACGATTTCCCAGGCCTCCGGCTGCTCGATCAGGGCACGGCACAGCTGATTGTTGAGCGCATGCCCGGACTTCACGCCGCGGAACTCGCCAATCAGGCTGTGTCCCAGCTGGTACAGGTCGCCGATGGCATCCAGCACCTTGTGCTTGACGAATTCATCGTCGTAACGCAGACCACCGTCGTTCACGATGCGGTAGTCATCCACCACGATGGCGTTGTCGAGGCTACCGCCAAGGGCTAAATTGTTGGACCGCAGATACTCGAGATCACGCATGAAGCCGAAGGTCCGCGCGCGGGACACTTCCTTGACGAACGAGGTGGTGGAAAAGTCCACCATGGCCGTCTGCTTCTGATCTTCGAACACAGGATGGTCGAAATCGATCGCGAAGGACACCTTGAACCCCTTGTGGGGCAGGAAGATCGCTTCCTTGTCGCCTTCGGTGACCTTGATCTCGCTCTTGATGCGGATGAACTTCTTGGCCGCATTCTGCTCCTGAATACCCGCAGACTGGATCAGGAACACGAAGGGTCCGGCGCTGCCGTCCATGATGGGCACTTCCGGCGCGCTGACATCCACGTAGGCATTGTCGATACCGAGACCCGCGAAGGCGGACATCAGGTGCTCCACCGTCGCAACTTTTTCACCATCCTGGGACAGGGCAGTACACAGGGTAGTGTCGGTGACGTTCATCGCCTGGGCCGGGATGCGAACTTCCGGCTCGAGGTCGGTGCGCACGAACACAATGCCCGTGTCCACCGGCGCAGGACGAAGGGTGAGATACACCTTCTTGCCGGAGTGCAGTCCCACGCCCGTCGCGCGGATGACGTTTTTCAGGGTGCGTTGTCTGATCATTGTGCAGTCGCCAGGCAGTCGTTGGTTATGAAACACCGTTCACTATAACACCGAACGGACGTTTCAACAAAAAAACCTTGCCTTCCGATGCCCGCACCCGGAAAACCCTACGCTCGTTTCGATCAATCCGCCTGCCGACGCAAGAACGCCGGGATATCCAAATAATCGTCGAGCTCTTGTGACTTGCGCTTCTCGGCCTGGGGTCGCGCGGACTCCTGCGGCTCAGGCTTGCTCGCTGCCGCGACGCCGGCGCCACCCTGGCTGCGATTGATCGCACCCTGCTGGGGGCGTTGACGCGCCTCAGGACGTCGAGTCTGCTGCTGGCTGGCAGGCTTCTGCTGACGCGACACCTGAGCATCCAGGCCCGCAGCCACCACGGTAACGCGCAACTCGTCGGTCATGTCCATGTCGATGGAGGTGCCCACGACGATGGTGGCGTCCTGGGAAGCGAACTCCTGGACAGTGGCACCGACGTCGTTGAACTCGCCAATGGAGAGATCTGGCCCTGCCGTGATGTTGACCAGAATGCCCCGGGCGCCGTGCAGGTCGATGTCTTCCAGCAGCGGGCTGCGAATGGCCTTCTCGGCGGCTTCGCGAGCGCGATTTTCACCGGTCGCTCCACCGGTTCCCATCATCGCCATGCCCATCTCTGACATCACCGTTCTGACGTCGGCAAAGTCGACGTTGATGATGCCCGGACTGGTGATCAGCTCGGCAATTCCCTGAACCGCCCCCAGCAGCACATCATTCGCGGCACTGAAGGCGGTCAGCAGAGTGGCGCTCTTGCCCAGAACGGACAGCAGCTTTTCGTTGGGGATGGTGATCAACGAGTCGACGTGCTCGGACAGCTCCTTCATCCCCTCTTCGGCTGCGCGCATGCGCTTGGGACCTTCGAAGGGGAACGGGCGCGTGACCACGGCAACGGTCAGGATGCCGAGTTCCTTGGCCACCTGGGCGACCACTGGCGCGCCACCGGTGCCGGTACCGCCACCCATGCCAGCCGTGATGAAAACCATATCGGCACCGCCAAGCAGCTCGGCGATGCGCTCACGGTCTTCCATGGCCGCCTGGCGGCCGACTTCCGGATTGGCACCGGCGCCGAGCCCCTTGGTGATCTCGCCACCAAGTTGCAGAACGGTCTTGGCTGACACCCGCTTGAGCGCCTGAGCATCAGTGTTGGCGCAGATGAACTCCACCCCTTCGATGCTGCTCTCGACCATGTGATTGACAGCATTGCCGCCGCCGCCACCGACACCGATGACTTTTATGACCGCGCTGCTTGAGGGCGCGCTATCTACGACTTCGAACATTTGCCCCGTCTCCTGAGCCGCTTGAGCGGCCCTTTCAGAAATTTCCTTTGAACCAGCCTTTTATCTTTTCCAGCGCCGGAATCCTTTCCTCTGGTCCACGCCGGGAGACGTCCTCGCGCCTCGGTTGCGCCGAGGTGGTGCCACCCTGCCCTTGGTGAGCACGACCCTGACGGGCTTCATGTAGAGCGTAATGTAACAAACCGACACCCGTCGAATAAATCGGATTTCGCACCACATCGGCGAGACCTCTCACATTCTGCGGACAGGCCACCCTGACCGGCATGTGAAATATCTCTTCGGCAAGCTCCACCACACCTTCCATGCGCGAGGTTCCGCCGGTCAACACGACGCCAGCAGCCACCAGATCCTCGAAGCCGCTGCGGCGCAGTTCGTCACGCACCAGGGTGAACAGCTCTTCGTAGCGAGGTTCTACCACCTCGGCCAGGGACTGGCGTGACAGGTCCCGTGCAGGACGGTCGCCAACGCTCGGCACTTTGATCATCTCGTCGCTGGAGGCCAGCTGAGTCAGAGCGCAGGCATACTTGACCTTGATCTCCTCGGCGTACTGCGCGGGTGTGCGCAGCGCCATGGCGATATCGTTGGTGACCTGGTCACCGGCAATCGGAATCACTGCAGTATGACGGATGGCGCCTTCGGTGAATACGGCAATATCGGTGGTACCGCCACCAATATCCACCATGCACACACCCAGCTCGCGTTCGTCTTCGGTCAGCACCGCATGACTGGACGCCAACTGCTCGAGAATAATGGCGTCCACATCCAGGCCACAGCGACGCACACACTTTTCGATATTCTGCACCGCATTGAGCGCCGCGGTGACCAGGTGAACACGGGCTTCCAGGCGCACACCGGACATGCCCAGCGGCTCGCGAATTCCGCCCTGGGTGTCGATGGCGAATTCCTGGGGCAATACATGCAGGACACGCTGCCCTTCTGAGATAGCCCTGGCCCTGGCGGAGTCGATGACGCGATCAATATCCGATGGCGCGACCTCCCGCTCCTTGATGGCCACGACCCCGTCGGAATTCATGGAACTGATGTGGCTTCCTGCAATGCCGACATACACGGAATGAATGTCGCAACCTGCCATCAATTCCGCTTCTTCCACCGCACGCTGAATAGACTGAACCGTGGACTCAATATTGATCACCACTCCCTTTTTCATACCTCGGGAAGGGTGAGAGCCGATACCGGCGATTTCGATGCCACCATCGTCGGTGGGCTGACCCACGATCGCTACGACCTTGGATGTTCCGATATCCAGCCCGACTACCATATTGGACACGTTGGATGGACCTGCCATGAGCCGGGAAATCTCCTTGAACGGATTCCGTAACCTTGGAACCTGCCGCTGTTATAAAAAAACCTGGGACGATTATAGAAACAAGTGCACTTGTTCGGCCAGCCCAGGACGTTCATTCATTCCACGATACGGGCTCATTTAAACAAAAGAAACCTCGAAAACCTGTCTTTGAACAGCAAGAGTGTCGCCACTTTTAATCGCCGTCGTTCTTTTGTCGATTAAAGGCGACGCTCAGCCATTGGACGATTCGCCCCCATCGACCGGCTCCGTCTCACCATGCCAGGCCACGGAGACCCCGTTGGGGTAACGCAGATCGATGTAGCGAATGTGCGACGCCACACTGCCCAACTCACCTCGCCAAGCGGCTTCGAGACGCCCGAGGCGTGCTTCGAGATCGCCACGCCCGAGCATGATCCAGACCCCACTGGCCAACTGGAAGCGCCATGCACCGCGTGGCTCGAGGCGCAGCTGCTGCACGTCGAGCCCCATCCGCTCCAAGCGCTGCTCCAGGGTGGCGAAGTAGGCCAGCACCTCTGCGCCCGCCCCCACCGGACCCGCCATATCCGGCAGACCGCCAGGGGGCGCTACCGGAGCGTAGGCGAAGGGCTCGCCCTCGGCATTCAACAGCTTGTCATCGTTCCAACGGGCCACCGGGCGCTGCTCTTCCAGTTCGAAGGTGAGCGCATTCGGCCACTCGCGACGAATGCGCACTTCCTTCAACCAGCCGACCTTGAGCGCTTCTTCCCGCAGGGCCTCCAGATCCACCGACAGCCAGGTCTTGCCCTGTACCAAGGGTGCCAATTGTCGCTTGAGATAAGAAGCGTCCACATGATGCAGCTCACCTCCAATGGACACTCTTTCGATGGGACGATCAAGCCATAGCCATAACGCCTGACCGCCCGCCCCCAGCAGGACGACGAGCAGAAAGATGCCAAGCGACGAGCCGCGTCGGGTCATGTCAGCCGCGCTCCCTGGCGGTATCGATGATCCCCAGTACCAACTGGTCGAAGTTCATCCCGGCGTGGGCTGCCGCCTGAGGCACCAGACTATGATCGGTCATGCCCGGCACCGTATTGACCTCAAGCAGCCAGAAACGCCCGTCGCCGTCCCGCATCACGTCGACACGCCCCCAGCCCTGGCAACCAATGGCTTCGAAAGCGGCGACGCACAGCTCGCCCAGCGCCGTCTCTTCGGCCTCGCTCAAGCCGCACGGGAGGTGGTAGATCGTCTCGTCGGACAGGTATTTGGCCTCATAGTCATAGAAGCCGCTGGGCACCTCGACGCGAATGGCCGGAAGCGCCTTGTCGCCAAGAACCGACAAGGTAAATTCGTCTCCGCTCACAAAATGCTCGGCCATCACTCGGGCGTCGAATCTGGCGGCCTCGTGATAGGCATTTTCGAGCTCCGAACGGCTCTTGACGATGCTGATGCCGATGGTCGATCCCTCATGCACTGGCTTGACGACCAGTGGCAGACCCAGCTTCGCGACGACCTCATCCCAGTCAGCTGAGGGAGTCAGCAGTACGCTCTCGGGGGTGGGCATCCCCAGCGCCTGCCACAGCGCCTTGGTGCGCATCTTGTCCATGCCCAGCGCCGACGCCAGCACGCCGCTACCGGTGTAGGGAATGCCTGCCAGTTCCAGCGCCCCTTGCAGACAGCCGTCCTCACCGCCCCGGCCGTGCAGAGCGATGAATACCAGGTCAGGGCTCAGCGCCTCAAGCCCGGCGACGCCGCCGTCGGCGAGGTCGTAGCCGGTCACGTTCAGACCCAGGCGCTGACAAGCGGCCAGCACCGCTGCACCACTCTTCAGGGAGACCTCACGCTCGGCGCTGTGGCCGCCATAGACAACCACAACATGGCCAAGGGATTGCGCGTGTTGGTTCACAGTGTCACCTCATCAAACTGCAGCAGAGCATCGGCCAGTCGCTGGGAAATACCCCCCACGTCGCCCGCGCCTTGAGTGATCAGAATGTCGCCAGGCTTGACCACCTTGGCCAGCAACGCCGGCAGCTCCGTCTTGTCCTGGGCAAAGATCGGGTCCACTTCTCCGCGCTGGCGGATCGATCCGGCCAGGCTGCGCCCGTCGGCACCGGGAAGCAGCGCTTCACCAGCGCTGTAGACGTCGAGCAGCACCAGGGTGTCGACGCTGGACAGCACGCGCACGAAGTCCTCGTAGAGATCCCGTGTACGGGAATAACGGTGTGGCTGGTACACCATGACCAGACGACGGCTGGGCCAGCCATCACGCACCGCCTTGATCACCATCTCCACTTCACGGGGATGGTGGCCATAGTCATCGACCAGCATAACGTCAGCTTCGGCTTCACCGTCGCCCTCACGCCGGGGTGCAGGGAAGTTGCCGTGAACCTGGAACCGACGCCCGACACCGGCAAACCCGGCCAACCCTCGGAGGATAGCGCCAGCTTCGACCCCGGCATCCGTCGCCACGGCAATCGCGGCCAGTGCATTCAGCGCGTTGTGACGGCCCGGCATGGCCAGCCTCACCTCGAGATCTTCAAGATCCCCCGGGCGCACCGCGGTAAAGCGGACTTCACCAGCACTCTGCTCGAAGTTCTCGATGCGGTAGTCAGCGTCAGCAGAGAAGCCATAGGTAACAAACTGGCGATTGATACGGTCCAGCAGGCCTCTCACGTTGTCATCATCGATGCACAACACTGCAAGGCCGTAGAACGGCAGGTTGTGCAGAAACTCGATAAAGGTGTGCTTCAGCCGCTCGAAATCCCCACCATAGGTGCTCATATGGTCGGCATCGATATTGGTCACGATGCTAACCATGGGCTGCAAGTGCAGGAAGGATGCGTCGGATTCGTCCGCCTCGGCCACCAGGTAGTCACCCTGGCCTAGCTGGGCGTTGGTGCCAGCACTGGTCAGCTTGCCGCCGATAACGAAGGTGGGATCCAGCCCACCTTCACCCAGCAGGGTAGCCGTCAAGCTCGTCGTGGTGGTCTTGCCGTGGGTGCCGGCGACCGCGATGCCGTGCCGAAAGCGCATCAGCTCAGCCAGCATTTCCGCCCGGCGCACTACCGGAACACGATGTTCGTGGGCCCATTTGAGCTCTGGGTTGTCCTCGGCCACTGCGGTGGACACGACGACCACGTCCGCGCCATCGGCGTGCTCCGCGGCATGTCCGATGAACACCCGCGCGCCGCAGCTTTCCAGACGAGCTACCACGGATGAGCGGCGCAGATCGCTGCCGCTGACGTGATAGCCCTGGTTAGCCAGCACCTCCGCGATACCGCACATGCCGGCGCCACCGATACCCACAAAGTGAATGCGACGAATCCGGCGCATGCCCAGGCCACGTGCGGGGGCCGGGCCTTGTCCGGCAAGAGGAGATGGGGTCACTTGGCCGGGTACCGGCCCTTGGGTCTGATTACTCAAAGCCTGTCTCCATACAGCCCGCTACCAGTCGATCCACGGCGTCCAGATGGGCCTCAGCCCGTGCCTTGCTCGCCATGCTCGCCAGTGTGTCGGGCTCAAGCAACGTCTCAAGGCGCTGTGCCAGAGACGTCGGGTTCATGTCTCGTTGCTGAATCAATGCCGCCGCGCCAGCGCTGACCAATGCCTGGGCGTTGGCCGTCTGGTGATCGTCCACCGCATGGGGAAATGGCACGAACAAGGCTGGCTTTGCCGCCGCAGCCAGCTCGGCCACGGTCAGGGCACCGGAACGGCAGACCACCAGGTCGGCCCAGTCATAGGCCGCCGCCATATCCGCGATAAAGTCACTGACCTGTGCCTCGACGCCGCTGGCGGCGTAGCCCTCGCGGGTCGCCTGGTCCTTGTCGCGCCCCGCCTGATGGCGGACCTCGGGACGCATCTCTTCCGGGAGCGAGGCCAGCGCCTCGGGCATCTGTTGATTGAGCGCCAAGGCACCCAGGGATCCGCCCACCACCAACAGGCGCAGTCGCCGGCCACGCATCTCGCTGGCCTGGCGCAGGGTGTCGCCCAGCGCGGCAATATCCTCACGCACGGGATTGCCGATCACCTCTGCCCTGCCGCCAAAGGCCTGGGGAAAGGCGGCATAGACGCGCCGCGCCAAGCGCGACAGCGCGCGGTTGGTCAAGCCGGCGACCGCGTTCTGTTCATGTATCACCAGTGGCTTGCCACACCACTTCGCCGCCAGCCCACCGGGGCCGCTGGCGAAGCCGCCCAGCCCGACCACCAGCTGGGGGTCGTATTCACGAATGACCTGGCGAGCCTGACACACTGCACGGGACAGCCGCACCGGCGCCAACAACCAGCCGGCAGCGCCGTTACCGCGCAAGCCGCTGACAGCGATCTGGTGAAGCGGGATGCCCGCCTCCGGAACCAGACGATTCTCTATGCCCCTGGGGCTACCCAGCCAGGCCACCTCAACGCCCTGAGCCTGAAGGCCCCGCGCCAGCGACAGTGCGGGAATAACATGTCCCCCGGTGCCGCCGGCCATGATCAATGCTCGCCTTCCCTGTTGCTCGCTCACGGCTTCACTCCTGCAGCCTGGGTTCGTCTCGGCGCCCTGCGCCCCGACTCGCGCTTGGCTGTCGGAGACTGCCGGCGCAATCGCTCGCGGGTCTCGACATCCACCCGCAGCAGCAGTGCCACCATGACACAGCTCACCACCAGGCTGGACCCGCCGTAGGACAGTAGCGGCAGGGTCAACCCCTTGGTCGGCAGCATGCCGGTACTGACCGCAATATTGATGAATGCCTGGGCGCCAATCACCAGCGCAATGCCATAACTGAGGTACGCAGCGAAGGGCATTCTGGCAAGCTCAGCCCGGCGACCCACCGCCATTGCCCGCCATACCAGCAGGGCGAACAGGCCAACCACGGCGATGGCCCCGATCATGCCGAGCTCTTCAGCCAGCACCGCAAACACGAAATCGGTGTGTGCTTCCGGCAGGTAGAACAGCTTCTGCACGCTGTTTCCCAGGCCCATGCCGATCAAATGGCCGCGCCCAAAGGCGATCAACGCCTGGGTCAGCTGATAACCACTGGCGAACTGGTCCGCCCAGGGATCGATAAAACTGGTCAGGCGTGCCATCCGGTAAGGTTCGGCCACCGCCAGGATGGCGCCGAGAGACCCCACCAGAATAAACAGCAGAATGAAACGCCCCCAAGGCGCCCCCGCCATCAACAGCATCCCCATGACACAGCTGGTCATGACCACGACACCGCCGTAATCCGGCTCGAGAATCAGCAGCACCGCGACCACGCCCACCACCACCAGAGGACGCAGGAACGCTCCCCACTGACGCCTCACCTGGGGCAAGAACCGCTCAAGATAACCGGCCATGTAGGTGATCAGGCAGAGCTTGGCTACCTCGGAAGCCTGCAAATTGAACGGCACTCCGGGAATCGACAGCCAGCGACGGCTGCCATTGACCTCACGCCCCACCAGCAGCACCAGCAGCAGAAGCACCAGCCCGACCAGCAGCAGCAGCGGGCCATTGGCCTTCCACCAGGCCAGCGGCACTCGCAGCGCCAGAGCGCCAACCGTCAGGCCACCCAGCACAAAGATGCCGTGTCGAATACTGAAGTACCAGGCATTGCCGGTCAGGCTGGTCGCTACTTCGGTAGACGCCGAGGTCACCATGATCCAACCCATCAACAGCAGCGACAGGGTGGCGACCAGCAACCAGCCATCAAAGCTGTGATCACGAGTCGACAGGTGCTCGCGCAGGACACCGAAACGATGCCGGGTTCGGGACAGGCGACTCATGTGCGGCCTCCATTGGCCAGAGCGTGAACCAGCGAGCGGAAGGCCTCGCCGCGAGCCAGATAGTTGGGGAACTGGTCGAGGCTGGCGCAGGCAGGCGACAGCAACACCACGTCTCCCGGCTCGGCGATGTGCCGGGCACGCTCAACCGCAGCGCATAGATCGTCAACCCGCGTCACCGGCACCCGCTCGGCCAACGCCTGTGCCAGCTGCGGCGCGTCTTGACCAAACAGCACGGCTTCCCGTGCGTAGTGCCCCAGCGGCTGCGCCAAGGGACTGAAGTCAGCCCCCTTGCCCACACCGCCGGCCAGCAGGATGAGCCGCCCCTTGAGGGTCGGCCCGAGACCGGCAATGGCGGCCAGCGTGGCGCCGACGTTGGTGCCCTTGGAGTCATTGATCCAGTCGACCTCCCCTACCGTTGCCAGCCACTCACTGCGGTGCGCAAGCCCGGTAAACCTCTCAAGCACGCTGGCCATGTCCTCCAGCGGAAATCCGAGCCGATACCCCATGGCCATGGCGGCCAAGGCGTTGGCCTGATGATGGCGTCCTACCTGACGCATGCGGGAAACCGGGAACAACGGGCGCGGGCCATGCATGAACCACGGCTCGCCCTGGTGCTCTGCCACGCCCCAGTCATCATGCTCGGGCGCGGGATCCATGACCCCAAAGCGCGACACCGCAGGCAGTGACGACTCCGGCCAGGTCTCAGGGTCTTCCGCATTGATGACCCCATGGGAGGCACCGCGGAAGATCCGCTGCTTGGCTCGACGATAGCCCGCCATATCACCATGGCGATCGAGGTGGTCCTCACTCAGGTTGAGAAAGGCAGCGGACTCGGCGCCAAGCCAAGGGGTGGTCTCGAGCTGAAAGCTGGACAGCTCCAGCACGTAGAGATCCGCCGACGGCTCCTGTATCAGCAGGTCGAGGGCCGGGGTACCGAGATTGCCTCCCACCGCGACCTTGCGACCGGCCTCACGCGCCATCTCGCCTACCAGGGTGGTCACCGTGGACTTGGCATTGGCGCCGGTGATGGCGGCGATCGGTGCCTGGCAGGCGCGGCAAAACAGTGCAATCTCGCCGATCAGCCGTGGCTCTCCCGTATCGTCCCGGCGATCCTCGGCAAGGGCTGCAAAGCACGGCTGATGGGGGTCGACACCTGGGCTGAGCACGACTTCCCGCGCGTGATCGAGGACGAGCCCCGCTAGTGGGCCTAGGCGGTACGGCACCTCGGGAAACTCACGCAGAAACGCATCGAGTCCAGGCGGGGCGTCGCGGGTATCCACCACCATGAACTCTCGGCCAAGGCGCTCCAGATGGCGACAGATAGCCACCCCCGATACCCCAAGACCCACCACCACCGTCATCGACGCCGGCACCACCAGGTGCTGCGGCAAGCGTGAGCGACTCGCGTTCATGTCAGCCTCAGCGAATCTTGAGGGTTGCAAGACCCAGCAGCACGAGCACCACGGTGATGATCCAGAACCTCACGATCACACGCGGCTCAGGCCATCCCTTCAATTCGAAGTGATGGTGCAGCGGAGCCATGCGGAAGATCCGCCGCCCGGTCAGCTTGTAGGAGCCCACCTGAAGAATGACCGACACGGTTTCCATGACGAACACGCCGCCCATGATGAACAGCACCACCTCCTGGCGCACAATCACCGCGACCACACCCAGCGCAGCCCCCAGGGCAAGTGCGCCCACGTCGCCCATGAAGACCTGGGCGGGATAGGTGTTGAACCAGAGAAAACCGAGGCCAGCGCCGGAGATGGTGGCGCAGAACACGGCCAGTTCACCGGCACCGGGAATCATCGGAATCTGCAGGTAGCTGGAAAACACCGCATTACCGCTGGCATAGGCAAACACCCCAAGCCCCATGGCCACCATGACCGTCGGCATGATCGCCAGGCCGTCCAGGCCATCGGTCAGGTTCACCGCGTTGGACGCACCGACGATCACCAGGTAGGTCAACAGGATATAGAACAGGCCCAGGGGCAGGACGAAGTCCTTGAACAGGGGCAGGATCAGGCTGGTTTCCACCGGCGATGCCGCCGTCACGTACAGAACCACCGCAGCCGCCAGACCAATCACCGACTGCCAGAAGTACTTCCAGCGAGCAGGCAGGCCCCGCGGGTTTTTCTCCACGACCTTGCGATAGTCGTCGACCCAACCGATGGCACCGAAGCCGAGGGTCACCAGCAGCACCACCCACACGTAGTGGTTGGTCAGGTCCCCCCACAACAGCGTGCTCACCGCCATGGCCATCAGGATCATCGCACCGCCCATGGTCGGTGTCCCCGCCTTGGACAGATGCGACTGAGGACCGTCATCGCGAACCGCCTGCCCGATCTGACGTTCGACCAACCGGCGGATCATCAGCGGCCCGAACCACAGGCACAGCACCAGCGCAGTGATGGTCGCCAGAATCATCCGCAGAGTGAGATAACCAAAGACGTTGAAGGCGCTTTGATAGTTCGCCAACACTTCAGCCAGGAAAAGCAACATGTATCAGGTTCACCTTGAAACATCTGGGCGCAAGGCTGCCACGACAGTCTCCATCCCCGCAGAGCGGGAGCCCTTCACCAACACGCTGGCGCCTTGGGGCAAATGTTGCTGCACGTGGCGGACCATCGCCGCCTGATCAGAAAAATGGCACCCACCTTCACCGAAGGCCTGGGCGGCAGGGTTGGCCGCCTCTCCCAGGGTGCCGAGAAATGTGATACCGCGTTCCCGCGCGTAGCGCCCGATGTCCGCATGCAGGTCATCGGACGCGGCTCCCAGTTCACCCATGGCGCCGAGCAGACACCAATGAGGGCCAGGCAGACCCAACAGCGCATCGATCGCCGCCTTGACTGCCCCTGGGTTGGCATTATAGGTGTCATCCAGCAGCCGACTGTCACGCAGCCCCTGCTCGACCGTCAGTCTCCCGGCCGTCGGGGTGACCAGCGCAAGACCGGCCACCACCTCTTCCCCGGAAAGCCCCATTGCCACGGCCGCTGCGGCGGCTGCCAGAGCGTTTGACACATTGTGCAGGCCCATCAGGGGGAGCTGCACCCGCCCCAGCACACTGCCATCGAAATTCAGCGTGAAAGCATAGCGCCCGAGCTCATCACAGACCAGTTCCGAGGCATTCATGCGTGCTTCTCGGGTCAAGCCGAAACCGATGACCTCGCGCGGCGCCGCCAAGGCTGACCACATCGAGAAGTAGCGATCATCGCGATTCAGCACGGCGATCCCGGAGGCGGCCAGCCCGGCCAGGATTTCCCCCTTGGCCTGAGCTATCCGTCCCATGCCACCAAACTCACCGACGTGGGCCCCCGTCACATTGGTAATCACCGCCACCTGGGGCTCGGTCAGTGCCGTTGTCCAGGCAATCTCGCCGAGATGGTTGGCCCCAAGCTCCACCACCGCCTGGCGGTGGTCGGGCGCCAACCGCAGCAGCGTCAGTGGAGCGCCGATATCGTTGTTCAGATTGCCCTGGGTCGCCAGGGTCGAGCCTGCGCGGCCGAGCAGCGTCGCCAGCATCTGCTTGACGGTCGTCTTACCGCTATTACCCGTCACCGCGACGATGGGACCCTTCCAGGCCCGACGATGGGCTCTGGCCAGCAGCCCCAGCGCCATCCGCGTATCCCCCACCACCAGCTGTGGCAGCGGATCGTCCACCGCGCGCTCGACCACCGCCGCGATCGCACCGGCCTGGCGTGCCTGGGACACAAAGTCATGAGCGTCGAAGCGCTCCCCTCGCAACGCCACGAACAGCGAGCCGGGAACCAGCTGACGCGTGTCGGTGACGATCGAAGCCATCTCGCTGTCTTCAACATCCGCCTCGGACAGGCCTAGCGCACGACAGACGCCTGACAGCGTGGTGAGCTCATCACGACGCATGCTTAGAGCCTCCTTGGGCGCTGGTCGAGGGCGGCTTGCGCCTCATCCAGGTCGGAAAAGTCATGGCGGACGCCAAGCACTTCCTGGTACGTCTCGTGCCCCTTGCCGGCCACCAGAATGACGTCATCGGGACCCGCTTCCGCCACCGTTCGGGCGATCGCAACGCCACGACCAGCAATATTCCAGGCGCTGGCGCGCTGTGCGGCGGTCAGCCCCTCCAGCATGGCCTCACGGATGGCAGCAGGATCCTCGCTGCGTGGGTTGTCATCGGTGATCACCACAGCTTGGGCGTGACGGGCAGCCACCTGTGCCATCAACGGGCGCTTACCGCTGTCACGGTCGCCACCGCAGCCTACCAGACACCATAGCTTGCCCCGCCCAGGCAGATGCGCCTTGAGCGCTGCCAGTGCGTTCTCCAGGGCATCTGGCGTATGGGCGTAGTCGATGACCACCACCGGTGCATGCTCGCGCAGAATGGCCTGCATTCGCCCGGGCACAGGGGTCAAGCGCTCGGCGGCAGCCACCAGCTCGTCGATGCCCGCGCCCAGCCCATAGAGGCTGGCCATCGCCAGCAGCACGTTGTCGAGATTGAAGCGCCCCAACAACGGCAGCTGCAGCACTCGCTCTTCGTCGGGGGTCGCGATCAGCGCGCGCTGGCCGCTGGCATGCGGCTCCACGTCCAGCACTCGCAGCGACACGTCAGACGCCTCACCGCAGGCCAGTACGCGGGTATCACGGGACACCCCGGCCAGCATCAATCGCGCCAGAGGATCGTCACCATTGACGACCGCCAGCCCGAGCTCAGGACGCTTGAACAGCTTTGCCTTGGCCGCCGCATAGGCCACCATGCTGCCGTGATAGTCCAGGTGGTCACGACTGAGATTGGTGAACACGGCAGCATGGAAGCGACATCCCGCCACGCGGTCCTGCTCGAGAGCGTGGCTGGACACTTCCATGGCCACCCGTTGCAGCCCCGAGGCCGCCAACTCACCCAGCTGGCGCTGCAGCGCCAAGGGCTGGGGGGTGGTGTGAATGCCCTGAGCAAGAGCGCCAGGACGCCCGTGACCCAAGGTGCCGATCACCCCGCAGTCGACACCGATGGCCGCTGACAGCTCGGCAATATAATGGGTCACTGAACTCTTGCCATTGGTCCCGGTCACCCCGATCAGCTCCAGGCTGTCGGGTACCTGGTAGACACTGCGAGCAAACTCGCCGAGCCTGTCAGCGAGCTCTGGCAACCACAGCACTCGACCATCGACCCTGGACTGGTCCTCCTTCGCCTCGGCGAGGACCATCAGTGCCCCCTGGGCCAGAGCCTGATCGACAAAGGCTCGACCGTCGCCCGCCACGCCAGGGATCGCGATAAAGACATCGCCTTCGGCGATCTCGCGACTGTCGGTGCTGAGCGTCACCGCCAGCGCCTCGTCCTGATCGTCCTGCGTCAGCGGAAGGTCTTGCCAACACTGCAGCAGCACGCCCTTGAGGCGTGCCAGAGAAAGGGTCATGCCAGGCTCCGTCGCGGTCTGCATCATGGGGTACCGGCCTCCTCATCGGGGCGATCTGGCGGTACGTCGAGAATTCGCAGGGCGCTGCCGGCCACCCGCGAGAATACCGGCGCGGCGATGGCACCACCGTAATAGGCGTCGCCCCGTGGGTGGTCAATCATGACCACGGTGATGATCCGCGGATCCGACACCGGCGTGATGCCGACAAACAGCGCGCGGTAGGCATTTTGTTCGTAACCGCCACTGCCGCTCTTGCGCACGGTACCGGTCTTGCCGGCCACGCTGTAACCGGGAACCAGGGCCCGGCGAGCGCCGGTACCCGGTGCCACGACTTCATCCATCATGGCCAGGACGCGGTCAGCCACGTCCGGCTGGACCACCTGCTCCCCCTGGGGCTCGCGACTGAGGCGCAGCAGAGAGGGCGGAAGACGTTCGCCGTGATTGGCAATGGAGGTATAGGCGCTGGCCAATTGCAGCGCCGTGACCGACAGACCGTAACCGTAGGACAAGGCCGCCCACTGACTGCTCGACCAGACCGCGGGAGCCGGCATGTTGCCCGTGGCCTCGCCGGGAAAGCCGGTGCCCGGCGCCTGCCCGAAGCCCAGTGCGCGGTAGCGGTCAGGCACCACCGGATCATCGAGCTGCAAGGTCAGCTTGGCCATGCCGATATTGGAGGACTTGCGCAGGATACCCGCCAGGGTCAAGGCACCGTTGTTGGATACGTCACGGATCGTGTAGCGATCGATGCGCATCCAGCCGGGGGAGGTATCGACTACCAAGTCGGGGGGAAACCGGCCGGTTTCCAGCAGCGCCGACATGGCCAAGGGCTTCATCACCGATCCCGGCTCGAACACGTCCACCATGGCCCTGTTGCGCAAGCCCTGAGGATCCAGGCCTGCGCGATTGTTAGGGTTGTACGAGGGTTGGTTGGCCATGGCCAACACTTCGCCGGTGCGTGCGTCCATCATCACTAGCACGCCGCCGTCGGCATCGTTTTCATCCACCGCAGCCTTCAGCTCGCGGTATGCCATGTATTGCAGGCGTTGGTCGATGGAGAGCGTGAGGTTGCCGCCCGGTTCGGCTTCCTGAAGAACCTCGAGATCCCGCACCAGGCGGCCACGACGATCCTTGAGCACGCGGCGCTTGCCGGGCTCTCCCGACAGGTAGGACTGATAGGCCAGCTCCAGCCCCTCCTGCCCCTGGTCGTCGACGTTGGTCACACCCAGCAGTTGGGCGATCACCTCTCCCGCCGGGTAGTAGCGCTTGTACTCTTCCCGGGCATGGACGCCAGGTACCCTCAGTTTCAACACTTCCTCGGCCTGGGCTGGGGTCATCCGACGCCGCAGATACATGAACTCTCGTTCGCTATACCGCTCGATGCGATCGTTGAGCGCATCCAGGTCCTGGCCCAGTGCCTGAGCCAGCCTCAGTCGCTGGATGTTGTCATCCGGCAGGTCCTGGGGATTGGCCCAGAGCGTAACAACCGGCGTGGATATCGCCAGCGGCTCCCCGTGGCGATCAGTGATCATGCCCCGGTGGGCGGGTATCGGGTCGGTGCGCAGGGTACGCGCGTCGCCCTGCACCTGCAGAAAGTTTCGATTGATCACATGCAGGTCGACGATGCGTCCGGCAAGTAGCCCCAGCCCGACCAGGATCAGCGTCATCATGACGATGTAACGCGCACGACCCATCGGCTCCATGGGCGGAGGTCGTCGCGGCGTCACACCCCGAGGGAGCTCCGCGGTCATGGCCCAATCACCTCGATGTCATGGATATCCGGCAAGCGCATCTCGAGCCGCTCTACCGCCAATCGCTCAATCCGCGAAGGAGTCGACCAAGCGCTCTCTTCCAGCAACAGCTGCCCCCATTCGGTCTGCAGCTGCTGCTGCTCTCGCTCGAGCTCCTGAAGGGTCGCATAGTGCTGGCGGGTTTGATGACTGACGCTGATGACGGCAAGCGCCGACATCAGGCACGCCAGCAGCAGCGCGGCCACCAGCAACAGCCTCGGTGACAGCGCTGTCGGAAGCGGCCAGCCAAAGGCGTTGAGATCCTGTCGTCCTTGAGCCATCTGCTTTCCTCAATAGCGCTTGCGCGCCACACGCATCACGGCACTGCGCGCACGCGGGTTGGCCTCGACCTCTTGCGGGCTCGCCTTCATGGCCTTGCCCACGGATTCCAGTCGACGAGCGATCTGATCATCCCGCAACGGTATACCTTTGGGCACATTGGTATCCCCTTTGACGTGATCGCGGATAAAGCGCTTCACCCTGCGGTCTTCCAGCGAATGAAAGCTGATCACCACCAGGTGGCCACCCGGCGCCAACGCCTCGAGTGCGGCGTCAAGGGCGAGTTCAAGCTGATCCAGCTCGCCATTGACGTGGATGCGCATGGCCTGGAACACCCGGGTGGCCGGATGCTTGCCTTTTTCCCAGGCCGGATGGGCCTGTTTGATCACCTCGGCCAGGTCAGCTGTGCGCGTGAAGGGACGCTGCTGACGGCGCTCGATCACCGCCCTGGCGAGGCGTCGCGCAAAACGCTCCTCACCATAGCGCTTGAACACCGAGCTCATCTCGGCTTCATCAACGCGCGCCAACCAGTCAGCAGCACTTTCGCCCTGGGTCGGATCCATGCGCATGTCCAGCGGACCATCGCGTAGAAAGCTGAAACCCCGCTCGGGATCATCCAGCTGAGGCGACGACACCCCGATATCCAGCAAAATGCCCGACAGACGACCATCCAGGCCGCGCGCCTGGGCCACTTCCCTGAGCCGCGCGAACTCGGTCTGCTCAATGCTGAAACGAGGGTCATCGATGGACGCCGCTTCGGCGATGGCCTGGGGATCACGGTCCAGCGCCAGCAGGCTGCCACTATCGTTCAATCGCGAAAGGATGGCGCGGGAGTGTCCGCCACGCCCAAACGTGCCGTCCAGGTAGGTACCACCGGCATCATGTACCAGGGCATCGACGGCACCGTCGAGCAAGACGCTTTCATGGGCGAAGCCGCGCACGGACGTTTCTGAGGAGGGTGACGGCATGCAGCTCTCGTTCGACGATGATATTCCAACGCGCGGCCAGCCAACGACGCCGTCAGCGGTGGAACTCTCTCGCCACTGGGCTCCTGGCCGCACAGATTCATGAGGCAATGCCCGGGCCGAAGGCCCGAGCACAGAACATCTGGGGGAGTCGGCCGATAAGCCGGGTTCTGTCGAGGACAGCCATTCCTCTAGGAGCAGTGTCACCACTGCCCTCAAGCAACCTACCCGAACCCAGCGCGGGCCACGCCAACGGGTTCCTATTTGGTCTTGCTCCGAGTGGGGTTTACCGTGCCACGCACTGTTGCCAGGCGCGCGGTGCGCTCTTACCGCACCCTTTCACCCTTGCCGGCCTCCCTGAGGAGACGTAGGCGGTCTACTCTCTGCTGCACTTTCCGTCGGCTCACGCCGCCCAGGGGTTACCTGGCACTCTGCCCTATGGAGCCCGGACTTTCCTCCCCCGCCTTGCGGCGGCGGCGACTGTCTGGCCAACTCCCGCGGCAAGCATACCAGTGCCCCGCCACCCCCTCAATCCCCGTCCTTCAGTGACTGGGCCTTGGCATACCATGTCTTCTTGGCTCCGCCCAGCACCCGCGCGGCGACACCCGCCGCCTGCTTCACACCGACACCTTCGTCGAGAAGCGCTCGCAGCAAGGCATCTTCCTCCACCGCCTGCCCTGCGGACGCCACCTCAGTCGCTCCGGCCACCATCACCACGAACTCGCCGCGGGCTTGATTGGGATCTTCCTCGATCACCGCAAGAAGCTCCGCCGCCGTGCCATCGAGGAAGGTTTCGAAGGTCTTGGTCAATTCACGCCCCAGCACTACCTGACGATCCCCCAGCAGCGCGGCCAGGTCCGCCAGCAGATCCTTGATGCGGTGTGGCGATTCATAGCACACCTGCGTACCTGTATCGCCGCGCCAGGTCTCGAGCCGGGCTCGCCGACCGCTGCCCTTGGCGGGCAGAAAACCATGAAAGGTAAAGGAGGACGTGGGCAGCCCCGCGGCGCTCAAGGCGGTAATCAGGGCACAGGGACCGGGAATCGGCACGATCGAGAAGCCCTGCTGGCGCAGCTCGCGCACCACCACGAACCCCGGATCACTGATCAGGGGAGTCCCCGCATCACTGATCAGCGCCACGTCATCACCCTCGAGCAGGCGGCGCTTCAGCAGCTCTACCCGGGACGCCTCATTATGGTCATGCACGGAGACCATCGCAGGCGCGACACCGAGGTGGCGCATCAAGCGCGCGCTATGCCGAGTATCCTCTGCAGCTACCAGGGCCACCCGCCCCAGCACCGCCGCTGCTCGCGGACTCAAATCTTCCAGATTCCCAATTGGCGTGGCGACCACGTACAATGAACCGGCTTTCACTTCTGACATCTTGGCTCCCTGGGCTGCCATCCGGAACACGGACAAGGAAGGATTCATGAGGACTTTGACTCGCGGCCCCGTGGCCGCTGCTGTACTGGCCATCTCTCTGGCCGGCTGCAGTTTCACACCAAGCATCGTGCAACGGGCCATGGATGACGACCCGGATCAGCTTCTTGCTCAGGCCGCACAGCAACA
The DNA here is from genome assembly GCF_019801685.1 of Halomonas sp. DP8Y7-1. Classification (NCBI taxonomy): domain Bacteria; kingdom Pseudomonadati; phylum Pseudomonadota; class Gammaproteobacteria; order Oceanospirillales; family Halomonadaceae; genus Halomonas; species Halomonas sp. DP8Y7-1. Next base: position 144,966 of record NZ_JAHVIN010000012.1, on the reverse strand, counting down.
AGGCACAGAGGCCGCCGAGACCCGCTTGCGAGCGGGCGATATCCTAGCACGCTCCGGGCGGCGCCCCCAGGCGCTCGAGGTACTGAACAACCTGGACGCAAGCCAGCTCTCTGGCGAGAGCCTGCGTGACTGGGCGATGCTGCTCTCTGAGCTGGGTGACAGCGAGGGCAACCCCCAGGCGGTGATCAAGGCGGCTGGCGTGCTGGATGACCTGCAGCTGGCAAGCGACGATGCCAACCTGCTGCGCCTGCGCCAGGGACTCGCCCTGGGTCAGCTGGGCCAGCCCCAGGAGGCAGCCCGAGCGCTGATGCAGGTGCAGAGCGATACCGGCCGGGAAGACATCAACGACGCCATCTGGGACCAGCTCAGCGTGCTCAACAACCGCCAACTGGACGCCCTGTCCCAGCCCGACAACGCCATCGTGACGGGCTGGCTGGAGCTGACCCGTCTGGTCAACAGCAGCGGCGGCGACATCCAGGGGCTTTTTGCCCGTCTTGATGACTGGCGCGTCGCCAACCCAGACCACCCGGCCAATCGCCGCCTGCCCAGCCAGATTGGCAAGCTACGCGAACTGCGCGGCCAGAGCGTGCAGAATATCGCCGTCCTGCTGCCTGAATCCGGCCCGCTGGCGGGAGTTGCCGACGCCATCGAGCAAGGCATCCGCACCCAGCAGTCCAACGTTGTCAACGGTGGCGGCAACGGTGCCCAGCTGAGCTTCCTGGATGCCTCCAGCGCAAGCCTCGACCAACTCTACCAGCAGGCCCAGAGCAGCGGTGCCCAGGTGGTGATCGGTCCGCTCGACAAGAGTGACGTGACTCAGCTGGAAAGCCGGGCCGAGCTGCCGCTGCCCACTCTGGCCCTCAACTACGGTCAATCCGCCGCCAACCAGACCAAGAACCTGTACGAGTACGGCTTGTCTGCCGAAGACGAAGCGCGCCAGGCGGCTCGCCGGGGCTGGCAGGATGGCCATCGCAGTGCGTCCATGCTGGTGCCTGACAACGATTGGGGGCAGCGTGTTGGCGAAGCCTTCTGGAACACCTGGAGCGAGCTCGGCGGCGACATTGCCACCGCGGTTCGCTACAACCCGGGGGCGCCGGCCACCGACAGCACCCGCCGCGCCATCAGCAATCCGCGTCCGGACATGCTGTTCCTGCTGGCTCTGCCAGACTACGCGCGCCAGGTTCCGCCGACCATGGAGTACTATTCGGCCTCCAACCTGCCGGTATACGCGACGTCCCACCTGTACGAAGGCTCCCCTCAGCCGCGCCTCGACAAGGACCTCAACGGCGTTCAATTCGCCGATATTCCCTGGAACATCCCCGACGCAGCGGTGGGCGGCGCCGAGGCACTGCCTTACTACGACAGCTACCGCGAACTCAAGGAACAAGGATCACCCTCCATGTTCCGCCTGATGGCCATGGGCGTCGACGCCTATGAGCTGGCTCGTCGCATGCCCCAGATCCAGGCACTGCCTGGTTCGCGGATTCAGGGCGCTACCGGCACCCTGAGCACCACAGGTGACGGCCGCATCTACCGTGAGCTGCCATGGGCACAGTTCAGCGACGGCGTGCCGGCTCCGGTGTTCAGCGACGGGCTCGGCGATAGCGCTGGCGCCAGCAATGACAATGCGGCCCCCTGACCCCAGGGACGCCGTTCAGCGCGGCCAGGCCATCGAGCGCTATGCACAAGCTTGGCTTGAGCAGCAAGGCCTGCTCCCGGTAGCGCGCAACCAGCGCTTTCCGGGAGGAGAGCTCGATCTGGTCATGCGCGATGGCGACATCCTGGTCTTCGTGGAAGTTCGCCATCGCCGCACCACCCGCCACGGCTCGGCCGCGGAAACCATCACGACGACCAAGCAGCGCCGCCTAATCCGGGCGGCGCGTTTTTATCTGCAGCACAACGGGCTATCATGTCCCTGCCGCTTCGATGTTCTGGCGATCACCGGCGCCCCGCCACAGCTTGAGACCGAGTGGTTGGCCAATGCATTCGAAGCGAACTGACACACCGGGCGTCCCCGCGGATGCCCCCATGGACCAGGAAGGCAGCATGGATTTCCAGAGCCGAATTCTCGGACAATTCAACGACAGCATCGACACCAAGACCTATGCCAGCGAAGTGCTTCCTCCGTTCATCGAGGTCGCCAGCCAGATGATGGTCCAGTGCCTGGTCACCGACGGCAAGATCCTGGCCTGCGGCAATGGCGGCAGCGCCGGTGATAGCCAGCACTTCTCATCTGAGCTATTGAACCGCTTCGAGCGCGAACGTCCCAGCTTGCCAGCCTTGGCATTGACCACTGACACCTCGACGCTGACCTCCATTGCTAACGATTACAGCTACAACGAGGTCTTCTCCAAGCAGATTCGCGCCCTGGGACAGCCCGGCGACGTGCTGCTGGCCATCTCTACCAGCGGCAACTCCGCCAACGTCATCCAGGCCATCCAGGCGGCCCATGATCGCGACATGACCGTTGTGGCCCTGACTGGCCGCGACGGCGGCAACATGGCCTCGCTGCTGGGACAGGATGATTGCGAGATTCGCGTCCCAGCGACGTCCACGGCGCGCATCCAGGAGGTGCACCTGCTGGTCATCCATTGCCTGTGCGATCTGATCGACGAACAACTTTTTGGTGCAAGCGAGTAACGAGTGAATATCATGAAACAACCCCACACCCGTCCCACACGCCCCTTGCTGGCCGCCCTGCTGCTCTCCGTTGCCCTGGCGGGATGCACCACCGTCACCTCGGTGACCAACCCCGGCACCATTGACGAGGACTACGGCGAACGCACCTTGGGTGCCACGGTGGAAGACGAGAGCATCGAGACCAAGGCGGCTCACAACCTGGGACGCACCGATGCTCGACTGGCCGACGCCCGTATCAACGTCGACAGCTACAACGGCGTGGTCCTGCTGACCGGCCAGGTGCCCAGTGCTGAACTCAAGCAGCGCGCCGAAGAGGTGGTCAGCCAAGTGCGCAACGTGCGCCGCGTACACAACGAACTGACCGTGGCAGCAAACCTGCCCACCAGCCAGCGCCTCAATGACGCCTGGCTAGACACCAAGGCACGCACCGCATTGGCCACCAGCGATCAGGTGGACTCCGGAAGAATCACCGTGGTGACGGAAAACGCCACCGTTTATCTGATGGGACTGGTCACCCACGCCGAGGCGGACCGTGCGGTAAATATTGTCTCCAACGCGGGCGGAATGGAGCGCATCGTCAAGGTATTCGACTACATCGACTGATGCTGCCTGCACCGCGAAAAAAAACGGCGTCCCCATGGGGACGCCGTTTTTTTGGCAATAATGCCAGCGCTACCGCCTGATACCCACACCATGGTGACAGCGCAGCGCACTACCGGGGGTGAGCCCCAGCGTTACTTGATGACCCGCAACGAAGGCCGCCCCTTGCGCGGAGGCTTCGCCTGCCCATCACTCTTGGCGTCGGTCTCGGCGTCGGTCTCGTCAGCCTCTGCCGCCGAGGTCCGCTCTTCCTCGCCACTGGACTCAGCGCTGTGCTGGTCCGACGGCTCGGCGCCTGCCTGTGGGCGCTTGACACTCTCAAGCACAGGCGCCTCATCAACATCGTTGGCCTCATCGGTCGGCAACTCAGGCTCATGACCAAACACCATGCCCACACCGTTTTCGCGAGCGTACAGCGCGATCAACGCAGGGATGGGAACAAAGAGGAGCTCTGACTTGCCGCTGAAGCGTGCGGAAAACCGAATCATGTCATTGCCCATATGCAGGTCACGCACTGCACTTGGGCCAAGGTTCAAAACGATTTGTCCATTCTGGACAAACTGTCTCGGCACCTCGACATTGTCGTACTCGGCATCAACGACGATATAGGGGGTCAATTCGTTATCCAGCAGCCACTCATAGAGCGCCCTGGCCAGATAGGGTCGACTGGACTTCATACTTTGGCCCTCTTGGTTGGCAAATGGGAACTCGGATCGTCCCGACCGAGGCCGGCTACCCGGGGTGTCGCCACACTGGGCGTACTCCGTGCCTGCAACCAGGCAGCCGCACCACGGCAACATGCAGAAAGGCGAGAGGCCGCAGCGCTCTCGCCGTCATTCTTTCGGGACCGCTCGCGGCCCCGAACGGCGCGTCGCCACCCAGCACCGACTCTCACCGGGCAGGTTACCTTCAGGGACGAATTTCGCGCTCGGCTTCGGACAGAGAAGCGCGGAAGCCATCACGAGCAAACACTTTTTCCATGTAGCTCATCAACGGACGCACCTGCTTCTCCGGCAGCTCGATGTTGAGCGCGGGCAAACGCCACAGAATCGGCGCCAGGCAGCAGTCCACCAGAGTGAACTCTTCGCTCATGAAGAACGGCATGTCTTCGAAGATCGGCGAGATCCCTATCAGGCTCTCCCGCAGTTCCTTACGCGCCTTGTCGGCTTCCTTCTTGCTGCCGGACAGGATGCGATCGACCATCGGGCACCACTCGCGCTCGATGCGGTGCATCCAAAGACGGCTCTGAGCACGCGCAACGGGGTAGACCGGCAGCAGCGGCGGATGCGGAAAACGCTCGTCCAGATACTCCATCATGACCTTGGACTCGTACAACACCAGGTCACGATCCAACAGCGTCGGCACGCTGTTGTACGGGTTCAGGTCCGCAAGCTCCTCGGGATGCTTGTCGTCAGTCACTTCGACAATATCCACTGCGACGCCCTTTTCAGCCAGCACGATCCGCACACGGTGACTGAAATGGTCCTCGCCACCGGAATAGAAGATCATCGACGACCGCTTGGCCACTACACCCATGAAACAATCCTCGCATCAGTTCAAGCCGGGATGATAACACGACAACCCCCTGTACGGGGGGCAAGAAGGGGACATCTTTCACCCTCGCGCGAGCGTTTTCGCCACACGGGGCGACACATCATAGCGCACAACGCACTGCGGGCGCATGATCTCCCATACGCCCGCCCGTGCTGTCACTGCGTCAATGAATGTCGCGCCAATACTCACGCTTGAGGAAGTACGCCACGATGCCGAACAAAAATATGAAGATCAGCACCTTGGGGCCCAGTGCCTGGGCATGAAGCTTGGACGGCTCGCCGACGTAGGCAAGAAAGTTGGTCAGGTCATACACGGCCTGCTCGAACTCCTTGGGCTCCATGCTGCCGGGCGAGGTAATCTGCAACGTCTCGCAGGACTGGAACTTGCCCGTCAGCGGGTCCAGCTCGGCGTCGCCTACCGCATGATCAGACGCCGCGCAGACCTGCTCCTGAACCCCCTGCAGAGGCTCCAGCACGTTGGGCATGCCTACAGACGGGAACACCACATTATTCACCCCGGTCGCCCGCTCGCTGTCGCGATAGAAGCTCAGCAGGTACGTGTAGATCCAATCGGTACCCCGCAGCCTTGCCTCCAAGGTCAGGTCGGGTGGCGCCTTGCCGAACCACACTTCTGCATCCTCGGCGCTCATGGCCTTGTGCATTTGATCGTTGTAGCCGAGATCCGGCGAAAAGATCAGATTATCCTCGACCAGATCCTGAGGCATATCCAGGTCTTCTGCAGCCCGTGAAAACCGCTGGTACTCGAGCGAATGACAGCCCATGCAGTAATTCACGTACAGCTTCATCCCGCTCTGCAGAGACGCCTGGTTTTCCAGGTCCGGCGACATGCTGCGCAGATGCACCCCCTCTCCGCCCGCGGCCAAGGCGGCCATGGGGACTAGCGCGAAGAGCAGTGCGAACAGTTGCTTTTTCATTAGCCAGTCACCCTTTCAGGAACGGGTTTGGTCTTCTCCAGCCGGGTATAGATCGGCATCAGCAGGAAGAAGGCAAAGTAGATCACCGTGCAGACCTGGGCAAGCAACGTGCGGCCTGCCGTGGGTGGCAATACCCCAAGCACACCAAGAATCACGAAGCTGATGGCAAACAGCACCAGCATGATCTTCGAAATCCAGCCTTTGTAACGAATCGAACGCACCGGCGAGCGGTCAAGCCAGGGCAGCACGAACAGCACCGCAATGGCTGCGCCCATGAAGATGACGCCGAGGAACTTGGCATCAAGACCGAACAGCGAGAAGGTAATCGCGCGCAGGATGGCGTAGAACGGCGTGAAGTACCAGACCGGCGCGATATGATCCGGGGTCTTCAAGGGATTCGCCGGCTCGAAGTTGGGCTTCTCGAGGAAATACCCGCCACCTTCGGGGAAGTAGAAGATCACCGCACAGAAGACAAACAGGAACACGGCGACACCCACGATGTCCTTGACCGTGTAGTAGGGATGGAAGGGTATCCCGTCCAGCGGTTTGCCGGTTTCATCCTTCTTGGCCTTGATGTCGATGCCATCAGGATTGTTGGAGCCCACTTCATGCAGAGCAATGATGTGCAGCACCACCAATGCCAGGATCACGATCGGCAGCGCCACCACGTGCAGGGCAAAGAAGCGGTTCAGGGTAATCCCGGAGATCAAGTAATCTCCGCGCACCCACTGGGCCAGATCCGGACCGATGCCGGGGATGGCGGAGAACAGGGAAATGATGACCTGAGCGCCCCAGTAGGACATCTGCCCCCAGGGCAGCAGGTAACCCATGAAAGCCTCGGCCATCAGCGCCAGGTAGATTGCCATGCCGAAGATCCAGACCAGCTCACGGGGCGCCTTGTAGGAGCCGTAGAGCAGACCACGGAACATATGCAGATAGACCACCAGGAAGAATGCCGAGGCACCGGTGGAGTGCATGTAGCGGATCAGCCAGCCGTACTCCACATCCCGCATGATGTATTCGACGGAGGCAAAGGCGCCCTCGGCGCTGGGATTGAAACTCATGGTCAGCCAGACGCCGGTCAGAATCTGATTGACCAGCACCAGCAGAGCGAGGGATCCGAAGAAGTACCAGAAATTAAAGTTCTTGGGCGCGTAATACTCTGACAGATGTTCCTGCCACATCTGGGTCGCCGGAAATCTATCGTCGATCCAGCGCATGAGACCGCGCTCGGCCTTGGCCTTGTTGGGATTTGCCATTACGCACCCTCCCCGTCTTCACCGACCACGATGACCGACTCGTTGACAAAGTAATAGGGCGGAACCTCCAGGTTCACGGGAGCGGGAACGTTGCGAAAGACCCTGCCCGCCAGATCAAAACGCGAACCGTGGCAAGGACAGAAGAAGCCGCCCGGCCAGTCTTCTACCCCCACCCCTTCGGCATTGGGTTCGGGCTTGAACAGCGGCGAACAGCCAAGGTGCGTACAGATCCCCACCAGCACCCCGATCTCAGGCCGAATGGAGCGCAAATGGCCTCCGGCATAGCCGGGCTGCTGCGGCTTGGCAGACTCGGGGTCGGCCAGCACGTCTTCTCCCAGCGCCTCGGTGCGCTCAATCATCTCTGGAGTGCGATTGATGACCCATACAGGCCGCCCGCGCCACTCGACGGTCATTCTCTGCCCCGGCTCGAGCTTCGAGATATCCGCCTGAACGGGAGCCCCTGCCGCCCGCGCTCTGGCACTCGGCTGCCAGGATGCCACAAAGGGAACCGCTACCCCGACAGTGCCGACCGCCCCAACCACGGAGGTAGCACCCACGAGGAAACGGCGCCGCCCCTTGTTCACGCCGTTGTCTGCCATGATCTGGTTTCTCCCATCAGACTTTATCCGTTGTTGTTTTCACGGTCCCTTGAATGTCCGTGACCACGGATACAAGTGGCTTGTATGTTAGGAAATCCCCCCCACCCGCACAAGAAGACCTCCGGGCAAGACCCCCCGTGCAAGCCCCATACATTTGACATGGAACAACTTTATGACGATGTGCCCGAGCGCCCTGCGGCAAAAGAAGGGCCTCAAGCGCATCAAGGCCGCAACTCCAGTCTCACAGGACGGCTAGCGGATCAGCACAAAAGTCCCCATCGAAGCGTCACCAACGGTCGCATCGCGGAACACGCCAGGCACACGCCCGGCCTGGTCGAGTACAGCACTCGCGGCAGACGCAGCGTGGTAAAAGGGGTAGCGCACTGGAAACCAAGAGGGATGCACGCTAGCAAGAAGGGGGCAGCGCAAGGAGACCATCAGAGGTCGAGCTAGAGAAAAAGCGATAGGAAGGGATAAAAGGAAGAGACACAAGAAGAAGCACAAGAAGATCTACAAGAAGCGGGAGACGCAGAGAGGACACGAGAAACGCACGGAGCGACAGCCCCTGGGACCGAACTCGGGCTCGCTACCGACGTAGACGCCACGCGCACACGCGCAAAAACCGCATCTGAAAACGACAGCGCCCGGGCCAATGGCCCGGGCGCTGTGCGATCGGCAAGCGTATCGATTAACGCTTGGAGAACTGCGGGCGACGACGCGCCTTGCGCAGACCGACCTTCTTACGCTCGACTTCACGTGCGTCACGAGTGACGTAGCCAGCTGCGCGCAGCGGCTTGCGGAAGTCTTCGTTGTACTGCATCAGGGCACGGGTAATGCCGTGACGGATAGCGCCAGCCTGGGCACTGCCGCCGCCGCCCTTGACGGTGACGTAGACGTCGAACTGCTCGAGAGTCTCGGTCAGTTCCAGCGGCTGACGAACCACCATGCGACCGGTAACACGGCCGAAGTATTCGTTCAGGTCACGGCTGTTGACGGTGATCTTGCCGGTGCCCGGCTTCAGGAAGACGCGCGCGGTAGAGGTCTTGCGGCGCCCGGTACCGTAATACTGCTGTGTCATGGCGAAGATTCCCTCAGATGTTCAGTTCTTGCGGCTGCTGGGCAGCGTGCGGATGTTCGGAACCGGCGTAGACCTTGAGCTTGGCGTGCATGGCACGACCCAGCGGGCCCTTCGGCAGCATGCCCTTGACGGCGCCTTCGATGACACGCTCAGGAGCGTGGTCGATCAGCTGATTGAAGGTCATGGAGCGCAGGCCACCCGGGTAACCGGTGTGACGGTGGTACATCTTGTCGCTGGCCTTGTTGCCAGTCACCTTCACCTTCTCGGCGTTGATGACGACGATGTAGTCACCGGTGTCCACATGGGGAGTGTATTCCGGCTTGTGCTTGCCACGCAGGCGGCGAGCAATTTCGGTAGCCAGACGACCGAGCGTCTTGTCCGCGGCATCGACGACATACCAGTCGCGCTGGACGGACTGCGGCTTAGCACTGAACGTCTTCATGGATGAAATCACCAATTCGATGTGTTGGATCTCCCGGCCCTTCTCCTGATAGCGCTTGAATACTCGCGATACCAGGCAGCACCGTGCAGAGATCATCCCTATTTTTCTTGGTTGCCCGACACCACAACCCATCGGGGTGTCGGCACAACGGTCGAGCGAGCGCGCATTCTACACAACCACACGCTCGACGTCACCCTCTGTTTCTCCAGTGGGGTCTTTTCCTGACAGCCGACGGCGGTGGCTCACGGCTTGTGCGGCAAGGCCAGATACTCCCGTGACTGCATTTCCTGCAGCCGCGATAGCGTTCGCTCAAATTCGAACTCGAGCTTACCCCCGTGATACAGCGCTTCGGCCTCCACCTCAGCCGACATCAGCAGCTTCACGCCGCGATCATAGAACTCGTCGACCATGTTGATAAACCGGCGTGCCTGATCATCGGTGGCACCGTCCATCTTGCGCACACAGGACACCAGCACCGTATGGAACTCGCGCGCCAGCTCGATGTAATCGTTCTGACTGCGCGGTCCGTCGCATAGCTCGAGGAAGTCGAACCAGACAACGTCCTCGTGAAGACGACGGGCATGCAGAACCCGATGATTGACCTCGACGGGCACCTGATGCTCGCCCTCCTGGCCTGCGATCTCGCGAAAGCTGCGCTCAAGCTCCTGATCTGCCGCATCGTCCAGGGGATGATGGAAGATCTCGGCCCGCTCCAGCGCACGCAGACGGTAGTCCACGCCTGAATCGACATTGACCACCTCACAGTGGCGATTGAGCAAGTCGATCGCCGGCAGGAAACGGGCCCGCTGCAAGCCGTCCTTGTACAAGTCATCAGGGACGATGTTGGACGTGGCCACCAACACCACCCCCCGCTCAAACAGCGCCTCCAGCAAATTCGCCAGAATCATCGCATCGGTAATGTCCTTGACGAAGAACTCATCAAAGCAGATCACTCGCGCCTCTTCCGCGAACTTGCCGGCGACCAACCGCAGCGGGTTCTTCTCGCCCTTGCAATGGTCGAGTTCGTTGTGGACGCGCTGCATGAACCGGTGGAAATGCGTCCGCATCTTTTGCGGAAAGGGCAAGGCCTCATAAAACGTATCGACGAGATACGTCTTGCCGCGGCCGACGCCTCCCCAGAAGTACAGACCGCGAATGTCGGGCACCGGCGGCTTCTCCGGCGCCTGGTCACGCCCGAACAATCCCTTTAGACGCGATGTCAGACCTCGCTGCGCCGCTTGAGGTGCTCGCGGTGTCGGCGCCGCGACCAGCTCGTCATACAGCCGCTGCAGCTGCGCCACTGCGTTGGCCTGGGCGGCGTCTTCGGTAAAATCAGCGCGCTGCAGGTCACGCTGATAGCGTTCCTGCGGGGTTTCTGGGCGGCCTGCGCTCGACACAGAAGAGCTCATGTAGCGTCCTGGCTGTCAACAAGTTCGGAGCCGCATTATACGCAGACCACGACAGAATGGCAGGACCGCCGTGCTGAGAGTAACCACCCAGGCGGGGCCCACGGTCAGGACACGGCATTGACCCTTTATGAGACAAAGCCTCTATAATGGCCCGACGCCCGGGGCGAGACGCCCGGCCGTCAGAAAGTGCTCAGGGAGAACCAAGTGGAACCAAGCAACCTCAACATGATCCTGGCAGCGGCTTGCCTGGTGGCAGGCATCGGCCTCGGCGCACTGGGTTACCACCTGCTCAATGGTGGCGCCCGAAGCGCCCAGCGCATGCGCCTCAAGCTGACCGAACGCGAACGCCAGCTGACCGAGTGGAAGGACGGTGTTGATGAGCACCTTCAGCGCATGGAGCAGCTGACACAAAAAGTCTGCCAGGACGCACAGGCACTCAACCGCCAGCTGCATGACTCCGCCCAACAGCTGGGCAGCACGGCCATCAGCCAGGAGAACACCGTGCAGCCCACCGCTGCCGCCGAGGAAGATCTATCGATTCCTCGCGATTACGCCGACGGCAACCGTGGCACACTGTCCGAAGACTTCGGCCTGCGCAGCGCCAATGAGGACGAGCCGCGTCCGCCTCGTTTCTGACCCTAGCCGCCGACCGCACTCCCGCCCGCATAACAGCAAGAGCCCGCATAATGCGGGCTCTTGCGCAGGGCTGTCGACATCAGCCGAGGGTGACGCCGGGCCCGCACCACATGGTCCGCCCAGACGCTTATATAGCGCATCCCTTGCTATCTTTCCTGTTACGACATGGAGTCAGGCAGGATTATCGATATCCACAAAGCGGTGCTCCACCCCGAAGCGCTGCTTCAGCCACTCCCCAAGCGCCTCGACCCCATAACGCTCGGTGGCATGGTGGCCTGCCGCCAAGTAGTGGATACCCAACTCTCGGGCCATATGCGTGGTTCTTTCGGAGATCTCACCCGAGATAAAGACCTCGGCCCCCGCCGCCGCTGCCTGAGCAATCATGTCCTGCGCACCACCGGTGCACCAGGCGACCCGACTGACCGGCGCCTGGGACGGTGCCTCGACCAACAAGGGCTCCCGCGCCAACGCCTGACCCACTGCCCCAGCCAGCTCAGCGATCGTCGACGGACGCTTCAATTGCCCGTGCCACAGCAACCCTTCCCCCATGGGGGCATCAAGGGTACCCGCCACGCTAAGGCCGAGTCGGTGCGCCAACATGGCGTTATTGCCAAGCTCAGGGTGAGCGTCCAACGGCAGATGATACGCCAGCAGATTGATGTCACTGCCCAGCAGCGCACCCAACCGCTTGCGCTTCATGCCGGTAATCGCCACCGGCTCGTTCTTCCAGAAGTAGCCGTGATGCACCAGCAGCACATCTGCCTGCCAGCGCACTGCTTCGTCGACCAGCGCCTGGGATGCGGTCACGCCTGACATGACCCGGGTAACGCTGGCACGGCCCTCGACCTGCAGGCCATTCTCCGTGTAGTCCTTGAAGCGGGACACATTCAGCAGCTGGTCACAGGCCGCCACCAGCTCATCACGTTGCGTCATGCAGGTTCTCCTGAAGCAGGTCCAGACAAGCATCACCTCAGCGATGCTACAATGCCGCACATTGTACGCACCGCCTCGCCAGCCCGCGACCGCCAAACAAGGACCTCCGCCGCATGCGACGCACCCTTTCCCTCTATTTCTGGCCAGTCCTCACCGGCATCCTCCTGGCCATTGTGCTGATCAATGCCTTCCCGGAGAGACTGGGCCGCACGCCCTCCACGCTGACATCGCCGCCGGTACTGACCCCACCCGAACAACCCCTCTCGGTCGAGCCGACGACGTCCCCGCGGCCCGCGCCGGAAGTGCGCGAGGCAGCGCCCCTCAGCCGCGAGGGCGGACCGGTCAGCTACGCCGAAGCGGTCGAAAAAGCGGCGCCCGCGGTGGTCAATGTGTACTCGTCTCGGGTGGTCGAGCGCGACACACACCCACTCATGTCGGACCCCTTCTTCCGTCAGTTCTTCGGCAACAATGACGTCCCTTCCCGTCAGCGCATGCTGTCGAGCCTGGGTTCTGGCGTTATCGTCAGCGCCGACGGCTACGTCCTGACCAACCACCACGTCATCAGCGGCGCGGACCAGGTACAGGTGGCCCTGCGCGATGGCCGCGAGACACTGGCCCAGGTCATTGGCACCGACCCGGAAAGCGACCTGGCGGTGCTCAAGATCGATCTCGACGATTTGCCCGTGATCGAGCTGACCGACTCGCGCCAAGTGGCGGTGGGCGATGTTTCATTGGCGATCGGCAATCCCTTTGGAGTAGGCCAGACCGTTACCATGGGCATCATCAGTGCCACAGGACGCAGTCATCTGGGGCTCAATGCCTACGAGGATTTCATTCAGACCGACGCGGCTATCAATCCAGGAAACTCCGGGGGTGCCCTGGTCAATCCTGAAGGGGCACTGGTCGGCATCAACACCGCCATCTTTTCGCGTTCCGGAGGCTCCCAGGGCATCGGCTTCGCTATCCCTGCCAATCTGGCACGCAGCATCCTGGATGAGTTGGTGACCCACGGTCGCGTGATCCGCGGCTGGCTCGGCATCGAGGCCCAGGAGCTCAACCAGGAGCTGGCGACCTCCTTTGGACTGCAGGTTCCCGCTGGGGTCATCATCGCCGGTGTCGTCTCCGACGGCCCTGCCGATCAGGCGGGTCTCAAACCCGGGGATGTGCTGCTGGAGGTCGACGGACGCGCCGTTATCGACCCCCGGCGGACCATGAGCGATATCGCGGCAGTTGCACCGGGAACCGAACTCAGCGTCAGCGTCGCACGCAAGGGTCAGCGACTGAACGTCACGCTGGAAGTCGGCGAGCGCCCCACACCACAGTCACAGGCCTTGCAGGATGAGGAAACCGCCACCGACAACTGACAGGGGCTTGCCGGCACCCCTCTGTTCTCTGAACCTCCAGTGCGGGCAGTCTCCAGGCCCGTCGTGGAAAGGCCGCCGTGGAAAGGCCGCTGTAGAAAATTCGTTGTGGAGAACCGCGCGGACCGCCTCTGGAACAGCCCCAGCGTCTGCCCAGGGCGCCCTGCCCCCTCCAAAGCGCTGACAACAAGACGTTGATAAAAAGCTCTGACCACAACGCCCAGGCAACAACGCCCAAGAACACAAAAGGCCCGGAAATTCCGGGCCTTTTGCGTTCTACCACCAAGCAGAGCAGCGTCCTCCTGGACGCCAGGATCAGCGCTTGATGCGATACTCTGCCGAGCGCGCGTGAGCCGTCAGCGACTCGCCCCGGGCCAGCACCGACGCCGTCTCACCGAGTACTGACGCCCCTTCTGGCGAGCACTGGATCAGAGACGACCGCTTCTGGAAGTCGTAGACCCCTAGCGGCGAGGAGAAGCGGGCCGTGCCGGAGGTAGGCAGCACGTGATTGGGGCCAGCACAGTAATCTCCCAGCGCTTCTGCCGTGTGACGTCCCATGAAGATCGCCCCCGCATGCCGCACCTGGTCGACCATCAGCTCCGGCTTCTCCACCGACAGCTCAAGGTGTTCGGGGGCAATGCGGTTGATCAGCTCAATCGCTTCCGCCTCATCACGACAGGCAATCAGCGCACCGCGGTTGGCCAGAGACGCCCTGGCAATCTCTTCCCGCTCCAGGGTGGGCAGCAAGCGCTGCATGGCCTGCTCTACCTCGGCCAGGTGCTGTTCGTCCCAGCTGACCAGAATCGCCTGTGCAATCTCGTCGTGCTCGGCCTGGGAAAACAGATCCATGGCCAGCCACTCCGGGTCCGTCTTGCCATCCGAGACGATCAGGATTTCCGACGGGCCAGCGATCATGTCGATGCCGACCTGCCCGAACACCGCGCGCTTGGCGGTGGCGACATAGATGTTGCCTGGCCCGACAATCTTGTCGACCCTGGGCACGCTGGCCGTGCCGTAGGCCAGCGCAGCCACCGCCTGGGCGCCACCCAGGGTAAACACCTTGTCGACCCCAGCAAGATGGGCAGCTGCCAGCACCAGGTCATTGACCACGCCATCCGGGGTAGGAACGACCATGACGATTTCGCCCACACCCGCCACCTTGGCAGGCACCGCATTCATCAACACCGATGAGGGATACGCTGCCTTGCCACCAGGCACGTAGACGCCAGCACGATCCAGCGGAGTGACTTTCTGCCCCAGCACGGTGCCATCGGCTTCGGTGTACTGCCACGACTCTGGCTTCTGGCGCTCATGATAGCGGCGGATGCGCTCAGCGGCGGTGGTCAACGCATCTCGCTGAGTGCTCTCCAGGCCGTCGTAGGCCGCCTGCAAGCGGTCCGGCCCGAGCAGCAACTCAGACATGCTCGACACCTCGAGACGATCCAGGCGCCGACTGAGCTCTACCAGCGCCTCATCACCCTGTTCGCGTACCTGGGCGATGATATCGCTGACCGTCTGCTGCACCTGATGGTCGGATACCCCCTCCCACGCCAGCAGCTCGGAAAGCCGCGCTGTGAAATCGCCATCACTGGTCGAAAGTCTTGCCACTATCGGCGCTTGCTGGGCCATCTGGTCATCTCCGCAGTCTTGTCCAACCACCTTCTCTCACCCGCCTTCGTGTCACGCTTTATCACGTCACTTGCCACCGTGTCAGCAGGGGCATACCACCTGATCCCGGCGCTCAAGCCCGCCGATCAGCCAGCGGCTTGCCGACGCGCGTCCACCGCATCACTCAGGCGCTTGATCAACGGCTTGATCCGATCATGCTTGATCGTCATCGAGGCCTGGTTCACCACCAAACGGGTGCTGATATGCGCCATCAGCTCCCTGGGCTCCATGCCGTTGGCACGCAGGGTATTGCCGGTATCGACGATATCGACGATTTCGTCGGCAAGGTTCATCAGCGGCGCCAGCTCCATCGCCCCGTAAAGCTTGATCACCTCTGCCTGGATACCCTGCTCGGCATAGTAACGTCGCGCCACATTGACGAATTTCGTCGCCACCCGGCGCCTGGCCCGAGCCGGCTCAGCCCCCTGAATGCCTGCCGTCATCAGCTTGCAGCGCGCAATGTTCAAGTCCAGCGGCTCGTACAACCCCTCCGCACCATGCTCAAGCAGCACATCCTTGCCGGCGACGCCAAGGTCGGCAGCCCCTAGCTGGACATAGGTCGGCACGTCGGTAGCTCGAATCACCACCAGCTTGACGTCCGGCAGGTTGGTGTCGAACAACAGCTTACGGCTCTTGCGCAGGTCTTCCGCCGGACGAATGCCCGCATCGGCCAGCAACGGCAGGGTCTCGTCGAGGATGCGCCCCTTGGAGAGCGCCACTATCAATTGCTTACTCATGATCTCGCCCGGTTGTCGGGATGGATGTCGAGGTGGCGTGTCGCGCGTGGGGCGGGGACGCCCCCGCCAACGCATTTAACCTGGAACGCGCTTGATGCGTGCACCCAGAAGATGCAGCTTTTCCTCGATGCACTCATAGCCGCGGTCGATATGGTAGATCCGGTCCACCAGGGTCTCACCTTCTGCCATCATCGCAGCGATGACCAACGACGCCGAGGCGCGCAGGTCGGTGGCCATTACCGGGGCGCCAGACAGACGTTCGACGCCGGTGATCACCGCGGTATTTCCCTCAAGGGCGATGTTCGCGCCCATGCGGTTCAGTTCCTGTACGTGCATGAAGCGATTTTCAAAGATCGTCTCCACCACCCGCGAGGAACCCTCTGCAACGGCATTCATGGCCACGAACTGGGCCTGCATGTCGGTGGGAAAGGCCGGGTAAGGCGCGGTGCGGATATTGACGGCTCGCGGTCGCCGCCCCTGCATGTCCAGCTCGATCCAGTCGTCCCCGGTGGTGATCTTGGCACCGGCCTCTTCAAGCTTGGCCAGCACCGCCTCGAGGATGTCCGCACGGGTACGCCGGACCCTGACGCGACCTCGGCTCAACGCCGCTGCCACCAGGAAGGTTCCGGTCTCGATACGGTCAGGCATCACATCATGATGCGCCCCGTGCAAGCGCTCGACACCTTCGATCACGATGGTGTCGGTTCCATGACCACGGATACGCGCACCCATCTTGATCAAGCACTCGGCAAGATCCACCACCTCGGGTTCCTTGGCGGCGTTCTCCAGAATGGTGGTACCTTCGGCCAGCGTCGCCGCCATCAACAGGTTCTCGGTGCCGGTGACGGTGACCACATCGAAAAAGATGGTGGCACCCTTCAGCCGTCCATCACTGCTGGCGCGAATGTAGCCGCCCTCGACCCGAATGTCGGCACCCATGGCTTCCAGGCCACGAATATGCAGATCCACCGGACGCGAGCCGATCGCACAGCCACCTGGCAGCGACACATCCGCCTTGCCGAAGTGGGCCAGTAGCGGACCCAGCACCAGAATCGATGCACGCATCTTCTTGACCAGCTCATAGGGCGCATGACAATCGCTGACCTGAGCCCCATTGAGCTGAATACACATCTTCTCGCCCATCACGGCCTGCACGCCCATATGGCCAAGCAGCTCGAGCGTGGTCGTGATGTCCTGAAGATGAGGAAGATTGCCGATGGTTACCGGCTCTTCGGAAAGCAAGGTGGCACACAGAATCGGCAGAGCCGCGTTCTTGGCACCGCTGGCCCAGACATCGCCCTCGGCGGGTCCGTTGCCGGTAATGATCAATTTGTCCATGCGGGCGCTACCATCAGGCTCCAGTGTTCTCAGCGGCCGATTGCCACTGGGAAGGGGTAAACGTCTTGATACTGACGGCGTGAAGGGCACCAGAGGCAATTTCCTCTGACAATGCGCCGTAGATAACCTGCTGACGCTTGACCGGCGTCAGTCCGGCGAAGCGTTCGCCCACGGCGATGACCTGAAAGTTGCAGCCTTCACCTTGGATATGAAATTCGCAGCCGTCGACTCGGCTCTCGAGCAGCGCTTTAACGTCGCTGGGTTGCATGCCCCTGCTCCTTCAACTGGCGTAAGACACGGTGCGCCGACGAGGGTGCGCCGCGCCCGAAAAAACACAAAGGGCATATGGTAAAGAAAAGCGACGCGCTTGGCGATGACGTAGACACTTTCCCCAGGCTCGGTACTTGCCGCCCGCGGTCAAGCCGGCTACGGCACGACGGGACCTGTCGCTGATGACTCCCGAAAGCAGCGCGCCCCCGAATACGCATCGCATTCGGGGGCGCGGCATGCACGATAGTGACGACAGCGGTCAGGCGCGTGCGCAGGTCGATGGCAACAGATCGTCGAGCCCCGCAAGCTCCGTCAACTGCCATAGCGGAGGCGACAGCTTGATGCTGTTCAACGACAGTCCTGCGCGACGCATGGTTCGCGCCCATTCGAGCATCATCGTCAGCGCGGCGCTGGACACGTGCTCGACCTCACTGAGGTCGAGACACACGGGGGAGCCCGGCGCCCGCTCTTCGAGCCACTCACGCCCTGCTTCCGCCATTTCGGCAGCGCCTTCGAAGTTGACCTTGCCGCAGACCCTCAGGGTGCCTTCGTCCTCAAGCAACCGGGCCGACGCCACTTCGATCAATACGCTCACGCACCACGCTCCAGCTCGTCGACACCCACGTCGGGGCTCCAGTTGTTGATGACTGCGTCATAGTCGCGGTTGTACTGGCGCATCGCCTGATCAAACTGATTGCGGAATGTCAGGCCCAGGTTGATGCCATTGACGATCACATTGACCACCTGCCACTTGCCGTTGGACTGACGCAGCGTATAGCTGACCGGGTAAACCGTGCCATCTGTCGCCACCACCTCCATGTCGACGCTGGCCTGATCCTCGTAGCGAGCCGCCGACTGGTTGTCGAGCACCCGAATGGAGTCATACTCGAACGTCACCAGGCCCTTGGCATAGGTATCCAGCAGCGTCTGCTTGAAAACGTCGACGAAGCGAGAGCGCTGCTGAGGGGTGGCGTTGTTGAAGTACCGCCCCATCACGCTGGCGCCGATGTAGCGAAAGTCGGCAACACCGCGCAGGCTATCGTCCACGACCTGCTTGAGCTCCTGAGGGTGCTCCATGTAATACGACTCACGGCCATCGATCTTGCCCATCAAGCCATCGATGCTGTCGCGAATCATTTGCTCGGGAGATTGCTGGGCCAGAGCGGGCAAGCTGACCAGCACCATCATCAGCGCTACCATCCAGCGCCGCAGCTGAACCATGGCGTGCAGAGAACGGGTCATTGAAGCCTCCTTGTCAGTCCGGAAACTGCCGGATCAGTCTTTCGTCAGGTTGGACACGAATTGCTGTATGAGTTCCTCTAGCACCAGCGCGGACTGAGTGTCTCGCACGACACCGCCGTCCTCGATCATCTCCGGCGATCCGCCGACGGACAAACCGATGTACTGCTCGCCCAGCAGGCCGGACGTCAAGATGGCGGCCGTGCTGTCGTCCGGCAGCATGCCGGAAAGTTCGTTATCGAGAGACATCACGACTTCGGCGTCATACCACTCGGTATTCAGGTCAATGCTCTCGACCCGACCCACGGTAACGCCCGCCATGGTCACCCGCGCCCGCGGCTTGAGACCGCCGATGTTGGCGAAGTTGGCACGTAACTCGAAGGTGTCGTCGGCGCGCTGCAGGTCGAGCCCGCTGACCTTGAGCCCCAGGAACACCAGGCCCAATATGCCGGCCAGCATGAACAGGCCAACACTCAATTCCATTGTCTTGCTGCGCTTCATGGGCAGTCTCCGAAAAATCAGGAAAGCCCGCCGAACATCACGGCGGTCAACACGAAATCCAAGCCCAGTACGGCCAGGGAGGAATACACTACGGTCCGGGTGGTCGCCCGCGAGATACCTTCGGAGGTCGGGATCAGGTCGTAACCCTGAAACACGGCGATCCAGGTCACCACCAAGGCAAACATCAGGCTCTTGACGATGCCGTTGCCAATGTCGTTGAAGAACCCGACGCTGGCCTGCATGTTGCCCCAATAGGAGCCCTCGAACACCCCCAGCCACTCGACGCCGACAAGATAACCGCCATAGATGCCCACTACGCTGAAACCGATGGTCAACAGCGGCAGCGAGACAAAGCCAGCCCACAGTCTGGGCGCCACGATTCTACGCAGCGGATCGACCCCGATCATTTCCATGCTGGTCAGCTGCTCAGTGGCTTTCATCAGGCCGATCTCGGCGGTCAACGCTGACCCCGCGCGTCCCGCAAACAGCAGTGCCGCCACCACCGGCGCCAGCTCGCGAAGCAAGGCCAGAGACACCATCTGCCCCAGCGCATCCGCCGCGCCAAAGTCGACCAGAATGGTGTAGCCCTGAAGCGCCAGCACCATGCCGATAAACAGGCCAGATACCAGAATGATCGCCAGCGACAGCACACCGACCATGTAGACCTGGGCAATCCACAGACTGATGCCCCCCATGGTGGGACGGCCAAACATCGATTGCGCTAGAAATAGCCCTGCCCGGCCCACTGCCTCGAGCAGGTCACAGCCACGCCGCCCAAGGCGACTGATCCGCTCGATCATGCTTCCTCCTGCCCCAGAATATCGTCATAGAAATCATTGGCCGGATAATGGAACGGGACAGGCCCATCCGGCTCGCCATGCACAAACTGGCTGACGCGGGGGTCCTGCTCGACGTCCAGAGAAGCGGGCGTACCGTGGGCCATGACTCTTCCGTCCGCTACCACATAGACATAATCGGCAATGGACAAGGTCTCCTTGATATCATGGGAGACCACCACCGAGGTCAAGCCCAGCGCCTGGTTGAGACGACGAATAAGCTGAACCAGCACACCCATCGAGATCGGATCCTGACCGACGAATGGCTCGTCATACAGAATCAGCTCGGGGTCGAGGGCCACCGCACGCGCCAGCGCCACTCGCCGCGTCATCCCGCCAGACAGCTCCGAAGGCATCAGATCGCGAGCACCACGCAGCCCGACCGCTTCGAGCTTCATCAGCACCACATCGCGCACCATGCTCTCCGGAAGATCCGTATGCACGCGCAGGGGAAACGCCACGTTCTCGAACACGCTAAGGTCGGAGAACAGCGCACCGCTCTGGAACAGCATGCCCATGCGTCGCCGCATCTGGAACAGATCCTTGCGCGATAGTCGGTGCACATCGTGCCCGTCGATCAGCACCCTGCCGGCGCTCGGCGCCAGCTGCCCGCCGATCAACTTCAGCAGAGTGGTCTTGCCGGTACCACTGGGGCCCATGATGGCCGTGATCTTGCCGCGGGGAATGGAGAGATCCACGCCACGAAAGATATCTCTATCGCCGCGCGTGAAATGCAGGTTCTCCACCTCCACCAAGGAGGAAGCCGTCATCGCAGTCCCCAAACAATGATGGTCGCCATGAAACAAACGCCGCTGCCTCGCTCGCTGCAAAACGCAGACGGGCTACGCCACGACCATGGAACCAGGAAGCATGATAGAGCGCGTTGCCATGCGCTCGGTTTTCGAACATCGTATCTTAACTGAAACATGCCACGCCAGTGCAGCGGCTGCGCGCTTGCGCGCAGGATGTTGGCAGGGTTCAATGGGCGCCCTCGATATTCATCATCAGGTTGTCCGCATGTTGTTACCGCTCGTCGCTGTCGCTCTTGGTCTTGTTGGCCTGCTATGGAGCGCCGATCGCTTCGTTGGCGCGGCCGCTGCAACCGCGTATCGCGCCGGCATGAGCATCATGCTGGTCGGCATGACCATCGTTTCCATCGGCACCTCCGCCCCGGAGATCGTCGTGTCGGTGATGGCATCCCTGGATGGCACGCCTGACCTTGCTACCGGCAATGCGCTGGGCTCCAACATCGCCAACATCGCGCTGGTACTGGGCGTGACCGCCCTGGTCGTACCGATTCCGGTGCGTTTCAGCATCGTTCGTCGCGAACTGCCACTACTGCTGGGCGCGACCGGACTGGCCGGCTATGCCCTGGCCGATGGCCAGCTGAACAGCGTCGACGCGGCCCTGCTGCTGGCCCTGCTGGTGTTCAGCATCTGGTGGCTGTTTCGCGCAGACGAAGGGCAGCAGGAGGTCGCCGGCGAGATCCCCGGCATGGCGCTGGGCAAGGCCCTTGTCTGGCTGGTCGTGACCCTTGCGGTGATGATCGCCAGCTCCCGCGGGCTGGTCTGGGGCGCAACCGAGCTGGCACGCTCCTTCGGGGTGAGCGAGCTGGTCATTGGCCTGACCGTCGTCGCTATCGGCACCAGCCTGCCCGAGCTTGCCGCCTGTGTTGCCAGCGCCCTGAAGCGTCACCACGATCTCGCCATCGGCAATGTCATCGGCTCCAACCTGTTCAACATGCTGGCCGTGCTGCCCGTACCTGGCTTGCTGGCACCGGGGGCCACCGACCCTGACGCCGCGGGGCGCGACTTCCCGGTCATGCTCGGCCTGACGCTGGCGCTGGCGGCCATCCTGCTGTGGCAGCGCCGCGGGCGCGTCGGACGCATCGTCGGCGCGCTGCTGGCAGCCAGCTACGCCTTCTATCTGTTCTGGCTGGGTACCTCCCTGACAGCCTGACCCTTGTGACAACGGTGGTAAACGGCAACAATCATGGCCATGACCAAATTTCCCGACGGGGCGTCGCCCTCGACACCCATCAATGTTCGCGCTATCGCCCGACGCACGCTGGAACTGGAGCGCGACGCGGTCGATGCGTTGATTCAGCGCCTCGATGAGGCCTTTGAGCGCGCCTGCACGCTGATCCTGGCCTGCCAAGGACGGGTGGTGGTGACAGGCATGGGCAAATCCGGCCACATCGGCGGCAAGATTGCCGCCACTCTGGCCAGCACCGGCACCCCGGCGTTCTTTGTTCATCCCGGTGAAGCCAGCCATGGCGACCTTGGCATGATCACCCCAGGTGACGTGGTCCTGGCGCTGTCCAATTCCGGCGAGACTGCCGAAGTTACCGCCTTGCTGCCTCTATTGAAGCGTATGGGCATTCCGCTGATCAGCATGACCGGCAGGCCCGGGTCGACCCTGGCGCGCCACGCCGAGGCCCATCTGGATGCCGGCGTCGAACGCGAGGCCTGCCCGCTCGACCTCGCCCCCACATCCTCTACCACGGCAGCGCTTGCCCTGGGTGACGCCCTGGCCGTCGCTCTGCTTGAATCCCGCGGCTTTACCGCGGAAGACTTCGCGCTGTCCCACCCCGGCGGCAGCCTGGGCAAACGCCTGCTGCTGACGGTGGCAGACCTGATGCATACCGGCGACAGACTTCCCGTCGTGGCGACTGGCTCACCGCTCAGAGATGCTCTGCTCGAGATCACCCGCCAGGGCCTCGGTTTCACCTGCGTAGTGGCCGATGACGGTACCCTGGCGGGCGTCTATACCGATGGCGACCTGCGCCGAACCCTTGACCGCCACCAGGATTTCAGCACCCTGAGCGTGGACGATGTCATGACCAGTCCCGGACGGCGCATCCGTCCCGACACCCTGGCGGCGGAAGCCGTCAAGCTGATGGAAGACAGTCGCATCACCGCTCTGGCGGTGGTGGATGACCAGCAGCGCCCGGTTGGCGCGCTACACATGCATGACCTGCTGGCAGCAGGTGTCATTTGACGCCTGGCCTGACGGCACTCCGGGCGCTACAGCCGGGCAGCTGCCGTCACACCTTCTGCCCACTCAACATCAAGGATCGCCATGATGGCCCACGACCCACTTGCCTCACTCTCCCCTGACCTGGTGCAACGACTTGGCCGCGTGAAGCTGCTGGCGCTGGATGTGGACGGCGTGCTGACCGATGGGCAGCTTATCTTTCATGCCGACGGTACGGAACTGAAGGCCTTCAACACCCTCGATGGCCACGGTATCAAACTGGCCAGGCGCGCGGGAATCGACGTCGCTCTGATCACCGGGCGTAGCTCACCCATGGTCTCCCAGCGCGCCAAGGCGCTGGGCATCCAGCACGTCCAGCAAGGTGTCGAACGCAAGCTGCCGGCGCTGGAATCGCTGTGCGCCGAGCTGTCGCTGTCACTGGAAGAGGTGGCCTATTGCGGAGACGACCTGCCCGACCTGCCGTGCATTGACCGCTGTGGCGTGGGCATCAGCGTGCCAGGCGCCCCGTTCTACATTCGCGAACGCGCCCGCTGGGTCACCGAGCGCGGCGGCGGTCATGGCGCAGTGCGCGACATCACGGATACCTTGCTGGCTGCCCAGGGCCGCCTCGACGGCGTGGTGGACAGCTATCTGAAGGACGGACCCCTGATATGACATGGCGCTCACTGCGGCCCGGCTTCCGTTTCTGGCTGGTCATCCTGCTGCTGGTGCTGGGCGGCGGACTGGCCCTGCTCGACCCGCGGGACGGCACTGTGCCCGACCTGATCACCGACGATCAGGCCGGCGAGCCGGACTACTACCTGATCGATGCCACCCTGACGCGCTTCGACACCCAGGGTGCGCCCCATCAACGCATTACGACCCCGCGTCTGGTGCACACCCCGCTGGATGACATCACCCGCGTCGACCAACCTGACATGGAGCTTGTCGATGACAGTGGCCGCCTGTGGATCGCCACTGCCACCGACGGCGAACTTGGCCCGGACGGCAACCCTCTGACACTGACCGGAGATGCCCACCTCGAGGCCCCTGCCGAGCGCTGGCAGCTGGATACCGAGGTGTTGGTCTATGACAGCGATTCAGGCCACGCCTGGAGTGAGACGCCTGCGGTATTGCGCCAGCCCCCCCAGGAGATGCGAGGCGAGCGCTTCGATGCCTGGATCCATGACAATACCGCCCGTCTGACCGACAATGTCACCGGCTATCATCCGCCAGAGCCTCAATAAGCCAGAGCCGCTCTCAGCCCGAGCCCTAACAAGGAGTCACTTCCATGATGCGTCCCCGTCCCGCGCTACTGCTCGCCCTGGCCCTGGGCCTGACGAGCGTCGCCACCAGCACCGTCACTCTGGCGCTGGAAAGCGACCGCAGCGCCCCCATTCAGGTAGAGGCCGACCAGCTGGACCTGGATGACCGCGCAGGCACAGCGGTGTATACCGGCGATGTGCGTATTCAGCAGGGCAGCATGCTGCTGACCGGTGAGCGTGTGGAAATTCAGCGCAACGACCAGGGTCAGCTATCCCGCGCCACGGCGACTGGCTCCCGTGCCTATCTGGAGCAGCAGCCTTCGCCGGAAGAGCCGGTGGTCAAGGGCTGGGGCAAGAAGGTGGTCTACCATGTTGCCGAGCGCCGCATGGAACTCATCGACCAGGCGGAATTGCACAAGGCCAATGACACCTTCGACGGCGCCTACCTGGAGTACTTTCTCGATCGCCGCGTCGTCCAGGCTCGCTCCAGCGCACAGGGTGTCGACGGCCAGCAGCGCATTCGCATGACCCTCGAGCCGGAAAGCCAAGGAAACTGATGAAGACTCTCCACGCTCGCCATCTGGCCAAGAGCTACAAAAAGCGCCGCGTCGTCCAGGACATCAGCCTGTCCATCGAACAGGGCAGCATCGTGGGCCTGTTGGGCCCCAACGGCGCCGGCAAGACCACCTCCTTCTACATGATCGTCGGACTGGTCAGGGCGGATGCTGGCACCATCAGCATCGACGATGACGACCTGAGCCGCGCGGCCATGCACCAACGGGCACTGGCGGGTATTGGCTACCTGCCCCAGGAAGCCTCCATCTTCCGCAAGCTGTCCGTAGCCGACAACATCATGGCGATCCTCGAGACCCGCAAGGACCTCGACCGCGACGGTCGCCAGGCGCGCCTTGAGCAACTGCTCGAAGACTTCCATGTCAGCCACATTCGTGACAACCCGGGCATGAGCCTGTCCGGCGGGGAAAGACGCCGGGTCGAGATCGCCCGAGCCCTGGCCACAGAACCCGCCTTCATTCTGCTCGACGAACCCTTTGCCGGGGTGGATCCGATCTCCGTCGGCGAGATCAAGTCAATCATTCGCCAGCTCAAGGCTCGTGACATCGGCGTCTTGATCACCGATCACAACGTGCGCGAGACGCTGGACATCTGTGACCGCGCCTACATTGTCGGCGACGGCCAGATCATCGCCGAAGGCAGTGCCGAGTCGATCCTTGCCAACCAGCGCGTCAAGGAAGTCTATCTCGGCGAAAACTTTCGCCTTTGACCACCATGGGCGCTGCCGGGCCGCTATGTTGGCAGGGTCTTCATGGCGCCCGCTCGACCTTGCACTGACGCGCATGCGGAGCACAGCAAGCCCTGCGCGCCATCCCCTGCCCACAAGTTGGCAAGAAGCTTGCATGGTACCTGACCCGCCGTTAGGGTAAGGCTTTTCAGCTCCACGAACGGAAGTCACATCATGGCCCTCAAGGCGTCACTGCAGCTGAAGATCGGCACCCAGCTGACCATGACCCCTCAGCTGCAACAGGCTATTGGCCTGCTCCAGCTTTCCACGCTGGACCTGCGCCAGGAAGTCCAGCAGGCGCTCGAGGCCAACCCGATGCTCGAGCTGGAGGATGAATTTGGCGAGCTGCAGGTCAAGGACAGCAAGGACGATGACTGGGCCGACGAGATCCCCTCCGAGCTAACGGTCGACAGCGACTGGTCCGATACCTATCAAGACCTTGGCACCGCCCCGGCCGGCAGCGCCGAGGCGCCCGACTTCGAGCGCCAGGCCAGCGGGCAATCCCTGCATGGCCACCTTAGCTGGCAGCTGGCCCTGCTGGACCTCAATGATAATGACAGGCGCATCGCAGAGTGCCTGATTGACGCGGTCAACGGCGATGGCTACCTGGTGGGACACCTTGACGATATCGCCCAGGGCCTGGCCGATGACGACGCTGCTGCCCCGCCCCTGCAGGACGTGGCGTCGGTACTGGCCAGGCTGCAGCAATTCGAACCTACCGGTGTATTTGCCCGAGATTTGCGCGAATGCCTGCAGCTGCAACTGGACAGCCTGCCCCGTGACACCCCCCTTCTGCCCCAGGCGGGAAGACTGGTACGCCAGTTTCTCGAGGCGCTGGCCAGCGGTGATCGTCGTCTGCTGAAGCGCCGCCTGAGCCTGACCGAAGAGCAGCTGGACGATGTCATCGAACTGATCCGTGGCCTCGACCCTAGGCCTGGCAGCCAGTACGGCGACAGCGACAACGACTATGTCATTCCCGATCTGGTGGTCCGCCACACCGAAGAAGGCTGGCGCGTCGAGCTGAACCCTGAGGCGATGCCACGCCTGCGCATTCAACCCGACTATGCGGCCTTGATCCGACGGGCCGACAAGAGCCAGGACAACCAGTTTCTGAAGGACCATCTGCAGGAGGCGCGCTGGCTGATCAAGAGCCTGGCAAGCCGCAACGACACCCTGTTGAGGGTCGGACGCGAAATCATGGAGCGGCAGCTCGATTTCCTCGAGCAGGGTGAAGCCGCCATGAAACCACTGGTGTTGGCAGACATTGCGGCCAAGGTCGAGATGCACGAATCGACCATCTCACGGGTGACGACCCAGAAATTCGTGCATACGCCACGGGGAGTGTTCGAGCTCAAGTATTTCTTTTCCAGCCAGGTGGGCCAGGATGGGGATGCCCATTCCAGCACTGCCATACGCGCCATGATCAAGTCGCTGATCCAGCAGGAGCCGCCTCGCAAACCGCTGTCTGACAGCAAATTGGTGGAGCTGCTCGCCGAAGACGGTGTCAACGTCGCCCGACGCACCGTCGCCAAGTATCGAGAAGCGATGAATATTCCCTCTTCAAGCGAGCGCAAGCGCCTGCGCTGAGCCCGGTCAGATGGCTCGAGACAGGCAGCGAGCAGAGCGCGTAGCGCAGTTACATGAAAAGCGCAAGCGCTTGAAATATCGCACGACATCTGCGTCTTAATGCGTAGAAGCAGGGGGGTTTGCAGGATCGGAAAAAGGGTTACAATCGAGCTACCACCCGCAAGAGCAAGGAGCCTTGTCATGCAAGTCAACATTACCGGCCACCACGTCGAATTGACCGATCCCCTGCGTGACTACGTACAAGAGAAGCTCGCCCGTGTGGAGCGCCACTACGACAACATCACCAATGTGCAGGTCACCCTCTCGGTGGAGAAGGAGCGCCAACAGGCTGCCTGTACGCTTCACGCTGCCGGTGCAGACCTGCATGCAGAAGCCCAGGACGGCGACATGTACGCCGCCATCGACGCCCTTGCCGACAAGCTGGACCGCCAGCTCGTCAAGCACAAGGAAAAATCCCAAGCCCGCGCCCAAGGCGCCGGAATTCGCTGACCTCTCATGACATTGGATGCCATTCTCCCCCCCGAGCGCACGCTATTTGACGTCCCGGGGGGCAGCAAGAAGAGGGTGCTGGAATTTTTCAGCACCTTCATTGCGCAGAACACACCAAGCCTGGATAGCCAGGAAGTCTTCAGTCGCCTGATCGGCCGCGAACGTCTGGGTAGCACCGGCATCGGCAATGGCGTGGCCATTCCGCATGCTCGCAACCCTCACTGCAAGGCCCCTATCTCTGGCTTTCTCAAGCTGGCAGAGCCGATTGATTTCGACGCCATCGACGGCGAACCGGTGGACCTGGTCTTTGTCTTGCTGGTGCCTGAGGAAGCGGATGATGCTCACCTTGCCCTGCTGGGACAGGTGGCCGGGGTCATGAATGACGCCGATACCCGACATCGTCTGCGCCACGCGACGTCCCAGCGCGAGCTGCACGAGCGCTTGCAGGAAGCGATTCGCCAGCAAGCCCCCGGCGACGCCACGACCTGACGGCACACGCCGAAAGCGCCTTGATCCTATGTCTTGATGGCGCACGCCTTGCCTGGCGCCTTGACGAATGGCGCCTCGCTAACAGGGGCCTCGCTGATGGGGAACTCGCTAATTAACCTCTAGCTGATTGCCATTTAGCTGATTACCATCTAGCTAGATAGCACGCTCTGATCGAGCGTGATCTGGCCGTCACCGCGCGGTTGACACCAACTGCCCTCTTATCGCCCCCTGCCAAGGAGACAGGACATGCAGCTCGTGATCATCAGTGGTCGCTCTGGCTCGGGAAAGTCCGTGGCGCTTCAGGCTCTCGAAGACCTGGGCTTCTATGCCATCGACAACTTGCCAGCGACGCTGCTGGGGTCACTGGTCGAAGAGCTGGAGAATGGACATTCACAGCGCATTGCCGTCAGTGTCGATGCACGCAATCTGCCCGAGGCGCTGGAGCGTTTTCCCGCGCAGCTGACGGCGCTGAAGCAAGGTCCCATCGACTGTCAGGTCGTCTACCTCACCAGCGACGCGCGGATTCTGCTGGAACGCTACTCCCATACTCGACGCCGTCACCCGCTGACCCGCAATACCGACATGACCCTGGCCGAGGCCATCGAGTCCGAGCAGAAGGCGTTGTCTGGCATTCGCGACCTGGCAGATCTGATCATCGACAGCTCCCGCCTGTCCGTACATGAGCTGCGTTCACGCATCGCCGAGCAGGTGGCCGATCATCGCAGCGGCCAGCTGAGCCTGACCATCGAGTCCTTTGGCTTCAAGCGTGGCGTGCCCCCCGACGCCGATATCGTGTTCGATGCACGCTGCCTGCCTAACCCCTACTGGGAGCCATCGCTGCGGGATGCCAACGGCTGCGATCAAAGCGTGATCGCCTTCCTTGAGCACTATCAAGACGTCGCCGACATGAAGCGCGACATCCTGACCTGGGTGCGCAACTGGCTGCCACGCTATCAGGCCAGCCAGCGCAGTTATCTGACGGTGGCCGTGGGCTGCACCGGGGGTCAGCATCGCTCGGTCTACCTGGCCGAGAGCATCGCCGCGGCGCTGGTCGACGACCACCCGAGAATACGCCTGCGCCACCGCGAGCTTGGCCAACAACGTCGTCTGGACAGCGGGGCACAATGAGCGTGGCCAGACGCGAGCTGACCCTTACCAATCGCCGCGGGCTGCACGCTCGGGCGGCCACTCGCCTGGTCACCTGCTGTCAGGCGTTCGACGCCTCCGTGACCGTGCACCACGGTCAGCGCTGTGGGGATGCCGCCAACATCATGTCCCTGCTGATGCTGGCGGCCCCCTGCGGCACCGTGCTGACCCTGGAAGCAGAAGGTCCCGACGCCGATGCGGTGCTCGACGCCCTTGAGGCCTTGTTCGTCGCACGCTTCGACGAAGACGCTTGAGGCCCTCGGCCACTGCGCTGACCCTGCCCTACCCTTCGATTTCGCCTCGCTTCAAAGGACATCATGCAGCTTATCCAGACTGGCAAGTACACCGAGGTCCACTACGACCCGGACCAGGATGCCTTTATCAAGACCTTCACACCCAAGGCGAGCGATCGCTGGCGCTACCGCCTGGGCATTCGCCGCTACCCGGGACACAACTTTCGCTACGTAGCCCGTCGCCTGGAGCGCCTGGGAATCGACACGCCCACCATTCTTGACGCTCAGCGCTACCGTCTGGTCACCGCCAACGTCCATGGTGTGGCGCTGAAACAGCTGGTACTCGATGATCCCGCCTTGCAGGAGCGCTACCTGGACATCCTGGAAGCGCTGTATCGTGACCGCATTCACTGTCGAGGCCTGCATACCGACAACTTCCTGGTGGTCGACGGTACGATCATCGCCATCGATCTGGATGCCTACAAGGCCCCGCGCGTCTTCACCTATCCACGCCGGGAGTTCATCGACTGCCTCAGCCGGTCCCTCAAGAACGAGGAGTCCTTTCTGTTCGAGCGTTTCCTCAAGCGCGTCGACGCCCAGCATCCCTGAATAGCCTGACGGAGCCTACCCGGCTGGTGGGAGCCGCGGGAGCAATGGTAAACTCGCCGAAATATTTTTGGTTTACTAAACCCTCAGGAGCCGAGATGCCCTCTCCCGTCTGGCACCCCTACGCCCACCTCAAGACACAAGCCGCCGCACCCAGGGTGGTCGGCGGGCGCGGCACCCGCTTCACCCTGGACACCGGCGAATCTCTGCTCGACGCGACCTGCTCATGGTGGTGCATGATTCATGGCTACGGTCATCCGCGCCTGGTCGACGCCATCAAGCAACAGGCCGACACACTGTGCCATGTCATGCTGGGCGGGCTGACCCACGATCCCGCCGATCAGCTGGCGCGGGAGCTGGTGCGACTCACACCCGACGGACTCGAGCACGTGTTCTTCTCCGATAGCGGTTCCGTCGGCATGGAAGTCGCCATGAAGATGGCCGTCCAGTACCACCATCTGCGTGGCCATACGGGCAAGCGCCGGATGCTGTCATTGATGAAGGCTTACCACGGTGACACCGCCGGCTGCATGGCAGTGTGCGACCCGGAGGAAGGCATGCACTCGCTGTTTGCCGGCTACCTGCCCGAACACCACTTCGCGCCGGCACCCAAGGCGCCTTACGGCGCCACTGCGCAACAGGTCGAGGCGGATCTGGCGGCGCTACGCAGCGTGCTTGAGCAGCACCACCACGAGATAGCCGCCCTGCTGATGGAACCCCTGCTGCAGGCGGCGGGTGGTCTCAACATGACGTCACCGCACTATCTGCGCGGCGCACGAGCGCTGTGTGACGAGTTTGATGTCCTGCTGGTGTTCGATGAAGTCGCCACCGGCTTTGGCCGCACCGGCAAGATGTTCGCCGCCGACCATGCCGATATCACGCCCGACATCATGGTACTGTCCAAAGGCTTGACCGGCGGCTACCTGGGCCATGCCGCTACCCTGGCGACCACCCGCGTCCATGATACCTTCATCGGTGACAGCCAGCTGCATGCCTTCATGCATGGCCCCACCTTCATGGGCAACCCGCTGGCCTGTCGGGTCGCGCTGGAGAGCCTGCGAGTGTTCGAGGAGGAGAACTACCTGGGCAAGATCTCGCACCTCAATGCCATCCTGACCCGTGAGCTTGCCGGCGACGACAGTCTGCGCCAGCATCCTGCTGTCGCTGACGTGCGCGTGCTGGGAGCTACCGGAGTCATCGAAGTGCACGATGCCTCCGCTCTTGCCCATGCGGCAGACATCGCCCGCTCACGCGGAGTGTGGCTGCGTTCCTTCGGCCGATGGCTTTATACCATGCCCGCCTACATCACCTCCGACGAAGAGATGCGCCAGATCATCGACGCCATGAAGGCGCCCTTCCTGGATGCCGCCTAGCCCTGTCGCACCCCAGCGATAACGGCATCACCAGCCCCAGAACAGCAACCACCAGGCGCCCACCACGGGCGCCTGGGCCAGCACCATCAGCCCCATGGCCAGGCCACGCCGCATGCCTGATACGTAACGCCCGAGCAGGCCCCAGCTCAAGCAAGCGCTGACCACCACCACAAGCATCAACAGCAACGCTCTCACATCATCGGCCCACAGCAGCTGCCAGCCTTCCCCACGCAGCAGCGTCAGGGTGGTCATCGACAGCCCCAGAAACACACCTCCGCCGGCCAGAGGAATCAGCGCATAGGACAGGTGCCACAGGCGCCGCCAGGACCACCTGCCCATCAGCAGATTGGCCAACCCCAGCAGCGCGCTTGTCCAGCCTCCCAGGGTCAGCGCCGTCACGCCGATATAGCCCAACAGCAGAGCGCCATCGAGCAGGCTGAACACATCGTGTTGCTCAGGGTAGTGGGTCAGCAGCCACCAGGGTGCCGTGGCATCCAGCAACCAGCCCGCACCATGACCGTAGAGCCACACCGCGCTCGATTGCTTGGCCGCCACGAACCAGGGACTCGCAGACCAATGGAAGGCACCCACCGCCACACCCAGCAGCCCAAACACCACCAGCAGGTACTCCCACACGGTGGCCGGCCGCTGGGGAGGGGGAACGATCACCTCAGCCCGGGGGCACGCAGCTCTAGATGGATCGCGCCCTTGTAGCCGGTGCAGCGTGAGCACAGATGGCAATCACTGGCGCTGTCCAGCTGCTTGAGTGGAAGCAGCACGGGACAGTCTGGAGCCGGTTGGCGAGCTACCTCGCCCCTACGCCGTCTTTGGCCATAGCGATGCCAGCTGGCTGGCTCGGTGCGAACGTGCAGTGGCGAGAGTTTGGCAAGCAGTGCGAAGACGCCGCTGACGGGACACAGATGACGGCACCAGACACGCTTGCCCTTGCCGTAGACTAGCCCCACCAGGGCGGCGGCTACGGTTGAGCCTCCCAGCACCAGCAGTGCCGCCTTCGGGTACTGATAGACACTGATCAACTGGCCATACACGGTGGTCATGACAAAACCCACCAAGGGCCAGCCTCCCCAGCGCATCCAGCGCGGTATCGCACGCCCCAGCCCCACGCGACTGGCCGCCTCCGATATCGCCCCTTCAGGACACAGCAGGCCACACCACAGCCGCCCCGCAACGACCATGCTGACCATCACGAAGGGCCACCAGATACCCCAGAAGACAAATTCGGCGAACACGGTAAGGTGTCCCAGGATGTGAGACTGGTAGTCGGGCAACGGCAACAGGGGGGGTATCAGCAGCAACACTGCATAGAACAGCACGACGCTCCATTGCAGCCCCAGCACCGTTCGACGATGATCGGCGAGCCAATGTCCTAGCTGATCCAGGCGCGAGCGCTCATCGTCGCCGAGCTTGACTGATGCGGACAGACAGCGACGCATGCTCACGATGCCACCCGATCTATGATCTGCCTGCGCAGGGGAACATGCAGGTACATGATGACCAGCCACCAGTACGCGATGTAGCCCAACACCAGGGTGGAGGGCGGCCAGGCCCGATAGCCAGCGATGGAGGCTAACATCCCTCCTACTCCCTGACCGTCGTCCAGCCACTGACTGGTATCCCAGAGCGGATCCATGCCAGCGGGCAACCAGCCCAGATTGATCAACCCTTCCAGCGCCGACACCCAAAGACCGGCCGCCACCAGCAGCAACAATGCTTCGCTGATCACAAAATAGAGGCGCCAGGCAAAGCGCCGCGACGTCCATTGCAATGCCCAGAAACATAGCGCTGCCATCACCATTCCCAGGCCGGCGGACAGGACAAAGTCCCAGCGCGTGCCCTGATGCCATTGCGCGACACCGATGCCATAGAGGAATACCAGTGTCTCGGCGCCTTCCCGGGCGACCGCCAGCGCCGCCAGGCTGGCGATCCCCCACTGACGGACCGGTGCCAGGCAGCGCTGGGCGTCGCGCTCAAGCACCCCCTTGAGCGTCGCGCCATGACGCCGCATCCACGCCGCCATATGCACGATCAGAAGCGCCGCCACGGCTGACATGATCACCTGAAACAGCGTTTGAGCGTCTCCGCTCAGCACGTCGCCGACGCCCATCAAGGCCGCGCCTAACGAGATGGCAAGCGCGATGCCCACCATGGCTCCCGCCCACAGCCACCTCAGGGCATCACGGCGCTCGGCGCGAACCAGCCAAGTGTAGAGGACACCCAGCACCAGAATGGCTTCCATGCTTTCACGAAACACCACCAAGAAGGCCGCGCCATTCATGGTGCAGCCTGCTCATCTGGGGCAACCGCGATGATTTCGCCCTGCGCCTCGGGCAGGTGGAATTCATCGAAATACTCGTAGCGACCAGGCTTGAGCGGATGAATGACCACAAAGGAGTGGACGCCAGGGCCCATCACCTTTTCCTGGCGCAAGCGACGACTTTCGAACTCGACCGGGGTGGCCCCACTGTTGTGCAACTCCAGCTTGAACCGCTCCCCTGCCCTGACCAGCAACGGGGTAGGCTCGAGACGCCCGTCATCAAGCGTCAATCGATAGCTGGGCAGGCCCTCGGCAAGGCCCTCTCCCGCAACGGCCCACAGCGACATCAGCGACAGGGCCACCAACGGCCCTCTGACGAGGGCTTCCCCCAACGGTGAACGACGTAACAACAGCATAATGTGAGTTCCCTTCTCAGTATCCGCCCTTCTTGCCGACGCCGGCATAGACGAAGTCATACTCGACGTCGAAGGGCGCATACCAGGGCGCGACCCCGGTCTCCTTGTCCACGTGGCGCATCAACTCCGGGGCTTCCACGTGAAAGGTCAGGTGATAGGCTCCCGCGCCATCCAGTGCCACATTGCTGCCATAATGAGTGCCGTCACTGGCAATCATCGGCATCAGTGATCCCTCCATCACGCTGTCGCTACCTTCCTTCTGCAGGCGATAGTCGATATGCAGAAAAGGGATCCATGCCCCGGGAGCAAAGCCATTGGCGTTATCTTCCAGGGCGTGAATATCCGCTTCGAGGTGAATATCGGCATCCCCGGCAACCAGCGCACCGGCCGGCTCCATGACGACTGGCTGCAGATACACCGCCGCCACCTCCATGCCGTTGATCAGGGCTGGCTCTCCGATGGGATACTCGAGCGCTGAGGCGGACGAACAGACGGCAGCGAAAGCGACAGCCGCGACGAGGGAACAGGCTCGGGCAGGGAGAGCAAGTGGGAACATGACGAACCTCAAGGCGTAGATGACAGGGATGGCTCGCCTCGGGACCTTCATTTACGAATGATTATCCCTTGGCGCCGTGCCACTGTACGTCGGGCCCTGTCGTCAACTACTGACGTGCGTCAAACTAGACGTGACGACTTGCACCACACCTACGATTGGGTAACGCTTACTCACCTTTAAGTGATATCAGGCAGACACTCCATGGCGACTCTGAGCAAGACCCGCACCAGCTTCTATCGTCGGCTATATGTCGCCCACCTCATCGCCAGCGGCGTCGATACGGTTCCCGCCATCACGACAGCGACCGGCATGCCACGTCGCACCGCTCAGGACACCCTGTCCGCACTGGAAGAGCTGGACATCGAATGCCACTTCGAGCATGAACAAGGCAAACCCCACAATATCGGCCATTACCGCATCGTCGACTGGGGCCCCATCGACGCGACCTGGCTAGCCTCACACGCCGAGCGGCTGCGCCAGACGCTCGGCTACCCGGCAATGAGCTGACCCACCCCACTCTGTAGCCGGCGTCATCCTGGCACTCCTCTTACGTTCTTGACCCAGTCTTACTTGACGGTACTTCACATCATGGATGCCAGACTTGAGCAGCGGGCGCTGACCCTCTCGATCATCACGACCCTCGGTGTGGCCCTGCTTGGGGTCATCTTTGGCCTTATGGCCGGCTCACAGGCGATCCTGTTCGACGGGGTCTTCTCGACCATCGACGCTGCCATGTCGACCTTGGCCCTGGCGGTGTCACGGCTGGTCATGCGTGAAGCGACACAGCGCTTCCAGCATGGCTTCTGGCACTTTGAGCCCATGGTCGCTGCGCTGAATGGCGCGATTCTGCTGCTACTTTGTTTTTATGCGTTTCTCAACGCCCTACGCGAGCTGCTCAGCGGGGGACACGCCCTGGCCTTCGGGGCGGCGACGCTTTACGCCGTGGCGGTACTGGTCATCTGCAGCACCATGGCCATCTACCTGAAGAGGATCAATCGTCGGGCGAGATCGGAATTTCTGCGTATTGATCAAAAGAACTGGCTGATGGCAGCACTGATCACCGGGGCGCTGCTGGTCGCCTTCGTGATCGCGTTGCTGCTGGAGGACACCGCGTTGGACCACTGGACGCCCTACGTCGACTCCGCATTACTGGTGGTGCTGACCCTGGTCTTCATCCCGGTACCGGTCGGTATCATCCGTCGTGCCGCCAAGGACATTTTCCTGATGGCACCCAGCGCGATCGATCGTGAAGTCCACGCCGCCATGGCCGAGGTCATGCAGCGAGAAGGGCTTAGCCACTACTACAGCCATGTGGCGAAGAGTGGCCGAGGCCACCGCATTGAAATCCATATTGTCACCGCGCCCCACTTTGCCAGCGGGCGCGGTATGGTCGAGATGGACGAGATTCGCGAGGATATCTCGCGCCGACTCAGCATTCCGCCGGAGCGACGCTGGTTTATCGTGGCCTTTACCGCTGAGGAGCGCTGGGCATAGCGCTTCATCATGCACTGAGCCAGCGTGAAAGCTGGGTGGCATGCCCATGTCACCCTCCTACCTCGCCGGGGTAAGAGCCTCAGGAATCCTATCGACGGCCAGCATGGCGTAGACCACGTGGCAAAGGGGGCGGCCTCGAACCCATTCGCAGTCGCGCAAGACACCTTCTTGCCTGAACCCGAGTCGCTCGGGAATGGCACGGCTGCGGGTGTTATATTCGGCACAGCGTATTTCGAGGCGATGCAGCGCCAGTTCATTGAAGCCGTAGGCCACCAACGCAGACACACTCGCTGCCATGCGCCCGGCGCCTTGCCTGTCGTGCCGCAGCCAGTAACCCATCGACGCCCAGCGGTGACCTTCGACAATCCGATTGAAGCCGACCACCCCGATCAGTTCGCTGCCGCCACCCTCAGTGCCTTCCATCAGGGCGAAATGACGGGCGATGCCCAGTCGTCGCTCGGCCATGGCTGCAGTGACAAAGACCTCACAATCCGCGGGGGATACGGTCGTATCCACCCAGGGCAGCCATGGGCCAAGCGAGTCACGGCTGTGTTCCACCGCCTGCCAGATACCGTCACCGTGGACCGCCGCCAGCGGCTCTAGCCACAGCTGGTTGGAGACGGGCAGAGATGCCAGCGACGGACGGCTCATGGTGCCGCCTGCCAGCGGTCGCGACCGCTGCGCTTTGCCTCCAGCAGCGCCTGATCCGCGCGGTTCATGGTCTGCTCGTAGGTTTCGTCACCCCGGTGCTCGGCGGCACCGATACTCACCGTCACGGTCAGATCGCTGCCCTCGATCAGGCGAGTTTCCTTGAGGTTGCCGCGCAGCCGCTCAAACAGAGGTTCTGCCGCCCACAAGGAAGCACCAGGCAGGGCCAGCAGAAACTCCTCCCCGCCCCAGCGACCGACAATGTCGCCGCCGCGCAGGGTGTCGCTCAGCACCCGCGCCACCGTCAGCAGGGCCTG
Organism: Halomonas sp. DP8Y7-1; assembly: GCF_019801685.1. Lineage (NCBI taxonomy): Bacteria > Pseudomonadati > Pseudomonadota > Gammaproteobacteria > Oceanospirillales > Halomonadaceae > Halomonas > Halomonas sp. DP8Y7-1. The sequence continues at coordinate 107,762 of NZ_JAHVIN010000012.1, read as the reverse complement.
GTCCCCCACATCGTGGCCGTGGTCATCATTGAAACGTTTGAAATGATCGATATCGACCATGGCCAAGGTGAACGGCCTCTGCTGACGCCGATTGGCCGCCATCAACCGTCGCAGCTCAGTATGCAGACCACGACGATTGGGAATCTTGGTCAGTGGGTCCAGCATCACCTCACTTTCCAGGGTCTGGTTACGCTCGAACAGTAGCTCCTGATAGCCATCGGCGATGCGCGACAGCTTGCGCTGGCGCCGCTGCTGGCGCTCGAGCCGCCGCTCGGCGGTGGTAAGATCCGACTTCACACCCCGCTGAAAGCCATCTGAGATGGCGGCCATACGCTCCAGCCGCTCGAGCTGATCGGTGTGCCGCAGGTACAGCGCCTCAAGCGGCGCGCGCAGAGGGTTTTCTGCGTACTCCGGTGACGCCAGCATTTCCTCGATGTCGCGAAGCAGCTGACGATCCCTTTCCGTCATGGAGTCACTTCCTCGATCGGGGTGATCGCGAACGGAAAACTGCAATCTTCCTTGAACTCTTCGGCAAGTTCGGCGATGCGTTCATTTCGCACATCGTAGCGCCAGTCGACGCTGCACTCGGTGCCCTCCTGATGCGCTTCTTCCATCAGGTCAAAGATATCCATCATGGCCTTGACCGAACTGGTGTTGAGATACACCAGGTCGAGCTGCACGCACAGCGGCTTATCGCCGGAACGCAGGTAGGCATCCACCCAGCTCAAGACGCTGCTGTAGAGCTCGAAGGTGTTTTCCGGATACGAGTCGCCGCGCATCGTCAGGCGCCCGGCTTCCCAGTCAGAGCGGATGTCTGGTGTCGACTGGGTTCCGTCAATCGCGAGGTCGTTAATCATGGTGATGACTTTCCGTCAAATGGTAGCGGTAATGCAGAAGAAACTTTGCTGGTCCGACATCGGCTTGAGCGTGGACCGCAACGGCTGACAGGACTTGCGCGCCATGTCGATCAGCCCCAGGCCTGCACCCCGGGAGCCCTCTTCCCGAGGCTTCCTCAGCTGCTGCTTGTAGACCCGCTTCAACTCACTCGCATCCAGCCCGCTCAGCTCGCCGACGGTAGCCATCAAGCGCTCACCATCGGCATGCTCGACCACGTTGCCCGCGGACACCTGATAATGCCCTTCTGGACTGCGCGCAACGGCCACCGTGGCCGTCGCCCGGTGGTCGTCGTAGCCCATGGCGGTAGCGTAGTGGCTGATATTCTGCGTCATCTCGATGTAGGTCGAGAAGACGTCCATCGCCGCCGACGGCTCTGCCGACTCACTGTTCAGATAATTGCGAATGGCCTTGCCGATTTCTTCGATCAGGCTATGAGAAATCGGGCCATTGAAGCTAAGCAGGACGCGCTGCTGGTCGAACTGCTCACGTAGCGTCAAGAGGTCCATGGGGTGTCCTCATCAAGACCATGGGAGATGTGGGTGGTCGCCTCAGCTGACGGCTCTGATGTGGCAGCAACAGGCTGGAAGCACAGCAATGTGATGTCGTCACGCTGGCGCTGGTCGCCCTGGAAGTGCTCGAGCTCTTGCAGGAATGCCGCCACCTGAGCGCTTGGCGTCAGCGCAGCGTGAGTCATCAGCATGGCCTCGAAGCGACGCTTGCCAAAGCCGAAGCCATCCTTGCCCCCCGCCTGATCCAGAAAACCGTCACTGCACAGGGTACAGGACCAGCCAGGGGCAACTTCCAACGTTTGATTACGATATTCACCTGGACGCTTGTAAGCCAGTGCGCGGCGCCCTCCCGCCAATACCTGAAGCTGGCTGCCGTCGGTGACATAGAGATCCAACTTGGCACCGGCATAGGTCAACCGTCGCTCATCGGCCTCTACCCATACCAGACCCACATCCATATGGGGGGTAACGGCCTCGGACTCGGTCTCGCCAAGCAAGGTACGCCGTATACGACGGTCCATCTCTGTCAGGATCGCCGCCGGGTCCTCTGGCCCGACCTGATTCACGGAGTTGTCGAAGGCCGCACGTGCCAGCATGGTCATCAACGCCCCAGGAACCCCGTGACCCGCGCAGTCGATGACGCCCAGCAGGTAGCCGTGGCCCGCATTGCGGAAGACGAAGATATCGCCGCCCACGGCATCCCGTGGATTCCACAGCACGCCATGATGGAGTCCGGCGCACTGGGTCAGGTCACGGCGGGGAAGTATCGCTTGCTGCAGGGCTCTGGCGCACTCCAGCGAATCATCGATCTGGCGCTTGGCCTCGCTCATCTGATGATTGGCGCTCTCCAATGCCGCCGTGCGGTGTCGGATTCGCTCCTCAAGCTCATCGGTATGCGCCATGACCTGATCCGCCATGCGCTGGAAGTCCCGGGACAGATCGCCGATCTCGTCGCCCCTGTCGCTGTCCAGCTCGACATCGTACTGGCCTCTTGCCAGCGCCTGAGCAGAGCGGCTGAGGCGCTGCACCGGACCCACGATCAGACGCTGCAGGGTGAACACGACCGCCACCAGCATGATGGCAAGACCCGACAGCAGCGCCACCAGCAACGGCATCAGCCAACGCTTTTCCAGCAGTTGCATAGCGTAGGGGTCTATCGCCGAGACCAGCCACCAGTCCAGTTCTGGCAGGTAGCTGACCGCCACTTCCCTTTCATCACCGCCCCACACCAGGGTGCTGTTGATGACATCCTCATCACCGTCTCGAGCTTGGGTAAGCATCTGCTGCAAAGCATCGGCGTCTTCTACCAAGGGTGACAACGTCTTCATTTCACCCGCATCACGGCTAAGGTCCGTGGCCTGGAAGTCGCCTCCCTCGGCGGTCGCCATCACCTGCCCCTGCTGGTCAAGCACGTAGGAAGACACACCCTGTGACTGGTCGTCGAAGCTGCTGGCCAGCAGGTGCTGGAAATTCAGACCTCCACCCACCATACCGAGCGGCTGGTCAACACCATCCACGCGGACGTTGACCCACACCCGGGTGGTATTCAGCGCTCGACTGTAAGCCACCTGGACACCAAATGGCGCGCCGCTGTCCATGGCACGGAAGTACCAGGCATCTTCGTCGCTGTCGGCGTCGAGGCTATAGCGCGGGTCGCGACTCTCCTCGAGCCTGCCGTCGTTGTAGTAGAGCTGCCCTGTCTGATGGTGCACGACGTAGTAGTCATCCCCATCAAACTGCTGGCGAAACCCCTCGGCCTCACGGAAAAAGCGAGCCTTCAGTTCCTGGTTATCGATATCTGCCAGCCACTCGCGGGTGACCGCCATGTCGCCAAAGCGCTTGGCCAACGCCAGCTCGCGGGACAGCGGCGTGAGCATGCGCTGCAGGTGCAGGCGGCTGTACTGTTCGGCATAACGTTGAACGAAGTGACGTTCCAGATCCTGCAGCGCGTGCATGCCTATCCAGACCATGGGCACCAACGCCATGAGAAACGACAACAGCGGCACCAGCAGAGACTTGACGCGCAAGCCCAGATGACGACTCATCAGAACTCCTTGGAGGGGCAAAGAAGACAACAGCGTGAGCCCTGGGCTTCACTGGAGGTAACATTCACTTGCTGCGCATCATGCCATGAAACCCCTATGTCCGCTAATGAACGCGCTCATCAGTGTAGTCTGATATTTATGAATTTACTGATATCAAATAACTCACATACCGATGCAGGCGCTGGCCAGCCGATCGACAACATATAAAAAAAGCGGCGAGCCAGGCTCGCCGCCAACGATCAGTCACCTGACCGAGAGAGCTCGATTGACCGACCTCAGCGACGACACGCAGAGGCCGGTACGGTTCACGACTACCGCTCGAAGCCCAGACCAAAGGCCCCTTCATCCAATCCCATCAGGCTCTCTGCACCTGACTGCATCTGCGCGGCGTGGGCTCTGGTGCGCGGCAACAGGCGCTCGAAGTAGAAACGGGCGGTATGGATCTTGGCCTCGTAGAAGGCCGCATCGGTTGGCGACTGTGCCAGCGCCTGGCGGGATGCCTTCACCGCTTTGGCGAACAGATAGGCCAGGGTGACGTAGCCGGAATACATCAGGTAGTCCACCGACGCCGCGCCGACTTCCTCCCGATCATTGATCGCCTTCATCCCGATCGCCATGGTCAGTTCGCCCCACTGACTGTTCAACTTAGCCAGAGGAGCAACAAAGGCGGCCATGTCCTCGTTGTCTGCTTCCGCCTTGCAGAACAGATGGATCTCCTTGGTGAACACCTTCAGGCTTTCGCCCTGGTTCATCAGCACCTTGCGTCCAAGCAGATCGAGGGCCTGGATGCCAGTGGTGCCCTCGTAGAGACGGGTAATCCTGGCGTCACGCACCAGTTGCTCCATCCCCCACTCGTGAATGAAACCGTGTCCACCGAAGACCTGTACGCCTTCATTGGTTGCCTCGAAGCCTAGCTCGGTCAGAAATGCCTTGACGATGGGCGTCAGTAACCCCAACAGCGTTTCGGCGCGCTCCCGTTCTTCCCCAGCCGGCGTCTGTTCGACCACATCGATCAGCTGAGCGGTATACAGCACCAGCATCCGACCGCCTTCTGCGATGGCTTTCTGGGTCAACAGCATGCGCCGCACGTCGGGATGCACAATGATCGGATCCGCGGCCTTCTCCGGCGCCTTGGGCCCCGATAGCGCGCGCATCTGCAGCCGGTCACGGGCATAGCTCAGCGCGTTCTGGAAGCTGGCCTCGGCCAGGCCCAGCCCCTGAATGCCCACCCCGATCCGAGCCGCATTCATCATCGTGAACATGCAGGCGAGTCCCTTGTTGGGAGCTCCGATCAGGTAACCCGTGGCGCCATCGAAATTCATGACGCAGGTGGCATTGCCGTGAATCCCCATCTTGTGTTCCAACGAACCGCAGGTCACGCCATTGCGCTGACCGGGCTCACCCTCGGCATCGGGCAGAAACTTGGGGACGAGGAACAGCGAGATGCCTTTGGAACCCTCCGGCGCATCCGGCAACTTAGCCAGCACCAGGTGCACGATGTTGTCGGAAAGATCGTGGTCGCCCGCAGAAATGAAGATCTTGGTGCCACTGATGCGGTAGCCGCCCTGCTCGTCCGGCGTAGCCTTGGTCTTGATCAGGCCAAGGTCTGTGCCGCAATGGGGCTCTGTCAGGCACATGGTGCCCGTCCAGCTGCCCTCCACCAGTTTGGTCAGATAGACCCGCTGTTGCTCCGGCGTGCCGTGATGGCGCAGCGCATCTGCTGCACCGTGAGACAAGCCGGGATACATGCCCCAGGAGAGGTTGGCTGCACAGATCATTTCCGACAACAGCATCGACAGTGACGGCGGCAAGCCCTGGCCACCATGCTCGGGCTCTGCGGCCAACCCGGGCCAGCCACCATCGACGTACTGACGATAGGCGTCACGAAAGCCGTCGGGGGCCTTTACATCGCCGTCTTGCAGACGGCAGCCTTGCTTGTCTCCGCTCTGATTCAACGGCAGCAACACTTCACGCGCAAAGCGCGCTCCCTCATCCAGAATGGCAGACACCACGTCTGGCGAAACGTCGTCGCCAGCGGGCAAGCGGGCGTAATGAGCCGGATAGTCGAACAGCTCATCCATCACGAAGCGCATGTCGCGCAGCGGTGCCTGATAATCTGGCATGGGTCACTCCTGTCGATCCGAGGCGATGCCCGTGCCACCATGGCTCATCGGGCTTTCAAACATGTGTTTGAAAATAGCGGCGCAACCGACCACAAGTCAAGCGTTCGTTTGAACCCTTGGCATCCCAGAGACACTGAGTGCCGATGGCACGATCGTCCCTGGCACCATGGTCAGCCATGCCTTGATCACCCGTCCTGTCGTCGGTCGTACTGGCACCACAAGCATCTTGGTCACTGACGCTACGCCATCACCCTGTGGGTGACAGCCGACGAGACGGCCGTCGCCCGCGCCTCGCCGGCACACTGCGCATTACTGCATGCGAATACCGCCATCCAGGCGAATGACCTCGCCATTGAGCATGCTGTTGGTGATGATCTGCTCGGCCAGCCGGGCGAACTCATCCGGCTTGCCCAGCCGCTTGGGAAACGGCACGGCTTGCGACAGCGCTGCGACAGCGTCCTCAGGGATATCGGCCATCATCGGCGTCTCGAATACCCCTGGGGCAATCGCCATTACCCGCACCCCATGGCGTGACAATTCCCTGGCGGCGGGCAGACTCATGCCGACCACCCCTGCCTTGGACGCACTGTAGGCACACTGCCCTACCTGGCCGTCAAAAGCGGCCACGGACGCGGTATTGATAATGACACCCCGCTCACCGTCCGGACCCGGGCTGTTGTGTACCATCGTCGCCGCGGCCAGGCGCATCACGTTGAAGGTCCCCACAAGATTGATCTGGATGGTCCGGGCATAGGCCTCCAGGTCGGCAGGATGGCCATGGCGATCCACCAGCTTGGCCACGCTAACCACGCCGGCGCAGTGGATGACGCCGTCGACCCCCTCGCGCTCGCCATGCTGACGTGCCGCATCGAACACCGCCTGCATGTCGTCTGCTGAGGTGACGTCGGCGTGCATGGCGATAGCGCCCTTACCCAGGTCCTTGGCCTGCTGGTCGATCTTGTCGCTGAGGTCGCACAGCACCACCTGGGCTCCGGCTGCCACCAGTCTCTTGGCACAGGCGGCACCAAGCCCGGAGCCAGCGCCGGTGATCACAAAGGTGGCATCGTTGATATCCATGAAGTGTTCTCTCTCTTTACCAGACGTGCTTGACAACACACGCCCCGAGGGCTCCCTCGGGGCGTCAGAAGATGGCGCCAGGCGTCACGCCTTGGCGGCAGCATCCGCCCTCAACTTGAAACGCTGAATCTTGCCACTGGGGGTCTTGGGTAGTTCATCGACAAACTCGATCACCCTTGGAAAGGCGTGGGTCGACAGGCGCTCTCTGACCTGCTGGCGGATATCCTCGGCAAGCTCATCACTGGCCTCGAAGCCCTCCCGGAGCACCACGTAGGACTTGATGATTTCCCCACGAATATCATCGGGTTGCCCCACCGCAGCCGACTCCGCCACGGCAGGATGGGTCAATACCGAGTTTTCCACATCGGTCGGGCCTACCCGATAACCTGCGGTAGTGATGATGTCGTCATCTCTTCCGGCAAACTGAAAACTGCCGTCGTCGTTGCGGATGACCACATCTCCCGTCAAGTAGTAGCCCTCGGCAAACGGATGCTTTTCCTGCCAGGTATAGCCGGGAAAGAAATGCGCCGGCGACCTCGCCACGTCGACGGCAAGCACACCGGGCTCGCCCGGCGGCAGCTCGTTATATTCCGCATCAAGAATCACCAGGCGATAGCCCGGCATTGGCACGCCCATGCCGCCGACATGCTTGGGATGGTCGAGACAATGATGGTTGTTGCAGGTCATGCCCGTTTCGGTCTGGCCATAGTGATCCATCACCGCGCAGCCCAGCGCCCTTTCGACCCAGTTGACCACTTCGGTATTCAGCGGCTCCCCGGCGGAACTCGCCGCCCGCAACGACAGTGTCTCGTGTGCCTGATCAAAGAGCCCGGACGCCTTCATCAAACGATAGGCGGTCGGAGCGGCGGCAAAGTTGGTGATGTCATGGCGCTGCATGAAGGCCAGTGCGCCTTCGGCACTGAAGCCGGCCTCGCAAAAATGCGTGGTCACGCCCAACAGCAAGGGTCCGGTGATCGCGTAATAGAGGCCATAGGCCCAGCCGGGATCTGCCATGTTCCAGAAGCGATCCTCCCCACGCAGGTCGACGGCCAGCTCCATATACAGCGCAAAGGCGGGCATTGCGGAGAGCGGCACGGCAACCCCCTTGGGCTTGCCGACCGTGCCTGACGTAAACATCTGCAGAAACGGCTGCTCAGGGCCAAGGCGCGGTGGCGTAGCCGACGATGGCTCACTGGACAGGGCGTGATCCCAGTCGAGATCCTGCGGATGTGCCTCGCTGGCGCCACCCAGCGCCAGCACCGAGGGACAGGACGCCAGACCGTCAAACTTGTGACGATTGGCGCCATCGGTGATGACCAGCTTGGTATCGGCTCGCCCAAGACGGTAGTCGACGGCATCCGGGCCAAATGCCGTAAACAATGGCTGATACACGGCCCCCAGCCGCCAACTCGCCAATACTGCGATCAACAGCTGGGGCGAGCGCGGCAGCATGCAGGCGATACGGTCCCCTGCTGCCAGCCCCTGGGCCGACATCCACGCGGCGAGACGTGCGCTCAGGCTATCCAGTTCGCGATAGCTCAGGCGTGTAACGGCCCCATCCGGTGCTTCGTGCACCAACGCCAGCACCTCGCCACGGCCCTGCGCTACATGACGCCCACAGCAGGCATAGTAAGCGTTGAGGCAGCCGTCACCATGATCGTCCAAGCGGTCAATCACCTGCTGTATATCAAACGTCTCGCGATAGGACTCGGCCGATGGGAGTGTGGCATGGCTCATGACGTGCCTCTTACGTTGTGTTTGTTGGAGAGCGCTGCCCCGGCCCAAGCATTCCGTTGACGTAAGCGTAAACCTAGCAAGCGCTAGGGTGAAAACTAGATCCTTCGTACAGGAGTGACAAGCACAACCGGAATAGACCATCGTCTAGCCTGACACCGCCGCCAGGTCATCAGCGCCGCTGCAGACAGGATTCAGGGGGAAACTCATGCCAACGCAAGAAGGGAGATGAACAAAGGCAATGCGAGTAAACAGAAGGGAGTCACCCAGAGGCGCTCATTGAGAGGAGCTCACGGAGTGCGGACCAATGAGATGAACTCATTGGGTGGGGATCACTGGAGAGGGAGCCTATCGCCTGAGCCCCCTGCCCCGGGATAGCGCCGCCAGGACGCGGTAAAGGTGGCGCTCAGGTCCGGCGGGTCAGCATATTGACCAATTCATCGGCCAGTTGCTCTGGGCTGCGCGGACCGTCCGGATCGTACCAGCGCACGGTCCAGTTCAGCGCCCCCAGCACAAAACGCGCGACCAGCGCTCGATCACCGGCCACCAGACCGGCTTCGATGGCCTCGTCGATGACGTCGTTCCACAGCCCCTCGTAGGCGTCCCTCAGGTGGGTCAGATGATCCCGCGCAGCGTCGTCCAGGCGTCGCCATTCGTAGAGCGCGACGACGTGGGCGTTGCGATCGGTCAACAGCGTATCCAGATGGGCACGCGCCATGACATGCAGCCGAGACAAGGGGTCTGAGCCTGCATCGTCGAGGGCCGCGCGAGCCAGCGTCAAGGCATTCTGCGTCCCCTCTTCGATGACAGCGGCCAGAATTTCCTGCTTGTCCCTGAAGTGATGGAACAGGCTACCCGACTTGATACCCATTTCCTGAGCCAGCATGCGCACGGTCGTGCGATCGAAGCCTTCCTGGACAAACAGCTGGGCAGCGAGGCGGATCAGCTCCTTGCGGCGAGGCGAGTCATTCATTACATTCATCGACAGTTACACTAGCGCTTGCTTGGTTTTGATGAGGGAAGCATAGCGCACCCTCAGGGTCAACGCCGACTGATCCTGTCAACGCCAGGGACCTGCAAGCGCATCTCGCCGGGCTGGGCCACACTGAAGGTCTTCCGCAGGCGCCAGCTCGCGATAGCCAACAACCACAATACCGTCATGGCCGGTCCTTAACGGGCCAGGCCATCAAGGTCACAGGAGGCACGCCATGCACCCGACCGACATCGTCTTTCTTGCCGCCGCCCGTACGCCCATGGGCGGCATGCTCGGTTCTCTTTCCAGCAAGACTGCTCCAGAACTGGCCGCCTGCGCGATCGCCGCGGCTATCGAACGAGCCGCCATCCCCCCCGACGCCATTGAAGAAGGCATCTTTGGCTGCGTTCTGCCGGCGGGCGTCAAGCAAGGGCCAGCACGCCAGGCCATGCGTCAGGCAGGCATTCCCGACCAGCGCGGCGCCACCACGATCAACAAGCTATGTGGTTCCGGCATGAAGGCCACCATGCTGGCCCACGACCTGATCAAGGCCGGCACGGCCGAGGTGATGCTGGCCGGAGGCATGGAGTCCATGTCCAACGCACCTCATGTCTTGACGAAGGCGCGCAGCGGCTATCGCCTTGGCCATGGCGAACTCAAGGATCACATGTTCCTGGATGGGCTCGAGGACGCCGAGACCGGTCGCCTGATGGGCGGGTTTGCCCAGGACGTGGCCAATGAGCGCGGCTATGACCGGGAACGCATGGACGATTTCGCGATCGCCTCTCTTGAGCGCGCCATGCAGGCCACCAAGGCAGGACACCTGATCGCCGAGATGGCCCCGGTGACCATCACCAGCCGCCAGGGCGATAGTCTGGTCGAGCAGGACGAACAACCCTTCCAGGCTCGCCTCGACAAGATCCGCTCCCTGCGACCGGCCTTTGCCAAGGACGGCACCATTACCGCCGCCAATGCCAGCTCCATCTCCGATGGCGCCTCTGCGCTGATCCTGTCGACTCGGGCGGCGGCCGATCGACTCGGCGCTGTGCCGTTGGCTCGCATGGTGGGACACAGCACCCACTCGCGTCATCCGAGCGAGTTCACCATTGCCCCGGTCGGGGCCATCGACAGTCTGATGAAGAAGCTTGACTGGAAGGTCGACGATGTTGACCTGTTCGAGATCAACGAAGCCTTTGCGGTGGTCACGCTGATGGCCATGGATGACCTCGGACTGCCCCACGACAAGGTCAACGTCTTCGGTGGCGCCTGCGCCCAGGGCCACCCGGTGGGCTCTACCGGCTCCCGGATTATTGCTACCCTGATCCATGCCCTGCGCACCAAGGGCGGCAAACGCGGTATCGCCAGCCTGTGCATCGGCGGCGGCGAAGCGACGGCCGTCGCGGTAGAGCTGATCGACTGATACCGCCTCACCCACTGAGAACGAGGCGGTCATGCGTGCCCATGTGTGTGGCCCGTCATTCATCGACATAGGCCCAAGGCGCCACTGGTGCTTTCGGCCTATGCCTCCCCTCACAGGAACCATGGATGGACCGCTCTCGACTCGCCCTGCCACTGATCGTACTGGCCCAGTGGTGTGGCACCTCGCTCTGGTTCAGCGTCAACGGCGTTGCCGCATCCCTTCGCGATGACCTGGGCTTGCAGGAAGCCGACATCGGTCTGCTCACTCTCGCCGTTCAACTCGGCTTCATCGTGGGCACCTTGGTCATCGCGGGCTCCGGTCTGGCGGACCGCCACCGAGCCAGCCGTATCTTTCTCTGTTCGAGCCTGGCAGGGGCCGCCATCAACCTGGCGTTCGTCCTCGCGGCCTCGAGCCCTGCCCTCGCCGTCGCCTTGCGCTTTGCCACCGGACTTTGCCTCGCCGGCATCTACCCGCTGGGCATGAAGCTGGTCATCGGCTGGACCCCAAAGCACACCGGCGCAGCGCTGGCCTGGCTGGTCGGCATGTTGACCCTGGGCACGGCCATGCCGCATCTACTGCGAGGCGCGACCCTTGACCTTCCCTGGGCCTGGACCCTGGCGCTGGCGTCTCTGCTGGCGGTCCTTGGCGGGCTTGCTGTCGGCCTGCTGGGGGATGGCCCCCATCTGCCGCACACCTCTGGACGGGCGTCGCTGCGCGACGGGCTGGCGGCCTTTCGTGACCTCCAGTTCCTGCGTGTGGCCGGGGGCTACTTTGGTCATTGCTGGGAGCTCTACGCCTTCTGGATGCTGGTGCCACTGCTGGTGAGCCGCGAGGTAACGCGACTTGCGGTGGCCAGCCACTGGACCCCCTGGCTCAGCTTTGCGGTGATCGCGGTGGGTGCCCTGGGCTGTATTGCCGCCGGTGCCTACAGCCGGCATTACGGCAGTGCCAGGGCCGCCAATCTCGCCTTGGCCACCTCTGGCAGCCTGTGCCTGCTCTACCCCCTGCTGGCCAACGTCAACCCGGCCCTGCTGATGCTGTTGCTGATGTTGTGGGGCTTCAGCGTCATTGCGGACTCGGCGCAATTTTCTTCACTGGCCTCGAGTGCAGCGCCCAAAGAACGTATTGGTGCCACCCTGTCTGTGATGAACGCCATCGGCTTCAGCCTGACACTGCCAGGCATCTGGCTTGGCGCCAGCCTGTGGCAGACCCTGGATGTGGCCGTGCTGTGGCTGTTGCTGCCTGGCCCGCTACTGGGTCTGCTGTGCATGCGAGGGGTCGCCAGACCTGCCTGACTGGCGGTGCCTGACGGGCATGGCTGGTTACAGGAATGGCTGTCTACTGGCGTGGCTCTTCTCTACCGGCGTGGCTGTCTCGCCTCACTCGTGGCGCATGGCTTGAGCATCACCGTGCATGCCTTCCGACCGACATCACCGCGCAGAACGACAGCGTAGAGCGTCACCGCGTCATGATCGCCTAACACAATGAGGGAGGCCCCTGGGCCTCCCTCACGGATGTCATGGTCTGCTGACGCTTGTCTGTGCTTGATGACGTCTTCCCGGGTTCACGCGGGATCGGTCAGTGCGCCAGAGCTACCATCATCACTGGTCTAGCCGTAGCGGCCGGTGATGTAGTCCTCGGCCTTCTTGGTATGCGGCGTCGAGAACATGGTCTTGGTGTCGTTGTACTCAACCACTTCACCCAGATGGAAGAACGCGGTGTAGTCCGCCACGCGTGCCGCCTGCTGCATATTGTGGGTCACGGTGATGATGGTGAACTGCTGCTTCAGCTTGTCCATCAAGTCTTCGATGGTGGCAGTAGAGATCGGATCCAGTGCCGACGTCGGCTCATCCATAAGAATCACGTCAGGCTGCACGGCAATCGCCCGTGCAATACACAGACGCTGCTGCTGTCCACCGGACAGCGATGTTCCCGGCTGGTGCAGCTTGTCCTTGACCTCTTCCCACAGCCCAGCGTCACGCAGCGCACGCTCGACAAGCTCATCCTGATCGGCCTTGCGGCTTACCAGGTCATGCATCTTGGGGGCATAGACAATGTTGTCGTAGATCGACTTGGGGAACGGATTGGGCTTCTGAAAGACCATGCCGACCCTGCGACGCAAGGCGACTTCGTCCATCTTCGACTCGTTCACGTCGCGACCGTCCATTTCGATCAGACCCTTGATGCTCACACTGGGGATCAGATCGTTCATGCGGTTCAAGCAGCGCAGAAAGGTCGACTTGCCACAACCCGACGGCCCGATCAGTGCCGTCACGTTCTTCTGGTAGAGATCCATGTTGATCGACTTCAGCGCGTGGAAGTCGCCGTACCACAGGTCCAGGTCTCTCACCCGAACGCTCAACTCATGATTGGCGTCGTCGTTGCGAGTGACCGGCTGGCCGGGCTGATCCTGCTTCATCACGTTCTCTCCGCGCTGGGCAACTTTCATGTTCATGGCAACGTATCCTGTTTGGGGGCCGCTTTACCAGCGCCGCTCGAATTTCTTGCGCAGCACCACAGCGGTGGCGTTGAGCGTGATGAGAACAGCCAGCAGCACCAGAATGCCGCCCGACGTCTTCTCGATAAAGGCACGATCCGGCTCACCCGCCCAGGTGAAGATCTGCGCCGGCAGCACGGTCGCTGCGTCGGTAAACGAAGTGGTCACATCTGGAATGAACGCCACCATGCCGACAATGATCAGCGGCGCCGTTTCCCCCATGGCCTGGGCCAGGCCGATGATCGAACCGGTCATGATGCCGGGCAGTGCCAGCGGCAGCACATGGTCACGCACCATCTGCCAGCGAGAGCATCCCACGCCAAAGGCGGCGTGGCGGATCGAGTCTGGCACGCTGCGCAGAGCGGTACGGGTGGCGATGATGATCACCGGCAGTGTCATCAATGCCAGGGTCAGGCCACCAATCACCGGAGACGAGCGTGGCACGCCAAAGAAGTTGATGAAGATGGCCAGGCCCAGCAGGCCAAACAGGATGGACGGGATCGCCGCCAGGTTGTTGATGTTGATCTCGATCAACTGGGTAAAGCGGTTGTCCGGGGCGAACTCTTCTAAGTACACCGCGGTCATGACGCCGATGGGGAATGCCACCGCCAGGGTGACCAGCAAGGTCAACACCGTGCCCATGGCCGCCGAGGCGATACCCGCCAGTTCAGGCATCTTGGAGTCACCGCTGGTGAAGAAGGTCGTGTTGAACGGCAGCTCCGCTCGGCCCTCTTCCTTCAAGCGATCGACCACCGCCTTCTCCTTGTCGCTGAGCCTGGCGTGGTGTCCCTTGAGATATTGGTCCACCTGGCCATCTGCCAGCACCCACTCCATGCGGGTCGTTCCCAACAGGTCCGGATTGTCACGCATGCGCCCGGGGATCAGGCGCAGGTATCCACGGCTGACCAGCGGTCGAACGTCCTCATTGACCGCGGCCAGAGGTAGCTGGCTCGCCTGCTCGGAATAGTCCACTTCCACCTGGATCTTGGCCTGCTGGAAGGCGGGCAGCCCCTTGACCAGCATGTCGGCGAAGAACAGCACCAGGAACAGTGCCGCCAGGCCAAGCGCCCCCATGGAAATCCACTTCAGCCGAGCCGACTTGCGGTGGCGTGCGCGGAGCTGGGCGCTGATGTCGTCGAAGGATTGTCTCATTGCTTGGGCTCCACGGCTTACAGGTTGTTGACGCGATACTTTTCGCGGAAGCGACGAATCATGATCACCGACACCAGGTTAAGGCTCAGCGTCACGACGAACAGCACCAGGCCAAGGGCAAAGGCTGACAGCGTCTCGGCACTGGCGAATTCCTGGTCACCGGTCAGCGCGGCCACGATGCGCACGGTCACGGTCGTCATGTCCTCGAGGGGGTTGGCCGTCAGGTTCGGGCGCATGCCGGCTGCCATGACCACGATCATGGTTTCGCCCAGGGCGCGGGACACCGCCAGCAGCGACGCCGAGATGATCCCGGGGAGTGCTGCCGGGACGACGATATCGCGGATCATTTCGCCCTTGGTCAGGCCAAGTGCCAGCGACCCTTCGCGCATGCTGTTGGGGACCGAGTTGATGACGTCATCCGACAGCGAGGAAATGAACGGAATGATCATGATGCCCATGACGATCCCCGGGGCCAGGGCATTGTTGAACGACGCCTCTACACCGAAGAAGCCAGCAATCCCGACGATGATCGGCGCCACCGTGATGGCAGCGAAGAAGCCGTACACCACCGTGGGGATACCGGCCAGGACTTCCAGCACCGGCTTGGCGAAGGTACGCACCTTGGGCGGCGCATATTCGGCCATGTAGATGGCAGCCAGCAGGCCGATGGGAATCGCCACCAGCATGGCGATGAAGGTAATCATGAAGGTGCCGGCAAACAGCGGCACGGAACCAAACTGCGCGGCGCTGGCGCCTTCTTCTGCACGACCTGCCGCCGCCAGGAAGCTGGCGCCCGGATTCCAGGTCGTACCAGTAATGAAGTCCCAGAAGCTCTGCATCTGGAAGAAACGGATCGCCTCGAAGACGATCGACAAGAGGATCCCCAGGGTCGTGAAAATGGAGATCAGCGCGGCGCCGGCCAGAAAGAAACGGATCACCCGCTCGATCGCCTGACGCGCGTGAAAGTCGGGACGCACCATGGCGACACCGATCACCAGACCGGCGCAGGCAACGACCAGACTACCTGCCAGCAACAGCAGCGGCGGAATCTCGGCGCCCACGAGCAGCATCACAAAGCTACCGACAGCGCCTACCGCCAGAGCCGGACCCGCCGTGGACATGACGGTGAACCAGCCGTACTGATCGGGCTGGGCGTACATGGAGGTGCCTGAGGCTCGGACCCTGGCCGCCTTGCCGCGGGCCAGGAAGTAGGCGATCAGACCGAGCAGAAGCAGCGAGCCGCTGAACATCGCCAGGAGTTGATTGGTCTGCATGGGTGTCTCTCGGAGTTATGTGCCAAAACGAGCGCATACTCGCTGGAACGTGTACCGGCCGACACCCTATCGAGGATGCCGGCCGGCGTGATCGGGACCCGGGTCCCTTACTTCAGGTCGGCCAGCTCGAGGCTAGTCTGGCTCTCGACGGCGCTGCGAGCCTCTGCACGATCCGCCTCAGGGGCAGGAATCAAGCCAATACCCTTGAGGTAGCCGATATCACCAATCATCTGCTCGCTCATGAAGGTGTTGGCGTATTCGTACATCGCCGGCACGTCGTCGGCGTGCTGGTTCTTGATGTAGAAGAACAGCGAGCGCGACACCGGGTACTCACCGCTGCCGATGGCATCGGGGGTCGGCGCGACACCGTCGATGTTGGAGCCGATCAGGGTGTCGGCGTTCTCTTCCAGGAAGGAGTAGCCGAAGATGCCGAAGGCCGCTGTGTTCTCGGCCAGGCGCTGAACGATCAGGTTGTCGTTCTCGCCGGCGTCGATGAAGGCGCCATCAGCACGGATGTCGGTGTAGCCCTCACCACCGTAGGCGTCCATTTCCTCGGAGACCGCTTCCATTACCAGCTCAGCGAAGGCATCGCGAGTACCGGAGGTGGTGGGCGGACCGTAGACGGCGATCTCGCGATCCGGCAGGGACGGGTCGATCTCGCTCCACTTGGTATAGGGGTTGTCGACCAGCTCACCGTCAACCGGCACCTTGGCGGCCAGGGCCATGAACATCTGCTCACGAGTCACGTCCATGGCGTCATTCTGGGCGGACTGGGCGAAGGCGATGCCGTCATAGCCGATGAAGGCTTCGGTGATGTCGGTCACACCGTTGGCTTCACAGGTCTCGAACTCGGAGGTCTTCATGCGACGCGAGGCGTTGGTGATATCCGGGGTATCGTCACCCACGCCGGAGCAGAACAGCTTCAGACCACCACCGGAACCGGTGGATTCGATGACCGGCGTCGGGAAGTCGGTAGTCGCGCCGAACTCTTCTGCCACGTAGCTGGCGAACGGGTAGACAGTGCTGGAGCCCACGATGCGGACCTGGTCACGTGCCTGAGCGACACCCACCACGCCCATGACGGCAGCAGCGATAGCGGTGGTCTTGAGGATGCGATTCATGGAGAAGTCTCCTGATGATGAGATGGTCAACCTTCGCGATGCACACAATGCCGCAGAAAAATGACAGCTTCATGACAGCCCACCTCGAAACGCAATATGCCCTACCACGCAATACCTGACAGGCGTGTCCCAACGGCTGACATTCCGTCTCGGCTCCCGAGACACCGGTCGCCACACTTCCTCCCCCCTCCCCTAAAAAAACGCCGCCCGTCGCCTTGCGGCAGCGGGCGGCGTTGTCGCCGGCGCGATCAGAGGGGATCAGCTCAACAGCAGTCCAATCGCCGCCGCAGCGCATAGGGTCAAGGATGCCCCTTGCAACAGCCGTCTCGGCAGTCGTGGCGCCAGCGCGGCCCCCAGCCCATGGCCCACCAACACCATCGGCAGAAAGCTCAGGCTGACCGCCAGCAACCACAGCGGCACCTTGCCCACGGCGGCAAGGCTTGCCAGCGTCATCAGCGACGATATCAGGAAGAAGGCCGCCAAGTTGCCCCTCAACCGATCCATCGGCATGCCATGCATCAAAAGGACGATGGGAGGACCTCCGATCGCCGCGACGGCGCCAAAGATTCCCGAGAGAAATCCCGCACCGAACAGCGAGCTGCGGTTGACCGGCAGGCGTAGCTTGAACAGGGTGACCAGCACGGCGAACAGCACGATGGCGGCGATCATGACTTCAAGGGTTGCCATGGGGGCGATCAACAGCAACCACACCCCCAGCAAGGTGCCCGGCACCTTGCCGACCAGCGCCATGGAGATGTCACCCATCGCCACTTCGCGACGATAGCGCCTGACCACCAGGCACGACACCAGAAAACCGTAGACCACCAGCACCACCGGCACCATGGCGGGAGCCTTCAGCAGTATCAGTGGCGCCCCGACCACCGCCATGCCAAACCCGGTGGTGCGCTGTACGAAGCACCCGAGTGCCAGCACCCCACCGACCCACAGCCAGGTCCCAAGGGTCAATTCACTGAGCGCCCACCACTGCAGCAGGCAGCTCCATGCTGCCTCGATCACGACACCACCTCATCGAGCTTGGGGGGGCGCCCCGCCAGCACACGCAGCCCCACATTCCCGATCACGGCGACCGTGACCATGGCGATGACCATCGGCCAGGCCGAGTCGATTTCAAAGGCCGTGACCAAGGCACCGGACAGTGCGGCGCTGCTGAACTGGATGCTGCCCAGCAGCGCCGTGGCCGTGGCACTCATATGACTGAAACGCTCCAGCAGCGAGGAGATGGCGTTGGGAGAAATAAGGCCGACCACCCCAAGAAAGGTCATCACCAGCGGCACGACCGTGTAGATCGAGTCCAGTCCGGTGGCGACCAAGGCCATCAAGCCGCAGGCCGCGACCAGCTGAATCGCCAGGCCCAGCCGTAGATTCTGCTGTGGGGTGCGCCTGCGCAGCAGCCGGATATTGACGCGATTCGACAGCGCCATGATCACGACATTCGCTCCAAACACAAAGGGGTAGGCTGCCGGCGACAGCCCATAGTGTTCCATGTACAGGAAGGGCGACGACGTCACAAAGGCGAAGATTCCCGCAAAGGATGCCGCGACAGCAAGGATGTAGCCCATGGCCCGACGATCGATCAGCACACTGAGATAGTTGCGCAGCACCTGCCGTGGCGATGCCACCGGCGCGTCCACTGGGCGAGTCTCTGGCAGAAAGGCACCCAACAGCCACATCAGGAAGGCGGCATAGACGGCCAGGAAGACAAAGATCAGCCACCAGTCCGCCACATACAACAGCAGACTGCCGACCATGGGCGCTACCAGAGGCGCCAGCATCAGAATCATGGCCATGGTCGACATCACCTTGGCGGCTTCGCGGCCACTGAAGCAATCCCGCACGATCGCCGCGGAATTGACCACACACGCCCCTCCCCCCAGCGCCTGGACGAACCGCCACACCAGCAGTTCGGTCAGCGAATCGACGCTGACAATCACCAGACTGGCAATAAGAAACAGGATCTGCCCTGCCAGCAATACCGGCTTTCGCCCGATCCGATCCGACAGGGGGCCACAGGTCAGCTGACCTACGGCAAAGCCCACCATGAAAACGCTGAGTGACAGCTCGGTATGGTGAACGCTGGCCCCGACCGTCTCTGCAAGCGCCGGCATGGCGGGCAGATACGCATCGATCGCAAAGGGGGCAAGTGCAGTATTGGCGGCGACCAGCAGCGCCACTCGTCGAGCATTCAAAGACACGGACACTCCATGACAATAGAAAGACGTCTAGACGACGAGGCGTTTCGCCGTCACCAGACGATGATAGATGACAGGACAACCCATATGCCGCAGCGACGACCGGAGGGTCGCACCAGGGCCAGGCCATGTGCCGACGGCCTCACTCCCTCGCGCTCGGCAGCGCTCGCGGCTGTTGTCAATCTCATCCGCTTGATACAGTAACCCCAGCCCACCGACACCTTCTGACATTGGAGAAGAGCTGCATGGCAGATAATCTGCTCGATCAACTGAAAGCGATGACCACCGTGGTCGCTGACACCGGGGACCTGGACGCCATCCGTCGCTTCCAGCCCACCGACGCCACCACCAACCCTTCGCTCATCCTGCAGGCCGCCGGCCACGACGACCGACGCGCACGTCTGGCCGCGATTGCCAAGGAAGCCAACGACATTGACGACGCCCTGGATGCGGTGGCGGTCGAAATCGGCAGTGAAATCAGTGAGCTGGTACCCGGTTATGTGTCTACCGAGGTCAGCGCACGGCTGTCGTTCGACACCGATGCGACCCTGGCGCGCGCTCACTCACTGATCGAACGCTATGGCCGCCACGGTGTCGGCGCCGAGCGCATCTTGATCAAGGTGGCATCGACCTGGGAAGGCATTCGTGCCGCCAAGGTACTCGAGCGCGAAGGCATTCGAACCAACCTGACCCTGCTGTTCAGCTTCGCTCAGGCTCAAGCCTGCGCCGACGCCGGTGTCACCCTGATATCCCCCTTCGTCGGCCGCATTCTGGACTGGCACAAGGCGCAGCAGCCCGACGCCGACTTCTCCGGCGACAACGATCCTGGCGTTCAGTCGGTGAAGCGCATCTATGACCACTACAAGGGGCACGGCTACTCCACCATCGTGATGGGTGCCAGCTTCCGCAATACCGATGAGGTCAAGGCGCTGGCAGGCTGTGACCGCCTCACGATCTCGCCCAACCTGCTGGAAGAACTGCAGAGTGCATCAGGCGACCTGCCTCGTCGACTGACCGCCAGTGACGCCGAGACCCGCCCGCCGGAACCGCAGTCCGAGGCCGACTTCCGCTGGGCGATGAACGAGGACGCCATGGCAACCGAAAAACTGGCAGAGGGCATTCGCAAGTTCATGGCCGATCAGCGCAAGCTGGAAACCCTGCTCGCTGACCTGCGCAGCAGCTGATCCGGCCGTATGTGGCCAACGCTCCGGAGGTCGTTCAAGGACATGAGCGAAAGTCCGGGGCGCTGGCCCACGGCAGGTCGAGCTACGCCCTCGCGAGGTCAACGCTGAAACGCTTGTGGTTCTGGCTCTGGTTCTGGTACCAAACCGGGCTGCGTGACGCCCTGGGCACGCCAATTGGCAACACACCAGCCCCAGACTCACGTTTAGACACTGGGGCTGCGACACCAGCCCTGCGAATAACAGGCTACCCGTTGACGCGCCGACATCAGGCCTTGTGCGCGCTCTCGCTCTGCGCTTCGAGCATCTCCACCAGGGGCTGAAATTGCTCCTGATTGTGTTCGTTCATGCGCATCAGAATACGATGGGCCTCGAGAATGCGCTGACGTAACCCTTCTTCATCAGCTGCTACCTCGGGCAATTCCTGCAGTTCGTCGACTTCGGCAATGGGCCGTTCGACCAGGGTAAAGAAGCTGCCGAAGCCCATCACCTCCAGCATGCGCTTGACGTCAGGGTTGTCGGCCACGATGGTCGGAGACTGTTCGAGCTTGCCCCGCAGGGCCATGGCGACCTTGGCGAGAAAGCCCAGCGCCGTCGAGTCCACATTGCTCGCATCCCGCAGATCAATCATGACAGCCGTCAGCCCCGGCGTCTGTGCCAGTTGCTGGGCTTGATGGTCCAGTGTTGCGCACAGCGTGAGGCGGACATCGCCACACAGCTTGAGCACGAACACACCAGAATCAAATGCTGCCTTCAGGCGGCCTTCATGCACTTTCATCGCCAAACCCGCTCACCAACATGATCGTCAAGTCGTCAGGCAGCTCTTCGCGACCCGAGGTGGGGTCGGCGAGCGCTTCTTCATCACTGGACAAGGTGCCCAAGGCCAAGCCTCGTCGCAGCGTATCCAATGAATCGCTGCTGGCGACCCGCTGCTGCAATTCGTCCAATCTCGCCTCCAGGCTAGCCCCCGGCAAACACTCCAGCACGCCGTCAGAGCACAGCCATAGAGAAAAATCGCTCGGCAGGTCACAGCCAAGCGTCGGGTAGCACACGTCAGGAAACAGCCCGACTGGCATGCCTTCTCCTTCCAGCGTCACCACACCTTCGCTCGTTTTCAGCAATGGCATCGGCAGCTGGGCCCCCAATGAATAGTGTAGATAACGCTTCTGCTGGTCGATAACGCCGACAAACAGGGTGGCATGCTTGCCGATCCCGGTATCCAGAAGTTCCCGGTTCAGTTGCGCCAGCCACCTCGGCGGCAAGGCCTCTGGGGCCTCTCCATTCCACTCGCCTTGCCATCGGTTGAACAGGTACTTGAGCAACACCGTCACAAAGGCGGAAGAAGCACCGTGACCCGACACGTCGGCAAAGTAGAATAACGTATACCGCTCATTGTACGCCTGGATATCGAGAAAGTCGCCGGACAGATAGAGCGATGGTGCCAACCAGTAGTCACACCCCACCCTGCCGAGCTGCTGTGGACGCACGGGCAGCATTCGCCGCTGAATCTGCCCCCCCGCCTGCTGATCCAGCCGCAGCATGGCCAGGTGCGTCTCCAGGCTTTCATTGAGCTCTTCCAGACGCAGCCGGTCCTGCTCGCGCTCTCGGGCCAGGCGATTGACATCGACCACCCGACGTATCATGCGCCGCAGCAAGTGAGCGTGACGCAGGGGCTCGATCACGTAATCGATCAGTCCGGCATCCACCGCCTTCAGCAGATCGTCGTCGCGACGATCTTCGCTCACCACCAGAGTCGGCCAGCGCTCGGCCAGGGTCATCCACTCGCGACTCGGCACCGCCAGCGAGTGGGCCACCACCAGTGCCGTCGTCTCAGGCAGCTCTGCTGCACTCGCCGCGGCGAACACCGCCAGGCCATCTCGTGCAATGGCATCCACCAGGGCGTCGCGATGACGGCCCGGATGGTCGATGACACCGATCAGGGGCTTGGCAGCTAGCATGGTCACGCGGCCTTACTCGGCGAACGCATCTTCGTCGTAGTCAAAATCATCGTTGATGAAGTTGTCCTCACCCAGCTGGCCATCGTTGACCTCGAACATGCGGCGCTGCAGCCAGGCATCTCGAATGAAGCTGTACCGGTCGCCACGAATCAGGTCTTCCTGGTCAAGCAGCTGCGCCCTGGCGTCCAGTAGCTCGAGCCCGCGCAGCGAATAGCGCACGGTGTCGTCTTCCACATAGGTCAGCGGATACGAGTACCAGTCCACCGGCAGCGCTGCCGTGTCACGCACCGTGCTTGGTCCAAGGAACGGCAGCACCACGTAAGGCCCCTCGCCGACACCCCAGGCCGCCAGGGTCTGACCGAAGTCCTCGGTATCGGCCGTAAAGCCGGCATGGCTGGCGGGGTCGAGCAGGCCACCGAGGCCAAAGGTGGTGTTCATCAAGAACCGCATGCTGGAATTGCCGGCATTGGCGGGCTTGCCTTGCAGCAGGCTGTTGAGCACCGTGCGCACTTCACCGAGGTTGTCGAAGAAGTTGCTCACCCCCCGCTCCAGAGGGTCCGGGGTGATATAGCGATAGCCCTGAGCAGCCGGCTTCAGCGCATACCGATCCAGGACATCATTGAAGGCAAACACGCGGCGGTTGAAGCCTTCCCAGGGATCCGCCGGGTTAGGCTCACTATTCACACCGCTGCTGGCGCATCCACTGACCGCCAGTGCGGCTGCCAGTACCACAACGCCCTTCGGCGCACTTTTACTCAGGACACCGCATTCATTAGCGTTCATTTTCGACTGCCTCCATTGCCTGTCCATGTCACCATCATCACTTTGAGGGCGCCAGCGCTCGACATCACCGCCTGACCTGGCGAACCCTCCTACAGCATGTGGCATCGCCAGACAGGCTTGCCATTCACCCGTAGCATGCCGTGTCGTCGAGGCACACTACCGATTATTGTTTCCCTGCGTCTTCTACTGTCGCGCTACGGGCCCTGTGACCAGCCACCTGGACCGCTACCGGCGTCCGCCGTCGGATCCAGGGGTTGGCGACCACCATCGGGGCTAGGTGGTCGCCGCGGCACTCCACCTTTGCCGTCCTGGCAAGGGCTTGTCTCAGCGTCGTCGAATCACGCCGCAGCCCGCACTGTAGCCCGCGCCGAAGGAACACACCACCCCGAAGGCACCCGGTTCGAGATCCTGATGATGCAAATGGAAAGCGATGACCGAACCAGCAGAGCTTGTATTAGCGTAACGATCAAGGATGATCGGCGCTTGATCCAACTCAGGCTCGTGGCCAAGGACACGCCGTGCGATGAGATCATTCATATGGCGGTTGGCCTGATGCAGCCATAGCCGTGACACCGACGAGGGCGTGATCTGCAGGCTGGACAGGTGATCTCGAATCAGTTCGGCGACCATCGGGCAGACGTCCTTGAACACTCGACGCCCCTCCTGCACGAACAGCTTGTCCACCGCCAGCGGATCGCTGTCGGTCACCCGATTGAGGAAACCCGCATTGTTGCGAATCGCATTGGAGAACCGCGTCAGCAGCCGGGTACCGACCACCTCGAAGGAAGATGCCGCCGTTGCTACCTCCTCGCTCTCCAGGACCAGCGCGGTGCAGGCGTCACCAAAGATGAAGTGGCTGTCGCGATCGCGGAAGTTGAGATGGGCGGAGCACACCTCGGGGTTGACGACCAGTGCGCGCCGCACGCCCCCGCCGCGGATGGCATTGACGGCATTGTCGATGGCGAAGGTCGCTGACGAACAGGCAACGTTCATGTCGAACGCGTACCCTCCTGCACCTAGCGCCTGCTGCAGCTCCACCGCCACCGCGGGGTAAGCGCGCTCAAGGTTCGAACAGGCCACAATCACCAGATCGATATCCGCCGCTGCAACACCCGCGCTATCCAGCGCCTGACGGGACGCCGCAAGGGCCATCTCGCACTGGATACCCGGGGCGTCATTGGCACGCTCGTCCAGCTGGGGACGCATCCGTTCGGGATTCAGGATGCCCTCGGCATCGAGCACATAGCGGCTTTGGATACCGGACGCCTTGACGATGAACTCGCTGCTTGAATGGGCAAGCGGCTCCCGCTCTCCGGCGTCGATAGCGGCTTGCTGGCGCGCATTCTCGGCATCCACCCAGGCGTTGTACGACGCCACCAGCGCATCGTTATCGATGGCATTTGGCGGCGTATAGAGTCCGCTGCCGGTAATCAGCACCTTCGCTGGGGTCATGCCTTTCTCCTTCATCGGGCAGCTTGCATGCCACCTTGCTGTCGCGGCCTATCAACGACCGCTTAGATTCACGTCACGCTCCATCGTTGCGCCAACGCCTGCACGAAGCAACGTCATTGGCTCACTACTCGAGCTGTCGCTCATGTCGGACCGAATCAGGCCCGACCTGTCAGCTCTGCCCAGCGTTTCGCCAGGCGTTTCTCTGAGACCGGCATGGCGGTACCGAGTTGCTGGGCAAACAGCGACACCCTCAGTTCCTCGATCCACCAGCGGAATTCCACCAACGCAGGATCTTCGACATCGCCGCGCTTGTCCGCCTGACGCCTGGCGTCCAGTTTCGCTTCGAAGTCCTGCACCGCCTGCATCAGCATCTGATCCCGAGAACGCTCCCTTGGGGCCTTCTCCAGACGCACCAGGGCCGCCTCCATATAGCGCGGATACGCCTCCAGCCATGGTCCTGCCGCCGTGACGAACCCAGGATGCACCAGGCGCTGCATCTGTGCCTTGAGATCACTGTATACCAGTGCCAGCGAGAGACTGAGGTTGCCCTTCAACGCCTTGGTCACTGCCAGATGGCCCTTGAGCGCTCGCTCCAGCACCGCCACCATGCTCTCGGCACGGGGTAGCATGTCCTGCTCGACAGCGGCGATGCGCTCTTCCAGCGCGGCCGCACTGCGAGGCAGTGGATCTACCGCCACCACCTGGGCAAACACCGCCGTCACCACATCTTCCGTCAGTGCGCGCTTGCTGCCTACCTTGGCGAACAGTAGAGCACAAGTTGAAAGCCCTTGAGTCCGCTCGATGGCCCTGACCAGCGATGGGCACAGGTCCATGGCGGCCTTGACCACGCCGAGGCGATGGGCTTCTCGCGCCTTGTCAGGATGGTCGAACAGCTCAAGCCTCAGGCCCTCTGCCCCAGGCACCAGCGCCGGAAAGGCCTCGACCCGAATACCCGCCTGCTGGGTCACCCGTGACTCACTGAGTGCATCGCGGGGAAAGGTCGTGAGTTCGACCTGTTCTTCCACACTCTTGGCCAATGCCCTGGCGCCCTCGCTGGCAGCTTGCTCAAAACGGCGCTCCAGCGCGCGCAGGTCTCTGCCCTGCCCCAGTTCCTTGCCAGCGTGGTCCACCACCTTGAGATTCATCACCAGATGATCCTCAAGCTGGTCCCAGCGCCAATCATCCTGGGTCAGGCGCACCCCTGTCTTGACCCGCAAGAACTCCGCAAGCGCCTCGGTCAGACTCCCCTGACCGGGTACCAGCGCCTCCAGGGCAGCGTCGACCCAATCCGGAATCGGCACGACCTGACGGCGAATCGACTTGGGCAGCGACTTCAGCAACGCAATGCACTTGTCGCGCAACAGGCCTGGCACGAGCCATTCCAGTCGCGCCGGATCCAGTTGGGACAGCATCGCCGCAGGCACGGTCATGGTCACGCCGTCGTCCTTGGCACCAGGAGCAAAATGGTAGCTCAAGGGATAGCGCACGCCCTCGATGACCAGCTCATCCGGATAGGCCTCGCCGGTCACATCCAAGGCGTCCCTGGCCAGCAACGCCTGTCGGTCGAACTTCAACAGTTGCGGGTCATCACGCTCCGCCTTGCGTCGCCAGGCCTCGAACCCCTTGCCGTTGACGATATCCTCGGGCAGACGCGCGTCGTAGAAGTCAAACAGCTGCTCTTCGTCGACCAGAATGTCTCGCCGCCGGGCGCGATCTTCCAGATCCTCGACCTCGTCGATCAAGGCACGGTTATGCGCAAAGAAACTGCCCTTGGTGCGAAACTCACCTTCGACCAGCGCGCGGCGAATGAACAGCTCGCGACTCTCGGCCGGGGCGATGGGGCCGTAGTGCACCTTGCGACGACTGACGATGGGCAGGCCAAACAGGGTGACCTGCTCAAAGGCGACCACCTGAGCACGTTTCATTTCCCAGTGAGGCTCGCTGTAGCTGCGCTTGACCAGATGACCTGCCAGCGGCTCTATCCACTGCGGATCCACCTTGGCCACGGTTCTGGCAAACAGCCTGGAGGTTTCCACCAATTCCACCGCCATGACCCATTTCGGGGTCTTCTTGGAAAGCCCCGATGCAGGATGGATCATGAACTTGCGATTACGCGCGCCCAGGTATTCCCGGTTTTCGTTCAGCGTCCCCAGGTGACTGAGCAGTCCCGCCAACAGCGCCTTGTGCATGGCAACGGTCTGCGCGCGTTGAGCCTCATGCTCGCGCTGGTCTGCCTCATCGGACTCGGCCGGTAGCTGCTGTCGCGGCGGTGGCACCTGAATATCCATGTCACGCAGCAGTTGGCGCAGCTGACGGAAGGTGTCATGCCATTCCCGCAGGCGCAGGTAATTCAAGTAATGATCGCGACACCACCGGCGCAGGC
The DNA here is from genome assembly GCF_019801685.1 of Halomonas sp. DP8Y7-1. Lineage (NCBI taxonomy): Bacteria > Pseudomonadati > Pseudomonadota > Gammaproteobacteria > Oceanospirillales > Halomonadaceae > Halomonas > Halomonas sp. DP8Y7-1. The sequence goes on along the minus strand of NZ_JAHVIN010000012.1, from coordinate 80,973 downwards.
GATTCCCGGACAGCTCGTCCCGAGCGGTCTCGAACCCTTGCCAGAGGTTGAGCAGAGCCACAAAGTCCGACTCCGGATCCTGCCAGCGCCGATGCGCCTGGTCCGCCGCTTCACGCTTGTCCGCGGGCCGGTCACGCGGGTCCTGCACCGCCAGCGCGGAGACCACCACCAGCACCTCCCGCAGGCTGCCATGCTCGTCGCCTGCCAGCACCATCCGTGCAAGACGGGGGTCGATGGGGAGTCGCGCCAGGCGCCGACCGATCGGCGTCAGCCGCCCCTTGTCATCGACCGCGCCCAGTTCGAACAGCAACTTGAAGCCATCGGTGACAAAACGTGAATCAGGCGGATCGACGAACGGAAACGCCTGGATGTCACCCAGCTTGAGCGACAGCATCGACAGGATGACCGACGCCAGATTGGTACGGCGAATCTCAGGGTCCGTGAATTCCGGGCGCGCCAGAAAATCTTCTTCGTCATACAGCCGAATACAGACGCCTTCCGCGACGCGCCCGCAACGCCCCATTCGCTGATTGGCACTGGCCTGGCTGACGGCCTCTACCGGCAGGCGCTGAATCTTGGCGCGGTAGCTGTAGCGGCTGATTCGCACAAGGCCCGGATCAACGACGTAGCGAATGCCTGGCACCGTCAGCGACGTTTCTGCCACGTTGGTGGCCAGCACGATGCGACGTCCACCGTGGGGCGCAAACACGCGATTCTGCTCAGCATTGGAAAGGCGGGCGTAAAGCGGCAAGACCTCGGTGCTCTTGAGGTCGGCACGCCTGAGCACATCGGCGGTTTCGCGGATCTCACGCTCTCCCGGCAGAAACACCAGAATATCTCGCGGTCCATGAAACCAGCGCTTTTCCCGCTCGATGGCTTCAATCTCCTCCACCGCGTGGAGTATGCCTTCGCTGAGAGACCGGTCTTCTTCGTCCTCGGCGTCCCTGATCAAGGGGCGATAGCGGACTTCCACCGGGTAGGTACGCCCCGACACTTCCACCACAGGGGCAGGCTGGACAGAGCCGTCGGCGTGACGAGTCGCAAAATGCTGGCTGAAACGCTCCACGTCGATGGTGGCCGACGTGATGATCACCTTGAGGTCCTTGCGGCGAGACAGCAGTCGCTTCAGATACCCCAGCAGAAAGTCGATGTTGAGACTACGTTCGTGAGCCTCGTCGATGATCAGCGTGTCGTAGCGCAGCAGGTCAGGGTCCTGCCGGGTTTCCGCCAGCAGAATCCCGTCTGTCATCAATTTGACCAGGGTGTCATCGTTGGTCTGATCGGTGAAGCGGACCTGATACCCTACCTGCTCGCCGACGGGCACCTGGAGCTCTTCCGCCAGGCGCGTGGCGACGGAGCGCGCCGCCAGACGCCTTGGCTGCGTGTGTCCAATCAAACCTCGACGACCGAGGCCCAGCTCAAGACACAGCTTGGGCAGCTGGGTCGTCTTGCCAGAGCCGGTCTCGCCCGCCACTACCACTACCTGATTCGAGGCCAGCGCCTCCAGGATGTCCTGCCGACGCTCGGCGACGGGAAGTGCTTCGGGATACTCCAGCGTCACTGGACGCTCGCGGCGCTGCTGCAGGGTGCGGTTGGAGCGCTGCCATTGGGCTTCCAGCTCCCCTAGGCCGCGGTCAATGGGTTTGTCTTCGCGCAAGCGACGCGCCAGGCCAGACAGTCGCTTGGTCAACACGGGCCGGTCGCGCAGCATCACCTCATCGAGGCCTGAGCTCAGGCGTTCGAGTCGCGCGGCGGCAGTGGTATCTTGCGGGGAAGTGGACGTCGAACTACACACGATAGGGTCGCAGGCTCCAGGTGGGCGTGAGCGTCGCTCCGGTCAGGACGACGGCGCCCTTCGCGAGACAACGCCATCCCTTGGGGGAGGCGTCGCCGCAAAGGGCGCGCAAAACACACTATTGTAACGCTCAAGCGGCCGCTGCCAACCCTGCAGCGAGGGTCAAGCGGCTTCGCCACCCCTTCCTTCATCGCGCAGCTGGCGCCTCAACACCTTGCCGACGTTGGTCTTGGGCAGCTCATCACGGAACTCCACCAGCTTGGGCACCTTGTAGGCGGTCAGCTCCTTCTTGCACCAGCTACGCAGCTCCTCGGTGGTCAGCGAGCTGTCCTTGGCCACCACGAACAGCTTGATCACCTCGCCGTTGGTCTCGTCGGGCACCCCGACGGCACAGGACTCCACCACCTTGGGGTGCGCCGCCACCACATCTTCGATCTCGTTGGGGTACACGTTAAAGCCTGACACCAGGATCATGTCTTTCTTGCGGTCGACGATACGCACGTAGCCATCATCTTGAATCACCGCGATATCACCGGTGTGAAAGAAGCCGTCGGCATCGATCACCTTGGCGGTCTCGTCGTCACGTTGCCAGTACCCCTTCATCACCTGAGGCCCTCGCACGCACAGCTCTCCCGGTTCACCCGGCTGTGGCTCACCGCCATCCGGGTTGCACAGCTTGAGCTCGGTACCCGCGACAGGACGACCAATCGTCCCCAGCTGAATCGCCTCGACCGGATTGAAGCTGACAATCGGCGATGTCTCGGTCAAGCCGTAGCCTTCGGCCACCGGGCAGCCGGTCACCTCTTCCCAGCGCTTGGCCACCGCCTTGGTCAGCGCCATGCCACCAGAAATGGTGAGGCGCAGGTCGGAAAAGTCCAGCGCCTTGAAGTCGTCGCGATTGCACAGCGCGTTGAACAAGGTATTGAGCCCCACGAACCCGGTGAAGCGGGTGTTCTTGAGCTCCTTGACGAAGTTATCCAGGTCACGCGGATTGGTGATCAGCAGGGAGTGGTTCCCCCCTTCCAGCATGAACAGGCAGTTCACCGTGAAGGTGTAGATGTGATAGACGGGCAGCGGCGCCACGACCACCTCGCATCCTTCACCAAGCCCTGTTCCGATGATCTGCTTGGCCTGCAGCATATTGGCCACAAGATTGCGATGGGTGAGCATGGTCCCCTTCGCCAGTCCCGTCGTGCCGCCGGTGTACTGCAGGGCGGCAATATCATCGAGCTTGCCGTCCGCCTCCGCATGCTCGAGCGCTGCGCCGCGCTTGAGCACCTGCCGCAGGCCGATCGCCTTGGGCAACGAATAGCGAGGCACCATCTTCTTGACGTACTTGACCACGAAATTGATCAGTGGTCGCTTGGGAAAGTCGTGCAGATCACCAATCTCGGTGATCACGACATGCTCGATATCGGTCTTGTCGAGCACCTTTTCCAGCTTGTCGGCCATGTTCGCCAGGATCAGGATGGCCTTGGCGCCGGAGTCCTTGAACTGGTGCGCCATCTCCCGCTCGGTGTAGAGCGGGTTGGTATTGACCACCACCATGCCAGCGCGAATGGCACCAAATACGGCAACCGGAAACTGCAGCAGGTTGGGCAGCTGAATGGCGACGCGATCACCGGGCTGCAGCTGGGTCTCGTTCTGCAACCAGGCGGCAAAGTCACCGGACAATCGATCCAGCTCCGCATAGGTCAATGACTTGCCCATGCATGAGAAGGCCACCTTGTCGGCATACCGCTTGACGGAGCGATGAAAGATGTCCATCACCGAGTGGTAATCATCAAGCCCTTCCAGAGCCTCCCCCCGGACGATCGATGCAGCGGCGTTCTCACTCATGGGCGTTCTCCACTGGAGGACATGGCCTCCTGCTTATTATCGAACTTCAGCGCCTGATTCAGCGCTTGCTTGACTATGGCTACCATAGCCCAGGATCGCAACAAACTGTAATACAACCGATTCAAACTTTCGTTTAAAACCGGGCAGATTAACGTCGCTTATCCTTGCTCTGCGGAGTCCTGCTCGCTGAGAAAGCGCGCCACGATTTCGCCGTCACGCCACACCAGCAGCTCACCCGGCAGCATGCGTGTCCACTTTTCATTATCGGTCAGCGGCTCGGTGGCCAGCACCGACACCACGTCATTAGGGGTCGTATGCTCGATGAAGTTCACCACCATATCCGCATCGGAGAGATTCGCCTCGCCGAACGGGGCGCGCCGGGTAATGTGCGCCAGCTTGGTTGAGCAGAAGGTATACAGATACTCCCCATCTGCCAGCAGCAGGTTGAACACACCAAGGCCACGCAACTTCTCGCAAAGCTGATGAAGCGTCTGCCACAGCCCACGGCGATCCTCGGGTGGGTCCGGGTAGTGTCGACGCAGCTCACCCAATAAATGACAGAAGGCATGTTCGCTGTCGGTGGAGCCCACCGGTCGATAGCTGGCGAGCTCCAGTTGCTGCCAGTCCGTCAACTGCCCGTTATGGGCATAGCACCAAGGCTGCCCCCACATTTCCCGCACAAAGGGATGGGTATTGGCGAGCTTTACCTGCCCCACATTGGCCTGACGAATATGGCTGATCACGATATGCGACTTGATCGGGTATTCGCAGATCAATCGGGCAATACGTGAATGCACGGAGGGGTGGGGATCGCGAAATTCGCGATAACCGCCTTCTTCATAGAATGCGATGCCCCAACCATCACGATGTGGCCCGGTACCACCGCCGCGATGGAGAAACCCGGTAAAGCTGAAACAGATGTCGGTGGGCACATTGGCGCTCATGCCCAGAAGCTCACACATGCGGCTCTTCTCTTGTTGATTCACGTTCGGGCTGACGCTGCCTGCGGCGTCGCCATAGATACAGTACAACGCAGACCACCAACACCATGACCAACGACACCAGCACGCGCGGATCGCTGCGGGCCTGTTCCATCACCGGGGCCAGTCCAGGACGACCATCGCGCCACCACTGCACCAGCCGCTTTGGCCCTTCATTGACCAACGCCACAAAGCGATCTGCCAGGGGGGCCTGCTGGGCAGGCGCAGCGGTGTCCTCACTGGCCGACGCGAACCGCTCTCCGCTCAAGGTAGGGCCTGCCAGAGCACGATCGATCCCGACCTCACCGTCGGCATTGATCCACACCGTCGGCAGCTCCCAACGGGTCTCATCACCGTCGAGTTCGGCCACTGCCACGATACGCATTGGCCGGCGCACGTCATCCTCAAGCTCGGGCAGCTGCAGCGTCCAGCGACGATCACCGGCGGGCTTTACCTCCAACGGCTGCCCGGTGAGCTCGGCCTCAAACCGAGTGTTCCCATGCTCCAGGCGAGGATGCTCGGCGACCAGCGACACGCTGCGTTGCTGTCGATCCAGAGCGACCCCGATGGCGGGCAACACGTTGACGGCCTGAACCCGCTGGCGATGAAAGTCATCTGCCTTGGCGGTGATCACCAAGCGGGCGGCTCCGACACCTGCCGGCGCGGCCAGGTCTGCGCGAAATACGCCTTGCTGATTGACCAGGGAGACGACATGGGAGCCTTCCACGGCCTCGCCGGTCAGTTCCGCCGTGACCTGCAGCCCCTCCGGCACCATCACGTCATCGCCCTGCTCCACCCTGACGCTGAGCGGCACCGAGAAGCCCGAATACAGCGTCGCGGGGAGTGCCCCGGTCACCAGCTGCCGGTCACTGTTCACCGTCACCCGAGAATCGTCCGCCACAGGGCCCTCGATGCGCCACTCCCCCTGCTCGGGCCGAGGCACCTGAATCAGATCGAAACGGGGCTCCCGCTGCCAGCGGACCCCCGCTGGGGCAGTATCACGGGTATAGCGACGTCCATCCGGCGCCACCAGCGTCACCTCGCCCTGTCCGGGCTCGTGAAACACCAAGGCAGAGAAGTCGTCGACGCTGGCATCCACGGTGAAGCGCTGATCCTGCAGCGGCACCTGGTCCACCGGAAAAATACGCTCGACGATGTCGAGGAAGGCCCCCAGCAGCGCGTTCGGCGTCTCTGCCACCGCTGCCAGGCCGCCGGTTCGCTGCGCCAGCCGTTCCACCAATGCCACATCAGCCCCGTCGGAAAAGGCGATGGCGTGGATCGCCACTCCCTGGTCCGCCAGCGCGGGCACCACGTCGTCGACAAGGCGGGCACGCGAGGCAAGATCGATCTCTGGCTTGCTGCCATTGCCCGGCGCCAGATCAATCACCCCATCCGTCAGCAGCACCAGATGACGCCAGCCTTCTGCTTCGGCGGCCGCGGCGGTGCTCAGCGCCGCTTCAATGTCGGTGTACTGCTGGTACTGCTCGAGCGCAGGCGGCAAGGCCAGCGCGCGCTCGCGCCACTGGGCGTCCACGCGGGCCGGGGGCAACGGATTATCGACGCTCTGGCCGAACGTCCAGATACCGGCATTGACGCCCCCTGGCAGCAGGGCCACCAACATGTCCAGCGCGCTGCCGGCGAGCTTGTTCGGATCATTGGTCTTCATGCTGCCGGAGACGTCCACGACGACGCGCACATCGGGAGGCTGCTCCGCCCAGGCGTCATCACCCACGTCCTGGGCCATGACCGAGGACGCCAGCGTGAACGCCATGGCGCCGGCCACCAAGCCGGCGACCAGCACGGACATCGAGGGGTTCGGCTTCTTCATGGCAGCTCCTGGAGTCGGCAGCATGACGTGGTAGCGTGTTGCGATGAGAGGCGAGTCTCGCTAGACGGCGATGGCGCCCATCGCCGCCGACCGCTCACCTCAATACAGGCTCCTGACGTTCGTGCTGTTCTTGACCGCCCTCTTGCTGCTGCTGGCGAGAGGCGGCCTCTGCTGCCTTGCGCACGCGACGACGACGTCCGGCCCACCACAGCGCCAGGCCAAACACCGCACCGATGGCAGCACCGATGATCACTCGTGTGGCCGCCGGCAGCATCACGCCCTGACGCCCATCCATGAACGCAACTGCGGCCACCATGATGGCAGGAGCCTGACCGTTGTAGACCTGCCCTTCTTCCACCAAGGGCAGGTCAAATGCCGACGGCATCCACATCACACCCGCCACGGCCCAGGTCACTACCAGCCTTGGCATGCGCGGTAAAAATGCCAGTCCGAGGTAGCCAGTCAGCAGTACGACCAGCGACAATGCTGCGTAGATCAACCACAGCGTGGACATGGAATCCGAAATCAACATTACTTGCTCCCATCAACTGTTAAGGAAAGACTGCATAGATGACACCGCGATGCCAGCGTGGCCGGTAGCCTGGCACCAGAGGCCAATCGCCAGACCGCTGGGACAGCCACGCAGGTGGGTCGGTTCCCTGCCCCATCATCCGTTCACATCATTGCCGTTTTTCCCGACATCAACGCACATGACGACACTCGTTCCGAGTATGGTACATCTCGCACCATGAAAGCACAGCCGCCAAATGCAACAGCCGCCACACAGGCTGCCCCCGCCACTACCTATCTTCGTCAAGATGACGCGGCCTGGCATTGGCTTGAGGAGAGAGACGAGCCCGCGGTACGCGGATTTCTGGATGCCGCCAATACACAGACGGACCAGTGGTTCAGGCCCCTGGATCCGCTGGTAGAGCGCCTCTATGCGGGTCACCTGGCCCGGCGCGAACTCGCCGTGACCGGGCTACCCAGCCGCCTGGATCACTACACGCTGTGGAGCGAGACCGCCGCTGATGCCGACTACCCGGTGTGGTGGCGCCACCCCAACGACGCGCCCGATCAGCGCGAGACGTTCTTTGATCTGGAAGCACGCGCTCGGGAGCAGTCCTTCCTGGAGCTGGGTGACATGGCTCTGTCGCCGAATGAAGAGTGGCTGGCTTGGACCGAAGACACCCAGGGTGACGAGACGTATCGCCTGTTCATCAAGCGCCTGCCGAACGGGCAGGCCATCCCCTTGCTGGACGATATCGGTCCGGAGCTGTGCTGGGCGGAAGACCGCTGCACTCTGCTGTTCACTCGCTACGATGCCACCCAGCGACCCGACAGTGCCTGGCGGCTGCGCCTTGCGCTGAATATCGCTGACGCGACAGCGTCGGTGGAGCAGGAGCAGCTCGTGCTGCGCGAGGACGACCCCGAGTTCTGGATCGGACTTGGCAAGACGCGTTCCCGCGCCTGGCTGACCATAGAAGCGGCCTCCAAGGACACCAGCGAGACCCATGTGGTCCCCGCTCACACGCCCCATGTTGCGCCCCGCTGCTACCAGGTGCGGGAAACCGGGGTCGAATATGCCATCGATCATCGACCCGGCTACTTCTATATCCTGCATAACCAAGGCGCCAAGCATTTTCAGCTGGAAGTAGAAGAAGAGCACCGTTCCGGGTCGCGCCAGGTGGTGATCGGTCACCGCGAGAACAGCACGCTGGAAGGCATCGACGCCTACGCCTGGGGACTGGTCGTGGCCGAACGTGACCACCGAGAGGCCCAAGTCAGGCTGCGCCGCCTTGAGTTCGATGGCGACCACCGGTTGACGCTGGACGCAGCGCTGCCCTGCTCGCCAGGTCCCCTCAGCCTCAACCTGGGGGATAGCCCGCATTTCGATGACCGCGTGCTGCGCCTGCGCGAAGAGTCCTTTTGCAGTCCTTCCAGCTGGTGGTCACTGGACCTGGACAGTGGCCAGCGACAGCTGCTCAAGCGTCAGCCGCTGCACGGTGACCTGATGCCCGAAGACCTGAGCTGTCGAAGGCTGTGGGCGGTCTCCCATGATGGGGAGCAGGTGCCGGTATCCGTGGTCTGTCGCAAGGACTTGGCAGATCAGGCGCTACCCACTCTGCTTTACGGCTATGGGGCCTACGGTGAAGCGCTGGATCCCTGGTTCTCGGTGGCTCGCCTTGAGTTGCTGGCCCGCGGTGTCGCCTTTGCGGTGGCACATGTGCGTGGCGGCGGCGAGCGGGGGGAACCCTGGTACCTGGCCGGAAAGCTGGAGCACAAGCCCAACAGCTTCGAGGATTTCCTGGCCGCCCGGGATGCCCTGGTCGACGCCGGCCAATCGGCCCCGGACCGGATCGTCGCCTACGGCGCCAGCGCCGGTGGCCTGCTGGTCGGGGCCAGCCTCAACCAATCGCCCCAGGCCTTCTGCGCAGCGGTTCTCGACGTGCCTTTCGTGGATGTTCTACGCACCATGGAAAACCCCGACCTACCGCTGACCACCGCCGAATATACCGAGTGGGGCAACCCCAATCATGCCGCCGATGCCCGCCGTATCGGCAGTTACTCGCCCCTCGACAACCTGCAGGAAGACGCCTGGCCACCGGTGTTCCTGCAAGGCAGCTGGCACGATAGCCGGGTGCCCTACTGGGAGCCCGCCAAGCTGTACGCACGGCTTAGCCTGGCGAACATCGCCAGCCCCGCCCTGTCGAACCGGGTGACACTACTGAAGACGGATATGGACTCCGGCCATGGCGGCGCATCCGGCCGCTTCAAGGCTTGGCGCGATGGGGCGCAGCAGGATGCCTTCATCCTCTGGGCGTTGGGGCTGGCCGACGAAGGCGACTCACCCGCGCCCACGACAGACACCCCTGCGCGCTGATCGGCGCGCTGATATGGTAGTAGGACGGAATACCCACTGGCCGCTGCGTGCGGCCACTGAAATGACAAGGATTTTCATGAACGCCAAACCCATGCTCGCCCTCACCGCCGCCCTTTGGCTCGGCACTGCACTGACCGGTTGCTCCGATGACAGTGACACGGACGGCCAGGACAGTGCGGCGACACACAGCGACAGTGCTGCGGCCGACGGCGCTGCCGCCAGTTCTGCCGACAACGACACCGCGGAACAAGGCACTGACGATGCTGAACCGGCGCTGTCAGGGGATGCGCGTCGCGCCGCCCTCGAGGACTCGCTCAAGGCCAACTTCGACCCGCAGCTCGGCGAGGTGCGCTACCTGATTGGCTGGAGCGACCTCAACGATGATGGCCGGGAAGAAGCCATCGTCCACGTCGTGGGCCCCATGGTCTGTGGCACCGGCGGCTGTGACACGCTGATCCTTGAAGCCCAGGGAGATACCTATCGCGTCATCAGCGCCCAGCCCACCACCCAACCTCCCATTCAACTGGGCGACGCCGCCCACGAAGGCTGGCAGGACCTGCTGGTCCGGCGCCACGTCGCTGCCGATGAGCCTGCCCAGACCGTTCGCCTGCGCTTTGACGGCAACAGCTACGTCGAGACCCAAGACGAGCAAGCGATCGCTGACCCTGCCGGCGAGACCCTCATCGCAGACTTCGGTAGCCTCGAGGACGCGCGTCCACTGTTCGATGGCGACGCCGAGATCACGGGGTCCATGGAAGGCGAGATGGAGGCCATGACGACCTCTGACGACGAGGATACGGACCCAGATGACACGTCAGCGGCGGAAGAAAACGGGACTGATGAGGCCCAGGCCGAGAGCACAGAGACCAACACATAGCCCTCAGCCCCGTCAGGCTGGCGGTCAACCGTCTACGGGGATCACCGCGATAATGTGATCCTCGAAGTCGGCTTCGTCGACCTCAGTCTCGGAAATGGCGAAGCTGCGCACGCTGATGCCCTTGCGGTGCACCCGTTCGCGATCTCCACAGATCAGGTGGTGCCAACCTGCCAGCTTGCGCCCTTCGGCCAGCCTCCGGTAGGCACATGAGTGCGGCAGCCATGTGAACTGGTGGGCCAGCTCCGGGGTAAGCTGAGTACAGTCTGGCACCTTGGCGAAGCGGTTTTCATAGTCGCTGCAGCGACAGCTGTGGACATCGAGCAGACGGCAGGCGAGCCCCAGTACCGCCAGGTCACCGGTGTCCTCATCCTCGAGCTTGCGCAGGCAGCATTGGCCACAGCCATCGCACAGCGCCTCCCACTCCTGGGGGTTGAGCTCATGCAATGAATAACGCTCCCAGAAGCGCTCTCTCAGCGATGTTTCCAAACCGACCTCTGTCTTCCTCCCTCTGGAGGTAATCGTTTAATAGCGAGCTTCCGTGGGCGTGCGGTACAGGTCCAGCAGATACTCGTCCTTGGCCGGCGGCATCTGCAGGTAGAACCCCTTCTCCTCGATCGCCGCCATCACGTCGGCGCCGCTGGTACGTGCCAGCGTCTTCTCAGGGGTCAGGATCATCGTCATCACCGATACCGGCGCACCAAAGCGCTCCAGCAGCGGTTCCGGTATCCGCTCAAGCCCCTGGCGCTTGTCCACGTAAAGATACATCTCTTCCTTGCGCGAACTCTTGAACACTTCGCACAGCAGCTTGCCTTGCATTGTCGTCATGGCTGTCTCATCGGGCCCTGATGGGCCCTGTCACGGGTGTGGTTGGGTGCATCCCTGTCAGTGGAGGGCAGCAGGCGGCGTCCCCCGTCAGCCGGGGTATGCCAGCCCGCCTATGTCACCCCGCCTGGGCCAGGTCGCCCAGGGCGGCCTGCAGGCCTGGGTTGAGTCGCTCACCGCGCCAGCCGGAAGCCAGCGGTAACGGCGCATTGCGCATGCTGGCCGTCACCAGCGCTTCAAGCTCTCGGCGCCGCAGCAGCACCTCAGGGGCCACCCCAAGGGATTCTGCTTCGCCATTGACCACCTTCTTCAACGCCTTCATGCGCGCCTTGAAGGGTGGCAGCGTTGGCGCCAGTGGCACCGGCGCCAACGCTGCCGCATCGGCGTGGGCGGCTTGCTTGACCAGCGCCAGCAACACATCGCCCTCGCGCTTGATCAGTGGAGGCTTGACGCCCTCGACGCGGGACAGCTCATGGCGGTTGGCCGGCAGCTTCTCTGCAATAGCGTAGAGCACGCGATCCTGCACAATCCAGTTGCGCGGCAGATTTCGCGCCCGCGCCTCCCCCTCGCGCCAGGTGGTCATCAGGCGATACGCCTCCACTTGGCGCGGCGCCAGGCGCCACAGCTGGCGATGACGCAGATACCACTGGCCATCGCTGTCGCTGGAGCGCTCCGACTGGGCTACCAGATCGGCGCAGTCTTCGAGCACCCACTCCAGGCGACCATGCCGTTCAAGAGACTCTCGCTGCAGTTGCCAGACCATCAACAGGTAGACCACGTCAAGGGCGGCATAGCTCAACTGTGCGTCACTCAGCGGGCGTTCGAGCCAGTTGGAACGGGTTTCTTCCTTGGGCAGGGTCTCGCCCACCCAGAACTCCACCAGACGTTGATACCCCATGGCGGCGTCTTCACCCAGCAGGCCCTGGGCGACCTGGGTATCGACCAGTGGCGTCGGTGCCACACCCGCCCAATGGGCAAACACCTCAAGATCCTCGCTACAGGCGTGCAACAGCTTCAAGGCGTCATTGGTCAGCAACTCGCGACAGGCGTCGCTGCAGGCCACTTCCAACGGGTCGATCAAGTAGGTGGCCTCGCCGCCATAGATCTGAATCAGTGCTGGCACCGGATGAAAGGTCTTCTCCCTGAAGAACTCTGTATCCAGCGCCAGCACAGGCGCCTGGGACAGGGCCTTGCAGGCCTCATCAAGTGCGGCGTCGTTATCGATCCATCGAATATCGGGGGTAACAGGCATTCAGGCTTCCAATTCAGTCAACGGCACGGGCCTAGGTTATTCGCTATCGAAAGGCAGGCGGCCAGAAAAGGCACGGCTCAGGGTTCCCCCGTCGACGTACTCGAGTTCGCCGCCCATGGGCACACCATAGGCCAGGCGAGACAGGCGCGCACCGTGGCGCTTGATTTGAGTGGCGATGTAGTGCGCCGTTGCTTCACCTTCCACGGTGGGGTTGGTTGCCAGCACCACTTCCTTGACCAGCCCCTCATCCATGCGCGCCTCAAGCTGGTCGAGACCGATGTCTTCCGGACCGATCCCGTCCAGCGGCGACAGATGCCCGTGCAGCACGAAATAGCGTCCCTGGAAGCCACCAGCTTCCTCGATGGCGAGCATATCCGCGGGAGACTCGACCACGCACAGCACGCTGTCGTCACGTCGCGCGCTCTGGCAGAGACCGCAAAGCGGCTCCTCCGTCAGCGTTCTACAACGCTGGCAGTAGCCCACCTGCTCCACGGCCTCAAGCATCACCTCAGCGAGGCGTCTACCGCCTTCACGCTGGCGTTCCAGCAGGTGCATGGCCATGCGCTGGGCGGTCTTGGGGCCGACGCCGGGCAGCACGCGCAGGGCGTCCATCAGTTGCTCGACCAGGGGAGAAAAACTCATGACAGTCTCGTCCGGGGCGGGGCCGCAAGCGCCCCCCGCCAGTCAGATATTGTCCGGGCCCGCCAAGGCCCGGAACGCCGCAGGTGGACGCCGAATCAGAACGGCATCTTGAAACCAGGCGGCAGGTTGAGGCCAGATGTCACCTCTTCCATCTTAGCCTTGGAGCTGGTTTCCACCTTGCGAACGGCGTCATTGACCGCCGCTGCCAGCAGGTCCTCGAGCAGCTCCTTGTCCTCTTCCATGACGGAGGGGTCAATCTCGACCTTGCTGACGTCGTGACGGCCGTTCATGGTGACCTTGACCATGCCGGCACCCGCTTCACCCAGCACCTCGGCCTTGGCGATCTCCTCCTGAACGCGCTGCATCTTGTCCTGCATTTCCTGGGCCTGCTTCATCAGGTTGCCCATTCCACCTTTCATCATGATCTGATCCTCTCAAACGACACGGTTTAGCAAAGCGTTTGCCAGGTACGTTACCTGACAGAAATAGATTCCGGGCCCAGCAAAGAACACATTCTGATCAATGCGGCGGCGATGTCTGTCATCAGCGCCGGGCCTTGCGCGTCTCGCCAGCGGGAGTCACGGTGGACTCCACAAGCCTGGCGCCAAAAGTCTGCTGCAACTGCTGAATATGGGGATCACGTTTCAATGCCTCAACCGCTTGTGCATGGCGTTCCGCAGCCAAGCGCTCGGCCATCTGGCGCGGAGTCTCGACGCGACCATCCAGCTCGACAACGTCGACCTCCAGCCGACGGGCATAGCCAAGGGCCTCCAGCGCATCACGAATGCGATTCTGGTGGACGTCGGCATTCATCGCAGATTGCGACGGGTCCAGCTGAAGGTGCAGCCGTTCGCCATCATCTCCGGCCACGATGCAGTGCGCCGCCAAGTTCCTGGTAAGCCCGGAAATGGCCAGATCGTCGAAGTGCTCCAGCCACAGTGCGTGGGTCAGTCGCTGCCCGTCGAGTGGCGCAGTCGTGACCGCCTCAGCCTCGGCTTCTGTCGTGGCCTCATTAGTGGCCTCTGTCGCCGCCTCTCTAGCAGCTTCTGTAGCGGCCTCCGAGATGGCCCCACTGCTGTCCGTCGGCCTGCCAGCGGCGGCGGTGGACACGCCTTCCTGCTCGAGCTCGCCAGCAGACGTTGCCGCGACCTCCGCCGCCGCGGCATCGACCTGGGACACTGCCAACGCCTCGGCGGAGGCAGCGGAGGCGGCTGGGCTTGCGTCTAGCACCGGCGCCTGGGGCTCGAGGGGACCCTCGGCATCCATGCCCACCTGAGGCAGCGCCTCTGCGATCGCTACGCTGTCTGCGGGCGCGTCAGCGGGCTCTCGGCTGTCTGCGGGCGCATCAGCGGGCTCTCGGCTTTCTGCGGGCGCATCAGCGGGCTCTCGGCTTTCTGCGGGCGCATCAGCGCCCGACGTAGGGTCCTCGGGAGCGCCGCCCTCCCAGGGCGGAAGGCTGTCAGCAGCGGTGGGCGGCTCATGATCGGCCACCGGCTGGCTCGGCCCACTCGGCTCACTCGGATCGGGGGGCGGAGCATCCATGGAAGCAGCGACCTGCGCTGAGCCTGCCGAAGGCTCCTCGTAAGACGATGGCTGCTCGGGTTCAGGCTGTGGAGGCTGCTCGGCCCTTGCTGGCTGGGGCTGCTCGGGTTCCCCGCGCATCGGCAACGGTGTCTTGGCAGGTCGCGGCACGCCCTGAGGACGAAAGGCCAGCATCCGCAGCAGCGTCATTTCCAGTGCGGTGCGGGCATCCGGTGCATGAGCCATGTCCGCCCGCCCCTGCACGCCGATCTGGTAGTACAGCTGGATATCTTCAGCCGCAAACTGCGCGGCAAGTGCCAGCAACGCTTCGCGATCACCGTGGCCATTATCCAGCGCCGACGGCACCATCTGACCGATCGCCAGGCGATGCATCACCGAGGTCAAGTCATCGAGCACGGCACCAAAATCAGGGCCCTGCTCAGCCAGGCTCGCCACCTCGCGCAGCACCCTTGCCGCATCGACCTCGGCCAGCGCTTCGATCAGCGCCAGCACATGACGATGATCCAGCGTTCCGAGCATGGCCGCCACGTCAGCATGACGCACCTCGCCCTGGCCAAAGGCGATCGACTGATCCGTCAGGCTCATGGCGTCACGCATGGAGCCCGCGGCAGCCTTGCCCAAGAGCCACAGCGCGGATTCCTCGTAAGGTACCTGCTCCGCCTCCAGCACCTTCGACAGATGGCCAACGATGCGCTCAGGAGGCATGTGCTTCAGGGTAAATTGCAGACAGCGTGACAGCACCGTCGGCGGAAGCTTCTGCGGATCGGTGGTGGCCAGCAGGAACTTGACGTGGGGCGGCGGCTCCTCAAGGGTCTTCAACAGGGCGTTGAAACTGCTGGTCGACAGCATGTGCACCTCGTCGATGAGGTACACCTTGTAGCGGCCCTGAGTCGGCGCGTACTGGACATTGTCGAGCAGCTCACGGGTGTCTTCCACCTTGGTTCGCGAAGCAGCGTCGACCTCAATCAGGTCGACAAAACGCCCCTGATCGATGGACTGACAGCTATCACAGCGCCCACAGGGGGTCGACGTCACGCCGTCGTCACCCTCGCCCTTGTCGGTGCAGTTCAGACACTTTGCCAGAATCCTGGCCAGTGTGGTCTTGCCCACGCCACGGGTGCCCGTGAACAGGTAGGCATGGTGCAGCCGCCCTTGGTCGAGGGCATTGACCAAGGCTCGCTGGACATGCTCCTGCCCCACCAGTTCATGGAAGGTGCGAGGCCGCCACTTGCGGGCCAGAACCTGATAGCTCATTGAACGTCATTTCCTGCGGCTGGGCTTCGGGCCTGACGACCCGCTATGTCAACAAGGCGGGGGCAAGGCGTGACGGGCACGCAACAGTATTTCCCGCTCGATGGTCGTGGCATTCTACCGGGTGGGACTCACGCCGCAAAGGCCGTGACCCATGACACCGTCACCGGCGCCGGTCGACAGGCCAAGGCGGCTATCATCGACACGCCATGACACGCCACTCACGACTGCCGCCCTCGCCATCCGACGGAACACCTTATGCCTGACAACCTCCCCGGCCCGCGCTCCGGTCGCCCCTTGCTCCTGCTGACGGATTCACGCTTGAAGTTGATCATGACCCTCGCCATTGCGGCCATCATCGCCGTGTCATGGCTTGGGATACTCGACCGCGCCACCCAGCGCCAGGTAGAAGGCGCCACCACACAAGCCTTGCTCGCCTTCGCTGCGGCGAGGGGCCTCAACGCGGGGATATCCGTCCTGCAGTCCACCGAAGTGGGGGTGGTGGCAGCGTCGACCCATCCCTTCGAGGTGCTGGACCCGATCAACGACCTGGTGGAGGACTATGCCAGCGTGATGAAGCTGGCCATCGGCTCGCTGATAGGCCAGACCCTGCTGCTCGAGATCACGGCCACGCTGGCATTCAAGGTGGCCTTCACCGCTGCCGGCCTGTGGCTGCTGCTCAGCCTCTGGCGCGGCTGGCCGACGACAGCAATGGCCTGGCGCGCCTTCGCCCTCATCGGCCTGGGCCGTTTCCTGCTGCTGTTGACCCTGGCCGCCAGCGCGCTGGTCGATCACGCCTTCCTCGACGAGCGCACCACGAACAGCATGGAGGAGGTCCAACGCCTGTCCGAGGACGTTCAGGCCACCAGCGAAGCCCACACCGATGATGGCCTGCCTGCGGAGCAACGCGAACAGATCGAACGCGAACTGGCGTCCGCCGAGGACCAGCGCGACCAGCTGCGTGGCGGGCTGATCACGCTCAACCGTCGGATCGCCCTGGCAGAACAAGGCGTTGAGCAGAGCCGTGGACGCCTGTCGCTGCTGACTGCTCGCCTCAGCCTGAAGGAACGCCTTAATCCCTTCCATGACAACCCCGAGATCGACCGCCTGCAGCAGCAGCTGACAGAGCGCCGCGACTCACTCGCAGCGCTGACGGAACAGCGCGAGCATCAGCTTGAACAACTCGCCGAACTGGACCGCCGGCGAGACGCCTTGAGCAGTCGCTTGGCAGGGGAAGACCAAGGCCTGCTGGCTAGCCTCAGTCAGCGCTTCTCCGCCTTGACCGACAGCCTCAGTCTGGCGGCCATCCAAAGCCGCGTGGAGTCCGGTACCAATGCCATTCTAGAGCTGATGGCGCTGTTCGTACTGCGTACCCTGGTCATTCCCCTGCTGTTCCTGTGGCTCGGCATGAAGCTGTTTCGTGCGCTTTACGCTCGGCCCCCGCAACCCTTGCCGATGCTGCCCGCCCCTGGGACAGATCGCGACCAAGACGACAGACGCTGAACCTCTGCCATGGGGTCGTGGAATAAATACCTCTCGAGAAGACCGCTACAGATGTAACGATGCCCGCCACACCTCTTGCTCGGTGTGGCGGGCATCATTGTGTCGCATCAGCGCTGCTCGAAGCCCTTCAGCACCTTGACCACGTTGATACCGATCTCCTTCACCGCGTAACCGCCCTCCAACAGGATGACGGTGGGCAGCTCCAGGCTGGCCAGACGCCGCCCCATATCGTGGAAATCGTCACTCTTCAGACGGAAGCTGGAGATCGGGTCGCCTTCGAAGGTGTCTACCCCCAGGGACACCACCAGCAGTGAAGCCTGGTGACGGCGAATCTCGCCCAGCGCCAGCTCCAGCTGCTCACACCAGGTGGTGTAGTCGGTGCCTGGCGGCAAGGGATAGTTGACGTTGAAGCCGAGCCCCCGACCCTCACCTCGCTCGTCGGCATGCCCAAGGAAGTAGGGGAAGCACTGGTCCGGGTCACCGTGGATCGACTGTGTCAGCACATCGTCACGGGCGTAGAAGATCTGCTGGGTGCCGTTGCCGTGATGGAAGTCCACGTCGAGGATCGCCACCCGACCATGGCCGTCACTCAAGGCATGCTGTGCCACGATCGCGGCATTGTTGAAGAAGCAGTAGCCGCCGAACTGATCCGTGGCGGCGTGGTGGCCAGGCGGCCGACACAGGCCAAAGCTGGGCTCGCCACTGGCGGCCGTGTGCCGGTAGGCAGCAAGCGCCACGTCCTTGCTCGCCATCGCCGCCTCGAAGCTGCCCTGGGAAATCGAGGTATCCCCACCGAGTGCATAGTAGCCAAGCTTGCCCCCAATATGGCCAGGGATACGGTCATCGCGCATGGTTCGCGTAGGCCAGGTGGTCGGTATCGCCTCGCCCTGATAGCCCGCTGCCTGCCAGTCATCCCAGCAGTTGGCCACAAAGTCCACATAGGCGGCGTCGTGAACGGCATCAACGGGATCGCGACCGAAGGCTTGCGGCTCACTCACCTGCCCTACCTCGTGCTGACGTATTTGCTCCAGCACCAGGTCTACCCGCTCGGGGCACTCGAAGGGCGTCATCAATTGACCGTCGTGAAGCTCGGTCTTGGCGCGACGCAATTTGGTCGCTTCGCTGTGAAACACCTGCATGGAAAACCTTATCCTTATGATCGAGTGAGCTCACTGTTCTGCGGTGTGGGCCCAGTGCACACCGTGGAAGGCAAGACATCGGAGGGTAAAGCAACGCCCGACCCGTTGGAGTGGCAAGCGGTCGGGCGCTGATAGCAAACGCAAATCGCTGATCGCAGAAGCAGGTCAGGCCGTCAGTTCAGGCTTTCCAGCTGCCGCTCCAGCTCACGCCGCATCGACTCGTCCAGCCCCAGAGCCGTACCCAACTCCTCCAGCCAGGCCCGCTCCATGGCATTCTGCTCATCGATCACGGCGGCGCTGGCCAGGTACATTTCTCTGGCAGCCTGCGGAGAATCTGCCTGGCGAGCCAGTGCCTCGGCATCCAGCGGAGCCGTGAGCTGCTGCTCGACCCAGGCATGCAGCTCGTCATCCGCCCCTAGCTGCTGCATCTGTTCGCTGATCAGGGCACGCTCCTCGGCGTCAATATGGCCATCGGCACGCGCCGCCATGATCACGGCCTGCAACACCTCGAGACTACGCTGTTCTTGAGCCGCCCCATTGAGCTCCTCCAGTGGGGCGCCTTCCTGAGCCGACGCTGCGTGAGTCGCATCGGTACTTCCGGAACGGGATGCCTGCCACGCCTTCCATGCCAGCATGCCGACCCCTGCAATGGCACCGTACTTGATCGCCTTGCCACCCATGCTGCGTCCCCGCTTGGAGCCCATCAGCATGCCCAGCGCACCACCTCCCAACAGGCTTTTCATGTCCATCCCCCCGCGGGAGGACGATCCGCCCGACAGCTGGGACGACACGCTATTGATCAACCCCTGTACATCGAAGCCACCGCGCGAAGACCCAGACGATGAGGATCCTCCGCCCGCCTGTTTCATCAGCTGGTCCAGCAGGAACTTGGCATTCATGACGCTCTCCTTGGTCGTGAGACAACCGTGTCTTCGTTGGAATACTCCAGCGCAATGAGGTTCCCCGCAAGCTGCGTGAACGGGCTCATCACTGGAGCCTGAATCTCCGATGCTGCCAGGTTCACCCTAACCGCCTCCGGCAACCGCTGCGCCGCACTCTTGGCGCCAAGGGGGAGCTCGGGTCCTTCCTTGTACCCTACACCCGTCACCCCAGCGACACATCCTGCACATGCGCTCCTTATCAACAGCCCCTGTCAACAGGCTCTTATAAACAGGCCCCGTCGAGCCAGCTAGCTCGACGGGGCCTGAGAGGCGGCGGCCTCACGCTGCCTCACGCTTTTTCGCGCGTGACAGCGCAGGATGGTTCAGGACACAACGCTCAACGCGCCATCTTCACCATCTGGCGGTTGACGAACTCGTCCATGCCATCCTTGCCAAGCTCACGCCCGAAGCCAGAGCGCTTGACCCCACCGAACGGAAGCTCAGCCTCGCTGCCGGGCGGCTCGTTGATGTGCACCATGCCCACTTCCAGGCGGTTGGCCAGGTCCAGCGCCGCCTCGGGATTGGTGGTCTGGATCACCGCGCCCAGCCCGTAGGGCGTGTCGTTGGCCAGGTCAATGGCCTCTTCCAGGTCAGCAGCGCGATAGACCACGGCGACCGGTCCGAACAGCTCTTCCTGGAAGATACGCATGTCCCGGGTCACCCCGGTCAGCAGGGTGGGCGCGTACCAGGCGCCCGCCTTGTCCAGGCGCTTGCCACCGGTCACCAGGGTGGCGCCTTGGCTGACGGCATCCTGCACCTGGGCATCAAGGTTCTCCAGCGCCTGCTGGGAGGACATCGGTCCCATCACGGTGTCATCCGCCATCGGATCACCGACCTTGATGTTCTCGACCGCCTGGCGGAAGGCCGCCAGAAACTCGTCATGCACCGAGGCATCGACGATGATCCGCTTGGCCGCGTTGCAGGCCTGGCCGCAGTTACCGAAACGTCCCTGCACCGCCTGCTTGACCGCCTGATCCAGGTCGGCATCGGGCAGTACCAGGAAGGGATCGGAGCCACCTAGCTCCAGTACGACCTTCTTGAGCTGACGACCAGCTTGCTCGGCCACTGCGGCACCCGCTCGCTCCGAACCGGTCAGCGACACGCCCTGCACGCGACTGTCCGCGATCAGCTCACCAACCTGCTCGTTGCTGGCATACAGATTGGTGTAGAGACCTTTCGGCGCCCCTGCTTCGTGGAAAATGTCTTCGATGGCCTTGGCCGACTCGGGGCACTGGGGCGCATGTTTCAGCAGGATGGTATTGCCATTGAGCACGTTAGGAGCGGCAAACCGCGCCACCTGATAGTACGGGAAATTCCAGGGCATGATGCCCAACAGCACGCCCAGACCCTGCTTGCGCACTTCGGCCTTGGCGCCTGCCGTCACGATGGGCTCTGGCTCGAGCCAGGCCGGACCATTGTCGGCGTAGTAACGATAGATATCGACTACGACCGACATCTCTCCCAACGCCTGGGACTTCGGCTTACCCATCTCACGCACGATAATGTCCGCCAGCGCATCACGACGTTCCTCATGCAGGTCAGCCACACGGTGCAGCAGGGCTGCACGCTCAGCCGGGGTGACGCCACGCCATGCCAGATAGGCTTGCTGGGCCAGTTCGACAGCCTCAGCAATCTGGGCGTCGCTGGCATCCGGATAGGTCGCCTCTACCTCTCCCGTGGCGGGGTTGGTGACCTTGTAGTGACTCATTGAGGCTTCTCCTTTCAACGTGGTGTTGGTAATGACTTGGGGTAAAAGAGATCTGTGTTAACCGTGAACCGAGCTATCCGACGCTAGACCAGAAGCGCTCTGGTGATATCAGAACCCAACAGCATAGCCGGGGCCTTGTGGCGTTGACAGGTCGAATCCACCAGAGTTCGACGCCGCCGCCAGACAATACTCTTGAACTTGGTATAAACCCTCTGAACCTGGCATAGACCTTCTGAACCTGGCATGAACCTTGTGAACCTGGCACCGACCTTCACCATCATGACGCTCGGGTCAGCCGGCAGGATCGAATTCCTCAGTATCGATATCGGCCTGCTGGACGTCACTGTAGCGTCGCCCTGCTACCTGGTCGGGGGTCAGCACTGCGTTGAGCAAGGCGAGCACGCCTGCATCCAGGCTCAGCGCCTCGGCGGCCAGATTTTCTCGCTGATGCGACGGGTCACGGGAACCCGGGATCGGGATGACATCCGCCCCCTGCCCTCGCAGCCATGCCAGCGCAAGCTGCGCAGGGGTGCAGCCCTGCTGCATGGCGATATCTTCAAAAGACGCCAGCAGCGACAGGTTGTGTGCATAGTTGGCGCTGGAGAAGCGCGGCATGCCACGCCGCATATCGCCCTCTTCCAGGTCCTCAGGGTGGCGTAGGCGACCGGTAAGAAAGGCACGTCCCAGCGGACTGAAGGCCACCAGCACCGTGCCAGCCTCGCGACAGGCGTCGAGCAGTGCAATCTCGGGGTTTCGCGTCCACAGCGAATACTCGGACTGGACCGCCGCCACCGGGTGCTCCGCCTGGGCACGCCGAAGCGTCGGGGCAGATACCTCGGACAAGCCTACCCCGCCAATCTTGCCTTCCTGCTCAAGCCGCCCCAGCTCCCCGACACTCTCCTCCACCGGCACCTGGCGATCCAGCCGATGGAGGTAGTAGAGATCCAGATGATCCGTACCGAGCCGTGCGAGGCTCTCCTCGCACTGGCGTCGCAGAGTCTCTGGGCGTCCGTCGATGCGCTTGGCGCCAATCGATGCATCGAAGGCCATGCCGCATTTGCTGGCAAGAAAGACCTCCTCTCGCAGTCCTTTCAGCGCCTGCCCCACGACCTGCTCATTGCGTGTCTTGCCGTAAAGCGTGGCGGTATCGAAGTGCCGATACCCGGCGTCGAATGCCTCACGAATCACCTCTACCGCGCGGGCCTCAGGCAAGGGACTGCCGTAGGCATGGGAGACGTTCATACAGCCCAGACCGATCGCTGGTGCACTCAAGCGGGCAAGGCGCTGAACCACGTAAGACATGTCGGCTCCATGGATTGGTCATGAAAAGGTAACAGAACACTCATCGTACGATGCTGATATTAATCCTTCTAGGCGAATCATTTCGCCCCTACCATATAGCTGTCGCGCAACAGACTCGTCCCACGGCCCCCCAGGACCAGCGAAGCATCGGCAACGTCCTGTGCCCGACGAAGATAGCGCGCCTCCATCAGAAAAAAAACGAACCCCCACCAAAGGATAGCAACGCAGTGGAAAACTTCTCGATCGGCGTGGACATCGCCACCAGCCTGGCGATTCTCGGTGCCTTTGTCTCCTGGACCCTGGATAACCATCGCCAACGTCGCATGGCCAGAGAGGTCGGCATCAATGACCAGGCACGCGCCATCGCGGTCACCAAGGTTCAGGAAACCACCATTCAGCTGTCAAAAGACTTCAACAGCATGATCACCATCGCCGGCAAGATCGAGCGTCGATTGAATCGGCTGTGGAAGCAGGATGGCGTCGATGCCGTGCAACGGCATATCGAGAACAATGACAGCTACCTGCAGGATGTCAGCAGCGATCTCCAGGACTTCAAGGGCGAGGTGTCTCGCTACTACGAGAGCTGCCACGTTCACAAGTATCTGCTGTTTCCCGTGCTCGGAAGCTTACCCGAAGGGGACGAGATGGTAGCCAGCGTCAAGCGGGACTTTGATGATATCGCCCGCTGCCACGACGAAATCAACTCCGGCTACGCGCACCTGATGCGCGAGCTCGAGACCGCCGTGGCCCTGGCGGCAGAGCTGCAGGCCACCGATGAGGACGACGCTCAGCACCCCGAGATCAAGAAAAAGCTGGTCAACGCCGTCAGTAGCATCGCCTACGATCCAGACTACAAGGACTTCACCCACTACTTTATTCCCGATGGTCAGGAAGAGGCCTTTTACCGGGAGTACGACAATCGGGAAATTCAGGATCGCGAGCTAAGCGGCCAGGTCATCGGCAACCTCTACGGGAGCCTGCTGAAACACCCCGCTCGACCACAGGCCATGTGCCTGCTGTTGGCGCGTCAGTCGATCCAACGGACTCGTACCGAGTGCAAGGAAGTCCTGTGCTCGCTGAGTGCCGTGGCGAGTGTGCTGCTGGCCCGTAACGAGGGCACTACCCTCTCGGCAGAAATTCAAAAGCTCAAGTCAGACGAGTACTTCGCCCTCGACCGCGAGATTCGCTGATTCTCCCGCCCCACCAGGGCCATACCTGACATGCCCCCTTCTGAGCCTCGCCGGCTATCGCCAGCGTCAGGAGGGGTGCCTTTGCCCCCATGCATACCGCTGAGCATGAGCATTGGCCAGTAGTCCTCAGCGAACGTCGAATCTCGGTCTTGCCGATGACCGCCCTTGCCCGTAGAGGCACAACAACGCGACAGTACCAGCCCCCATGACGGGGATCTAAACAGGTAGAGCATACTGGGGCGCTTGCGCTGCCGATAAGATAGGCGGGGCTTTGATGGCCGGGCTTTGTTGGACAGGGCTTCAGAGCATTTTGGTCTGTTGGCATTTCAACAGAGGAAGGCGCTGATTCGGGCATCGTTGTACCACCTCGTTGTACCACTGCGGGTCAAAGAGGGGAAAACCTGCGAATCATCAAGGAGGGGGCCTGAAATGGAGGCGGCCCCGACAGCCACATCCCGGCACACGCGTCCACCACTACCGTTGCTCCCTTCCGGGCCTGGCGGGGTTTGCGGTCTAGCGTTGCGGGAGGACCGACGGGGCCACCACAGCGAGGCAGAGTAACGATTCTACTGCCTGTGTCTGAAGCGCTGGCATGCTGAACTCTCTCGTCTTGCCTTTCAAGAGGTACTCTTTTGGTGAACACCTCAAGGACAAGACCTTCGAAATCAGCCCCTTGCCTCAGAGCGTGTGCACTATACCAAGGTCGCGCCTTGGCCACAAGGGTAAACCCAGTAGACTTTGCCTTTCCGGCCTAAAGACGGCCGATATGTGAGACTTCCCCCCTAAAGCTGTATGGTGAAAGCCTCTTACCCCCTAAAGCTGTATGGTGAAAGCCTCTTATTGCCTGGGAGCGCACCTTTCCGGGCACCGTCATTTGAGGATAACGACGACCGACGATTCCGACCTCACGCACCTACATGCCTGTTACAGGAGGCGCTGCATGAACAAGGACCCCAATAAAGGCTACATCGCCCTGCTCGGCTGGAGCTTGAATGCCATCGAAGCCGCCGAGAACTTCGATCGCCGCTACGTTGTGGTGGCACCGGACTGGGCCGAGGACTACTGCAAGCAGCACGACATCCCCTATGTCTCCTGGAACTTTGAGCGACTCAATGATCGCTCCATGGAAATCGCCGAAACCTTGCGCGACATGGGCGTGGACGTCGCCATTCCGCTGTTCGAGGAAACGGTCGAATGGTCTGGCGCCATCAACTCGGTATTGCTGGACAACCCCCGCCTCTACGGCCAGTCGCTGCTGCTGCGCGACAAGGCACTGATGAAGCGTCGCGCCCAGCTTGGGGGCATCCGCGTCGGCATCTTCGAAGAGGCCCACGATCACCAGGACGTGATTCGCTTCCTCAAGCGCGTCAACCAGACCTTGCTCAAGCTTGATGGCGACCCCAACGACCCCATCCATCTGAAGGCCTTCGACAAGGCGGGCTGCCTGGGTCATCGGGTCATTCGCACGCCAGACGAGGTGGACACCATCCCGGAGGAAGAATTCCCGGTCCTGATGGAGTCCCACCTGGATGGCTGGGAGTTCGCCGTCGAGGCATGGATTCACAACGGCAAGATCGCATTCCTCAACATTTCCGAATACGTGACCTTGGGCTACTCCGTGTTTGTCCCGGCCTCACCGGAGCTGGAGCGCTACCGGGAGCAGATTCGGGTACAGATCGAAAAGCTGATCAAGGCCTTCGATATCGACTTCGGCCTGATTCACCCGGAATACTTCGTCACCAGCGACGGCGAGATGTACTTCGGTGAAGTGGCCTATCGTCCCCCTGGCTTCAAGGTGTTCGAACTGCTGGAGCGGGTTTACGGCTTCAACGCCTATCAGGCCAGCATGCTGGTCTTCGACCCCAAGACAACGGCCGAGGAAGTCGCGGACTTCTTCCCCAAAGAGGTGGTCGACGCCAACGGATTCGCAGGCTGCTTTGGCGTTTACCCCCGTCGTCGTGTGGTCAGCCGTCTGGAAATCCCGGAGTCGGTGGAGGACCACCCCTACTTCGAGTCCCACGAACTGACTGCGCCCCTGGAAGAGACGGTGACCAAGCGCACCGCCTTCGGCACCCACTGGGGACTGGTGTACTTCCGTGGTGACGATGCGCACACCCTTCGAGACCTGCTGAAAGCCCAGGAAGACGAGGACTACTACGTCTAGGCGCCGGGCCAACCGATCGTAAAGATGTCACCACGGGTGATTGCCCCCGTCCACGGTGCCGATGCCTGCACAACGACACCGTGGCACGCGGCGGCGTTGCACATTTGCGCCAGCGTCACGCATCATACCGGAACGGCTAGACGCCCTCGCCCACCAACCGCCCAGGAGCCGGAGTGACCTCCCCTGACATCTCCCCCACCGACAACGACAAGCTGAAGCGACTGCTGGTCAAGTTGGACGATGCCATCGCTGGTCTTGAGGCCGCTGCCGCGTTCGCCAAACCAGGCAAGCTCCCCCATGTACTCGACATCTGCCGCCGGGTGCTGCTGCAGCCCGATGGTTGTGCGCAGCTGGAAACGCGAGCACAGCGCCTGGAGCAGGCCGGTGTCTTTGACGGTTCCGACTGGGCCTACCCCCACATTCTCATCCCGTCGCTGACCAGCCACTCGCTAAAGAGTGCCGACGCGCAGCTAGTGGTGATCGAGGTGCTGAGCGAGCTGCGTATGCTGGCAGTGGCCAAGCAGCAGTACCGACACCCCTTGATCTCGAGTGAAGGGGCTCACCGCTATCTGACCCAGGTCATGGCCATCAACCTGCCGCTGCTGTTCTCGGCTCCCAGCGAAGCCGAGCGGGAAACCCAGGGACGACTGACCCAGATCCCTCGCGCGCTGTTCCAGCACCTGGCCAACCGGGTCGGTTACGAACACGTCATCGACGAGCTGATCAGCGAAATCTGGCGGATACTCCAGCAGCGTCCGATTCAGGTCGAGCCGGTCAAGCAGATGGTGACCCAGATCGCACTCTGCCAGGCCAACCCGAATATTGATCTGGGCGCCAGCGGCCAAGGCGCGGACCGCCTGGTCAGCTCGCTGTTCGGCCCGACCCAGGGCTGTCGCGAAGACCCCGGCGTGGAAGTCTATCGGGAGCGCCTGACCGCCATGGATGCCAGGGCACTGCAATACGAAGCCAGCGGTTTTGCCCGGGCCATGCATGACACGGGACTGGTGTCACCCTATCACCCGGTCCTGCTCAGGCACCTGCTGGACCTGGGCGACAACCTACTGTCGGAAGCCCTTGGCCTGTCGTCGACCGGACGTGATTGTCTGCTGTGCTATCGGGACCTGGTGCACAGCATGATTCGCACCGCGATTCATCCCCAGACGGCCCAGGCGGTCTACGGCCTGGCCCTGACCCTGGAGCGCGGCATTCTCTATCAGCCCCCCGTAGCCCCCGCCCTGTGGAGGCAATTGGGTCTCACCTTGTCGGACTGGTCAGAGGCGCGCCTGCATGCCGCCTTCGGGGACGCAGTGTCACACCGCGCCCGACTGATGGAGGGCGTGCTGTGCATGCTGGGCCTGCCCCTGGGGGTCGGCCAGGGCAACAACCCCACCTGCCAGTCCGCTCGCGCCCTGTCCATGTGGGCCTACAACGATCCGGACTACCTGCTGCAGATGGTGACCTGGGCAGCCAGGGATGATGAAATCATCATGCACTTCGAGGGCCAGCCCATCTCGTCCCGCGACAGCGAGTCAGGGGTTGCCCAGACCTTGCCGCTGGATCTCGACCCGGTGTCATTGCTGGTCGTTCCCCACCTCGATCGCATCTATGCGGAAATGGGGCGCCGCTGTATCGGTCGCGAGGGAGACCCCCACCGCTGGGTCAATCCGGAATTTCACGGCTGGTGGGCCGGCCGTGGCTTTGGCATCAACGTCGACGTCGCCACCGGGCAACTGGCCGATGTGGACATCTTTTTGCGCCATTTCTATGCCAGCTACCACCCCTACTACAACGGCAACCAACCGCTGATTCACCCGCAACCTGCCGGCATCGCGGTCACCGACAGCGCCGGCCGCTTCATTGGCTGGCACGCCATCACCATCCTGCGCGCCTCTCTCGACCCCGCCGGCGACATGCGGGTCTACTTTTTCAACCCCAATAACGACAGTGGTCAGGACTGGGGCCTGGGCGTCAAGGTCAGCACCTCTGGCCAGGGCGAGCGCTTCGGTGAAGCCTCATTGTCCTTCGAACAGTTTGCCTCACGCCTCTACATCTACCACTACGATCCACTGGAGCATGGCGAGCTCGCCCAGGTGAGGCAAGAAGAGCTGGACCGGGTCATCGCCATGATTCAGGAGAGCTGGGGGGCAGACAGGATTCCCGCGGGGGGCCTGCAGGCCGTGGACAGCAGCAACCCTGGGTGACACGCAGCACGGTGAATTCTGCCCCATCTCCTGACCGGCCTTTTGGTTAATCCCTCAAGCGACCTCTCGAGCAACCTCTCATTCAAACCGTGTGCGCACCCGTCGTGAGAGTGGCGGCGCCCATGGCATAATGCCGCCGCATCTCACGTCAGGAACGTTCTATCGCCATGTTTCGTCTCGACCAGCTTCTCGTGAGCCAGGGGTTCGCCCGCTCTCGTACCCGCGCGCAGCGCTTGATACGCCACGGCCGCGTCAGCCGCCTGTCAGATGGCAAGGTGCTCACCCGCCCTGGTGAGAAGTGCCCTGAAGACCTGGCACTCCAGGTGGAGCAGGATCCGGAAGATCGCTACGTCTCACGGGCAGGACTCAAGCTGGAAGCCGTGCTACAGACCCTCGGGTTATCTCTGGAAGGCCTTCGCGTACTGGATGTGGGCCAATCGACCGGCGGCTTTACCGACTGCGCACTGGCAGCCGGGGCGCGGCACGTGGTGGGTGTCGAAGTCGGCCATGATCAGCTGGATGCCAGCCTGCGCGCCGACAGCCGGGTCACCTGCCTTGAGGGGCTAAACGCCCGCCACATGGCAAGCGCCGCGCCGCTGCTCGAGCTTTTGGAAAGGGATGGGCGCCCGGACGTCGCCGTGATGGACGTATCCTTCATCTCGCAGACGCTGATTCTACCGGAGCTGGCCAAGCTGCTGGCGTCCGACGCCCTGCTACTGTCACTGGTCAAGCCGCAGTTCGAGCTGGGGCCAGGCGCAGTCGATCAGCGTGGACTGGTCAGCGACCCGCGCCGCTACGCCGACGTCGAACAGCGGATTCGCCGCTGCTGCGACCTGCACGGATTCGACATCCTGCACTGGCAGGAGAGCCCGATCCTTGGCGGCGACGGTAACCGTGAATTCCTGCTTCAGGCCCGACGCCGTTGACGGCAAGGGCCTGAATCCACACTGCGCGCTCGCGATCAGCGCCCCCCGGCATCGCCACCGCCATCTGCGCCACCCTCTCCACCGCCGATACCGACATCCCCTGGGTCCCCCTTGGCGCCGGGAGGGGGGTGACCATCGCTAGGGTCGGCATACTGGCGCTGAATACCTTTCCACACGTCTCGCTGGCCCGACCGCCGTATATGCACATCGAGTTGATCGAAGGCGATACGAATACCGTTTTCGGCAAACAGGTCCCCGATGCGACCGTTCAGCTCATCCGTAGCGAGCAGACGGTCCCCCAGCGCATTCACGTAGATACGCAGCTCGTATTCCATGGTGCTGGCGGTGTACGCCATAAAGTAGATCTCTGGAGGCGGATCGGTCAGCACCCGCTCGTTCTCCTGGGCCGCCTGTTCCAGCAGACGATGCACCAGACTGCGATCCGCGTCATGACTGACCCCGTATTTCAGGGTGACCCGCGTCACGCTATCTGACAACGACCAGTTGATCAGCTGATCGGTAACAAAGGTCTTGTTGGGGATGATGATTTCCTTGCGATCAAAGTCCGTCACCGTGGTCGCACGGATGCGAATACGACTGACGGTACCCGTCAGGTTCCCCAACGTAATGGTGTCGCCGATACGCACCGGGCGTTCAAACAGGATGATCAGGCCGGAGATAAAGTTGGCAAAGATCTCCTGCAGGCCGAAACCAAGACCCACACCAAGCGCAGCCACCAGCCACTGCAGCTTGGACCAGGACACGCCGAGGGCACCCAGCGTCATCACCGAGCCGGTACCGACGATCACGTAGGACAGCAGCGAACTGATGGCATAGGCACTGCCCTGCTTCAGTTCCAGCCGCGACAGCACCATCACCTCGAGCAGACCCGGCAGGTTGCGTGCCAGCATCATGGTAATACCGGCGATAAACAGCGCGACCAGCACGTCGCCCACGCTGAGGTTGTCCTCCAGCGCCTCGCCGCCTTCGCCCATGGCACCCTCGACCAGGGTGACATTGTCGAGATACCCGATGACCGCCAGAAAGTCAGCCCACACCACATACAGCATGGCGGCGAAGCCGATGGTCAACAGCAGCTTGGACAGCCGCAGCGATTGCTGGTTGACCTGTTCCATGTCGAGCGGTGGCTCCTCGACGATATCCAGGCCGCTGTCATCCTGGCTCAAGGCCCGCCGCCGCGCCAAGGCGCGGCGGTACGCCAGCCGCCTGGCCGCCACGGCCAAGCCGCGGACCACGGTCGCCTCGACCAGTATCCATACACCGAGCAAATACAGGGAGATCACGAAACGGCTGATCAAGCTGAGCGAAGAGTAGACGTAGCCGTAGAGCACCGCCCCAGCCAGCGCAATCGGCACCAGCGCCAGGGCAAGCCCGAGCACCAACCGGAACAGCTTGACCCCGAAGAATGGCGTATGCGCCAGGATCAGCTTGGACAGGGCCACGCTCATGCCGAGCAGCCCCACCAGCAGCAACCCGAGCCCCAGCGGACGCTGATTGAAGGTCAGCGCGGCATCCCGGGCGTGGGGAGCAATCAGCAGCACCGGGGCCAAGCTCACCCCCAGCCACAGCATCCACCAGCGCAGCTTGGCGGCGTACTTGACCGGCCAATGGAAATGCCGGGTCGCGACCCCGTCGTTCACCAGCAGCCGGCGCGACCAGGCCACCACGCCCCAGGCCAGCGACAGCTGCAGTACAGAGTGACCGATATCCACCGCCACCTCAGACCCGCCCAGCGTCAGCAGCAGCCCAAAGGCCACCAGGCACAGTGGCCCCGGCGCGGCAATCAAGGCGTTGAGGGCAATCGCCCTCGGCGTGTGCAGCTGGCTATCGAAGCGCAGGCGGCCGATCTGTTCATGAATTTCGCCTAGCCTGCGCAGAATGGCCCGGCGCAGTAACAACAGCAGGGCCACGACCAGCAGCACCGGCGCCGCTATCCATCCCCCAGGTCCGGGCCACTGCCAGTGTGTCGGCAGCACCTGCCGCCATTCTCCCTCGCGCCACTCCATCAGCAGGTTCTGGGGAATCTTCATCATCCACCCCAGGTCGATGGGGCGGGCGTTGGCGACCCAGAACAGCTGTTCGTCGATACTCGAGCGCAGCTCAGCACTGATATCCAGCAGCTGTTGCTGGTTGAGCTGCAGGTCGATGGCCGCACTCAGGATTTGACCGTAGGTGGGTTCCAGCTGGTTGATCAGCTCCCGACGGGAGTCAAGCAGCTGCACAAGGGGCTGGACCAGGGGCTCCGGGTTGTCTACCGCGGCCTCGTCAAGCGCCTTGCGTGCCATGCTCTCGGGGGATCGCAGTGCCTCTCGCTCGCTATCCAGCTCGAACTGGGCCAGGCGCACATCGGCAATCTCATCACGCAGCCCGGGTCGCGGCTGCACTTCGGGCAGTGACTGACGCTGCTCGCGGAGAATGCGAGACAGCAGAATACTGCCGCGCACGGCTTCGATGTTCTGACTGAGCCCCTGCTGCAGGCGACGCACCCTTTCAAGCTGGCGCCTGACTTCGAGCCCATCCCGCACCAGATCATTGGCCCGGGACGTCGCATTGAGCAAGTCCCTCGACAGCTCCCGATTGGTGACCTGGGCCGCCTGAATGACCGGATGCTGCGACACTGCCTCAGGCTCGTCACGCACCGCATCGGCAATCGCCCGCTCGGTCTGCTCACGACGCAGCTGATCAAGTCGTCCCTGTAGCGCGGACACCCAGGCTTCCTCGCTGGCGGCTTCCAGTTCGAGCAGCTCCAGGCGCTGCTGCAGCACTTCGCGCATCCGCGTATTGGTCGTCAACTGACGCTGATGAAAATCCAGCTGTGCGTCGGCCAGTGCCTGCTGGGCTCTCGCCGCCAGGCGCTGTGGAGCGTCGTCCGGTAGATCACGACGGTTCAGCTCCTCCAGCGACAGACGCGCATCGTCCATGGCCTGATTGGCCTCCGTGATGGCCTGTTGCGCGCGCTCCGGAAGCGTCTGTGCGCCCAACAGCTGACTCTGCACACTGGTGAGCGTGTCCTGGGTCGACTGAAGCACACGAGCAGCGTCACTCAGACGCTGCTCCACGGCAGGTATCTGTAGCCCTTCCAGCTCCGACAGGTCATGGGACTCATCTTCCTCTCGCTGGCGCAACGCCTGCTCCAGCGCCGCCAGACGTTCGGGGGCCTCCTCCAGGCGTCGCTCGAGACTCGCCATGTCTCGCTTGACGTCCTCAAGCTTCTCCAGGGAGTCAATCGCCGAGGTCAACGCATCGATATCCTGTTGCGCCGCAGCACTGGGGGGATCACTGGCATTGGCGATACGCTCGTCCAGGCGGGACTGCAGCTCCTGCTTATCGGGCAGCCCCCTGTCGGGAGCCTCCTGAGCGGCCACCGGAGAGGCCGCAAGCGCCAGGCAGAGCAAGCAGGACAGCAGCACAAACAGCGCGGAACGAGGGCTTGGCATCTTAAGGAAATTTCCTGTCGCAACGGGGTGAAAGGCGCGATTTTCAACCCAGTGTGTCAGTATGGCAATCCAGTGCAAGATTCTTTCATGAAGTTGACTCGTGCTGCCGCCATGGTAGAACAACGCCTCAACCTGTCCATTGGATCATCCTATGAGCCGCCCCGCCCTCCATTTATCCTTGCTACCCACCCTGCTGGTGCTTGCCATCGCTGGGCAGTCGGCCCAGGCGGCAAGCCTGACTGAGGCAGAACGCTCGGCCAAGGAAGCCCGCGTTGAAGCGCTCAAGGCCGAACTTGCCAGGCTGGAAAGCGAGCTCAACGACGATGAAGCCCAGCAGGAGACCGCCCAGGCCCTGACGGGCACGGCCGGTGAGGCTCCGGATACCACTGGCTTGCCAGCGTCTGAAGAAATCGTCGCCCAGGCGTCCGGCAAACCTATTGAAGAGACGGTTGAACAGCGTCGCCTGCTGGAACGTGAGTCCGCGAGCAACCCCTTCGCGATCACCACCCACCGCCGCAACTACATCTTGCCGGTGACCTACAACAGCAGCCCCAACGAGGATGCATTCCGCGCGGACGACGACGACCCGAACATGGACAACACCGAACTGAAGTTCCAGTTCAGTGCCAAGTTCAACCTGGCGGAAGATCTCGTGTTCGACAATGGCGATCTGTATTTCGCCTACACCCAGAAGAGCTGGTGGCAGGCCTACAACGGTGATGAGTCATCGCCCTTCCGTGAGACCAACTACGAGCCGGAGTTCTTCCTCGAATTCCAGAACGACTACAAGCTCTGGGGCTGGACCAACGTCAGCAACCGTATTTCCCTCAACCACCAGTCCAACGGCCGCTCGGATCCGCTGTCGCGCAGCTGGAACCGCGTCATCGGCACCACCGCCTGGGTCAACGACGAGTGGGCAGTGGCCGTCGCACCCTACTGGCGCGTGCCGGAAGACGATAACGACGATGACAACCCGGACATCGAGGACTACATGGGCTACGCCGATATCACCGTGGCGCGGCAAATGTTCGGAACCCATGAAGCTAGCCTGATGATGAGGGGCAACCCTGACGAAGGTAACTACGGCAGCCAGCTGGATTACTCCTGGCCGCTGTTCGGCAAGGTGCGTGGCCACCTGCAGTACTACTACGGCTACGGCGAAAGCCTGATCGACTATGATGAGCGTACCAACCGCTTGGGGATTGGCTTCAGCTTGAACCCGCTGTTTTCGGCGGGAAGCTTCAGTCCCTGATAAGGTGCTAGCGTGAGTCGCAGGTCCGGCGCCCTGGCGAGCCGCCTTGCCAGGCGCCAAGGCCATTGCGGCACCTGCTACTCTAATGCGAGCATAAAGAAGATGGCTGATGCCTCTTCAGCGTCTGTCCACCCACGTCAAAGGAAGACATGATGGCTACACGAAGCTCCAGCACCACCAGCAAGACCAACGCCAAAGCCGATGCCGCCGAAGCCGCTTCTTCAAGCGCCTCCACGGAGCAGCTGCGCGCAGACCTGAAGCAGCTGTCCACCACACTGGAGGATCTGCTCAGCGCCACCGCCGATGACTCCAGTGAAGCGGTGAAGGAATGGCGCAGCAAGGCCGAAGCGCGCCTCAAGGATACCCGCGCTCGTCTCGAGGCCACCGGTGAGCGAGTCTATCGCCAGACCCGTGACAGCGTGACCGAGCAAGTGGATGCCTGCGACCGCTATGTCCACGACAACCCGTGGAAGAGCATCGGTATCGGCGCCGCCGCTGGCGTCGTGATCGGCATGCTGCTCGGGCGTCGCTGATGTCTGACAGCCAAGGACCGGCACAGCGACTGTTCGGCGCAGGGAAGCGTGTCCTTTCCAGCCTGATCGCCACCGGCGAGACGCGTCTGCGTCTCGCCGTGCTTGAGCTGGAAGAAGAACGCGCCAGACTGGTCACCATGGCACTGCTGCTGGGCCTCAGCATGGTACTGCTGATGCTGGGCATCGCGACCCTGACGGCGTTCGTGATCATTGTCTTCTGGGATTCGTATCGGCTGACCGCCATCGCCGTCAGTGCGGCCGTCCTGCTGCTGTCGGGAGTGGGCATGGCGCTGGTGGCCATGCGCATGGCACGCCAGCGCACCCTGCTGGTCAGCACGCTGAAACACCTGGCGCTGGATCGCGAACTGGCAGAGTCATCGCTCAACGACGATCCTGGCGCGCATCGGGATATGCGAGGACCCTCGGCATGAATCGTGATCAACCTTCTGCCACTCGAACGCAGCGCAAGGCAGCGCTCGAAGCCACTATCGAACAGCAGCGGCTGGACATTCTGCTGGCCGCCCACCGCTACCAGCAGGCCGGCCGACGCATTGACGCTGGCTGGCAGGCCGTGAGCCGCTACCGCACCCCGGTGTTGCTTGGAGCCGGTGCCGCGCTCATTCCGGTTCTGCGCCACCCAGGTCGACTGACACGCTGGGGACGCAAGCTGGTCGTGACCGCGCTGGCCGTGCAGCGGGTCAGGCGCCTGATCCAGCGCTAGCCTGGTGGTCCTTGCCTGGCATTCTCTTGCCACGCTGTTCCTGACCGACTCTTTCTGCCTCCCTCTGCCTCGCTTCCTCTGCCCCGCTTCCTCTGCTCCGCCTTCAACCTGGTCCCAACGTCTACCTCTATCGAGCGCCAGCCTTTGGCCAGCCCGGCATGGGCTCTGCCGCGACAGGGGCTTATCCTACAACGACTCGGCCGTGCAATCTGCGCGTTGCTGACGGAAGACTCAACCTCCGTTCCATGACACAGCGAAGCTGCTAAAGCTGTGTTAGAGTCCTTCGATAACGTCATCAATTATCAGGGATAATCGGCGATGCGAATGCTGTCGCTCTACAGCATCAAAGGCGGCGTCGGCAAGACCGCGTCCGCCGTCAATCTCGCCAGTGAAGCCGCTGGATCAGGCCTGCGCGTGCTGCTGTGGGACCTGGATCCTCAGGCGGCCACCACCTTCTATCTCAAGGTGAAGCCAAAGATTCGCGGTGGCGTCGAGAAGCTAGTCAAAGGCAAGGCCGCTTTCAACAAGGTCATTCGCGCGACCAATGTGGACGGTCTCGATGTGCTCCCGGCATCGCTGGACTCGAGGGAAATGGACCACCTGCTGGAGCATCAGGGGACCAGCCACCTACGCCAGATACTGGCGCGGGTAAGAGACGAATACGACCTGGTCATCCTCGACTGCCCGCCTACCCTTTCGCACATGTCGGAAAACATGTTCACCAGTGTCGATGCCTTGCTGGTGCCGGTCGTGCCGTCGACCCTGTCGCTGCGCACCCTTGAGCAGCTCGAGACCTTCCTCGACGATCGTCATCTTACCTGCCCGCTATGGCCCTTCCTGACTCTGGCAGATCGACGCAGAAGTCTGCATCGGGAGGTCATCGATAGCTTCGACAAGCGCTGGCCACTGCGACTGTCGACGGTGATTCCGGCGGCAAGTGCGGTCGAGCGCATGGGGCTTGAGCGTGCCCCGGTCCGTCACTTTGCCCCAGCAAGCCCGGCTGCACACGCCTATGCCGGCCTGTGGAAGGAAGTGTCCCAGCGCTTGAAGTGAGTCACTGCCGACGTCAAGACGATGCCCTCATCTGCTGAGCGGCTTCTTCGAACCTGGCCGCCAGGCGTCCAAGCTGAGGCCTGCGACACAGGGTCATGACACGGGTCAAATGCGCCTCTGTCTGCTCTCGCTGGCGTCCCTGCAGCAGCATGAATCCGCGCAAATGGCGGGGAGCGCTAGCCCGCACTGGCGCATCCGTCGCAGCGCTTGCCAGTCGCTCCAGCATTTCATCTTCGGCGTGCTGCAGTGCTGCGGCCGTCAGGGCATCGGCTCGCACCAGGTCATCATGGAGATCTCCGAAGGCATCCTGAAAGCGCTTCATCTCGTCTTCCAGCTCAACAAAGGCACTGCCCTGTTCTCGCCAGGGTTTCAGCAGATAGCGCAATCGCTTGCCGGTGATACGCGGACGATGCAGCGCTTCCTCTTCAGCGCCAACGCGCACCTGGGCAAGCTCCGCCAGCCACTGGTCTCGCAGCCGCTCCAGGACCTCGGCACTGGCAACCCCAAAACGGGGGGCTTCACGCACATCCTGCTTGCGCGTCGACTTCCGCTTGGCGCTGCTGCCCAGTGCCGCCCGTTTACCCCGCGCTCGGTTGGCCGCCTCGCGTAGCTTGGCATCGAGCATAGGGAAGCTCGCGATCGGCGCATCCAGCCTGGCGTATTCCCTGTCGACCTGAGGCGCCAGGCGCTCACGCCACCAACCGAGTGCGCCCCGCTCAGCGGCTCCACTGGTCGCCACCTGTTCGTCCAGCCAAGCCAGCATGACCTCCCTGTCACGCGCGTCGTTGGTCGCACGTGACAGCGCTGTCAGCTGACGATAGAGCTCTTTATCGACAGCCACGCCGGGCTGTGAGCGGAAATCCTTGAGCAAGGAGCGTAGGCGACGAAGGGCCACCCGGAAATCGTGAAGCCCTTCCGGCTCATGGGATTGGCGAATACGCGGATAGGCCTGGCGCGCCTCATCGAGAAGAGCGCTGATGATGGACGCCATGGCCGCATTTACACGCCGTCGCCCCAACGCCTTGGCCATGCCCCCTCCTGAACAAGAAAGTTGTGATACATCCAAGCGTAGCGTAAAACCTCAGCGCTCCGACAGGTCTCGGGCCAGTCGCATCAGGCGTACAGCCTCGGCACGATAGCCAACGCGATCTTCGCCCCTGTTGCCCTCCGCCAGGGCGATGGCATCGTCCCAGCCCCAGTCACCGAGATAGCGGTCATCACCGAGCAACTGACCAACGCCTGCGATGGCGGCGGCGAAGGACGCTTCGCTATCGGGCAGCTGCCAGGCTGCTCCCGTCGGCGCCTTGATCGGCATCTCGATCAGACGGCTGCGATCGTCCCCCGGCACCTTGTAGCGAAGCGCCAAATGGCCGAGCTCATCGCTGTAGCGGCCCGCCGGGCTGTGATCCTCCTTGGCGTAACGCCGCGGTTCGCTCATGGCGGCGTAGGACCCCACCGGGGTGATCTCGTAAAGTGCGGTGACCTGGTGCCCTGCGCCTATATCACCGGCATCTACCCGGTCATTGCGGAAGTCCTCAGGCCTCAGCGCCCGGGTTTCATAGCCGATCAAGCGGTACTCCTGCACTCGCGCCGGATTGAACTCGACACGCACCTTGACGTCATTGGCGATGGGCTCAAGCGATGCCGACAGTTGATCCACCAGCACCTTCTGCGCCTCGGCCATGCTGTCGATGTAGGCCGCCTGACCGTTGCCATGCTGGGCAAGGGACTGCATCACGGCATCGTCAAGATTGCCGCGCCCGAAGCCCAACACCGACAGGTAGGCGCCATCGTCGCGCTGGTCGGCGATAAAGCGCTCCAGCGCTTCGGGATCGCTGATGCCCAGGTTGAAATCGCCATCGGTGGCCAGCACCACTCGGGTCGTCTCGCCTTCGCCGCTCATCCGCCTCGCCACTCGGTAGGCCTGACGCAAACCCGCCTCACCGGCGGTGCCACCGCCCGACGTCAGGCGCTCCAGTGCGCTGATGATGTCATCACGCTGGGCGACCCTGGTCGGCTTCAGTGCTATACCGGCGCTGCCAGCGTAGGTGACGATGGCGATCTCATCGTCGTCTTCCAGTTCACCCAGCAACAGCGCCATGGATCGTTTGAGCAAGGGCAGCTTATCCGGCGAGTGCATCGAGCCAGACGTATCGATCAGCAACACCAGATTGACCGGCGGGCGGGGGCCTGGCGTGGCCGCCCTGCCCTGAAGCGCTACTCGTACCAGTTGGCGCCCGGAGTTCCATGGCGAGGCAAAGACGTCAACGATCGGGAGAAAGGCCTCTACGTCAGGCTGCGGGTAGTCGTAGCTGAAGTAATTGATCATCTCCTCGATGCGCACCGCCTGGGGCGGCGGCAACTGTCCCTGCATCAGCGACGAGCGCACCACCGCGTAGCTGGCCGTGTCCACGTCCACCGAAAAGGTCGACACCGGCGCCTCGGCGGTCACCCTAAGGCTTGAGGCATCGAACTCGGGATAGGCTTCCGTGGTGGCGGTAGACACCTGGGCCGAAGGCCCCGGGCTCGGCAAGGGCGCTATCCGAGCGACCTCCTGACTCGGCATCAGGCCGCGCATCGCCGTCGATGTCGATGTCGATGTCGATGTCGATGTCGCAGGAGAGAGTGACGCCGATGGTGAAGAAGCCAGACGCCCACGCTCGGTCGATTCAAGGGCGGACTCGGACTTGCTGGCCGTTCGAGGTGGCGCGACGACCATCTCGGCATCCTGGCTCGGCTCGGACCCCGTCACGACGTCGACGTCCTGGCCCTGGGGCCACAGCAGGTAAAGCCCCAGTGACAGCGCCGCCAGCGAGGCGGCTGCAGCCACCGATGGTCGACGGTGCAAGGGTCGATGTGTGCTTGATCGATTCATGGGGGTACCCCTCCGGGGGAAACGTGGCCGCGACCTGGTATCGTCGCGACCTTCCCCCAAGAGACGTGGCTCGGCCCTGGACTCTTGGTCGGTGGCCTGACATTGATCGAACCGGTCAAGCGCCGCCTTGAGATGCCCGGACTTCACCTCCGCCTCTGGCGCGGGTGCAGATGAAAGAGCCCGTTCGAGGCGCTTCAGCTCATCACTCATCTTTCCTCCTCCCCCCGGGCCAGCGCGCTCAGTTGTCGTTTCACCTCACTCATGCGCCAGGCCACGGTACCCTCAGATACCTCCAGCACCTCGGCCACCTGGGCCTGGGTCATGCCTTCACCCAGCGACAGCGCCACGGTGTCACGCAGCTCCATCGACAGCGTCGCCATTGCCCTGGCGAGCCAGCGCTGCTCATCGTCGCGCTGTCGATTGCGCCGATGTCGGTCTTGCTCCCAAGCCTCCCAGCCCTCGGCAGCCTTGCGCCGAGTAGCCTGCTGCCGGCGGCGATCATGGGCGGCGTTGACCGCGACCCGATACAGCCAGGTGGAAAAGGCAGCACGCCCGTCAAAACTCGGCAATTTATCGGGTAGTGCCAGACAGATGTCCTGGGTCAGATCCTCGGCCTCGGCGCGGCTTCCGGTCAGCCGCCAGGCCAGCGCAAACAGCCGATCGTAGTGGCGAGACAGCAGGCGCGCGAAGGCCTCACGCTCGCCTCCGGCAGCGCCCTTCACCAGTTCTATATCCGTTGGTACCCGGGCTTCGGGCTGTTGAATCGACAAGTGGCCGCTCCTCGCGGTCGGACTCTCGGAAAATCACATCACCCCACAGGGGGGCGTCTTCATGTAAAGACGTCGCTGATGCCCTGATCCTTGGGCGGCCGAGAAAAAAAACCGCAGGCAGCATCCCTTGAACAGGAAGCCTCCACGTCTGTGCAAGGTAGTAGCATAAAAAAGAGGCGGCCCGTAGGCCGCCTCCCCGCGCTTTGCCACCCGGGCTTGCGCTCTGCTTCAAGACGCCAGGTATCGCTGCGCCCTGTCTTCGCTGCCTTGCCGTTCTTGACAGGGCAGCGTAGCGACTCAGGAGGGCAGCGTGCCGGCGCTCTTGTGGCGCCAGCGTTGGACGCCCCAGATCGTCGCACCAAGCCCCAGCCCCACCAGGTCGGTCACCAGTCCGCCGGCAATCATCGCCAGGGCAGCGACACCCAGCACCAGTCTTGCCGCCAGGCCCACAGGTGCGGCCAGGAAGTAGCCCTGAAGCGCCGCCGCCAGCAGATAGATACCGATACTGGCGGTGACCGCCACCCGGACGATCTCCCACCAGGCTCCCTGCATCAGCAGCGCAGGGCTGTAGAAGAACATGAAAGGCACGATAAAGGCGGCCAGGCCGAACTTGAATGAGGTGGCCGCGGTCTTCAGCGCATTGGTGTTGGAAATCGCCGCTGCGGCATAACCGGCCAGCGCGACTGGCGGCGTGATCGCCGACAACACCGCGTAGTAGAACACGAAGAAATGGGACACCAGCGGCGAGATGCCAATCTGCTGAAGCCCTGGTGCCACCACCGAGGCGGCCACCGCGTACGCTGCCGTGGTGGGCATGCCCATGCCCAGCAGGATCGAGATGCACATGGCGAAGAACAGCGCCAGGAAATGGCTGGTATCGGCAATTCCCAGCAGCATGGACGCAAAGCGCGCGCCCACCCCGGTCAGCGAGATGACGCCGACGATAATCCCGGCGCAGGCACACACCGCGATCAACGGCACCGACATCCGCGCGCCCAGCTCCAGCGCCCTGAGCAAGGCCTTCGGCCCCATCCAGTGCGGCGTCAGCCAGGACACCACGGCGGCGCTGACCATGGCCAGCGTGCCTGCTCGGATGACCGAATACCCCATGAACAGCGTGGCGATCAGGATGATGATCGGCAGGAACAGGTAGACCCGCTTGACCATCTCCCCCACCTGGGGCAGCTGCTCCCTGAGCAGGCCCTGCATGCCATCCCGGCGCGCTTCCAGATCCACCATCAGGTAGATGGCGAGGAAGTACAACGCCGCCGGAATCAGCGCGGCAAAGGCAATCTCGGTATACGGGATACCGGTAATCTCCGCCATGATAAAGGCCCCGGCCCCCATGATCGGCGGCACGATCTGGCCACCGGTGGAGGCCGCCGCCTCGATTCCTCCGGCACTCAGCGGGTGATAGCCAACCCGCTTCATCAGCGGAATGGTCAGCGACCCGGTCGCCACCACATTACCGGCAGAGGTGCCGTTGATCATGCCCATCAGTCCCGAGGCAAAGACGGCTACCTTGGCGGGCCCACCCCTGGAGCGCCCGGCCATGGCAAAGGCAAAGTTGACGAAGTAGTCGCCCACCTTGGACGCCTGCAAGAAGGCGGCAAAGGTGATGAACAGAATGATGTAGGTCGACGATACCGCCGTGGTCGGCCCAAGCACCCCACTGTCGGTGTACAGATAAGTGAAGAAGCGCTTGGCGGTGTAGCCGTCGTGGGCCAGGATGCCGGGCAGGTAGGGGCCGGCGAAGGCATAGACCAGAAAGACGCTGGTGATGACGATCAGCGCCAGTCCCGCGATACGCCGCGTAAGCTCCATGATCAGCAGGATACCGCTGGCCGCGACCAGCCACTCAGCGGTGCCGACCAGCGGTGTGCCCGCCGCCATGCGCCAACGGCCCAGGACAAAGATCAGGTAAGCGGCCACCACCAGTGCCGACACCATCAACGCCAGATCCGGCCAGTGAATCCGGTCCCCTCGACTGCTCGGCGCGCGGCAGAAGGCCCAGCTTGCGAGCACGCCGAGCGTACTGGCAAGCGTCAGCGAGACGGCCAGATGCATCGGTAAAGCAGGATGAAAGGCGGCGCCACGGGCATCGCTGAGTCCCCACAGCACCAGGGCACAACCCGCCGCATATAGGCTCGCTGCCAGGGTCAGCGTGGCCATCGCCCGCTCGGCACCAGACGGCCGGCGCGCTCCGCTTGTCACCGCATCAGGGTCTACCGACATTGCCGCGGTGATCGCGAACCCCACCAGCAGACCGCCTGCCACGTGAAGAATGCGAAAGGTCCAGGTTTCGATCGGCGCAATGTTCAGCGCATAGAGGTGCATCGCCGTAAACAGCACGCACCCCAGCATCACCGTCCGGCCGACCAGGCCGTCAAGCACGCGCTCATTATGGGCACGGGGCAGGTCATCGGCGCCCTCAGCCACCACCGTGTGCGGAGGAGCCACCTCGCCAGCGGGCTCCGCTTGTCTTGTCGTGGTCATGTTAGTCGTCCCTCAGATCACCAACGCCGAGACCCATCCAGGGCCTCGGCGCAAGGGCATCAAGGCCAGCCGCTACATCGGCCGGCCCATGCGCATCAGCCTTCCAGGTTGTCCGGGATGTCGTAGCCGTTTTCCTCGAACCAACGCACCGCTCCCGGGTGCCAGGGCATGAAGCTGTTCTGGGAAACGTTCTCCGGCAGGGTTTCCTTGGCCGAGCCGTGCACCTTGAGCATGCGCTCGTGCTCTTCCATCACCGTCTTTGTCACCTCATACACCAGCCCTTCGGGCATGTCCTTGTGGGTGATGGCAAAGTTCCAGATCGACACGGCTGGGGTCGGTTGTTCCAGCGACTGATAGGCACTCGCCGGAATCGACGAGGCGCTTAACGCAGGGAAGTCCTCCAGGAACTGCGCGCTTTCCTCCGGGGAGAACGAGAAGATATTGACGTCGGCTTGCGCCTCGAGCTGACTGAACGCGGAAACCGGTATACCGGAAGCGAAGGCAAAGGCATCGAGCAGGCCATCCTGGACCTGCCCCGCCTGATCAGCGGC
Source organism: Halomonas sp. DP8Y7-1 (assembly GCF_019801685.1). Taxonomy (NCBI): domain Bacteria; kingdom Pseudomonadati; phylum Pseudomonadota; class Gammaproteobacteria; order Oceanospirillales; family Halomonadaceae; genus Halomonas; species Halomonas sp. DP8Y7-1. The sequence continues at coordinate 38,478 of NZ_JAHVIN010000012.1, read as the reverse complement.
GCCGCCATTGCGGGTGTCGACCTCGATACCCAGCTTGTCGAAGATCTGCGGGAAGTAGAGATCACCGGTTCCACCGGCAGGCCCGATGCCGATGGTCTTGCCGTCCAGGTCGGCGACGGAGTCGATACCCGAATCCTTGAGCGCAATGACCTGCAGTGCGGTCTGGTACATCGGGAAGACCGCCCGCACGTCGGTGTGCTCGACTCCTGGCGCCAGCTGGCTGTTGCCTTGCCAGGCCTGATAGGCGGGCCCCATGGTGACCATGCCGAACTCATGCTCGCCCATCTGCACCATGGTGTCGTTCTGCACCGGGCCACCGGTGACCTCGGCACCAAACGAAATGCCCGTGCGCTCGCCGACCAGGTTGCCCCAGCCGCTACCGTAGATGTAATAGGTGGCACCCTGGCTGCCGGTACCGATGGTGACGCTCTGCGGCCAGTCTGCCGAGTCGTCGGAGGCGAAGACCGGGCTGGCGGCGGCAGCGATCAGTGCGCTGACAATAAGCGGTGTGGTGTTCATGGCGTTGCTCCTCGATATTGTGATTGTTGCTGACAAGCCTCTTGCTGGGCTTGTGGAGCGGAGAGCCGATGATGTCCGGCTCCCCAGAGACTCACGCAGGTGGACATGACGCTGCGCGAGTCACGTCATCGCCCCCCGACGCCACGGCACCAGGGGGAGTCAGGCTTATCCCTGGGCTTCAATATCTGCACAGATGGCGGCGGTCACGTCTCGGGTAGTGGCGTCACCGCCCAGATCCCTGGTCTGCATGCCGGAGGCTGTCAGTCGTTCGATGGCTGCCATCAGGCGTTCTGCGGCAGTGGTTTCGCCGAGGTGTTCAAGCATCATCGCGGCCGTCCAGAACGACCCCACCGGGTTGGCAATGCCTTGGCCTGCGATATCAAAGGCGGAGCCGTGGATCGGCTCGAACATCGATGGAAAGTTGCGTTCCGGGTTCAGGTTGGCGGTCGGGGCGATGCCCAGACTGCCGGACAGCGCCGCCGCCAGATCAGACAGAATGTCAGCGTGCAGGTTGGTGGCCACCACCACGTCCAGGGTCTCAGGCTTGAGCACCATGCGGGTGGTCACCGCATCCACCAGCTCCCGGTCGATCTCGACCTCGGGAAAGTCCTTGGCCACTTCGAAAAACAGCTGGTCCCAAAGCACCATGCCGTGACGCTGGGCATTGGACTTGGTCACCAGCGTCAGCTTCTTGCGCGGGCGGCTCTGGGCCAGCTCGAAGGCAAAGCGATGGATACGCTCGATGCCCTTGCGCGAAAAGATGGAGAGCTCAGTGCCAATCTCGTCAGGTAACCCCTGATGCACCCGGCCGCCGTTGCCGGAATACTCACCCTCACTGTTTTCACGGACGATCACCCAGTCGATCTTGTCGGCGCCTTGCAGGCGACTCTTGACCCCCGGCAGCACTCTGGCCGGGCGCACATTGGCGTACTGATCGAACCCTTGGCAGATCGCCAGGCGCAGCTCCCACAGTGACACGTGGTCGGGCACGTCTTCGCTGCCCACAGCGCCGAAATAGATGGCATCGAAGCCCTTCAGACGCTCCAGTCCACCGTCGGGAATGTACTGCCCCTGCTCCAGGTAGCGCTTGGAGCTCCAGTCAAAGTCTTCAAATTCGAAGCCGAAGTCGCCACTTTTCTTGGCCAGAGCCTGCAGTACTTGCTTGCCCGCTTCGATGACTTCCAGCCCGATCCCATCGCCGGGCATGATCGCTACCTTGTGTGTTCTCATTTGTCTTGGACCTCGTTGACTTACCAGAAAACCTGGTCATTGATGGTGTCAACGAAGGCTAAGTGACAGCAGGAAATAGCGGCAATAGACTGGCGGTTGAAGCTACCTTGACCCTAGGGTTAACCATGAAATCCATTGCCGATCTCGAATTCTTTGTCTACCTGTGCGAAGCCGGCAGCCTGTCCCGCGCCGCCAAGGACCTGGATATCACTCCCGCTGCGGCCAGCAAGCGATTGGCAAACATGGAGAAAGCGCTGGAGACTCAGCTGTTTTATCGCACCCCGCGTGCGATGAGTGTGACGCCGGATGGGGTGGTGATGCTGCGCTATGCCAAGCGAATGCTGGCGGATATGGCATCACTACAACGCGCCCTGAAGGTCAATTCCGACGACACCTCGGGACAGATTCGGATCAACGCGCCTTTCGGTTTTGGCCGCCGACATATCGCCCCTTTTGTTGCGACGTTTGTCGAACAATATCCCGGTATCGACTGCCAGCTTCAGCTATCGGACCACCCGCTCAACCTGGTGGCCAATGCCTTTGATATCGGCATTCGCTTCGGCAGCCTGCCTGACTCAGGACTGCATGCCCGCAAGATCGCCTCACATCGCCGCCTGCTGTGCGCCTCGCCAGCCTATCTGGACCGACACGGCCATCCCCGAACACCGGAGGAACTCAGCGATCACAACTGCATCGTGCTCAGGCAGAACGACGACACCTACGGCAACTGGCGCTTTACCCGCGGCGAGCGCCACCATCAGATCAAGGTCCGCGGCAACCTGTCCGCCAACGACGGTGAGAGTGTCCTGACCTGGGCGATGCGCGGACACGGCATCGCCGTAAGGGCAGAGTGGGACGTGCACGAGCATCTGGCACAGGGACGACTGGTACAGGTACTGCCCGACTATCAGCTCCCCAACGCCGACATCTACGCCGTCTATCCCTACGCCGACCACCTGCCCACCCGCATTCGTCGCTTTATCGACCACCTGGTCAGCGAGATGGAAGCTCTGCCCTGTGCTACTTGAGCTGATTGCCTACAGCGACTGCCCGCAGGCGACGGCACTGGCCCATGCCCACTGGAAGTTGTAGCCGCCAAGCTCGCCGGTCACATCCAGGACCTCACCGATAAAGCGCAGCTGCGGCAGGCCCTGGACCTCGAAGGTCTTCGAGGAGATGGCGTCGACCGCCACGCCCCCCATGGTAACTTCCGCAGTGCGCCAGCCTTCGGTGCCGGCGGGCTTGATGCGCCAGCGGTTGAGGGATTCGGCCCAGGACGCGAGGCTTGCGTTGGAACGCTCGGCCAGCACGCCATCATCCCCGTGCCACTCCACCAGCGCCTGAGCCAGGCGCTTCGGGTAGCGCTCGGACAGCCAGGTCGACAGGCGCCGCTTCGGCGTCTCTCGGCGGGCGACACACAGCGCCTCAAAGGCGTCTTCACCGGGGAGCAGGTCAATCTCTAGGTCATCGCCGGGCTGCCAATAGCTTGATATCTGCAGCATGGCAGGGCCCGACAGCCCGCGATGGGTGAACAGCAGCGGCTCGCGGTACTCGCCACCGCGACAGCGGGCGACGACATCCGTCGACAGACCCGACAGCGCCGAAGCCCGCTCCTTCCATTGCGATGTCAGGGTGAACGGCACCAGGGCCGCCCGAGTCTCGGTGACCTCAAGCCCAAACTGGCGGGCGATATCGTAGCCAAAGCCACTGGCACCCATGGTCGGAATCGACAGGCCTCCTGTGGCGATGACCACGGCTCCCGCCTCGATGCGTCCGGCCGAGGTCGTCAGGCGCATGCCTTCCCCCTGGCGTTCGATGCGCTCGACGCGGGTCTTCAAGCACAGCTCGACACCGGCCCAGTCACACTCGGTCAACAGCACGTTGAGCAGATCCTTGGCGGAGTCGGCGCAGAACAGCTGGCCGGGGGCCTTTTCCACGTACTCCAGACCGTGCCGCTCCACCAGCTCGACAAAATGGTCGGGGCGATAGCGCTTGAGAGCCGAAATGCAAAAGTGCGGGTTCGCGGAAAAGAAGTTGGCAGCGGAGGTCGCCATATTGGTGAAGTTGCAGCGGCCGCCGCCTGACATCAGGATTTTCTTGCCCGGCTTGTTGGCGTGATCGATCACCATGACCGAGCGACCGGCGTAGCCGGCCGTGAGCGCACACATTAGCCCCGCGGCACCCGCGCCAATGATGACCACATCCACCTTCATCCGACTGCTCCCCACACCCTGGCAAAGCCGCCAATACTAGCAAACAGTGCGCCATGAATCGCCCAGCTTCGACGGCCTGACGTCACGCTCTGCCGTCTCGCGGGTGAAACGGGCGTGTGCAACGCTCTGTTGTTATCCGGCGAACGACTTGCGAAAACAATGTGCAAGTGCACCAGGCTCGGGCTATCAACGCCATGTCTCCGGCATGCTGTCGCTATACTCGGACATTCTGTCACTCAAGGTGACCCACCCGTTTCGTTGTCACGCTCCGCCGAAGGGCTGCCGGGTGTCGACGCCGCTGCTTCGCCCATGTTTATCAGGACGATTACCATGCCACTACGCTTACCACGGTCACCTTTCTTGCCGAAAACTGCATCACGGCACCGGAAAGGCTGCCTGGCATGGGCCAACGCCCTGCTCCCGGCGCTCGCTCTCTTTGCTACCCCCTCCCACGCTCAGCAGCCCCCCGGAGCCACACCCCAAGGACCGCCGCCGACCCCGATCATCGCTGCAGAAGTGGTGCTAGACGACTGGTCAGACCCGCTGGAATCTCTGGGCACGCTGTCCGCCAATGAAAGTGTCACCCTATCGGCCACGGTGACGGACACGGTGTCGGCGATCAATTTCGAGGGCGGTGAGGAAGTCAGCCAGGGCGATATTCTGGTGGAGCTATCCGATACCGAAGAGCGTGCGGCCCTGCGCGAGGCCGAGGCCTTGCGTACCGAGCGCCAGAACGCAGTCAACCGGTTCGCCCAACTGCAAAGCCGCAACCTGGCGCCGCGAGCCGATGTAGAAGACAGTCGTGCCCAGCTGCAGCAGGTGGATGCCACCATCGCCGGGTTCGAAGCCATGCTCGACAACTACCGCGTCCGCGCGCCCTTCGACGGAGTGGTCGGGGTACGCGATATCAGCGTGGGTACCCTGGTCACGCCGGGCACCGAGCTGACCACCCTCGACGACATCTCGCGCATGAAGCTCGACTTCGACGTTCCTGAGGTGCAGCTGGGGTCGCTATCGCGTGGTCTTAGTCTGTCCGCCACGACCGCCGCCTATCCAGAGCGTGTATTCGAGGGCGAGATCGCCACCATCGATTCTCGAGTGGACCCGGTGAGTCGCAGCATCACCGTGCGTGCTCTGCTCGACAACGACGAACGCCTGCTGCGGCCAGGAATGCTGATGCGTGTGACCATTGCCCGAAGCCCCCGCCAGGCGCTGGTCATTCCCGAGTCGGCCCTGGTCCCCGAAGGCCAGCGCCAGCGGGTCTGGGTGTTGCCCTCACGGGAGGACAGCGACGTGGTGCAGCGAGATATCGAAGTTGGCTCTCGCCGCGAGGGCGACGTCGAGGTCATCGACGGACTCGAGGCTGGAGAGCTGGTCGTGACCCACGGCAACGATCGACTGCACGAGGCTTCCCGGGTCGAGCTGATCGGCATCGAGGACGAGACCACCAGCGTCAGCGACATCCTGCTTGAGCAGCGCCAGGAGGGCGACCGCTGATGCGCCTGTCCGATGTGTCCGTCCAGCGACCGGTGCTGGCCACCGTCATGGCCGCGCTGATTGTCGCCTTTGGCCTGCTTGCCCTGACCCGCCTGCCGCTGCAGGAATATCCCACCATCGACCCGCCCATCGTCAGCATTCGCACCGCTTACCCTGGCGCCTCAGCCGATGTGGTCGAGACCCGCATTACCCAAGTACTGGAGGAGCGTATCGCCGGCATCGCCGGGATCGAGGTCATTTCTTCTACCTCCACCGACGGCAATTCGAACATCAACGTCGAGTTCAGCCTGTCCACCGATATCGACGCCGCCGCCAACGACATGCGCGACCGGATCTCTGGCGCCGCCGACAACTTGCCCGATGAAGCCGACCCACCGGAGGTGCGCAAGGAAGACACCAGCTCCGAGGTGGTGATGTGGCTGATGCTGTCTGGCGAGGGCTACACCACGGCAGAGCTGACCGACTACGCCGAACGCTATCTGGTGGACAGCTTTTCTGTCCAGGAAGGCGTGTCCGGGGTGTTCGTCGGCGGCGCCAAGGAATACGCCATGCGGGTGTGGCTCGACAACGATGCCCTGGCCGCCCGCGGGCTGACCGTCAGCGACGTGGAGTCGGCCCTGCGGGCAGAAAACGTGGAGCTGCCCGGGGGCGCGGTGGAATCCCAGGACCGCCAGTTCATGGTACGCCTGCCGCGCAGCTTCTCGACCCCGGAAGACTTCCGTGCGCTGGTGCTGGACCGCGGCGAAGGCGGCTACCTGGTCAGGCTGTCCGATGTCGCCCGGGTAGAGCTTGGCACCGTGGAGGAGCGCTCGCTGTTTCGCGGCAACGGCAACACGGTGGTGGGGCTCGGCATGGTCAAGCAGTCCACCGCCAACGTCATGGCCCTGTCCAGTGCCGTGCGCGCCGAGATGGAGCGCCTCTCCCCTCGCCTGCCCGATGGCATGAGCCTGTCGCTCAACTATGACGCCTCGACCTTCGTTTCCGGCGCCATCCGCGAGGTGGTCAGTACCCTGTTGATCGCCATTGGCCTGGTGGTGGTGGCGATTTTCGTGTTTCTCGGCAACCTGCGCACCACCCTGGTCCCTGCGGTCACCGTGCCGGTCACCCTGATCGGCACCTTCGCGGCCCTGGCCGCCATGGGCTTTACCATCAACCTGCTGACGTTGCTCGCCCTAGTGCTGGCCATCGGCCTGGTGGTGGACGACGCCATCGTAGTGCTCGAGAACATCCACAGGCGCATGCACCTGTACGGCGAAACGCCCTTGGTGGCTGCCTTCCGTGGCGCCCGCCAGCTGGCCTTTGCGGTGATTGCCACCAGCCTGGTGCTGATCGCCGTATTTGTGCCGCTGAGCTTCATTCAGGGAGACGTCGGCAAGCTGTTCACCGAATTTGCCCTGACACTGTCGGCGGCGGTGGCCATTTCCACCCTACTGGCGCTGACCCTGACACCGATGATGGCCTCCAAGATCCTGTCATCGAGTCTCCACGAAGGGCGCCTGGCTCACCTTGTCGATCAAGGCTTGCAGCGTGCCCAGGGGGTCTATCGGCGCTGCCTCGAGGCGGTCCTGAAAGCGCGCTGGCTGGTGGTGGCCTGCTTCGTCGCCATGCTCGCCGGCATCGCCTGGCTCTACCCCCAGCTACCCGCCGAGTACACGCCCAGAGAGGACCGCGGCACCTTCTTCGTCATCATCAGCGGTCCCCCTGGCGCCACCTTCTCCTATATGGAGGACTACATGGACGAGGTGGAGGCCCGACTGCTTCCGCTGCGCGACAGTGGAGAAGTCGAGCGCGTGTTGATCATCGCCCCCCAGGGCCGCGGCAATACCGAGAACTTCAATTCCGGCTTCAGCATCGTTGGCCTGTCGGACTGGGCCGAACGACGCCCCGCCTGGCCGATCATGAATGAAGTTCGCCAATCCCTGGCAGAACTGCCAGGCATTCGTGCCTTCCCGGTCATGCGCCAAGGCTTCGGTGGGGGTACCGAACAGGGCCTGCAGTTCGTGCTGGGCGGCGGCAGCTATGAACAGCTGGCCACCTGGCGCGATGCATTGATGGACCATATCCGCCAGACCAACCCCAACCTGCTCAATCTGGAAAGTGACTACGAGGAGAATCAGCCCCAGCTCAACGTCAATATCGACTACACCCGGGCGGCGGACCTTGGCGTCACCGTCAGCGAGATTGGCCGCACCCTGGAGACCCTGCTCGGCGGGCGCACAGTGACCCGTTTCACCGATCAGGGCGAGGAGTACGACGTTATCCTCGAGGGTGAACGCGGGTCCAACCCTACCCCCAGTTCACTGGACAACGTGCGGGTGCGCTCCGATCGCAGCGGCGAGCTGATTCCGCTCTCAAGTCTGGTCACCGTGGAAGCCTTCGCCGGCCCCAGCCAGCTCAATCGCTACAACCGGCTGCGTGCGGTGACGCTTCAGGCCGACCTGGCCGACGGTTACTCCATGGGCGAGGCCCTCGACTATCTCGAAAATGCCGTCAACGAGGTGCTGCCAGCGGGCGTACAGACCGACGTCAAAGGGGCGGCCCGTGACTATCGGGAGTCCACGGGCGCGACCACTTTCCTGCTGGTGCTCGGGACGCTGGTGGTATTCCTGGTCCTGGCGGCCCAGTTCGAAAGCTTTATCCACCCCCTGGTGATCATGCTGACGGTACCGCTGGCCATCGGCGGCGCCCTGCTCGGACTGTGGCTGACGGGACAGTCCCTCAATATCTACAGTCAGGTAGGGCTGGTCATGCTGGTGGGGCTGGCCGCCAAGAACGGTATCCTGATCGTCGAATTCGCCAATCAGCTGAGAGATGAAGGCATCGCCTTCCGTGAAGCGCTGATGCGAGCCGCCATGACCCGCCTGCGGCCCATCGTGATGACCTCGGTGACCACCATCGCCGGCAGCGTACCGCTGATCCTGTCCAGCGGCGCCGGCGCCGAGACCCGAATGGTCATCGGCACGGTGATCTTCACCGGCGTCGCCGCAGCCACTTTCTTTACGCTGTTCGTGGTACCGGTGGCCTACGACCTGATGGCACGGCGCACCGGGTCTCCCGGGGATGTGGCGCGCAAGCTGGAGCGCGAAATGGAACAGTCGCCGGAAGCCCACTGAAGCAGAGCGTCACAGGCCCGCTTGCTCAAGACAGCCGGCCAGGCGTTCCAGGGCATCGACACCCTGGATATCAGTGGGCAGCCAGGGCACCCGGGGACGCGGCATTCACGGACCCGGTTTGCCGGATGGGCCTGGCCAGAAAGAGGGATGATGGGCCACTTCCCAGAGGTGTCCGTCGGGGTCGGCAAAGTAGCCCGAGTAGCCTCCCCAGACCACCTGTTGACCCGGTTTGAGCAGCGTGCCGCCCGCTGCTTTGGCCTGGGCCAGCACCGCATTCACCTCATCAATGTCGCGAGCCATATAGGCCAGGGTCACGCCACGAAAGCCCTCGCCACCGGCATTGACCATCACATCCTCGGCAAGCGCGTTCCAGCCATAGAGGGCCAGCCACGTGCCTTGCAGGGTGAAGAAAGCTATCTTGGCGTCATCTTCCTCTAGACGTGGCCAACATAGTCCGTGCTGATAAAACTCGATGGCACGATCAAGCGATTGGACCCCGAGGGTAATCAGCCCGATACGTGGCTCCGGTGGGCGGGGTTCGACCTTTGGCATCATTCGACTCTCCATTGCTGACGCGTTACACGCCATGCTGAGAGCCTAGACGGGAAACCTTGCATGCTGGATGCGTAAACACCCGCCGTGCCGAAATGACACAGCGGGTATCTGTCGGGTATCGGTGTGGTTCAGTTATTCGCCGTCTGGCTAGGCCATTCTGTGTGGCCCCGCCGGCGGCCTGGCTGGGTGCGGGAAACAGGCTCAGCCTTCAACGACCAGGGTGTAGTCCAGGGTCGGGTTAAGCGGGCAGGAATAGACGTACTCTCCGGGCTCCAGGCTGATGGCAAAATCCTTGGTCTGTCCGGCGGCCAACCCGCCCCCTGATACGCTGGGCAGACGCGCACGGTTGACCAGCCCATCCCCGCGCAGCCAGAAGCCCAGTTCGTAGGGGACACCTTCGTTCTTGACCCGAAAGACGTAGTCGCCGGGGAGCAGGTGGATCACCTTGGACGCGGCCAGACGTGCCTCGCCCGTCTCATCATTAAAGGCCTCGCAGTCAGCCTTGCTGCGCGGTTGGACACCATGGTGGGTGCCGTTTTCGCTTTCCAGGAATTGACAGCCCACCTGGGTCAGCTCGATCACCCTGGGAGGCGCGGCGTGAGACTCAGCGGCCTGGGCGGGAGCCGTCCAGCCGATCGTCCCGGCCAACCCGAGCGCCAACGCCCAACTCGCCCACCACCCCCTGTTGCCGCCGTGAACACTGATTGCCCGAGCTTGCATAAAGGCCACCCTCGTTTGCATGATGATGAAGGCGAGGCAAGAGGCCTTCGCCCTGCTCCATCGTCGTCGCCAACCGACCAAGAGGCCTTACAGGTACAACGTCAGGCCTTTCCAACGTGAGCCCGCGCAGCGCCCGTCGCGGCCAGCAGCGACTATGCTGAACATGGTGCTCCAGGTTTGTTCCCGCGACCTGGCGACGCGCCCCCACCGTCCCCCGACAAGGAGATTTCCGATGCTCGAGCAGATTCCACATCCCGCTGATCATGTGGTGGCCATCCGTGCCGGTGGCACCGTGACCGCTCAGGAACTGCAGCAGGCCATCGACCTCATCGAAGCCGCCAAGAAGCGCTGCCCCAAGGTCAGCATGGTGGCCGAGCTTGATGACCTGCGTTGGATGACGCTGACCGCGCTGCTGCGAGACCTTGGCTACGGGCTGACGCAGATTGGGGAGCTCGACCACTATCATCGCGCCGCCGTGATCACCGACAAGGAGTGGATCAAGCACGTCGCCCATCTGGAAGATCGGCTGGTGAAGAAGATCGAGATCCGCACCTTTTCACACAAGGAGCGGGACGCCGCCATGGCCTGGGTCGCTGCGCTGCCGCCAGGCGCTGACTCAGCAAGCGAGGATGAGCCGGAACGAGATGGCTATCACGGCGCCTGACGGCCCGGCTCCCGACACCAGCTCCGTGCCTACTCGAGATAGCAGGCAGAACGGACAGGGGCGCTCAGCCGAGCGCCCCTGTCGCTGTATCTGTATCGCTACGCCTTCCCGCCGACTACAGGAACAATCTCCTATTCAGCCGCTCTTTCTCAATGAGTGGAGCCCCAGCTGGTCGAGCCGGGTGATGCCGAGCAGCGCCATGTTGCGCTCGATTTCCTCGCTCAACAGGCGTGTGGCGTGGGCCACACCAGCATGTCCTGCGACGCTGGCGGCGTAGTTGTAGGGGCGGCCGATAAAGACAAAGTCAGCCCCCAGCGCCAGTGCTTTCAGCACCTGGCCACCGCGCCGAAAGCTGCCATCGATCATAACCGGGATAGCGCCCTCGGTCGCCTCGAGCACTTCAGGAAGCATGGTCAGGGGCGCCACCGTGGCATCCAGCTGGCGCCCACCATGATTGGAAACGATCAGCCCATCGGCACCGATGTCCCGCGCCCGACGCGCATCATCGGGATGCAGAATCCCCTTGACCACCAGTTTGCCCGGAAAGCGCGAGCGCACGTGCTCCAGGGTCGACCAGTCGAGATGACGACGCCCGGCAAAATCACGGGCCGCATGCTTGGCCAGTACCGGTACGCCACGGGTGGCAAAGTTGTTTTCAAAGTGAGGCACGCCATGGCGATACAGCGTTCGCAGGAAGGTGCCGAACAGCCAGCGAGGCCGCGTCACCCCATCCCAGGCGAGCCTGACACTGGGCTTCAAGGGGCTGGAGAAGCCCGCTCTGCGGTGGTTTTCAGGATTGGGCGGCACCGCATAGTCCACCGTGACCACCAGACGGGTATAGCCCGCCTGTATGACCCGATCAAGCAAGGCGTCGATGCCTTCCAGGGTGCCTGGCAGATAGGCCTGGAACCACTCGGCACCGTGTGACTCGGCGAGCGCTTCCATGGGAATCAGGGACGAGCCGCTGACAATCATCGGAATCCCTGCTCGGCGGGCTTCATCGGCCAGCACCCGGTCACCCTGATAGGCAGTCAGGGCACTGATGCCCATCGGGGCAATCCCGAAGGGCTGGGCATAGCGCTGTCCCAGCAACTCCACTTCGGTGGAGGTCGTCGAGACATTCACCAGCGCTCGCGGCAGCCACTGATAACGATCGAAGGCCTCGCGACTGGCACGCGCCGTGGCACCCTCTTCCGCGACGCTGGCCACATAGCCAAACAGCGGACGCGGCAAGTGACGACGGGCCACCCGCTCGAAGTCATCAAGGCTGTAGATGTCATCGAGACACCGCTTCATTCGCTCTCTCCCTTCCTTGTTATTCACCGAGGGTCGTCGGCCAGGACACCGCCATTGACCGCGTCCACCTCTCCGCGTCCCGTCAGAGCATTGATCAGATTGGCGACCGCGCGCCCAGCCATGGCGGCACGCGTCTCATGGGTCGCCGAGCCAATGTGCGGCAACACCACCACATTGTCCATTCGGCATAGGGGTGAGTCGGGGTTCAGCGGCTCCTGTTCAAACACATCCAGCCCAGCCGCGCGAATCACGCCACGCCGCAGCGCATCGATCAACGCCTGCTCGTCCACCACCTTGCCCCTGGCCACATTGATCAAGGCGGCCGATGGCTGCATGCGCGCCAGCGCGGCGGCGTCGATCAGGTGGTGGGTGTCCTCCCGATACGGGACGCTCAAGCAGACGATATCGGCACGCGCCAGCAGCTCGTCCAGCGAGCAACGCTCGGCCCCCAGCTGCTGCTCCAGAGACGGCTTGGGGGTGGACGCGGCATACAGGACCGGCATGTTGAACCCCAGCGCGGCGCGCCTGGCAATGGCCGCCCCGATACGTCCGGCGCCAACAATGCCCAGCACCTTACCGTGCACGTCATGGCCGAAATGCTGGGGTCCAACATGGTTCTGCCAGCGCCCCTCGCGCACCATGCAGGACAGCTCCACCAGCCGCCGCTGGGTGGCCATGATCAGGGCGAACGCTGTATCCGCGGTGGTTTCCGTCAGCACATCCGGCGTGTTGCAAAGCAGGATACCGCGACGATTCATCGCCGCCAGCGGCAGATTGTCGTAACCCACCGAAATGGTCGACACCACCTTCAGCTGCGGTGCGCGCTCGAGTGCTGCGTCATCCAGCTCCAGCTTGCCGCCAATCAGGCCATGAGCCCTGGCCAGCGCGGCGTCATACTCGGCACGATTGCCGTCATGCAGCTCATCAAAGTAGTCGACCTGGGCCACCGCCTGCAGCGCGGCCAGGTGCGCCTCGCTCAATCTGCGCAGGGCCACAATCCTGAGGTCGTGTTGTGCCATAGTACGTGACTTAGTACGTGTCTTAGTACGTGCCATCGTGCTTGCCATGCTGATGCCCTCGTTCACCCATCCTGTTAGTGGGACACATCTTTGCCTTCCGGCATGCTGAACCCCTGAGCCTCGAGCGCTGCCAGCAAGGACTGCCGGCGCTGGCTATCCAGCTCGACCAGCGGCGGCCGCAGCCGGTGCCAGTCGTCGACACCCGAGAAGCTCGCCTTGGCGGCCTTCATGGCGGGAATCACCGGGTAGCTTTCGAACAGATCACGCACCTGGTTGAGGCCAGCCTGACGCTGGTCGGCGTCGGCGTCTTGCCACGCACCGGCAAGCGCTGCGATGGCCGCGGGGTTGACGTTGGCCGTGGCACTGATGCAGCCGGCTCCCCCTGCCCGCAAGGTATCGAGCAGGAAACGTTCGCTGCCCGCATACACCTCGAAGCCGTCAGCGGCAAAGCGCTCGATCAGGTTCAGGGTATGAGCCCAGTCCCCACCGCTGTCCTTGATGCCAACCACGGTCTGTGGGAAGGCATCACGCAGACGTTCGATCAACCCCAGCGACAGCGGGACCTGCGCCACCGGCGGAATATGGTAGAGGTACACCTTCAAGCGGGAATCGCCGACCCGCTCGATGACTTCGGCGTAGTAACGAAACAGCCCTTCATCACTGACGCCCTTGTAGTAGAACGGGGGCAACATCAGCACCCCAGCGGCCCCCATCTGCACGGCATCACGGGTCAGCGCCACACTGTCATCGATGGCGCAGTGGCCTGTACCAGGCATCATCCGCGCCGGATTCAGCCCTGCTCGCTCCAGACGGCTCAAAAGGTCGCGCTTCTCGGTGACGCTCAGGGAGTTGGCCTCGGAGTTGGTGCCAAACACCGCCAGCCCCACACCGTGGGACTGGAGCCAACGACAGTGGTCGATCAGCCTCGGCGTATCCACGCTCAGCGACGATGTAAAGGGAGTAATGACCGGCGCCCAGGCGCTGCCCCGGCGTTCAGGGTGGTTCGCGTTCATGATGTGGATTCCTCACGCTGTACAGGGCGGCAGATTGACGACGTCACATGCCGCTATTCCATGGCTAGACCGTGCCTCAAGAGCTGCCTCAAGAACGGGCCTCAAGAACCGGTCTCACGACCATGGCTCGCTGGCGTAACGCTCCAGCGCATCGCGACAGAAGTTGAAGCCGAGCCCAGGGGTCTTGGGCAGCAGCAAATTGCCGTCGGCAAACTCCAGCTGGGTATCGACCAGGCGGCGGAAGTTGAGCACCTGATCGTCGGCAAAGAATTCCACCATGCGCGCGTTCGGCGCCGACGCCACCAGGTGGACATGCAAGTCATGGAACCAATGGGGATAGACATCGACGCCAAAGCTCGCCGCCGTCGCAGTGATTCGACGAAACTCGGTGATGCCGCCACAGACGGCGGCGTCGGTCTGCAGGATCATCGCCGCGTCCTGCTCCAGCAGCTCCTTGAAGCGCCACCGCCCGGCCTCGATCTCACCGGTGGCGACCGGCACCGGCGTCCGCTCTGCCAGACGGCGATGGTTGTCGATGTCATCAGGGCTGAACGGTTCCTCGATCCAGTAAGGGGCATAGGGCTCCGCCATGCGCATGAAGGCCAGCGCCGACGGCAGGTCTCGCCAGGCATTATTGGCATCGAGCATGACCGCCACGTTCGGCCCCACCGCTTCGCGCACCGCTGCCAGTCGGGCCTCCTCGCCGGCGAGATCATCGCGCCCCACCTTCATCTTCACCGCCTTGAAGCCCTGCGCCACATAGCCGGCCATCTCCTCGGCCAGCAAAGCGGGGGTCTTGCCCTCCAGATAATAGCCACCGCTGGCATAGGCCGGGACCGACTCGCTGTCGCTGGCCCCCAGATACTTGAACAGCGGCAGTCCAGCGGCACGGGCATTGCGGTCCCACAGTGCCGTATCCAGGATGCTGATGGCTCGCATCACCGAGCCACTTCGACCATGCAGCAACGACTCCTGATACATGGCCTGCCACACGCCTTCCGTGGCGTGGGCGTCGGCCCCCAACAGCACCGGCCTTAGCAACTCACGCACCGCCTGTGACACCAGTGCGCCGGCGTTATTGCCGCCGTAGCAAAAGCCGATACCCACCACTCCGTCATCGCCTTCGACCTCGACCAGTGCATAGTCACGCTTGAATACCTGGCGGTTGGAGAAACTGGTGGGGTGATCCAATGGAACGCTGACGGTACGAGCACGAACATCGGTAATACGGGTCATGGCGAACTCCTTGAGACATTGTTGTTGGATCTGTCTGTTTCGGGCGTGTCTATTTCAGACGTTTCTATGTCGGACGTGCCTATTTCAAACGTGTCTATTTCAAACGTGGGTCGATACCCGGCGATCCACCCTGGAGGATAAACGCCGGGGGTGGGCACTGTGCCCCGGCGCTCTAGCCGCACTCTAGCCGCGCTCTAGCCACGTTCTGGCGCTAGCCCGTGCGGCCCCGGCGTGAGGCGCCGGTCAGTCGTCCCCGCAGCCAGCGGAAGAAGGGCGTTGCCTGGAGGATCGACAGCACCGCGATACCCAGCAGCACCATGGCGATGGGACTGTTGAGGAAAATCACGGGACTGTTTTGACCAATCAGCATCGACTGCTGAAAGCTGGTTTCCATTACCGGCCCCAGGATCATGCCAATGACCATCGGAGCTGGCGAGATACCGGCCTTGTTCATCCAGTAGCCGAACAGCCCGAACCCCAGCATCAGCCCTACCTCGAACAGACTGTTGTTGATCGCGAAGGCGCCGATCACGCAGAGCGTGATGATGGCGCAGGCGACGAAGCTGTCCGGCACCTTGGTCACGCCCACGCAGACACGGGTGAAAGCCAGGCCGACCGCCAGCAGGCCCACATTGGCCAGAATCACCGCCCAGATCAGGGTGTAGGTCACGTCGCCGTAGTCGGTCAGCAGGTTGGGGCCCGGCAGAATGCCCTGGACCATCAGCGCGCCGAGCAGAATCGCGGTGGAAGAACTGCCTGGAATGCCCAGGGCGATGGTGGGAATCAGAGCACCGCCGACAACGGCGTTGTTGGCGGACTCCGGGGCCGCGACCCCCGCGATGTCACCCTTGCCGAAACGGCTCTTGTCCTTGGCGAAGCGCTTGGCCTCGTTGTAGGCAAACCAGCTGGCGGTATCGCCCCCCGTGCCGGGGATCAAGCCGGTCACGATCCCGATACCGCCTGAGCGCAGAATGTTCGGCATCAATTGGCGCAGCTCCCTGAACCGCGGTACCAGACGGTCGGTGATCTTGCTTGCCACCTTATCGTTGTCGTGGGCGTTCTCCAGCAGGATCAATGCCTGGGGAATCGAGAACAGCCCAATCAGCGCCACCGTGAACTCGATGCCTGAAAACAGGTTGATGTTGCCGAAGGTCATGCGTGGGGTGCCGGTGATCAGGTCCATGCCCACGGTACTGAGCAGAAGCCCCATCACCCCCGACAGCAGGCCGCTGACGATGGAGCCCTGGGACAAGGAACCAATGATGGTGATGCCAAGCACGGCAATGGCAAACAGCTCGACCGGGCCGAACTTGAGCACCAGCACGCCGAGCAGCGGTGCCGCCGTCAACAGCGCGACGCCGCTCATCAAGCCCCCGAAGAAGGAGGCAAACAGCGAAATCCCCAGCGCCTTGCCCGCTTGCCCCTGCTGGGACAGCGGAAATCCGTCCAGCACGGTCGCGGCAGCCGAAGGGGTGCCAGGGGTACGCAGCAAGATGGCGGCGATGGAGCCACCGTAGGAGGCACCGACGTACAACGAGGCCAGCATGCTAAGCCCGGTCGCCGGGTCCATGGTAAAGGTCAGTGGCAGTAACAAGGCCAATGCCATGGTGGCGGACAGCCCAGGCATGGCGCCGACAAACAGCCCCAGCAAGGTACCGCCGAGGATCAGTGACACATTGGTCAGGGTGAGCACATTGCTCAACCCCACCATGACGAGATTTTCGTTCATAGGGTCAGGCTCCAGGTTCGCTCAGATGCGCTGAAGGCTCCGGCGAAGCGGATCACATTGGCAGGACACTATCCGGCTCATGACAGCGACGGCAGCAGCGGCACGGGCAGGCCCAGAAAGCCGATGAACACCAGGCACACCACCGTGATCAGCGCCGCGATACCAATCAGACTGAAGCGCAGCGATACGTGGCGGACCAGGACCAGCGCCAGGCCCATGAAGGCCGCCGTCGCGATCACGTAGCCCAGATAGTTGATGGCCTGGACGTAAACGACAGCCAGCGCGAACACCATCAGCGCCTTGACCGGCTTGGCGGGCGGTGTCTGGGTCTGGGTCTGGGTCTGGGTCTGAGCAAGGCCCGCGGAATCGATAGCGTCGGCGGTATCAGCTTCACCTGGTACGGCGGCGGGGTCATGGGCCTTCACATCTCGCAACTGACTGCCTTCTCGCGTCGGTCGATGACTGGCCTCGGCGGTCCTTGCCCTCCTGGCTCCGAGCACTTCCTGAGCGATCATCGCCAAAGCGAAGGCTGCCACCACCACTGCGTAGATCAGCGGCATTCTTGCCGCAGCGCTGGGATATCCCAGCGAGGTGACGCCAAACAGCGCTGCAACACCGAGCGCCAGTAGGCCAAACAGCAGACGGCTAAGTTTCATCTTGTCTTCTCCCGATGATGTCGAGGTGGGAGAGGCGCTCGACCTCTCCCACCCCTGCCATCAACCGTTGACGTCATCCTTGACGCTGGCCCAGATCTGCTCGAACTGACCTTCCATCTCCTCGATCATCCGCTGGTAGTCGTCACCGGTCTGGATATCCAGGTTCATGGCGCGCTCCTCGGCGACCTGCTTGAACTCGTCGTTGGTCTTGAGCGCCTCGAAGGCATCGATCAGCTGCTGGCGTGCCTCGTCGGGAATACCGGCGGGCGCGCTGTAGCCTCGCGACGACCCGGCCACCACCTCGATGCCCTTCTCGCTCAGGGTGGGCACATCCGGCAGCATCGACAGACGTTCACGAGAGAACACGGCCAGCGGACGCAGGCTGCCAGACTGGATATGCCCGTAGACGTTGCCAAGATTGTTGAAACTGGCGTCGATCTGCCCGCCCATGGCCGCCGTGGCCGATGGGCCATCGCCCTGGAAGGGCACCTTCTGGAAGCTCAGCCCGGTGGCCTGCTCGATCAGAATGGTCGAGAAAAAGTCGTCTCCACCAACACCGGAATTGCCGACCGTGATGGCGCCGGGACTCTGCTCAGCGGCGGCGAGAAAGTCCTCGACGCTCTGGTAGGGGCTGTCGGCCGGCACCACGATGATGCCGGGGTCGGTCACGACGTTGGCGATGGGCGTCAGCTCATCAATCGAATAGGTGATGCTGTCGTTCATGATGTAGTTGGTCATCAGCATCGGCGTATTGGTGATACTGATGGTCGTGCCGTCGGCCTCGGTCTGCTTGGCCAGACGCGTCCAGGCGATGGCCCCGGTCGCCCCCGGCAGATACTCGTTGACGAAGTCGACCCCGAGCTGCTCGCGCAGGAAAGGCTGCGTCAACTGGGCCAGGGCATCGCTCCCCCCGCCCGCCTTGAAGCCCTGAAGTACCTTGATCTCGTCGCCGGCGGAATAGTCCGCCATGGCGGCGCCAGGCAAGAGCAGGGTCGAGAGGAGAATGGCGGCGTATGCTCCACGCTTGTTCATGGCTGCACCTCACGTGCTGTTGTCATTGTGTTGCGCTTGTAGTTGCGCTTGTTGTTGCGTGCGGTTCGATGTCGAGCTTTGGTCACGCCCTGGGGCGCTGGGTGTTATCGGGTCCGGCACCGAGCACATCGTGATTGCCAACATCAACGTAGTAGGTTGCCAATAAAATTGTCAATAATCTTGTTAACCATCTTTTCTCGTCCTAATCTTGCTGCAACGAGAGGCGGGAAGGACCAGTGACACCCTTCCCTGTCACCTCCCTTCGGGAGCGATAACAACGCCAAGGTAAACGGACGCTATCGCTCACCCGTCAGCACCCAGAACTGTGAGGACCCCACCATGAGCCAGGACTCCGACAACAACCACAAGAGTGCCACCCTGGGCATGTCCAACCGCTTGACCAATTATGGCGATGCCGACTTCTCGCTCTTCCTGCGCAAGGCCTTCATCAAGGGCATGGGCTACACCGACGACGCGCTGTCCCGGCCGGTCATCGGCATCGCCAATACCTACAGCGGCTACAACGCCTGCCACGGCAACGTCCCTGGGCTGGTCGAGAGCGTCAAGCGCGGGGTCATGCTGGCCGGAGGACTGCCCGTGGAGTTCCCCACCATTACCCTGCACGAGTCCTTTGCCCATCCCACCAGCATGTACTTGCGCAACCTGATGGCACTGGATACCGAGGAAATGATCCGCGCCCAACCGATGGACGCTGTCGTACTGATCGGTGGTTGTGACAAGACCGTGCCGGCCCAGTTGATGGCCGCCGCCAGCGCCGACATTCCCACAGTCCAGCTGGTAACCGGCCCGATGCTGTCCGGCTCCCATCGTGGCACTCGTGTCGGCGCCTGCACCGATTGCCGGCGTTACTGGGCGGCCTACCGTGGACAGGACATCGATGATGCGGAAATCAGCGAGGTGAACGACAAGCTGGTGCCGACGGTGGGGACCTGCTCGGTGATGGGGACCGCCAGTACCATGGCGTGTCTGGCCGAGACCATGGGCATGATGCTGCCCAATAGTGCGACCGCACCGGCGGTCTACGCTGACCGTCAGCGAATCGCGGAGCAGTCGGGGGCCGAGGCCGTGCGGCTCGCCAAGGAAGGCATCACGCCATCGCAGATTCTCACCCCCGAGGCCTTCGAGAATGCCCTGCGCGTGCTGCTGTCACTGGGTGGTTCGACCAATGCCCTGATTCACCTGACGGCCATTGCCGGACGTCTGGGCATCGACATCGATCTAGAGGCCTTCGATCAGATGAGCGCGCAGACCCCCGTGCTGGTGGACCTGAAGCCCTCTGGCGAGGGCTACATGGAAGACCTTCACCGGGCGGGTGGCTTGCCCACCTTGCTGCGTGAGCTGGGGCCGCTGCTGCACCTGGACGCACCGACCATCAACGGTCGTACGCTAGGCGAAAACATCGAGGCGGCCGTGCACCTGATCGATCAGCCGGTGGTTCGCCCTCGCTCGCGCCCCATCTATGCCCAGGGCGGCATCGCCGTCTTGCGCGGCAACCTCGCGCCCAGCGGCGCCATCATCAAGCAGTCTGCGGCGTCTGCCAGCCTGATGCAGCATCGCGGACGAGCGGTAGTGTTTCACTCGCTGGAAGACCTGGCCCAACGCATTGATGACCCTGAGCTCGACGTCAATCCGGACGACGTGCTGGTGCTGGCCAACATTGGCCCCAAGGGAGCGCCGGGAATGCCGGAGGCGGGCTATATACCGATTCCGAAAAAGCTTGCCGCCCAAGGGGTCAAGGACATGGTACGGATCTCCGACGGGCGCATGAGCGGCACCGCCGCCGGCACTATTGTCCTGCATGTGTCGCCGGAGGCTGCCGAGGGAGGCCCCCTTGGGCTGGTGCGCGATGGCGATATCATCACCCTCGACGTGGCCGCCAACCGGCTGTCGCTCGAGGTCGATGAGCAGACCCTGGAAAGCCGTCGTCGGCAGCACAGTCCAGCCGCTGCGGACACGGGCGCTTTGCTCGGCTATCGTCGGCTGTTCATGGAGCAGATCCTGCAGGCTGACCAGGGCTGTGATTTTGCCGTGTGTCGCCCTGAACTCCACTGTCGCGTGCCGCGCCGCAGTGCCCAGACACCTGACCAGCGGTGACAATGCCAGACCAGCGGTGAAGGCGCTCGCCGCTATTGGTAGACTAGACGAGCATCGTCCTCGCGCCGATGCTCGACCGCCACCACCATCGCAGGGGACGCGAGATGAGCCGATCTAGTGTGCAGGATGCTGACGACCTCGAGACTCGGCCCAGTGCCGCCAGTGTGGCTGAGGAGATAGTCGGCAGTGTAGAAGAAGACATTGTTCTGGGGCGCCTGCACCCGAAAGAACGTCTGGTGGAAGAGGATCTGATCGAACGCTTCGACTGCAAGCGGCATGTCGTGCGTCAGGCACTGTTCCAGCTCGAGGATATTGGACTGGTCGAGCGCATCCGCAATCGCGGCGCCTTCGTCAAGGCCTATACGCCGGAGGAAGTGGAACACCTCTACGCCATGCGCGAGATTCTTGAGCTGGCCGGCGTCGACGCCCTGCCCTTGCCGGCTCCGAGCTCATGGCTTGACGAGCTCAGCGAACTGCACCAGCGCTACAGCGCTGCGGTGGACGCGCAGGACCTGCGCCGTGTCTTTCACCTCAACATCGCCTTTCATCGGGCCCTGTTTGCCGCGACCGGCAATCCCTACCTGGCTGACACGATCAATGAATTCGCCCAGAAAGCACACGGCATTCGCTTTATCGCGATCGCCGATAGTGACAGTCTCTCCAGGGCGCGGCATGAGCACCAAGCGATGATCGACGCCATCCGCCGTCAAGATCGCGACGCCCTTCGCGAGCTGTGTCGCCAGCACCTGCTCCCGTCGAAAAATCGCTACCTTCAGCTGCATCCAACCCGCCGCTGACACTGGACCACTGGCCGTATTTCGGCGCTACCAGGGCGCTGCCTGGGCAATATCAGCGGGCAGCGCAGGCGCCCTTGGCCACTTCCCAGGACTGACGGATGTGGTCCTCCAGCAGATGCCGGGCATCATGAATGCGGCGCTCCAGCGCCAGCGTCACCAATTCACCGTGCTGGGCGTCCAGGCGCTCGCGAATCTCAGGATTGCCCGGGGCCAGACGGCGATAGCGGTCGAACTGATCGTGCAGTTGTTCAATGAAGCGAAGCAGCCAATGAGAGCCACAGGGCGCCAGCAAGGTGCGATGAAATCGCTGGTGGGCCTGCTCCCACTGTTCCACCTCGCCCTGAACCTTGTTGGCACGCGTCAGCCGGTGACTGGCGGCGAGCAGCTGTGACTCCCACTCCGCATCCCCTGCTTGAAACGCCTGAGTCAGCGCCATGCATTCCAGCTGCACCCGCAGCCTGGCGATGTCTTCAAGCTCATCCGCTGACAGCGGCGGCACGCGAAACCCCCGCTGATTGTGCTGTTCCAACAAACCGTAGGCGGCAAGCCGGTTCAACGCCTCCCGCAGGGGGCTCAAGCCCACCTCATAGCGGTCCTTCAGGGCGCTGATGGCGAGTTTCTCCCCGGCGGCAAAGCGACCGCGAATCAAATCCACCTTGAGGGCATGGAATACCTGGCTGGCGGCGGTCTCGCCGCTGGTGGCCGCCTCGGCCGGTTGGGACGTGGTCATGACAGGACTCGTGAAGGACAGAGATGCAGGGTACGTCGGCAATTGACGTTCGCCAAGCGCCGGGGCATAGTTTTTGCCGAAATATCGATTTTACCATCATATGACGATATTTCTTACATCAATTGCGACATCAACCAAGAAACATCAGAGATCGACCGCACGTCAGCCAGCCTTCGGCCACGCTTCAGGCGCCATCGTCCAGGCCGGACCAGACCTGGAGCCTTCGCGAACCTTCAGCAGGGACGGTCACCAGGCGGTGTGCGTGAAGAGAGCTGTCGTAAAGAGCGGCCGAAGGCTGTCTGAACGGCTCTCTCAACCGTCGATCTCGACAACACAACCATAACAACTTGCCTTGGAGCGCCCTATGTCCCAACTCCCCTCTTCAGCGGCTGAACGTGCCCCCTCCGCGGGAGGCCCTTCCCACCCCGAAGGCGCCCAGAAACCAGCGGTCTCCCTTTCTGGCCGTCGCCACGCGCTGCTGCTGGTAGCCGCCATCGGCAGCCTGCTGGTCGGCATCATGGGCCTCGGCATTCCCACGGCGGTGGCATTGATCGTCGCCGGCGCCATCGCCATGACCCTGTGCCTGATGTGGGGTATCGCCTGGTCACGCCTCGAAGCCGACCTGCTCAAGGGGATACAGGCGATGCTGATGCCTATCCTGATCCTGATGAGTGTCGGCATGATGGTGGGGGTCTGGATGCTGTCCGGCACCATCCCGGCCATGGTGACATTAGGCCTGGAGTCACTGACGCCGGGTTTGTTCCTGGTGGTAGCGTGTCTCTCGTGCTCCTTGATGTCGGTCATGGCCGGTACTTCCTGGGGCACCCTCAGCACCATCGGTGTGGCCTTGATGGGCGTCGCGCTGGGACTTGGTATTCCGCCAGCCTACGCCGCAGGAGCCATCGTCACCGGCACCTTCTTCGGCGACAAGCTGTCGCCCCTGTCGGACACCACCGTCATGGCCTCGGCGGTGTGCGAGGTCAACATCATCAGTCACATTCGCCACATGCTCTATTCGACCCTACCGGCGTACCTGATCGCCCTGGTCGTCTATGCATGGCTCGGCAATGGTGTCGCCGAAGCCGATGCGGCGATGACGACGGACGGCATGTCGGACCAGACCCAAGCCATCATCGACACCCTGGCCGCTACCTTCAGCGACAATCTACTCACACTGCTTCCGCCGCTGGTCGTGTTCGGCTGCATCCTGGCCAAGAAGCCGGTGCTGCCTGCCTTCATGCTGGGTATCGTCAGCGCTGCGCTGATCGCCGTGGTGTTGCAAGGCGCCAGCCTCGCCGAGATCGGTAGCGCCATGAACGCAGGGTTTGTTGCCGATACTGGCGTGGCGATGGTGGACAAGATGCTCTCTCGTGGGGGGCTGCAGGGCATGATGTCCACCGTGGCGGTGCTGATTGCGGCGGCGGTGCTGGGAGCACCGTTCAAGAGCGCCGGCACCCTGGACGCCGCCATTGCCTGGTTGGCCCGCCGCCACGCCGCGCGCCGCCAGGTATTGGGAGGATCGATGGCACTGCACAGCCTGGCCTTTCTGCTGACCGGCAGCTACTACGTGACATTCTCTCTGCTCGGCCCGCTGCTACGCCCCTTGGTCGCCAGCAGCGGCAGCCCTACCAAGAACCTGTCACGCATCCTCGAGGATACCGGTACCACGCTGTCGCCGCTGGTGCCCTGGGGTGTCACCGGGGCCTTTACCGCCGCCACCCTGGGCGTCGCCACGGCGGACTTCTTTGTCTACGCCATCCTCTGCTACGGCGCTATCGCCTTTTCCCTGCTGTATGTCCTGACCGGCTGGACCCTGGGCCACGACAGTGAAGAGCTCCCGCAACAGCAACCCGCTACCCTGCGCTGACAAGCGATAGCCCTGACGCCATAGCCCTGACGCCATAGCCCTGTTGCCATAGCCCTGTCGCCACCGCCCCTGCTGTCTTGCCCAGGGGCGGTGGTTGGAGAGAGCCCGCACGGCACTGACGTCAGTCGCCTGCCCAGGGATTGACGCTCGCTGCAGCGCACGGCATAGTCAAAGCACAAAATCGATTTTTAAACACAATACCGATTACCACCTTTTCTTTCGACGAGAGACGCCATGTCTTCCCAGCGCGATATCCCTGGCACTGCTTCCGCAACCGTTTGCGGTCACCTGTCCACGCCCTATCCCGATGCCACGCCCTTCCCGTCTCGACGCAGCCCCACGTATTCTCGCCACGGCATGGTGGCCACTTCGCAGCCCCAGGCGGCCCAGGTGGGGCGCGACGTACTGGCCCGCGGAGGCAATGCAGTCGATGCCGCTATCGCCACGGCAGCGGCACTGACGGTCGTCGAGCCGACCGGTTGCGGCATCGGCGGCGACGCCTTTGCCCTGGTCTGGATCGCCAGCGATGACAACGGCAACGGCGAGCTGCACGGACTCAACGCCAGCGGTGTCGCCCCCCAGGCGCTGACTCGAGAGATGCTGGTCGAGGCGGGTCATGACAAGGTGCCGCTATACGGCTGGACCCCTGTCACGGTCCCCGGAACGCCGTCAGCCTGGGCGGAACTGTCGCGCCGCTTCGGCAAGCTGGACTTCGCAAGCCTGCTGGCACCCGCCATTCGCCTGGCCCGGGAAGGGTTTCCGGTCTCGCCCGTTATCGCCAGCCTGTGGCAGCGCGACACGGCCACCTTCAAGCGCCACCTCGAAGGTGAGGCCACCCAGGGCTGGTTCGATACCTTCACCTTCGACGGGCGTGCCCCGCAGGCGGGTGAATGGTTTACCAACCCCGGTCAGGCCGACACCTTGGAGGCGATCGCTGCGTCCCATGGGGAGAGCTTCTATCGCGGTGAGCTGGCTGAGGCCATCGACGCATTTTCACGCCGTACCGGTGGCTATCTGCGCAAGGAAGATCTGGCGAGCTATCAGCCCGAGTGGGTCACCCCCATTTCTGCCCGCTATCGTGACGTGGATGTGTGGGAGATACCGCCCAATGGGCAGGGTCTTGTGGCCTTGATGGCGCTGCGCCTGCTCGACGGTTTTGCACCGTCCCATCGCGACGATCCTGAACTGCTGCATCGCCAGCTCGAGGCCATGAAACTGGCCTACACCGACGGCAAGACGCACATCAGTGAGCCCGAGGCGATGACCTACTCGGTCGAGGAGCTGCTGTCCGACCACTACACCGACGCACGCCGCGCGCTGATTGGCGACTCGGCCATCGACCCCGAGCCTGGTGACCCCAAGGCCGGCGGCACTGTCTACCTGGCCACGGCCGACGCCGATGGCAACATGGTGTCGTTCATTCAGAGCAACTATCACGGCTTCGGCTCGGGGATCGTGGTCCCGGGTACCGGTATCTCCTTGCAGAACCGCGGCCATGATTTCAGCCTGGACGAGCATCATGACAACGTCCTCAAGCCTGGCAAGAAGACGTTCCATACCATTATTCCCGGCTTCCTCACCCGTCATGGCAAGGCGCTGGGGCCGTTCGGCGTCATGGGCGGCTTCATGCAGCCCCAGGGCCACGTGCAGGTCGTGATGAATCTGGTCGACTTCGGGCTCAATCCCCAGGCAGCACTGGATGCGCCGCGCTGGCAGTGGCTGGGCGAACGCACCATCGGTATCGAACACAGCTATGCTGCGCCGCTGGTTCGCGCCATGGCAGCGCGCGGCCACCGGATGCAGGTCGACACCGACAGCCGCAGCTATGGCCGCGGACAGATGATCCTGCGAGACCCGGACACCGGCATCTATTGCGGCGGTACCGAGCCGCGTACCGACTCCAGCATTGCGGTGCTCTAAGCCATGGGACAACACGCCTCACTGTTCGCCGCGTTCTTTCGCATCGGTATCTTCGGCTTCGGCGGTGGACCGTCGATGATCCCACTGGTCCACCAGGAGGTGGTAAAGCGCCACGCCTGGATGGACGACGACGCCTTCGCCGATGTGCTGGCGATCGGCAATACCCTACCGGGCCCGATTGCCACCAAGATGGCCGGCTATATCGGCTTCCGTGTCGGTGGCGTGCTGGGCGCCATCAACGCGGTGGTTGCCGTCATCGTGCCGGTGATCTTCGCGATGATCGCCCTGCTTGGGCTCTACAGTCGCTACGGCGATCAACGCTGGGTCCAGGGCATGGGCCTCGGGGTGGTACCGGTGGTCATGGTGATGATGGCCCAGCTGACCTTTGACTTCTTCAACAAGTCTCGTGCAGGTCTCGGCGTTATCGCCACCCTGGTGCTTGGCGGGGTCGCCGGCGGGCTGATCTACGGCCTCGGCGTACATCCAGGTCTGGTCATCGGCGCCCTTCTCGTCGCCGCCCTGCTGCGGCCCGAGGCCAGCCGCAAGGCATCTCAGGGAGGGCCCTCTGCATGATCTACTGGCAGCTCTTTCTGGCCTTCTTCATTCCCAACATCGTCGGCTATGGCGGTGGACCGGCCATCATCCCGCTGATCGAGAACGAGGTCGTCGGCCACTACGGCTGGATGACCCATCAGGCCTTTGCCGAGACTCTCGCTCTGGGCAATGCCCTGCCCAGCCCCATCGCGACCAAGATGGCAGGCTACATCGGCTACGACGTGGCCGGCGCTGGCGGTGCCATTGTCGCGGTGCTGGCCACCGTTGGCCCCTCGCTGCTGCTGATGCTGGCCGCCCTGGGCACCCTGTATCGCTACCGAGATTCGATCAAGGTCAAGTCCATGAGCCAATGGGTCCGACCTGTTGTCATGGTGCTCATGGCCTACCTGACGGTGAGCTTCCTGCGCGAAGGAATGGCGACGTCAGGCCTGCTGCACACGGCCATCATCGCCGCAGTGGCCGCCTTCCTGCTACTTCGGACCAAGGTACATCCGGCCCTTGTGGTGTGTTTCGGCCTCGCCTACGGGGCCTTGCTGCTGGGCTGATCCGCTCACGCCGACGACGACAGACGTGAACACCACGACACATAACAACCGACGCTTCATTCACAACAATCATCAACAACGATCACTTGCTCAGGACATCAACATGACCACTGTACATCGCCGTTGCGCTACCTCCCTCGCCCTTGCCGTGGCAGCTGCTTCCATGGCCATCGTCCCCCAGGCCATGGCCCAGGAGGCGTTTCCAGAAGACCCCGTCGAGTTCATCGTGCCCTGGTCCCCCGGCGGCGGTAGCGACACCCTGATGCGGCTGGTGGCGAACCACGCGGAAACCTACCTTGGCCAGCCCCTGCCGGTCATCAATATGCCCGGCGTCAGCGGGACTACCGGTCTCAAGGAACTCTCACGGCGCGATGCGGACGGCTACACCATCGGGCAGGTGCACGAGGGCCTGATGGTCGCCAGCCACACCGGCCTCACACCTCTTAACTACGATGACTTCGAGGCGGTAGCCGCCGTCACTCAGTCCCCTCAGTACCTGACCGTGCCCGGCGATGCTCCCTACAGCACCTTTGACGAGTTCGTCGACTACGCCAAGCAACATCCCGGCGAGGTGCGCTTCGGCGTGACCCTGGGTGGCGTGCCACATATCCACGCCGCAATGATGGAGGAAGCCGAGGACCTGCAGTTTCGCTATGTCGGCTTCGAAGGCACCGGCCCTCGCATTCGCGCGCTGGTAGGCGGTCATATTGATGCCGCCATCGGGGATATCTCTTCCAGCGGCGAATTCGTCAAGAACGGTGACTTGCGCTTCCTGGCCGTCGGCAGCGAGGAGCGCCAGCCAGAAGCGCCGGACGTGCCCACCTTCGCCGAACTGGGACACCCGGAGCTGAAGCTAAACATCATCCGCGGCATCCTGGCGCCCAAGGGCACACCCGAGGAACGTATCGACGTGCTGGCCGCCGCCTTCGAATCCATGAGCCAGGATGAAGCCTTCGCCCAGGCCGTGCACAACGCTGGCGCCAGCGTGGTATTTGAAGGCCCCGACGCCTTCGCCGAATACCTCGAGACCAGCGATGCCACCATCGAGCGTCTATCAGGGAAGCTGGCGCGATGAGTGCTTCCCACGACGACACCCTGTCCCCTGCAACCGCTCCATCAGCCGGCTCCCCCCAGGGGGGGCCGGTCGCCCAGGGCCGTGGCGAACACCTGGCCCACGTGCTTCTGAACCTGGGGTTGGCGGCGCTGTTCACCGGTCTCTATGTGCAGGCCCGTGACCTGCCTTCCTCGATGTGGGAGCCACTGGGGTCCGGCAGTTTCCCGCGTCTGGTGCTGGCGGCGCTAGTCGCTCTCAACCTGGCCATTACCGTCAAGGAAGGCCGCCGCTTCATGGCCCAGCCCGCCTCGGCTCGTGGCCAGGCCGGCGCCTGGATATGGCGGCATCGACTGGCCTTTGCCGTGTTAGGACTCTTTGCGGTCTACATCATCACGCTGCCCTGGCTGGGCTTTAGTCTCGCGTCCTTCGGCTTCCTGCTGGCAGGTCAATGGATGCTGGGTGCCCGCACCGCAAAGCCGGTGGCCATCGCCGTGGTGATCGCGGTGATCTTTTCGCTAGGCGTGGACACTCTGTTCCGTGACGTCTTCGTCATCAGCCTGCCCCGCGGCCTGTTCGGCTAAACCGGCAACGACGTCTCGAGGAAACTTCTCATGATGGATACGCTGCTGTCCGGTATGGATCAGCTTTTTACCGTTTCAACCATGATCGCCATGCTGCTGGGTGTCATCGCCGGTGTGATTGCGTCGGCCATTCCCGGCTTCACCATTACCATGGCCATCGTCCTGACCCTGCCTCTCACCTTCACCATGGAGCCGCTGCAAGGCGTGGCCACCATGCTGGCGGTGTATGTCGGCGGCTACAGCGGCGGTCTGATCTCGGCCGCATTGCTCGGCATTCCCGGCACGCCGTCATCGGTTGCGACCACCTTCGACGCCTTCCCCATGGCGCGCAAGGGCGAGCCGGGTCGTGCCTTGGCACTGGGTATCTGGGCCTCCTTCTTCGGAGCCCTGGTCAGCGTGGTGGTGTTGATCATCGCCGCCCCGCCGCTGGCGATCATCGCCGTCAAGCTCGGTGCCTGGGAATACTTCTCCCTGATCATCTTCGCCATGACGGTGGTCGCCAGCCTGGTCGGCAAGTCCATGCTGAAGGGCCTGATGACTGGTCTACTGGGGCTGTTGATCGCGACTGTCGGCTCCGATCCGATGATGGGCGTGGCTCGCTTCACCTTTGACTCTGACCTGCTCGCCAACGGCTTTCCCTTCCTGGTGGTGCTGATTGGCATCTTTGCGGTCAGCCAGCTGCTGTCCGAGGTAGAGGACGCAGACGGCATCAAGCACGGTAAGGCGTTGATGCCGGAGAGCGTCAGCTTCAGCCCGCTCAAGGCGTTGAAGGAAACCATCAGCTATCCGATCAACCTGCTGCGCTCTTCGCTGGTCGGCGTCTTCATCGGTGCTGTTCCCGGTGCCGGAGGCAGCATCGCCAACCTGCTCGCCTACGACCAGGCCAAGCGTGCCTCCAAGACACCGGAAGCCTTCGGAACGGGCACCCCCGAGGGGGTCATCGCCTCGGAATCCGGCAACTCCGCCACCTCCGGCGGCGGCCTGATTCCGATGATTGCACTCGGCATCCCCGGCAGCGCCGTGGACGCCGTACTGATGGCCTCGTTGATGGTGCATGGTATCGGCGTCGGCCCCCGGCTGATCATGGACCATGGCGACCTGGTCTACGGCATGTTCATGGCGATGCTGGTGGCCGCCGTGATGGTGCTCGTGGTGTGCCTGTTCAGCATGCGCTGGTTCCTGCGCGTCACCGAGGTACCCAAGTCGATCATTGTTCCGGTTGTGCTGGTGTGCTGCGTGATCGGTGCCTTTGCCCTCAACAACCGCGTCACCGACGTCTACCTGCTGTTGGGCGTCGGCATCTTCGGCTACCTGCTGAGCAAGCTCGACTATCCTCTGGCGCCGCTGGTGCTGGGTGTGATCCTGGGCCCCATCGCCGAGACCAACCTGCGCCGGGCACTGATGTCCGATGAGAACTGGACGCTGTTCTTCACGCGCCCCATCTCACTAGGACTGCTGCTACTGGCGGCACTGTCCATCGTGCTGGCGATACGCCACCACCGTCGCTCCCGACGCCTGCAGCCGGCCTGACCCCGGCGCGGACGGCACCCGACACCCGATAGACCACGGGGGCGCAAGCAGCCCCCCGTGGTCCAAATAACGACAACGTCATCAAGACTCCCCCGACGACAACACAAGGTCTTCCATGCGTTCATTTTCCAAGTATTTGCTGTCTCCCCTTGCCCTTACCTGCGCGATGGTGGCGGCAGCCCCCTCCCTCGCCGATGAGTCCCGCCAGGTGCGCATTGCCGTGGATGTGCCCTACCCTCCGTTTGAATATC
Source organism: Halomonas sp. DP8Y7-1 (assembly GCF_019801685.1). Lineage (NCBI taxonomy): Bacteria > Pseudomonadati > Pseudomonadota > Gammaproteobacteria > Oceanospirillales > Halomonadaceae > Halomonas > Halomonas sp. DP8Y7-1. Next base: position 8,041 of record NZ_JAHVIN010000012.1, on the reverse strand, counting down.
GCGATGCCAACGGTGAACTCGCCGGCTTCGAAATTGATCTGGGCAACGAGCTTTGCCGCCGCGCTGAACTCGACTGCGAATGGATCGTGCAAGGCTGGGACGGCATCATTCCTGGGCTACTGGCACGCAAGTACGACGCCATCCTGTCATCCATGCGCATCACCGAGGCCCGCGAGCGCCAGGTACGCTTCAGCGAGCCCTACGCCATGTCACCCAAGGTCTGGGTGGCTCGCCGAGACGCCGTAGTCGATCCCGAAGACCTGGCAAGCCTCGAGGGCATGACCGTCGGCGTGCAGCGCGGCACCACCCAGGACACCTACATCACCGGTCGCTATCGTGAGGTGCTGGACATCCGGCGCTACGCCACCGCCGATGAGGTGGCCCTGGATATGGAAAGCGGGCGCCTGGATCTCGCCTTCATCAACTACCCGGTGGCCATAGAGGCGCTCTCCATCCAGCAGGAAGACGGCGACTTCACCCAAGTCGGCGAGCGCATCAATTCACCGGAGTCGATCTTTGGCAGGGGCAACGCCATCGCCGTACGCCCCCGGGACGAGGCCCTGGCTGCAACCTTCAATGAGGCCCTCGACGAGGTCTATGCCGACGGCACCTTTGAGCGCCTGATGGAGCAGTACTTCGACTACGATCTGCGTCCCGCCAGCCGACTGTAAACCGCTTAGAGTGGCGCCTGACATGACCGTCGGCCCGTAACGAAACGCGCCCCCACCTTGCGGCTGGGGGCGTGTCGCATTCAGGGGTATGCCACCCTCACGTGCCGGTACGTAGCGACGTTAGGCAATCGAGTTCCTAAGATCGACGATCTCGCGTGGAAGCTCCCTGCCGCGCCAGCAGTGCGCGAACACAGCGTTCGTAAAGCCAGGTGGGCAGCAACCAGTGCAATCCCACCAGGATCTTGGCGTGCAGCGGCAACAGGTAACGCCGACGCGGTCGCGCTGAAGTCAACGCGTGCAGCACTACTCTGGCAATCTGCTCAGGCTCGCCGGCCTGGCGCTGATCGGCCAGCACCCTGGACATGCCACGCTTGATGCGAGCATAGGGTGCGCCTGCGGTATCCTCCTCCAGGGATGCGCGTGCGATGTCTGCCCACTCGCTACGTATCATTCCGGGCTGGACCAGGCTCACCTTGATCCCGAAGGGTCGCAGCTCGACCCTCAACGCATCGCTCAGGGCCTCGAGCGCAAACTTGGTGGCGTGATACCAGCCGCCCACGGGCATCCATAGTCGTCCCGCCATGGAACCGATATTGACGATGCGACCACGGCCACGCTGGCGCATGCCGGGCAGCAACGCCTGGGTCAAGGCCATCAGTCCGAAGACATTGACCTCGAACTGACGCCGGGCTTCCTCGATGGGGACTTCTTCCAGCACCCCATAGCTGCCATAGCCGGCATTATTGACGAGTCCCTCGAGTACCACTCCGTCATCACTCAGCGTCTTTACCAGCCTGGCAATACTGTCTCCATCGGCGATATCGAGCGCCATGACGTGGGCGCCTTGCTGTGCCAATGCCTGCATGCGCTCGGTACGCCTGGCAACGGCGTAGACGGTGAAGCCCTCCTCGAGCAGCGCTCGACTGATGGCATCGCCGATGCCGGATGAGGCTCCTGTCACCAGTACACTGCCTTTTCCAGGCGACGCTTGATATTGCTCGGTCATATGCAAGATTCCTTGATTCGTGATGGCCAGTGCGCCATGCCTGTTGCGGTTGTGCTCAGCTGGCACTTGGCAGAAATCAGCCTGCTTCCATCACGTTATGCTCAAACATGCTTCTGATAGGCAAGGCCCACTCTCAAACGACATACGCTGATCTAGAGTATGAACTGCCTTTTCTTGACGTGGATGGGGGCTGTCTTGGATCGGACCTGTCTTGGATCGGACCTGTCTTGGATAGATCTTGACCTGGACTGTGCCCGACAACCCCTTCGCTGGGTGCTCTCTGCTAGGGCTCCAGACTGCTTAAGCCGGGTGCCATCGAACGGCGCCTGTACTGCTGGCAGTGGCGGCCCCAACGCTGCCGCCCACGCCCTCAGGACTGGCAGACCAACGTCACCTCGTCCCGCGTCACAAGAGACCAAGCCCCTGAAGGAGTCGCCAATTGATGCGCACGATCCCTGCTATCGCTCTTGCTGTTGCCCTCTGCCTGCCCCTGGCAGCAGGTTCCCAGATCGCCGCGGCCGATGAAATTCCCGGCCGCCAATATGCAGATGTGGGCGACTACCGTGTCGCCTATCGGGAGTGGGGGCAGGAAGGTGATCCTGCTGTCATGCTCATCCATGGCATCCCCCTCAACAGCGTGCTGTTTTCCAAGGTCGGTCCGCTGCTGGCAGATCAGGGCTACCATGTGTTCGCGCCGGGCCAGCTCGGCCTCAGCTACACCGACGGACCCATGGACGCCGACCATTCCCTCAAGGGCCAGGCAGAGATCATGACGGCCTTTGCCAATCAGGTGATGCCAGGCCCCTATATTCTGTTCGGCCACGACCTTGGCGGTGGTATCGCTCAAATCATGGTGACCGATCCTGAGCTGAAAGATCACAACGCGGTGCGCAAGATCGTCATCGGCAACTCCGCCGTGCTGGACATGTGGCCGGTCCCTGAGGCCAACGCGGCTATCGCCAAGGCCAAGTCAGATGAGGCGGAAGATATCTTCAACGAAGAAAATGTGCGGGACATCGTCAGGAATTTCGCGTCTGCGGGGCTGTTGAATCCCGACGAGACCCTGACAGACGAGATACTCAACGACCTTTACGGCAACTATGCAGAGAACGCCTCCACCCGGCGTCACTTCATTGAATATTTGAAGGCCATGGACCATCGCCTGACCCTTGAAGCCTCCCCCCAGATGGTGATGTGGAACAAGCCTGCGATGCTGCTGTGGGGGATCCATGATCCCTTCCAGCCCCCCTACGTCTCAGGCGTTGCCCTGGCCCGGATCATGCCTCACGCGACCTGGGAGTACCTGGACGCCAGCCATTTCTATCCGCTGGAACGTCCCCAGGAGGTGGTCGACGCCTTTGTTCGCTGGGACCGTGAGTGAGCGCACGCACTTGGCTCCCGCCACCGACCTCACGCCCGCCCTGCGCGGGCGTGCTCTTTTCCTCGCGCTGATAGCTTTGAAAGGTTAGCGAGTCCTCGCTCTCTCGTGATAGAGGCCATACTGATGCATAGTGAGAACACCTAGACGCCTTATACCTCGACCACCCCAGCCCGCACGCGACAGGCGGTCTCCGCTACAGCGCTGGACGGCGGGCCTCAAGCGAAGGAGCCCTGATATGGCACGGATCTATGAAGACAACGCCACGGCCATCGGCAACACCCCTCTGGTACGACTGAATCGGGTCAATGAAGGCGCTACCATCTGGGCCAAGATTGAGGGCCGCAACCCGGCCTACAGCGTCAAGTGCCGAATCGGCGCAGCGATGATCTGGGACGCGGAGGAGCGCGGCGTGCTCAAGCCGGGCATGACCATCATCGAGCCCACCAGCGGCAACACCGGGATTGCCCTGGCCTACGTGGCCGCCGCCAAGGGCTATCCGTTGACGCTGACCATGCCGGCCTCGATGAGTCTGGAGCGCCGCAAGGTGCTGAAGGCCCTGGGCGCAGAGCTGGTGCTGACCGATCCTGCCAGGGGCATGCCGGGCGCCATTGCCAAGGCCGAGGAACTGGCCAAGTCGGACCCCGAGCGTTACTTCCTGCCGCAGCAGTTCTCCAATCCGGCCAACCCGCGTATCCACGAAACCACCACCGGGCCAGAAATCTGGCAGGATACCGATGGCGCCATCGACGTCTTCGTCGCTGGTGTCGGCACCGGAGGCACCCTCACTGGGGTCTCACGCTATATTAAGAACACCCAGGGCAAGGCCATCACCACGGTGGCGGTGGAGCCCAGCGACTCCCCCATCCTGACCCAGACCCGGGACGGCGAGTCCCTCTCTCCTGCCCCCCACAAGATTCAGGGCATCGGAGCTGGCTTTGTCCCGGACAACCTGGACATGAGTCTGGTGGATCGCATCGAAACGGTCACCAATGATGATGCCATGGAGATGGCTCACCGGCTGATGCGTGAAGAGGGCATCCTGTGCGGTATCTCGTGCGGTGCAGCTGTTGCGGCCGCCACTCGTATCGCCAAGCTGCCGGAATTCGCCGGCAAGAACATCGTGGTGATACTGCCGGATAGCGCCGAACGCTACCTTACCTCCGCGCTGTTCACGGAACTGTTCACCGAACAGGAACTGAATCAGTAAGCTCCGTCAGACGGCGCTCAACAACAAAGGCGTCGGAGTCTCGCTCCGACGCCTTTGTTGTACTGTCGTACTTTCGCTCTCCCACCAGACGAGTCCTGTGGACCCGACAGGCCGCGCTATCCTGCCTCGCGATCCTGCATGTCCTGATGGTACTCCTCGGCCAGATTGGCCTTGGTGGCATCATCAAACACACGACCTGCCAGCTGAAAGACCTCCTGCTCTTCTTCTTCCAGATGATGGGTGACCAGATGCTGCAGTTTCTTGGCATTGGCCAGCCAGCCTGGTGAGCTATAGTCCGTGGACTCCAGTGTTTCGATCAATTCATCGATTTCGTGGTGCTCGGCCACGCTATGGCGCGCCTTTTCCTGGGTCATGTCATATTCCATCATCGGCACGTACAGCGCTCGCTCTTCCGCACCGGCATGATTCTCAAGCTCTTCCTTGAGTCGCTTGAACAGCTCGTCACGCCCTTCGCTGTTACCTTCCGTCTCCACCAGCAGTTCTAGCAGTCGGCGCTGTTTATCGTGGCTCTCGCGCAGGGCTTCAAAGATGGTCACAGGTCTCTTCCTCCTTGTTGAAGCGATGCCAGCATCGCGCCGTGGGCGGCGTCTGATTACCGGCAACATCACGGTCCGAACTGTGCGTAGCAAGACGCACCACATCATGTACCAAACTTGTACAAGAATGGACGCATAGATCGAAAACTGCAACCAACTGCCTGCCGAGGCCGAAGTCTACCGAGCTGACGGCAACTGACCAGTAGCATTGATGCCTAAGCGTGGTGGGAACGAAACACAAGCAACGATAGAGCAACACAAGCAACGATAGAGATGGCCCGGTCCAAAGAGCTCAAGGAAAGTGACGTCGGGGTCGGGGACGTCAAGACGGGACATCAGGGCCAGAAACAGCGGCTCAGCCATAGAAAACTGAGGACGCCCGATCTCCCACGGTCCAAAAATACGCCGCAGAATATCCCCCGCTGGCTGGGTCGAAGACTTAAAGGTGCTCAAACAAGCCAACGAAGGCGCCACCGATGAAATTGTGGTGAGTCGTGGCCAGGCTGGTACCTGGGGTTCTGTCTTATCGTCGCCGAATGATATCTTGAGCACAGCTGCATCAGTAAGTACACGGTGGGCCCGTCTCCTACCGTTCACTCTGGCAAGAACCTTGGCTCCCTTCGGCCTGATCACTCGCAAAGACAGCTTACTGAGCGAGCCGGCTCGCGCCCTGGCGGAACGCTTGCGGCAAGAGGCCGCAACGCTCAAGCATGGGTCCCGCTGACGGCCACCCTGGCTTGATCACTCACGCTATTGGTGGTTTGCTAATACAACATGCGACAAGGACCTTCCTATTGAGAGCCGTCCTTCGAAGCCTGCTTCTGGCAGGGTGCGTTGCCCTATTGAGTCACCCTAGTCACCCGAGCTACGCGGCGAATGCCGCTCCGGCTGCAGACGATCAGCGTGTCTTGATCGGTATCTCCGGCAGCTCCGATCTTGATATCGGCTTTAGCGCCGCCATTTCCCGTCACCACCAGCAGGGTCCTTCGTCACACCGGATTGAAATGACCACACGACAGGACGCCCTGTTCACCCTGGTGGAGCTGGACACCATGTTGAAAGAGCGCCTGAAAACCGCCTGCCTCCTGGCAGCCTTGGCCGAGGTACGCCGCATCAGCGCCGAGCAGGTCGGCCTACTGGGGCAAGATGGCGATGAGTTCCGCTTTCGCCTGCTGACCATGATATTACCGGTGACGGCAGCGCCCGACGTTGCGCTGGTCACCAGCGAGGACATCGTGGCAGAGCTGGAAGACGGTGAGCGACGGCAGACGCCACGCACCTTGGCGGGATGCCTTGGTCATCTGGGCAATCACGCCGCAGCCTTGGCCGCCAACGGTCATGATGTGATTCTCGCCATTCCTCATCCGCAAGCACTCAGTTGGGCCGCTGCCCATGAGCAAGGGCCAGAGTCCCTAAGAGGCTATGCTCTGGGCATCCTGCTCGGCGAAGCGATAGCCTTGGCAGCGCCGGATCTTACCCGATCGTCACTCACTGCAGCGCTGCAAGGCATGCCCCTTAGCGCCAATACCGTCTACCTGGAGCCACACTTCACCCCTGCATCACTGATCAGAGCGCCGCTCAGATAGCAGTGAAGAGTCGCGCCGCCAGATACATGCCGAGCGCGAACACCACATGACCTACCACATTATTCATGCGTGCTAGACCGGGGTTGGGTGCATTGGAACAAGCCACGCCAACCCCCAGTCCCGGCTGCAGGATGAACCAGCCGGCCCCAACGGTCACCAGCCCCACCAGCAAAGCCGGACCAAACGTCGGCATAGCGGCCCATTCAAGGCCCCAAATCAGCAGAAGTACCAGCGCGAAACTGATTCCTACCACGTAGTGCATGCACCATCCGATGGCCAGCTCCCCTCGGACAGGTGCCGACGACGAGATACCTTGACGATGAACCAGCTGACCTCGCGGCAGGCCGGCGAACCAGCGGCCGATCAGGTGCCAGGGCGGTAGCGGCTGACCCAACATCCTGTTCAGCAGCAGGTTCCATACATCGAGTAGCGCAGTGCCACCAAGCCCGATCAATACCGCAAGTCCCAAGGTTTCCAGCATGTTCGCCTCCCTGCCGGGGCACTCGTGCCCCTGATGATCCAGTAGAGAAAAGCCGCGAGGCCCATCCCTGTTCGCTCTACTATCGAATAGGTCGACACATTTCCACAATGCCCTTTTGGGTGGATCTCCCGTGATCGCTGCGCTAACGACAGGACATAGACGCCCAGCCCCTCATCACGACGAACTGGAGCGCAGCGGATAGTGCTTAAGCGCGCCCACGTGTAGCACACGGCTGAACGTATAGAGAGTCCATGCATGCGGCTCTTTAAATAAAGAAAGCCCAACTCCTTTCGAAATTGGGCTTCTTCTAAATAAACGCCTGACGATAACGCTTAGATAGCAATGTCTCTACTCGCCTCATCCCTGAGACTCGCCCTTCGTTCCTCAGGGCCCGCCTGCGGCGGTTCTCCCCTGTTCCCTACTGGGGAGTCGCATGGGGGTGAGTCACCCCAAGCTTTTGCAGCGAAGCTGCAAGGGGTGGCGAACGTCACGAGCCCGCCCTTGAGAAGAGTCAGGCCGGCCCGTGCCGAGGGGGTTATCGGTGCGGCCCCACAAATAAAGAGCGGGCTGAATGTATCAAGAGCCCATCCATGCGGCTTTTTTAAGTTGAGACCCCCTGACCATCTCTCGATAATCGGGGTTCTTCTGAATAAATGCCTGACGATGACGCTTAGATAGCAATGTCTCTACTCGCCTCATCCCTGAGACTCGCCCTTCGTTCCTCAGGGCCCGACTGCGGCGGTTCTCCCCTGTTCCCTACAGGGGAGTCGCATGGGGGTGAGCCACCCTGGAGCTCTTTGCAAGGGCTGCAGCGAAGCTGCAAGGGGTGGCGAACGTCACGAGCCTGCCCTTGAGAAGAGCCGGGCCGGACCGCGCCGAGGGGGTATTCGGCGTGGCCCCACAATTAAAGAGCGGCTGAACGTATCAAGAACCCATGCATGCGGCTTTTTAAATTAAGAAACCCCGACCATCTCTCGATAATCGGGGTTCTTCTGAATAAATGCCTGACGATGACCTACTCTCGCATGGGGAGACCCCACACTACCATCGGCGCTGAGCGGTTTCACTTCTGAGTTCGGCAAGGGATCAGGTGGTTCCCACTCGCTATGGTCGTCAGGCGAAAAAAGGCAATGTATATCAATGCTGGCAAAG
>NZ_JAHVIN010000014.1:0-505217 GCF_019801685.1 Halomonas sp. DP8Y7-1 | reverse complement strand
AACGTCTCGTTTGACGAGTCGCTTGCCTTGATATTTCAGTGACATTGTCACTGACTCATCGGCAAGCGCCCACATGAATTACCTGATCAATTTTTAAAGAGCGTGCTCTTGACTCTAGTGAGCTCAATGAGCGTCTCGCTATTGCCGAGCGCTTTGCTCAGCGCCCTGCGAGGAAGGCGTATTCTACAGAATCGAAGCGTTTCGTCAAGCGCTTTCTTTTGCGTCCTGCAAGCGATGCTCGTAGACTTCAAAAGAGAGCGAAACGTGCCTCAGCGCATCCAACGATGCCCTGTCGGCGACCCCGATCAAGTGGCGAGCATTTTACCGATTTCTCGTTGCTCGTCAAGCAGTGATTTTTTCGAGAAGCTTCAGAAAGCCTTTTCAAATCAACTACTTTTACCACTCTTCACCGCCTGTGACGTTTGCTCGTCGCCGGCAGCGGATGCGTACTTTACGGATCTCGAGGCAGCTTGGCAATAGCCTGAATCAAAAAAGTTCATCGCCCTGTCTCTTCTTTGTCACACACCCGGTCATACGCTCCTGCACACGCGCTCTATCTACACTCCGTTGGCGACTTCTATCGGGGCGCCAAGCCGCACCTCTACCCATAAAGGCGCGCGCAGAAGTGTGCTATGAGTTGACGCCCCTCGGCTGGCTGGCACGATCAAGCAGCTCCAGGATTGAGTGGTACGTCAGGCCTGAGTGCTCGGTCATCCCCATTTCACAGGTTCGCGAATTGGAGACACCAAATTCGCAGCCCACCACTTGCCCCGCAAGGTCCTGCAGGGACGATGCGGTCAGCTCTGGCACCCGTAAACCCTTGTCGCCCGCAAAACCACAGCAGCTGATGCCCTCTGGAACGACAACGTCCTTGGCACATGCACGAGCCAGCGCGATAAACGCCTCAGTCAGGCCTTTGCGATGACTGGAGCAGGTCACATGAACGGCGACCTTGCTTTCCACCGGGGCGATGTCCAGGCGAGGCAGCAGATAGTCATGGGCAAACGCGACCGGCTCCTGAATCTTCAAACGCGCATCAAGGTGCTGCTCCACCTGCTGACTGCAAGGGCTGGTATCAAAGAGGATCGGCACCCTGCCGTTATGGCTTGCTGCCAAGAGCTCTCGGTTCAACTCCCTCGCCTTATGGGTGGCCTCATTTGCCATTCCCTTCGAGGAAAAGGGCATGCCACAGCACAGATGACCCGGCATTTCAGGAATGATCACGTCATAGCCGGCCTTGTCCAGCAGCGCCAGCACCACTTCCATTACCGCCCGCGCGCTGCTGTCGCGCTTGTCTGCGCCGAAGACTCGCGTAGCACAGGAGGGAAAGTACACCACTGGGTCGCGCCCCTCGCCCACCTGGGCCACGGATGACAACACGCGAATGGGGGCGGCCGCGGGAATCGACGGAATCCACTGGGGAATCCTCTTGTTGCTGACCTGGTGCAAGCCCTGGCTTGCCGTCGCCATCAGCCTGTCGCCGATCACCGCCCTTGCGACGCTTGCCCCTCGCAGGCCACTTCGTGCGACTCGGGTCACACCGGAAAAATGCCGTCCGATGCGTCTCGCCAACTGCTGCTTGCCGACATGCCGCTCTTCACGCATGGCAAGCACCAGCTCGCCGGTATTGATGCCGACGGGACAGCGGGTACCACACATACCATCTGCCGCACAGGACGTATCGATGTCATAAAGTGCTGTCCGACCAAAAGCTTCCGACCGCTCCCTGTCTGCATCGGTGGGTTGCTCAAGGTTGGCCAGCCTGGCCCGCTCACGCGTCAACACGATGCGCTGGCGGGGTGTCAGCGTCAGTTCCCGGGAGGGACACACCGCTTCGCAGAAGCCACATTCGATGCAGCGATCGACGATGGCGTCAGCCTCGGGTAGAGGCTTCAAGTTCTCGAGGTGCAAGGTTGGGTTTCGGGTCAGCATGACCTCGGGATTCAAAAGATGGTCCGCATCGAACAGCGCCTTGATCTGCCACATCAGGTCATACGCTTCCTTGCCCCACTCCAATTCGACAAAGGGGGCCATGTTGCGCCCTGTGCCATGCTCCGCCTTCAGGGAGCCACCGAACTCAACCGCTACCAGCTGGGCGACGTCAGCCATCAAGGCCTGATAACGCTCTTTTTCGCCCGCGCGCTCGAAGCCCTGTGGAAAAACAAAATGCAGGTTGCCCTCAAGCGCGTGACCAAACAGCAGGGCATCGTCATAGCCATGCCGCTTGAACGCGGCGGTCAGCGCGGCAACGCCCTCCTCCAGCCGCTCGATCGGAAAGGCAACGTCTTCGATGATCACCGTCGTCCCCAGGTCGCGAACGGCACCCACCGCCGGGAACAACCCCTTGCGCACTTTCCAGTAGAGGGCGTAGCTGACGGGATCTTCAGTGAAGGTGACAGGCTCCAGCGTCATGATGCCCTCAAGGGCATGATTGACGTCATCGATACGCGCAGCCAAGGTGTCGCCATCCTGCTCACGAACATCCACCAGCAGCGCGGTGGCACCTGACGGCAGATCACGAAGGTGCTCGGGCATCCCTGGCTGTCGCTCCACCGCGCGGAGTCCGGCACGATCCATCAGCTCTACTGCTGCTACCCCCGTACCCTTGAGCGCGATGGTCGCACGACAGGCACTTCCCAGGTCGGGGAAGAAGATCATGGCCGCTGCACGACGGGGTGGTTCTGGCACGGTGTGATACGTAATGCGCGTGATACAACCGAGAGTCCCTTCAGACCCGATCATCAGGTGGGCCAGGATGTCGACGCCATCACGGTAATCCAGCAGACTGTTCAGCGCGTAGCCGGTGGTATTCTTGAGCCGGTACTTGTGGCGAATACGCCTTGCCAGTTCGACATCGGTACGCACGCCGGCGGCCAGCCGCTCCAACCCGTCCAGCAGCACCGCGTGACTCTTGCGGAACGCCTCGACACTGGCCGTATCAGCGGTATCGAGCACAGCACCATCCAGCAGCACCACGCGGATACTGTCGAGCGTCATATAGGTATTCTGAGCGGTGCCGCAACACATGCCGGATGCGTTATTCGCCGCGATACCGCCGATCATGCAGCTGGCAATGGACGCAGGGTCAGGGCCGATCTTGCGATCGAAGGGCGCCAGCAACTCGTTGGCCCTGGCACCAATGACAGCGGGCTGCAGGTCGATGCGAGCCCCATTGTCGAGCACCTCGGCACCCCGCCAACCACGGCCGAGCTGAATCAATACACCGTCGGTGATGGCTTGCCCGGACAATGACGTGCCGGCCGCGCGAAAGGTCATCGGCCAGTGCCCCTCGCGGCAGGCCTCAATCACAGAGCGCAGCTCCTGCTCGGTCTGCGGCCGCACCACCAGGCTTGGCACCAACCGATAAAAGCTGGCATCCGTCCCATAGGCCAGGCGTCGCAATGGGTCGGTGACCAGGCGCGCTTCCGGCAGATGCTGCTTCAATCGCTCGACCAGCGAGTCCATGGAGATGCTGGGGGGTGTGGTGGAAATGGCCGTCATGATGCTCTCCCTGTCCGATGGCTAGTATTGCAGCTGTTCAGATACAAAAACGCCACTCCTGAGAGTGGCGTTTGGCGCTTCGGGGTTAGTCAGCAGGCCTGTGTCGCGCAGAGGCGCAGCCCCGCCCTCCACAAGTAGGCCTGCTATCCTGGCACCGGTTATCAGGGCCTGACATCGACGCGAACAATGCCGCCATTGCCACCGTAGCCGGTGACCGAGACCTGGTACTCACCAGGCTCCAGCGTGGTCTCGATCAATGACCCGAGGTCGGTGCTGCCGCTGTCGTCATCCTGAAAGAAGACGCCATTACCCTCGAGCTCCAGCAGGGTATCCACGGCCTCCGACTGGGTCTCGACGCTGACCACACCAGCCTCCTCGACGACCAGGGTATAGGTCAGCTCGCCATTGACCTCAAGCTGGCCATACACCGTTTCGCCAGTGCGAATCTCACCACCGGTGCGGAAATCGCCGCTGAACGGCTGCTGTGTCAGCCTCAGTGAATAACTGCCGCTGCCACTGAAACTTTGCGCGTTCACCTGATACGTACCCGGCTCCAGTACGGCATGAATGCGCGAATTGGTGCCAGAACCGCCATCGTCGTCACTGGTGTCGACACTTCCTCCGCTCAAGCCCAGCAAGGCATCGAAAGCACTGGAGTTCAGTTCCAGCGTCACTTCAGCCGCCTCATCAAGCGTAAAGGTGTAGCCATTGCTGCCGCTGCTTCCCAGCATGCCTCGCACCGTCTCGCCTGACTGCAGTTCGCCGCTGTTTCGCAACTCACCGTCAAAGGCATTGACGCTGGACTCGAGCAGGAAGGTCCCGGCTGACGAACCCGAGTAGCTGCTGACTTCGACCCGGTAGCTGCCCGGCTCCAGCACGGTATCGATGCGGGAGTTGGTGCCACCACCGCCGTCATCATCGCTCAAGGCTACCCCGTTGCCCTCCAGATAGAGCTGGGTATCAAACGCCGAGGACGACACTCCGATCGATACTTCGGAGGCCTGTTCGATGGTCAGGGTGTAGGTATTGGGCTGCATACCACCCGCCATGCCCTGCACGGATTCGCCAGGCACGAGCTCGCCCTCGTTCTTCAACTCGCCATCAAACGGCGTCGTGTCGAGCTCAAGTGCATAGGCTCCGGACTCTCCGCCATAGCCAGTGACCACCACGCGGTAGTCGCCTGGCATGAGAACGCTTTCAAGCAGGGAATTGGTGCCGCTGCCAGTGTCATCGACATCGATATTGGTCTGGCCGCCGCGCACCTGCAGAACCGTATCGAAGTCATCTGAGCTGAGCGACAGAGTGACGTTGGTGGGCTCTGCAATAGAAAGCTCGTAGGTGTTGCTGGAAGAGGCGTCATCCAGCGTGCCGGTAATGCTGTCACCAGAACGCAGCGGACCGCTGTTGCGCTCGCCACGCGACAGGTCAGCCTGTTCCATCGTCAGACGATAGCCGCCGCCCACGCTGACGAAGTCATCTTCACAGGCAACATCCACCCGCTCCTTCACCGGCTGACCGGGCACCAGACGCACCTCATAATCGCCAGGCGTCAGGAAGGCCTCCAGCGTCTGCTGGTCATCGCCACAGCGGGCTGCCTTGTGGGATGCTTCGTTGCCTTCGAGTACCAGCGCGGCACTGGACGCGCCGGCCAGCGTCAGAGTGACCTGACGGGTGTCGTCCAGGCTGATGGGGTAACTGGCCGTCTCTTCGCCCAGAACGCCGACGACAGCCTCTCCATCCGTCAGCGACTCGGCGCCCTGTTGCTGGGAAGGTGTCAATGCGTAGGGGCCAAAGCCGGACATGTCGGTGCTGTTGACGACCACCAGCGAGCAACCTTCTGACGGCCCCAGCAGCAGCGATGCCGGCGCCTGCTCCGAGCTTTCCGCCCCGCCCTGCCAACGGCCACGTTCGTCATAGACCGAGAGCGTGGCGGCGAACGGCGAATCCAGCTGATATAGCTCACCCGCACCTTCGCTGCCGCAGACCCAGTGGCTTCCAAAGCGCGACCCGTTGTTGAGGTTGACGCCACTTTGCGATGTCAGCTCGCCTTCGATCGGTTCGCCGGCCGCACTTTCCGGTGCCTCGATAAAGCGGCCCTGGGCAGATGAGCTGGCCTGGCCATCATTCGCGGACTCTCCGTCCGCTCCTTCCTGACAGCCCGCCAGCAACACTGCCAGCGACAATCCGCCGACCAGCACCACTGGGGAAAAGGAAAGGAATATCGGGCGCTTTTCGCCCAGCGGTTGTTTCGACATGCCTGCCTCCATGTAACGGGTTGCACTCCGTGCACCGACAACTATGCGATATCGGAAGCACAACACTATAGCCAACTTATATGACAAACGTCAGGGTCATCCGCGCAGGCCGACTCGGTAGTGTCGTACTTTCTTCGCGTATCGGTGCGTCAACCGTCGCGCAGAATAACTACCAACTCGCGAGGGCCGTGCACCCCGTAGGCCAGGGTCTGCTCGATGTCCGCCGTCTTGCTGGGACCAGAAATCAACAGAGCGTTGGTCGGCATGCCACTCGCCCACCCTTGATGAGTGATGACATCGAACAGCGTATCCTCGATGGCGTCGACATCCAGCACCGCAATATGCAGAGGTGGCACGAGGCTCAGCAGGCGCGGCTCGTCCGCGTCGGGCCATAGCCACAGGCTGCCCGTCTCAGCAATCCCGCCACGGGTTGACGTCAGCCCCGCGTCGACATGCTGAAACAGCTCCTCCTGCCAGGCCTCGATGTCGCGATCGGCATCGATCAGCTCCACCTGGTGGCTTGCCAGGGCATCGCGCGCGGCCAGGGCCACCGGATGCTGTCGCCCCAGCGCCAGCCGGCGAATCTGCTTTTCTGCCAGCACACCTGCAAGCGCATCGGTCCAATCCGCCGTGTTGCAGCGGACCACCTCGCCATGCACCGAGGTAATCCAGCGAGTGAACCGCTCCGCCCGCTCTTCACGGGACCAGCCCCGTCCTGTCACGACAGCGAAGTCACTTTCCGGCGCCACCAGAGCGCTGCCTTGGCGATCTCGCAGGCGAGCCAGGATACTGTCTCTTGCACTCATGAATCCTGCTCCTTGCGGTGACGCTTGATCAGCGTATGAAGCGACGACTTTGCTGGTTTGGGAGCCGTGCGGTACTCCGTCCATGGCCCCAGGTGAGACGGTGCCAGCCCCCTGAAACTACCGGCGATCAGACTGGCGCCGCGCCAGGCATTGGGATGCGTCGCCAGCCACTGCCAGCTTTTCCATGCGGCCACTTCCTTGCGCGACCGTTTGACGCCGGCTCCCGGCACATTACCGACTCCGTCACCGACCGCTTCACGACGCAACCGCACCAGCAGGTCGGGAATGGGGATCTTGACCGGGCAGACCTCACCACAGGCACCGCACAAACTCGATGCCGACGGCAGGTCCTTGGTGGCTTCCAGCCCCATCAGGTGAGGCATGAGGATGGCGCCAATCGGCCCTGGGTAGGTGGTGCCATAGGTATGCCCACCGACCCGAGTGTAGACCGGGCAGTGGTTCATGCAGGCCCCACAGCGGATGCAGCGCAACGTATCCAGCAGCTCGTCATCTTGATAGATCCGCGAACGTCCGTTGTCCACCAACACAAGGTGCACTTCCTTGGGCCCATCGTGCTCACCCGCCTTGCGCGGTGAACTGATCATGTTGAAGTAGGTGGTGACATGCTGACCGGTCGCCGAGCGGGTCAGTAATGCGTACAGCGGGGCAACATCCGCGAGATGCTCCACCACCTTTTCGATACCTGTCACCGCAATATGCACGGGCGGCGCCGTCGTCGTCATACGGCCATTGCCTTCGTTTTCCACGAGACACAACGTGCCTGTCTCGGCGACCGCAAAATTGACCCCGGATACCCCGACATCTGCCGCCATGAATCGCTCGCGCAGCTGGGCACGTGCCGCGGCCGTCATGGCATCGACATCCCGGGTGCGTTCCGTCCCGGTGCGGTCATGCATGATGTCGGAGATTTCATCGGTATTCAGGTGAATCGCCGGCATGATGATGTGCGAGGGCGTCTGCTCGTTGAGCTGGACCAGGTACTCTCCCAAATCGGATTCCAGCGCCTCGATACCGGCCTGCTCGAGGTGAGCATTGAGGTGCATTTCCTCGGACACCATGGACTTGCCCTTGATCACCGAAGAGGCGCCATGCTGCTGGCAGATCTCCGTGATCATTGCGCAGGCCTGCTCGCCATTCTCTGCCCAATGCACGCGAATACCGTTGGCTTCGCAGTTCGCCTCCAACTGCTCCAGCAGGTCCGGCAGCTTGGATAGGGCACGCAGGCGAATATTGGCGCCAAGCTGGCGCAAGGTCTCCAGATCCCAATCTGAAAACGCCTCGCGCCGCTTGCCCATCAGTCCATCCATGGCCTTGCGGAAATTGGCACGGATCTGTGGGTTCTCCAGCGCCGCATGGGCCTGCTGATGAAACGCTTGAGGGGTGAACGTCTGTACCGGCTGGTTCATGAGGTCCTCCGCCACAGATAGGAAGCGATATGCTCACCCTTGAGCGAGCTGTCGCGATGAGCCAGGCGGCCACCGATGTTCATCAAGCAGCCGCAGTCCGAGGTGACGAAGTGATCCGCGCCTGCGGCCTCCAGCGCACGACTCTTGTCCTCGACCATGGCGCCGGACACCTCTGGGTGGCGCACCGCAAAGGTTCCACCAAATCCACAGCACTCGCTGGCTCGTTCCTGCTCTACCAACTCGACATGCCCCAGGCGCTGCAACAGAGCCGGCCCGGTGTCAGCCAGGCCCATTTCACGCCGCGCACTGCAAGAGGTATGCATCGCCACCTTTTCCGGGGCGCCCCTGTCGTCAAGCGTCAGGTGACAGACGTGCACCAGGAACTCGGTCAACTCGAAGACCCGGCTCGCCAACTCTCTAGCCTTCGCCTCGTCCTCGGTTCCCGCAAACAGGTCCGGGTAGTGCGTTCGCATCATGCCGCCACAGGAGCCGGACGGCACGATGATGGGCCAGGGCCCGGGAAACAGGTCGAGTTGAGCCCGCGCCACTTCACGAGCCTCACTGTGATACCCCGAGGTATAGGCCGGCTGACCGCAGCACGTCTGGTCCTGGGGGTAGATGACCTCGATGCCTTCTCGCTCCAGCAGTCGCAGGCTATCCAGCCCGGCCTCGGGATACAGCATGTCGATCAGGCAGGTCCCAAACAAGTAAACCTTGTCGGGTCGAGGAGGGTATAACTTGACGGCGGTCATGGTGGGGTCCTCAGGGTCAGGCACGGCAGGCGCTGTCGTTTATTGTTCCCCGCCCTAGCTTGACCCATGCTCCATAGCCAACAGAGAGCTGCCGAAAAGGCCTATCAAGTCAGGTACGGACGCTGGTGGCACAAGGCCTACCCCGCGAATTGGATAAATTGGTAAAACCAATTGACAACGCCGAATAAAGGCACAGTAGAGTCGCGCCACTACAGTGTCAAACCTGTTGCCGGCTTTTGCCCAGCAATCCCTCTATACTTTGGTATTACAGGAAATTAACGGCGCCACAAGCTATTGAATTGCTAGCAAGTATCCACAGACTGTATGACGTCTCATCATGCTCATTTTTTGGTAATACCAATTTCTAAGCGGTACACTCTGGACACATCTCACAGACCAGTGACGCCCACATGGCTTACCAACCCGTGCGCCAGCCACGCCTGGCCGACGTGATTACCGAACGACTCGAGGCGCTGATTCTTGAAGGCAGCCTGACACCAGGCCAGCGACTGCCTCCCGAGCGCGAGCTGGCTGAGCGCTTTGGCGTATCGCGTCCGTCTCTGCGAGAGGCCATCCAGAAACTGGCTGCCAGGGGGCTGCTGGTAAGTCGACAGGGTGGTGGCACCTACATCACGGAATCCTTGAACAGCGGCTACAGTGATCCGCTGCTGGAAATGTTGTCGCGACACGGTGAGTTCCACCTGGATCTTCTGGAATTCCGTGATGCCATGGAAGGCCTGTCCGCCTACTATGCGGCGCTGCGCTCCACACCCACGGACAAGGCACTGTTGATCCAACGCTTCGAGGAACTCGAGGTCGCCTTTCTCGGCGAGGACCCCAAGGGCGAAGCCAAGGCGGACGCTGCCTTTCACCTGGCGATCGCCGAATCCGCCCATAATGTCCTGCTGCTGCACACGATCCGCGGCATCTTCCACCTGCTGGAGCGCAGCATCGTGGACAACCTGGCCCACCTGTTCGAGAAGCCCGAGTCGCGCCCGCGGCTCATGACCCAGCACCGGGCGTTGCTCGACGCCATTCTCGAGGGCCGCGCAGAAGATGCCCAGGCACGCTCCCACGAACACCTGGTCTATGTCGAGGAAGGCCTGCTCGAGATGGAACGCGCCGAAACGCGGGCGCAGCGAGCGCTCAGACGGGCCCAGGTAATGCCTCCGAGACGGTCACTCTAGGCGATGATGAGCGGGCATAAGACACGCCACCGGCGTCCGCTGACCCTGGCCCTGCTGGCCGCGCTCATCCTCGGCCTGGCGCTGGTCATCTGGCAAAGTGCGGATATCGCCAGGGAGCGCGCCCTGACCACCCTGCAACGAGATGCGCAAACCGAATTGAGGCTATCGGCCACCGGCCTCACCGGCTACCTGTCCCGCCATGAATATCTGCCAGAACTTCTCGCCACGCGGGAGACGGTCAAGCGCTACCTGAGTGCACCCGACGACCAGAACGCCATGCCGCTCAACCGGTTGTTCAATCGCTTCAGAAGTACCACCGGGGTGTCGGACATTTACCTGCTCGATGCCGAAGGCACAACGCTGGCGGCCAGCAACTGGCACCGCGAAGATACCTTCATCGGCGAAAACTACCGCTTTCGCCCCTACTACCAGGATGCCATTGCCGGACACTACGGCCGCTTCCACGGCCTCGGCGTAGTCTCCATGGATCGTGGCTACTACTTTTCGGCCCCGGTCTGGCTGGATGACACCGCACCGGACGCGACCCCCGCCGGCGTCATGGTGGTCAAGATTCGCGTCGACGCGCTGGAAGCCAGCTGGCAAGGCCCAAACTCCAGCCTGCTGGTGGTCGATCAGAACGGTATCGTGTTCATGTCCAGCCAGCCGGAACTGAGACTGACGTCGCTCGATCCTCTCAGCCCCGAGCGCCTTGACCAGCTGCGCTCATCACGTCGCTACGCCGACGAGCCGCTGACCGCCAGCCACCTGTTCACCCACGACCAGCTGGACCAAGGGGCACGCCTGGTGGGCTTTACCCAAGGCCCGCTGGCCGACCAACGGTATCTGAGCGTTACCCGCGACTTTGCGACGCTTGGCTGGCAGATGCATATTCTCAAGCCCATGGGCCCGGTCAATGACGCTCAGTGGCAAGCCATGCTGATGGGCGGGGGGCTGTATGGCTTGCTGGCCTTGGCCTGCGGCGTTGGCTGGCAACGGCACCGACTTCGTCGCGAGCGCGAGGCCTTTGCTGAACGGGAACGCACCACCCTGGCCAAGGCCAGAGATGAACTGGAGCGCAACGTCGCCAGCCGCACCCAGGATCTGGTCGCCAGCAACCAGCGTCTGTCCGCGGAAATCGATGAGCGCCGGCGCACCGAAGCCACCCTGCGACAGACCCGCGACGAGCTGATCCAGGCGGCCAAGCTGGCCGTTCTCGGTCAGCTGGCTGCCGGTATCAATCATGAGCTGAACCAACCGCTGGCCGCGATTCGCGCCTACGCGGAGAATGCCCGAGGCTTTCTCGCCCGGGAACGTCTGGACACGGTCGACACCAATCTGGGCGAGATCATTGAACTCACTGGGCGCATGGCCGACATCAGCGCCCAGCTGCGCCAATTCTCGCGCAAGAGCGGGGAGCCACCGAGCCCAGTGTCCACCCGTGCCTGCATTGACTATGCGCTGCGGCTGTTCAAGACACGTCTGGACGAGCAGCATGTCGACGTCGTGTTCGACCTTCCCGACGAAGCGCCATGGGTGCTGGCTGACCTGGTCCGGCTGGAACAGGTGCTGGTCAACCTGATCGGCAATGCGCTGCAAGCCATGGCCCACGTCGCCGAGCCAAAGCTTGTCCTCGGTGTCGCGGCCACCGAGGACAGCATTACCATCAGAGTGGATGACAACGGCCCCGGCATTCCGGAACCACAACGACGCCAGGTCTTCGAACCCTTCTACACCACCAAGGCACCCGGTGCCGGACTTGGCTTGGGGCTGTCCATCTCTGCCCGAATCATTGATGATCTGGGGGGACGGCTGGCCGCCAGCGTCTCGCCACTCGGCGGTGCACGCTTTACCATCGACCTTCCGCGGGCCGCCAGCACACCGGCTCCCGGTTCCATGCCCTACCAAGAGAAGCCGCCCCATGTCTGACGCGCCCCCCGTGATGATCATCGATGACGAGGAGCACCTGAGGGTCACCCTTGGCCAGACCCTGGAGCTGGCGGGTTACCACCCCGAGCCCTTCGCCAGTGCCGAACAGGCCCTGGCCACGTTAAACAAGGACTTCTCTGGCGTGGTGATCAGCGACATTCGCATGCCTGGCATGGACGGGATGGCCCTGCTCAAGGAAATTCGCCAGCGTGATCCCGACCTTCCCGTGGTGCTGATTACCGGCCATGGCGACGTGTCCACCGCAGTGGAAGCCATGCGCGAGGGGGCCTGGGACTTTCTCGAAAAGCCCTTCCCCAGTGAACGCCTGAGTGAGGTGGTTCGGCGCGGCATCGACAAGCGCCGGTTGAGCCTGGAGAACCGGTATCTCAAGGCGGAGCTGGAGGCCCAGCAGACGGCTCCCGGCCCCCGCCTGGTCGGGCGCACGCCGGCCATCAAACGGCTATCGTCCATGGTGCAACGCATCAGCCAAGTGGAAGCCGATGTGCTGTTGTTCGGCGAGACAGGCGCCGGCAAGGACCTGGTGGCAAGGGCGATCCATGAACGCAGCGCCCGGGGCGGCAGGCCCTTCGTCGCCATCAACTGCGGCGCTGTGCCGGAAAGCACCATCGAGTCGGAGCTGTTCGGACACGAGAAAGGCGCCTTTACCGGCGCCGTGGAAAGGCGTATTGGCAAGTTCGAGCACGCCGAGGGGGGCACTGTCTTCCTCGATGAAATCGAATCGATGCCGCTGGCACTCCAGGTAAAGTTGCTGCGGGTGCTGCAGGAACGGCAGGTGGAGCGGCTTGGCAGCAACACGCCTGTGGCGCTGGATATCCGGGTCATTGCCGCGACCAAGATCGACCTGAGAGAAGCCGCCGAAGCAGGCGAATTCCGGGAAGACCTCTACTACCGCCTCAATGTCGTCACGCTGTCGATCCCGCCCCTGCGGGAGCGACGCGAAGACATTCCCCTGCTGTTTCAGCACTTCGCGGCGGTCGCGGCCAGCCGCAGCGGCATGGAAGCGCCTCCCCTGGACGCGCCTGGAGTCTCGGTGCTGCTGGCCCACGACTGGCCCGGCAACGCCCGCGAGCTGCGCAACCTGGCGGAGCGCTACGTGCTGCTCGGCAGTACTTGCGACTATCGCCTCGACGCCTTGATGGAAGGCGTCGGCAGTGACGGCGGCGAGCTTCCCCTGCCCCGCCAAGTCGAACTCTTCGAAAAGCAGCTGTTGAGTCAATCGCTGGCACGACATCATGGCCGGATCAACGACGTGTGTGAGCATCTGGGACTGCCGCGCAAGACGCTGTACGACAAGCTCAAGAAACATGAGCTCAAGCCGGATGACTATCGCCAGCGCGATGACACCAGTGCGACGCCCTGATCGAGCAATCCCTGCAAGACATCCCAGGAAGGCAGCCAAGGCGCAAGACTCAAGGTGACGCACAGCATCGCCACGGAATTGCCAGGGTCGCCCCAGTCGAACGGCTTGAAAGCGGTGCCGAAGGAACGTTTCAGGCGCGCCCCATCCAGGTCCACGCTGTACAGCTCGTCGAGCAACAGGTGGATGGCAAACCCCATGGTCAGCGCGGCCCCGTGGGCCCAGGCCATGGCATCAGGCGGGGCAAACAAGCGATGACTGATGGCACTCGTGGCCAACCCGCACATCGACGCTGCCAGCAGTGAATGCCACAGGCCACGATGAACCGTGAAGCGGGCGAATATCGCCCCCGCCAGATAGCGCACCGCCAGATAGATACCTCCGCAGACCAACAGCAGGGTGCCGTCGCTCAGCCGCTCCTGCAGCATCACCGCCCCGGCCACCACCGCAGGCACCGCCAGCAGGTTGAAGACCAACCGGATGGCCTTGGAACTGTCCGAGTCGATATCCGGCAAAATCCCACCCAGGGTGGTCAGCGCCAAAATCGGCAGGCTATCGAGCGCCGACCATAGCCCCGCCTGCCAGCCTCCATGGGCCAGCACCGCGCCGCCGGCGGCGGCCACGCTGAGGTGGGTGCGGAAGTTGGCCATGCCGGGAAGGCTCCTCGAAAAACATACAGCACTGGATAAATGACCAGATTATCGCCCGGCAGTTCAATAGAAACAATTGGTTGGAATGAACATGAGCATAAAAAAACGCTGCCTTGGCAGCGTTTTCTGATGTGCTCTCGTTGCGGCACCGACGTTAACCGGCTGCATTTTTCTCAAGATACTGATCCTTGAGCTTCACGTAGTTTCCGGCGGTATAGGGGAAGAAGGCCCGCTCACTGTCCTTCAAGGGGCGCAATGCCTTGGCCGGGTTGCCGGCATAGACGTATCCGCTTTCCAGCCGCTTGCCGGGCGGCACCACGGCGCCGGCGGCGATGATCACCTCATCCTCGACCACCGCCCCGTCCATCACGATGGCCCCCATGCCAACCAGGATCCGATTACCCAAGGTGCAGCCATGCAGCACGGCCTTGTGGCCGATGGTGACCTCATCACCGATGGTCAAGGGCCAGCCCCCCGCATTGAAATCGCTGGCATGGGTGATGTGCAGTACGCTGCCATCCTGCACGCTGGTGCGGGAGCCGATGCGGATGCGGTGCATGTCACCACGAATCACCGCCATCGGCCACACCGAGCAGTCATCTCCCAACACCACGTCACCCAGCACCATGCACTGGGGGTCGACGTAGACCCGCGCCCCCAGCACCGGCGCCTTGCCCTGCCAGGAGCGGATCACCGGAAAACCGGGAGCGGGCGACGACACGGGGGAGCCAGACGCTGCGTTGTCGTTACTATCGGTCATGCTCGGCACTCCTTATCAGCTATTCGAGAAGCGTGGCTGGTACAAGGGCAGCACGGTCAGCGGCGGCTACAGCAGGCTGCTGAACAGCACCACCAGCACCAGCGGAATCGAGACCCAGCGAACGACCGCGCGCCACACGCGAAAGCCGTTGGGACCAGCATCCAGCGCCCGCAGCGCCTCGCGCTCAGGCATTACCCACACGGCAAAGATGGCGATCAAGAGGCCGCCGAGGGGCAGGAAGATCTCGGGCGGGATGGTGCTGACCACGCCAAAGAAGTTCATGCTGCCAATCACGTGGACGTCACTCAAGGTAGAAAACGACAGCACACATAATAGCCCCACCAACCACACGCAGATGCCCACCGCCAATGCCGCCAGACGACGACTGAGACCCCATCCCACCAGGGTCGATACCATCGGTTCGGCCAGGTTGATCGACGACGTCCAGGTCGCCAGCAACAGCAACAGGAAGAACAACCCAAGCCAGAAGGCACCGCCAGGCAGATCCGCAAAGGCCACCGGCAGTGTGACAAAGACCAGGCCAGGGCCTTCGCCAGGATCCATGCCCTGGGTGAACACCACCGAGAAGATGGCGATACCGGCCAGCAGCGCGACCAGCACGTCCAGCACCGCCACTGCACCGGCGGCACCGGGCAGGCTTTGATGGTCAGGCATGTAAGCGCCGTAGGCCATCAAGGCACAGGCACCCACCGCCAGGGTGAAGAAGGCATGGCCCATGGCATGGACGAAGACCATCGGCGTCAGCGCCGAAAAATCCGGTGTGAACAGCCATGCCATGGCGGGACCAAAACCGTCCATGGTCACGGCGTGGCCAGCCAGCACGATCAACAACAGATACAGCGCAGGCATCAGCAGGTTGTTGAGGCGTTCGAGCCCCTTGGCCACTCCCGCGGCCACCACCACCATGGTCATGACCAAAAACAGGGTGTGGTTGAACGTCATGCGCAAGGGGTCTGCGAGAAAGGCGTCGAAGCCAGCGCCGATCTCCGGGCCACTCTTGCCGGCAAAGCCGCCGCTGAAGGCGTTGACCATGAAATCGATGGACCAGCCGGACACCACCGAGTAGAACGACAGAATACAGAAGACGGTAAAGGCCCCGAACAGACCAAGCCACTTCCAGTGAGTCGAGGTGCCACGCTGGCGTGCCAGCTCCGCCAACGACTGCATCGGGCTCCTGCGTCCGGCCCGGCCGATCATGATCTCGGCCATCATCACGGGAAGGCCCAGCACCACCACAAACCCCACATACAGCAAGAGGAAGGCAGCTCCCCCGTTTTCGCCGGTGATATAGGGGAAGCGCCATATGTTGCCGAGGCCCACGGCGGCCCCGGTCACGGCCAGGATAAAGGCGCGGCGCGAACTCCAGCGTTCCAGCGTCTGGTTCATGGTCTTTCGGTGTCCACATCGAGAAAAACGAAGGGCGCAAGACTAGCACATTGAAACAGGCGACAGTCGCCCGCATTTACTGAACCATTGTCGAATTCGAGAGGTGCACATGTCCCGCAACCCGCTGCTTGAACGCCACACCCTGCCGCCCTTCGGTGAGATTCGCCCTGAGCATGTCGCCCCGGCGGTCGACACCTTGCTTGAGG
Organism: Halomonas sp. DP8Y7-1; assembly: GCF_019801685.1. Taxonomy (NCBI): domain Bacteria; kingdom Pseudomonadati; phylum Pseudomonadota; class Gammaproteobacteria; order Oceanospirillales; family Halomonadaceae; genus Halomonas; species Halomonas sp. DP8Y7-1. The sequence continues at coordinate 488,962 of NZ_JAHVIN010000014.1, read as the reverse complement.
AGCTGCGCGACGGTGTCGAAGCACTGGTGGCTGAAGCCGAGCAAGCGACGCCCACCTGGGCCAGCCTGGCGGCGCCACTGGAGGAGTTGAGCGATCGCCTGGCACAGGCCTGGTCGCCGGTCTCCCACCTCAACTCGACCATGAGCACCCCTGAGCTGCGTGAGGCTCACGATGGCTGTCTCGAGAAGCTCTCCGCCTACAGCACCTGGATCAGCCAGCATGAAGGGCTGTTTCGTGCCTGGCAGGCGCTCAAGGATAGTCCAGACTTCGCGACCCTCAGTGACGCCCAGCAACGCGCCGTGAACAACGCACTGCGTGATTTTCGCCTGGCAGGCGTCGACCTGCCGGCCGACAAGAAGCAGCGCTCGGCGGAAATCCGCTCACGCCTCTCGAGCCTGTCCAGCACCTTCTCCAATCAGCTGCTGGATGCTACCCAGGCCTGGTCGCTGGACCTCGAGGACGACAGCCGTCTGGGGGGGCTGCCCCAGAGCGCCCTCGATACACTGGCAGCCAACGCTGAGTCCAAGGGCAAGAAGGGGTATCGCATCACCCTCGACTTCCCCAGTTTCTTCCCGGTGCTTTCCTATGCCGAGGACCGCGAACTGCGCCGCGAGGTATACACCGCCTTCGTTACTCGTGCCTCGGACCAGGGGCCCAATGCCGGCGAATATGACAACGCCCCGATCATGGAAGAAACCCTCGCACTGCGTCGCGAGATGGCCGAACTGATGGGGTTTGCGACCTACGCCGACTACTCACTGGCCACCAAGATGGCCGACAGCCCCAGCCAGGTCGTCGGCTTCCTCGACGACCTGGCCGAGCGCGCGCTGGACCAGGGCCAGCAGGAATTCAGCGAGCTGGATGCCTTCGCCAAGGACACCTTGGGTCTGGAGGCTCTGGCCCCCTGGGACATCGGCTTTGCCAGCGAGAAGCTGCGTGAAGCGCGCTACGCCATTTCCCAGGAGCAGCTGCGTCCCTACTTTCCGGCCCCCAAGGCGGTTCAAGGCCTGTTCAGCGTGGTGGAAAGGCTCTACGGCGTGCAGGTCGAGCGCGACAGCGACGCTCCCACCTATCACCCAGATGTGGGCTTCTACCGGCTGTATGAAAACGGCGCCCCCATCGCCGGCTTCTACCTCGACCTTTATGCTCGCGAGGGCAAGCGAGGCGGAGCCTGGATGGATGAATGCCGTGTCCGCCGTCGCCGCGACGGTGAGCTGCAGCTGCCGGTGGCCTACCTGACCTGCAATTTCACCCGCCCGGTCGGCGACAAGCCGGCACTGCTGACCCACGATGAGGTCACCACGCTGTTCCATGAATTCGGGCATGGTCTCCATCACATGCTGACCCGCCAGGACGTTGCCGATGTTTCCGGCATCAATGGGGTTGCCTGGGACGCCGTCGAGCTGCCTAGCCAATTCATGGAGAATTTCTGCTGGGAGCGTGAGGGGCTTGACCTGATCTCTGGACATGTCGAGACCGGCGAGCCGCTGCCTGACGAGCTGTTCGACAAGCTGATCGCAGCCAAGAATTTCCAGTCCGCCATGGGTCTGCTGCGCCAGGTAGAGCTGTCGCTGTTCGACTTCCGCCTGCATCTGGAACCAGCGGCGCCCAGCGCGGCGGAGATTCAGGCGCTGCTGGATGACGTGCGAGCGAAGGTATCGGTGGTCCCCAGAGTCGACTTCAACCGCTTCCAGAATAGCTTCGGTCACATCTTCGCCGGCGGATACGCGGCAGGTTACTACAGCTACAAGTGGGCAGAAGTGCTGTCCGCCGATGCCTGGAGTGCCTTCGAGGAAGCCGGCACCTTTGACGCCGAGACCGGTGCTCGCTTCCGCCGCGAAATCCTTGAGCAGGGTGGAGCCCGTGACGCCGCGGACCTGTTCAAGGCCTTCCGCGGTCGCGATCCCAGTATCGAACCGCTGCTACGCCACAGTGGTATTCGCGCCGCTTGATACCCGTGACCATCGACGCCTCCGCATCTTGCGGAGGCGTCGCCCTATACGGAGACAACGATGACCGTAAAGAAACGTTTCATCGCCGGCGTGGTCTGCCCACGCTGTGCTGAAATGGACCGCATCCGCGCCTGGGAGCAGAACGGCGTGCGCTACAGAGAATGCGTCAGCTGTGACTTCTTCGAGCAGCTGCCGATCGAAGACGACGTGCTCGAGGAGCTGGCGACACGGGTCAATCAGGAACACGACGCCCCAGCGGCAGAAGAGATTCAGCCAGTGCGCATTCTCGATCCCGGCAAGCGCCACTGACCCGGAAAGCGGTACTGACCCAGAAAGCGGAACTGAAAAGCACTGCAGGATACCCCGTCCCGACCCCTTGCCACCGTCCTGGTAGATCACTACGCCGCCAGGACGTGCCGTGCCTAGGCCAACATGCGGATTTCCGCACACCCACTTCGGCCATCCGTGCGAGATATCGGACATGAGGCGTCACAGCGTTTTCGACTATTGTCTAAATAAAAAATCATAAAAACTTGAATTTATTAGCCTTTTGTTAAAAAGGCACACCCCTTGCGATGTTTATTGCGTTGACCGACTGACGGCCAACTGCCATCTCATTTCGTCATCTCTGACTACGCTTGAGATCGCAGCACCGTCATCACGACCCATAATCACAACGTCCATCGCATTGGGAGACATTGCATGAGCACCTCCACTCGCCTCCTCACCGGCGTCCTCGCCACCACGTTTGCCGGCACCCTGCTGGTCTCCGCTGCTGCTCAGGCAGATCGCGAAGACTGGCCTGAGAGCTTCACCGTTGGCACCGCGAGCCAAGGCGGCACCTACTTCGTCTACGGCTCCGGCTGGGCCAACCTGGTCGCTGACCAGCTCGGTCTGTCCGGTGGCGGCGAAGTCACCGGCGGCCCGACACAGAACCTGGCCCTGGTACACGGTGGCGATGTCGCCTTCGGCCTGACCACCATGGGTCCGGCTTCCGACGCAGTGAACGGCAAGAGCCCGCTGGCCCCTGGCATCCAGATGGACAACGTCTGTGCCCTGTTCCCGATGTACGAGACTCCGTTCTCCATCACCGCCCTGTCCGACAGCGGCATCACCTCAATCTCCGAGATTCCCGACGGCGCCCGTATCGGCTTCGGCCCGGCAGCCTCCACCTCCGACACCTACTTCCCGGCCATTCTGGAAGAGCTGGGCGTCAACTTTGATCGCCGCAACGGAGGCTGGTCTGACCTTGGCGGCCAGCTGCAGGACGGCCTGCTCGACGTGATTGCCTTTGCCGCCGGCATTCCGATCCCTGCGGTCAGCCAGCTCGAAGTGCAGACGGACGTCAACATCATCGAATTCACCGAGGAAGAGCAGCAGCAGATCCTCGAGGCCTTCCCGGTCTCGGCCTTCCAGATCCCGGCCAGCACCTACACGACCCTCGAGGAAGATGCCCGTGCGGTGTCCATGTGGAACTTCGCCATCGCTGGCTGTGACCTGCCGGAAGACTTTGTCTACGAGGTCACCAAGGTAACCATGGAAAACAACGACAAGATGCTGGACGTGCACCGCAGTGCCGCCACCACCATCCCTGACAACATTCAGTACAACACCGTGCTGCCGTTCCACCCCGGCGCCGCGCGCTGGTACGAAGAAAACGGCTACGAGATCGATCCGTCTCTGGTCAAGCAGTAACGCTATTACCCGCCCGCAGCCAGGCTGCGGGCGGGGCACTGGCCGGTCGTTCGTTTCCCAAGGTATCGCTCCATGACTCACACCCCCGATTCTCCCCGCGACGAGCAGGCGACCGACACTCCGGTCGAACCCATCGTCGCCTCGGGCGTCGACGACGAAGCCGTCGAACCCAATCGTCGTCTGTTCGAAGGCGGCAAGTGGTGGCTATTCGGCATTCTGGCCGTGGCCTATACCGTCTTTCACCTGGTCTCCCTCAATATCTATCCCATCGAGACCTGGTCGTTCCGCATTATCCATATCGCCGGCGCCCTGATCCTCGGCTTTGGCCTGTATACCGGCTCCCGCTTCGTTGAGGAGGGCCAGGATGGCGCCCCCCGCTGGGCCAGCATTATTGCTCTGGTCCTGCTGGTGCCAGCCGCCTACGCATTGCTGCAGACGGTGCTGATGCAGCAGACCATGGCAGGCGGCGCCATGCGCATCGATCCTGCCATCGAAAACTGGCACTACGGCGCCCCCCTGATCATCGCCACCCTGGGGGCCATCGCGCTGTCATGGATTCCTCGCCAGGCGCGTCATCAGCTGTTGCTTGCTGACGTGGTGCTGATGGTCTGTGCCGCCGCCGTGGCAGGCTACCTGCTGGTGGTCTTCAACAGTCCGTTGCGCGCCTCGACCGGCACCTCATTTGCCCCCATGGGTATCAGCTGGGCCGCCATCGCCGGTTCGCTGCTGATCCTGGAGCTCACCCGCCGTGTCGCCGGCCTGGCGCTGGTCGTCATCTCGGCGATCTTCCTGGCCTACGTGTTCATGGGCCCCTGGCTGCCGGGCTTCCTCGGCTATCCCGGGCTGTCACTCGGACGTTTCTTCAGCCAGGTCTACACCGATGCTGGCATTCTGGGGCCGACGACCGCCGTGTCATCGACCTATATCATCCTGTTCATCATCTTTGCCGCCTTCCTGCAGGCGTCGAAGGTCGGCGACTACTTCGTCAACTTTGCCTTCGCCGGTGCCGGTCGTGCGCGCGGCGGCCCGGCCAAGGTCTCGATCTTTGCCTCTGGCCTGATGGGCATGATCAACGGCACCAGTGCCGGCAACGTGGTATCCACCGGCTCGCTTACGATTCCGCTGATGAAGAAGGTCGGCTACCCCGCACGAAGTGCCGGCGCCATCGAAGCCGCTGCTTCTACTGGCGGCCAGATCATGCCGCCGATCATGGGTGCAGGGGCCTTTATCATGGCCGAGATCACCGGGATTCCCTATACCGAGATCGCGGTCGCGGCGCTGATTCCTGCCATCCTGTACTTTGCCTCCGTCTACTTCATGGTTGACTTCGAGGCGGCCCGCAAGGGCATGCGTGGCATGCGCAAGGAAGAAATTCCCCAGTTCTCATCGCTGATCAAGCAGGTCTACCTGTTTGCTCCGATCATCATCTTGATCGTGGCCTTGTTCATGGGCTACTCGGTGATCCGTGCCGGCACCCTGGCCACCGCTTCCGCGGCTGTCGTCAGCTGGCTGTCGCCGCACAAGATGGGAATACGCTCCATCCTTCGCGCCTTGAGCCTGGCCGGCACCATGTCGATCCAGATCATCGCGGTGTGTGCCTGCGCCGGCCTCATCGTCGGGGTCATCGCGCTGACCGGTGTGGGTGCTCGCTTCTCCTCCCTGCTGCTTGGATTGGCCGGCGTCAGTCAGCTGCTGGCGCTGTTCTTTGCCATGTGCATCTCGATCCTGCTGGGCATGGGCATGCCCACCACGGCGGCCTATGCGGTGGCTGCATCGGTGGTCGCCCCCGGCCTGATCGATATCGGCATTCAGCCGCTGGTCGCCCACTTCTTCGTGTTCTACTTTGCCGTGGTGTCTGCCATCACGCCGCCCGTGGCCTTGGCTTCCTATGCCGCAGCAGGCATTTCCGGTGACAACGCCATGGGGACCTCGGTGGCCTCGTTCAAGATCGGCCTGGCGGCCTTCATCGTGCCGTTCATGTTCTTCTACAGCCCGGCCATGCTGATGGAAGGCGACTGGGCGCAGATCCTCAGGGTAGGTACCACTGCGACCATCGGTATCGTGCTGCTGGCAGCTACCGTGCAAGCCTGGTTCTTTGGTCCGGTCAAGGCCTGGCAACGCCTGGTGATGCTGGTGGGCGCCCTGTGCCTGATCTACGGCGGCATCGTCACCGACCTGGCGGGTCTTGCCATTGCCATCGGCCTGTTCTTCATGCAGCGCGCCAGCGGCGGTGGCGCCAGAAGTGCCACGACTGGCTGATACACGCGCAGTGCACCGATGTGACGTCAACTAACCCTCGCCCCGCCATCTGGCGGGGCGTTCTTTTGGCCACTCGCGACGGGCCATGAGGCCCACCAACGACGAAGGCCCCGCCAATGGCGAGGCCTTCGTTCTTGTTATCGTGGTGGCCCGCATCGGGCCAAGGGTCCAGCGTTGTTGTTATGTGAGCGCCGAAGGTCAACCCGACAGTCAATGACCGGCGAGATTATCAACGATCTTCAGTGTCGGCTCTGCCTGATTCAGGGTGTAGAAGTGCAGGCCGGGAGCGCCGCCATCCAGCAGCCGCTGTGCCAGGCGCGAGATCACCTCTTCACCAAAGGCCGCGATGGACGCGCTATCGTCACCGTAGGCTTCCAGCTGCTTGCGAATCCAGCGCGGAATTTCCGCCCCGCAGGCGTCAGAAAAACGCGCCAGCTTGGAGTAGTTGGTGATCGGCATGATGCCGGGAATGATCGGCGCTTCCACGCCCAGCTGGCGCGCTCGCTCGACGAAATGGAAATAGGCGTCCGCAGTGAAGAAGTACTGGGTAATCGCCAGGTTCGCTCCGGCGTTCATCTTGCGCGCAAAATTCTGGAGATCAGCCTCGAAGCTCGGGGCCTGAGGATGCGACTCGGGATAGGCGGCCACCGCGATCTCGAAGTGGTCCCCGGTTTCCTGCCGGATGAACTCTACCAGTTCATTGGCATAGCGCAGCTCACCGATCCCCCCCATACCCGAAGGCAGATCACCGCGTAGCGCCACCAGGCTATTGATGCCCTGGGCCTTGTAGTCTGTCAGCAGATCCCGCAGCTGGGCTTTCTCGCTGCCGATGCACGACAGGTGCGGCGCGGTGGTGATACCGCTCTCACGCACGGCATTGACGGTCGCGATGGTACGGTTCTGCGTCGAGCCGCCGGCGCCGTAGGTGACGGAGAAGAACCGCGGGTTACGCTCGGCCAGAAGATCCCTGTTGCGCATCAATTTCTCCCGCCCGGCATCGGTGTTCGGAGGGAAAAATTCAAAGCTGATGCCCAACGGGTGCTCTTGTGCGCTCATAGCCAGTGGTCCTTATCGCGAGTGGCGGATCACCGCCACAGGGTGCCCGATCATGTGATGTCCGCCATTGTGACGACTCCACCGCGTGACCACCAATGAAAGTTTCGCGAGTGAACTTCAATTTCTTTCATATAAAAAAAGAGAAATTGATAACCATAAATTCTAAAGACTCCTGTGGCTGGCGTCATCAATGGTCTACTGACACCCTCACTGCCAACGGGCATCATGTTGGCTTCGCCACTCACTCAAGGATGATGTTCATGGCTGTCGACCCCAGCTCACTGATGGGCCCACTATGGACGCTGCTCGCCTTCGTCGCATTAGGGGTACTGGCGGCCAGGATGTTGAGAGTGGATGCTCGCCCCGTGGCGACACTGCTGGTCTACCTGATCGCCCCGTTGACCTTCTTCAGAGCCCTGGTGCTGGGTGGGCCCACCCCCGCCTACCTGGCGCTGACAGCAGCCTTGTTCGTGATCGCAAGCCTGGTGGCAATGGGAGTCAACCTACTGGGCAAGCGTTGGCTTCCAGATGAAGAGGGATCGGTGCTTGCCTTCTCGGCGGGCACCGGCAATACCGGCTACTTCGGCCTGCCTGTCGCGCTGGTGCTGCTGCCGCCCTCGGGCGTCACGCTGTATCTGTTCTGCGCTCTCGGCGTCACCCTCTACGAGTTCACCGTGGGCTTTTACCTTAGTGCCAGGGGGCGCTTCTCAGTGCGCGACAGCCTGCTCAAGATTGTCCGACTGCCACTGGTCTACGCGTTTCTGGCAGCGCTGCTGGTGGAAGGCGTTGGCATTCACGTACCCGCCGAGGTCACCGATGCCATGGCGGTGTTTCCTGCCACCTACACCCTGCTCGGCATGATGATCATCGGTATGACGCTGGGCCGCGTATCGCCGCGCTCGCTGGACGGTCGTTTCATTGGCGCCTGTGTGGCAGTGCGCTACGCCCTCTGGCCAGTGCTGATGCTGATAGCCGTTGTGCTGCTGCAACTGACCATTGGGCTAACTAGGGATATGGCGCTGGCATTATTGCTGGTCGGCGTCGTGCCCATGGCCGCCAACGTGGTGGTGGTGGCCATGGAGTTGGGTATCGCCCCAGAAAAAGGCGCGCTGGCGGTGCTCATCACCACCCTGGCTGCTCCCCTGGTCATCCCGCTATATCTCAGTGCCATGCTGGCAATGGTGGGACTGAGCTAGCCCGAGGCCCTACCCGGAAAAACGGGTTCTACCAGAACCGCCTGGCCTGAGGGGCGCGCCCTTAGCCGTTCCACGTACGCGCGGACGCGGGGGACCGCCTCGACCAGGGGCCGAGCAGGCGGCGTGGCCACCATGTAATCCAGCATGGGGGCCGCCAGCGCATCCGCCAGAGTGAAGTCATTCCCCGCCAGATAGTCTCTTCCCTCCAGCCGTGCGTCGATAATCCCCAGCATCTTCTGCGCGTCCGGGGTGGCTTCACTCAGTTTGTCTGCACGCACCTGGCCATTGGCGCCCCTGGGGAACACCAGTTCCAGCAAGTAGCGTCTGACGATGGCCTGGTCCACCTGGGTGGCCAATGCACTGCACCACTGGTCCACCACGGCACGCTCCCAGATATCCGTTGGCAGCAGCGCTGGGCCCTCAAAGGCGGCGTCCAGATAACGACAGATGGCAACACTTTCATAGAGGCGCCGCTCGCCATGCAGCAAGACCGGAATCTTGTCGAAGGGGTTGAGTGCAAGCAGCTCGGGCGTGTGCAGCCCCACGGAGATACCATCGGCCTCAAGGCCAACGCTGTGCTCTATGCCCTTCTCATGACACACCAGCATCACGCTACGCACGAAGTTCGAGAACGACGGACCTACTATGTAGACACTTGCCATGCCAACCTCCCCTATCTATCAGACACGGAACCGCCGGCAGTCGCCGACGTCTGCTGTGTGAGTCGTACTCACTCGTCTTGCAGCATGGCCGCTGGCACCATATGTTCAACAACATATTTTGTCGCCGGATACCGCCCATGCCCTGGAGCAACGAACGCAAGCGCGAGACCCGCCATCGCATTCTCGATGCAGCGGCCCGCTGCTTTACCCAACGAGGCTACGATGCCGTCAGCATCGACGAGGTGATGGCCGACGCCGGCCTGACCCGGGGTGCCTTCTACGCCCACTTCGACAGCAAATCATCGCTCTACGCCAATGCCATTCGTCATGCGGCCAGACGTGGGGCCATTGAGCTCGAGCAGCTCGAAAGTCGAGAAGCGCGTATCGATGCCTATCTGAGTCAGTCCCTCGACAAGGACGAGGTGGCCTGTCCGCTGGCCTGTCTAGTCAGCGATGTAGCACAGCGCGACGAGCAGGTACGCTCCACCTACACCGCCCTGCTGGAAGGCTTTCTGGAGCGCTTTCTCGGGACCTCAGAGATGGACAGCGACGCGCGAAAACGCGCGCTCGGTCAGATGATTGCGATGATCGGCAGTCTGGCCATGGCACGCACGGTCAATGACCCACGACTGGCAGAGGAATTGCTGGAGGCCGGCAGAACGCTGGCAAAGGCCAGCGAGCTAACCGGCGGCCGCGGCGCCGCTGTCGGCCAAGAGGCCTGAACAACGAACGCTGAGTCAGGCCGGGCAAGCGAACGGGGGCCTCTCGATGGCGGGTAACAGCCCGCCCTTCTCGGCCCTTCTCAACCCTTCTCAACCCCTCTCAGGCCCCCGCCAGGGCACCCTCGGGGCAGGCACGTGGCATCGCGGGTTCGGCCTCGATCACACGCCCCTCCCAATCGATCAATGCCAAACTGCCATCGGGACGCTCAATGAGAGCCGTGCAGTGCTCTACCCAATCACCGTCATTGCAGTACAGCACGCCATTCTGGGCGCGAAAACCGGCCTTGTGGATATGCCCCCCCACATAGCCATCCAGACCTTCTCGGCTGGCCTGATGGATCGCGGCCTGCTCAAACTGCTGCACGTACCGCTGCGCGGCACCGATACGGCCTTTCACCGCGGCTGCCAGTGACCAGTACGGCAAGCCCAGCAGACTGCGCGCCTTGTTGCACCAACGGTTAAGCGAAAGCACGAACTGATGCATGCCATCACCCAAGGCCATCAACCATGGAGCCAGGCGTACGTGAGTATCAAACTCGTCACCGTGACTGACCAGCAGACGACGCCCGTCGGCGGTTTCGTGGATCGCACGACGCTCGATACGCACCCTATGCATGCGCAAGCCACAGAGTTGGCGCAGCGCAGCGTCATGATTTCCGGGAATATAGATGATCTCGCATCCGCCCTTGGCCAAGCGCAGGATGCGCCCTACCAGCCGCTGCTGTTCGGCAGGCAGCGCAGCGCGTCGATGCATGGCGATCAGATCGATGACATCTCCGACCAGATACAAGCGTTCGGGGCGAACTCGGCGCAGTAACCGCGACAGCAGCGCTGCCTGACAGTCGCGAGTGCCAAGGTGAAGATCGGAAACAAACAGGGTACGGGCGGTCAGTGACGTGGCCATGAGCATCCTCCTGTGACGCCCTAAAGCCTGTCTCTTCTTGGTGACAGCGGCGTGGCGTGGCCGTGACGATCCGATGACCGCAGGGCGCACTACTGCGCCAATGTGCCTGCCACGTCGGTAGCGCCATCATCCACCGGGTGGGACTCAGCGAATCCCGCCACGCCGCCCCCCGCCAGCTGCTGCGTCAACGCTTGCACCTCCGGGTGCATCACAAACCGGCGCCAGCGCGCCGCGCCCACGCTTCCAACCCCTTCACGAGCCAGCCAGTCCCGCTGCGTCATTGCGACCAGCCCGCTCCAGCTATCGCTCTCGTCCAGATCCCCCGTCGCGGGAGCCCCTAGCGCCCGAATCCAGCGGCTGAAGCTGCGATCAGGTGTACGGGAGAAAACGTCAAACAGACGCTGCGCGGTCACTGGCCCGATGCCATCGACCTGGGCCAGCTGCTGTGGCGTCAGCCGTTGCCAGGCGAGCAGGTCATCGATCAACCCCGCCTCCAGCAGTGCCCGCCAGGTACCCTCACCGACGCCATCCAGATCCAGCGCCGCCGCTTCGCTCAACCACTCCAGGCGAGCCAGAAACTGCTGGTAGCAGTCAGGCGTGGGATGCCAGCAGCTGAGAAAGTCATAGTCCGCCGGGTCTGGAAGCGTCAGTGGAGCACGCTGGGGGGCTCGCCAGGCAACGCTCTTCACCTGAGGAATGATCAAACCAGCAAGCTGAATGACGGCCTGGTCCCCAGGGCGCAGGTCCCACTGGCGCCAGCGCTCCAGGCTACCCAGACTGACCTGGCTCAGCGTGCGCCCGTCGATGGTCACCGGCACCAGCCGTGCCACCGGAGTGATCCTTCCACTACGCCCGATCCGGAAGTCGATGCCGGCGACCTCCGCCAGGGCTTCCCGTGGCGGATACTTCCATGCCAATGCCCAGGTTGGCGGCTGGTCCGTCCAGGATGCTGCGCCAGGGCGCCGGCCGCGTTTCACCACCACCCCATCGGTGGCGAACGGCAACGGCGTGTGATGCCAGCGATCGCGCCAGTCGGCAACCTGAGATGGCATGGACACCAGATAGCTGTACTGCGCTACCAGGCCTAGGCCCAGCGCCTCAAGGCCTGCGAGGCGATCTTCCATGTCGTCAGGCCCGGCTGGCCAACCCCAGATGAACACTCCGATACGCTGCCCCTGTTCCTGTGTCAGCGCATCACGCGCCAGCCATCCGGCGATCCGGTTGCGCGCACCGCTGCCACCCTGGGTCCGCTGTACGTGCTGGGACAGTCGCTCGAACAGCTCTCCCTGAAACACCAGGGTGCCGTCATTGGCCCATGCAGACCAGGCGTCAGGTAGGTGCTTGGGGATGGCGTCTATCATGGCAGCGTGGTGAGTCCAGCGACGCCCATCATGGCGGTTGCCACGGCTGACAAGACCCGCCAACTGACCGTCCCGATAGATCAACGTCATCGCGACGCCATCGACCTTGGGCTGTATCCAGATATCTCGTGTACAGCCGCTCGCCCTCGAGGTTGCCAACTCCACCGCGGCGGCAGTCGAGAGAGCGTCAACGGTACCGGCGTCAAACAACGGGTCGCGAGACAATGCCTGGTCCTCGCTGGCAACAGGTCTGGCGCTGGCAGTCGCCGGAGGCTCCGCGCATACTCTATCCAGCCACTGCTCCACCTGGCGGATATCCTCGGCCTTGCGCAAGCCTCCATGAGCCACCGGATGTGCCAGCTGCTGGTCAGACAGCGTCTCATCACCAGACAGCGTCTCGTCAACAGACAACGAGGCGCCTGCCTCTGCAGCGTCGGGAACGGCGAGCGGAAAGCAGACACCTAACTCCTGATAACGCTGCCAGGCCTGGTCGAACACATCGTCACTGACCGGTGAGCTACCATCTTGCCGATAGGCAAGCTCCCAGGCATCGAGCCGCTGCTTTCTCTCGGCAAGTTGCTCGCTGGCAATAGCGTGGGACCACGCGGGACATTCGTCCATGGCAGCCCCGGACAGCGGCCACCACAACAGCAGTAGTATCCATGGGAGCAGAGCGCGCCATCCAGAGATGACGGCGCTGATGACGCTGATATCCTTGCTGCGCATCACTGGCCCTCCGTGGCCACTAACACCAGACCTGCTGGCTCGCACGACAGCTATTGCAGACAGCTATTGCAGACAGCGACTACAAGCCGAGACAGGGCTTAGAGACCGGGATTCGAGACAGGCACTCGCTGGCCTTTGTCACCTGTGGCCTTTACCAGCAGGTCCTGAACGATCGCCCACTATTGCCCCACTATCGCCTCACCAACCGCCCCACCAACCGCCCCACCATCGCCCCCGCGCTACACGCAGACTCAGATGTCGCCGTGCTGGCGGCTCCGAAGGTGCCGGTCACTCCGCTTTACCGCCCACCACGTCAACCCCAGCAGCGGAGACGCAATGGCGATACCCAGCAATATCTGCTGTGCGATCGTCATAGCGAGGCCTCCCCGGCTGGCCGGTGGGTCGGCATGACAACATTGCCGGCAAGCCGCGACAGCCGCTGGGTCGCCAGCACGAATGCTGGAACACTCAAGGCAATCACGATGACGGCCGTGAGCAAGCCCTGCTGCTGCAACAACATCATCATGATGGCGGCGGCGGTCACCAGGAATGTCGCCAAGGCCGCCGCGACTTCAAGCGCCAGCTTGGTCAAGAACAACTCGCGGTACTGCAGATAGGCATCGCCTTCCAGGCAGCCGTCCTGAGGCTCGCGAGATGACCTTGCTGCACATGGCTCTGAACCTGTGTCTGACCATGACGTGACTGATGATGTCATTGTTGGGGGATAGCGCGTATCGACCCTCTGCTGCTCCTGGTATCGGCTCATTTGTTCGATTCCCCTGTCGTATCGCTGTGGGCAACCAGGCAGCACATTTGCCTGACGGGGCCTCTTGGATGGCGGTTCCTCTGTCCTGGAGGACGCTGGCACCTGGCCGGATACTGGTGAGTTTAGTCGGCGGCTGCGAAGGCTACTGTGGACATGCTTGCTAAGGAATAGAACCGGGACCAAATCACACTCTGCCCCCCATCTTGTCGTCACAAAAGGGGAGAAACGCTCACATGAATACGCAAGAAAGTAAGCATCTTCTTCGCAGTCAGTAGCTATTCACCCAACCCTGGAGATATCGCCCCTTGCCGATCGCTGGCAGAGCAAAAAAGACCCGCCCAGCTTGGCTGGGCGGGTCTTGGTATGACGGACACCAGGCGGGAGGCTAGCGTGTCGTCAATCTATCACCAGCGGGCACATTACAGCCCTGCTGCACTCCGCAGCGCATCGGCACGATCCACCTTCTCCCACGGGAAGGCGGTGAAGGTCTCGGTGTGAGTCTCGCCCTCGGTATCGGTCCAGCTATAGCTGGCCTCGAAGGGTTCACGGCCGAAGTGGCCGTAGGCCGCCGTCAGCTGATACATGGGGTGCAGCAGGTCGAGCATGCGGGTAATCGCATTGGGGCGGAGGTCGAAGTGTTCACGCACCAGCTCGACGATACGCTCATCGTCGATACGGCCTGTACCAAAGGTATTGATGGAAACAGAGGTCGGCTCTGCTACCCCGATCGCGTAGGACACCTGAATCTCACAGCGCTCTGCCAGCCCCGCTGCCACGATGTTCTTGGCCACATAGCGGCCTGCATAGGCGGCGCTGCGGTCGACCTTGGACGGGTCCTTGCCGGAGAAGGCGCCGCCACCATGGCGCGCCATGCCACCGTAGGTGTCCACAATGATCTTGCGCCCGGTCAGTCCACAGTCTCCTACCGGACCACCAATCACGAACTTGCCGGTCGGATTGATGTGGTAGCGGGTATTGTCCGACAGCCACTCCGCCGGCAGCACATGTTCGATGATCTCGCGCTGAACCATCTGACGCAGCTGTTCCTGATCGATCTCCGGATCATGCTGGGTCGATAACACTACCGCGTCGACGGCACAGGGCTTGCCCGTATCGTCGTAGCGCATGGTCAGCTGGCTCTTGGCATCTGGACGCAACCAGGGCAGCAAGCCCTGCTTGCGCAGCTCGGCCTGACGCTCGACCAGACGATGGCTGTAATGAATCGGCGCCGGCATGTACGACTCGGTCTCGTTGGTGGCGTAACCGAACATCAGGCCCTGATCGCCAGCCCCCTGATCCTCCGGCTTGTCGCGATCCACGCCTTGGGCGATCTCGACACTCTGCTTGCCGATCAGGTTCATCACCCCGCAGGTTTCCCCGTCGAAGCCTACGTCGGAGGAGGTGTAGCCAATATCCATGATCACCTTGCGCACCAGATCTTCGAGATCGACCCAAGCGGAGGTGGTGATCTCACCGGCCACGATGGCGACACCAGTCTTGACCAGCGTTTCGCAGGCCACGCGGGCATTCTTGTCCCGCGCGATGAGCGCATCGAGCACGGCATCGGAAATCTGGTCAGCAATCTTGTCCGGGTGTCCTTCGGACACGGACTCGGAGGTAAACAGGGAGTATTCGCTCATGGCGTCCTCGACCCTCTGTAGGATAATCGGCAGGCGGGCCTGGCAGGTGGAAACAGAAGCGTCCGCTGGAGCGGGCGCAATGTGCAGATTCCGCGCGGACCTGGCGGAGCAGAATTCTACACGCTCGACCGCTCTGTTCCTAGCGATCCGGCTGCCTGCGGGCCGCCGCTACGGCCAGGGTCAAGGCTGCGTGCATTTGATGGATCGCCCTTTTCCGGCGACAATATGTCCCCGACCGATCTGCGCCGCCCCTTCGCCCTCGCTGTCCGCGGGCTTGACTGGCGGCGCTCAGCCTTGACGCCGCTGCGCCGCCCACACCGGGCACGCCAACGTCAGATTGACACTTTGCCCCAGGCGAGGAGCCCTCAATGCCGTCCCGTTTCGAACTGGCCAACGCCATTCGCGCCCTTTCCATGGATGCTGTCCAGAAAGCCAACTCCGGCCACCCCGGAGCCCCGATGGGCATGGCCGATATCGCTGAGGTACTGTGGAACGACTATCTCGTCCACAACCCCGACGATCCCAAGTGGGCCGATCGCGACCGTTTCGTGTTGTCCAACGGCCACGGCTCCATGCTGCTCTACTCCCTGTTGCACCTGTCCGGCTATGACCTGGGCCTGGAAGAGCTGCAGAACTTCCGTCAACTGCACGCCAAGACCGCCGGCCATCCGGAATACGGCTACGCGCCAGGCGTCGAGACCACCACTGGACCGCTTGGTCAGGGGCTGGCCAACGCGGTGGGCATGGCCATGGCGGAGCGCACGCTCGCGGCGCAATTCAACCGTCCGGGTCATGAGGTCGTCGATCATCACACCTACTGCTTCCTGGGTGACGGCTGCCTGATGGAAGGCATCTCCCACGAGGTCGCGTCCCTCGCCGGAACTCACAAGCTGGGCAAGCTGGTCGCCTTCTACGACGACAACGGTATCTCCATCGACGGTGAGGTCGAAGGCTGGTTCACCGACGATACTGCCAAGCGCTTCGAGGCCTACGGCTGGCACGTGGTGCCCAATGTCGACGGCCACAAGCCCGAGGAAATCAAGGCGGCCATCGAGATGGCCCGCGCCCAGGATGATCGTCCCAGCCTGATCATCTGCAAGACCATCATCGGTTTCGGCTCCCCGAACAAGCAGGGCAAGGAAGAGTGTCACGGCGCTGCGTTGGGCGAGGAAGAAGTCGCCGCAGCCCGCAAGCAGCTTGACTGGCCCCATGCGCCGTTCCACATCCCCGAAGAGGTGTATCAGGGCTGGGATGCCTGCGAGCGCGGCAAGCAGCACCAGGCGGACTGGCAAGCACGCTTCGAACGCTACCAGGAGGCACACCCGGAACTGGCGCGTGAATTCCTGCGGCGTCAGAAGGGCGAGCTGCCTAGCGAACTGAACAGCGAAGCACTGGTTGAGGCGGCACAGCAAAAAGGCGACACCATCGCCTCACGCAAGGCGTCCCTTGGCTGTCTGAACGAGCTTGGCCCGCAGCTGCCAGAATTGCTTGGCGGCAGCGCCGACCTGGCACCGTCCAACCTGACCTTCTGGAAGGGCGCTGAAGCCATCACCCCGGAAGCCCCTGGCGGCAACTACCTGCACTACGGGGTGCGTGAGTTCGGTATGGGCGCCATCATGAACGGCATCGCGCTGCATGGTGGTTTCGTTCCCTACGGTGCCACCTTCCTGATCTTCATGGAATATATGCGCAATGCCGTGCGCATGGCGGCGCTGATGAACCAGCAGGCGATCTTCGTCTACACCCACGACTCCATTGGCCTGGGTGAAGACGGACCGACCCACCAGCCCATCGAGCAGCTGACCAGCCTGCGCACCACCCCCAACCTGTGCACCTGGCGTCCTGCGGATGCGGTCGAGACGGCAGCAGCCTGGGCCCATGCCATCAAGCGCAGCGCCGGCCCCACTGCGCTGGTCCTGTCACGCCAGAACCTGCCCCACCAGGACCGCAGCAAGAGCCAGCTGGCCAATATCCAGCGCGGCGGCTACGTGTTGAAGGACAGTGAAGGCACCCCTGAGCTGATCCTGATCGCCACCGGTTCCGAGCTGACCCTGGCCATGCAAGCCGCCGAGTCACTTGAGGCCGACGGCAAGCAGGTGCGCGTAGTGTCGATGCCGGCCACCGATGTGTTCGACAGCCAGGACGCTGACTACCGAGAGTCGGTCCTGCCGCGCAATGTGCGTGCACGCCTGGCCATCGAGGCGGGACACCGCGACTACTGGACCAAGTATGTGGGCTTGGACGGCGACGTCATCGGCATGTCCAGCTTCGGTGAATCGGCACCTGCCGGCGATCTGTTCAAGCACTTCGGCTTCACCGTGGACAACCTGGTGGCCCGCGCCAAGGCTTTGCTCGACTAGGCCATCAGCGCTTAGCTCAGCCAGTCCGGCTACAGGTTCCACACTCAGCGTGTGGCTGCTGACAGCGCGTACTGGTGGTGAGCGAAAAATGAAAGGGGCACGGCGAACGCCGTGCCCCTTTTTTGTCGAACCGCACCGAGCTGACTCACGGCAGCGAGAGAGACGGGCCTGAGTGGCTGAACAGGCACTCTGACCCGGTCCGCTCGATCCTGATATCAGGTTTGTCCCAGGCGCCGTCAGGCGATTGTCACGTCCGGGGCGAGATAGACGTCCTGAATCGCATTAAGCAGGGCAACGCCCTCGCGCATCGGCTTCTGAAACGCCTTGCGGCCGGATATCAGCCCCATGCCCCCGGCACGCTTGTTGATGACAGCGGTGCGCACGGCCTGGGTCAGGTCCCCCTCCCCGCTCGAAGCGCCCCCAGAGTTGATCAGCCCGGCACGCCCCATGTAGGCGTTGGCCACCTGATAACGGGCCAGGTCGATGGGGTGATCGCTGGTCAACTCGCTGTAGACCTTTTCATGGGTGTTACCAAAGCCGATCTTGCGGTAGCCGTCGTTGTTCTCAGGCAGCTTCTGTTTGACGATATCCGCCTTGAGCGTTGCCGCCAGGTGGACCGCCTGGCTGGTGAGGTCTGAGGCAACGTGATAATCCGTTCCCTCATGCTTGAAGCCCGGGTTACGCAGGTAGGCCCACAGCACGGTGACCATTCCCAGCTCGTGCGCACGCTCAAAGGCGGCACTGATCTCTTCGATCTGACGACGGCTTTCGGGTGAGCCAAAGTAGATCGTCGCACCGACCGCTACGCAGCCCATGTCAAAGGCCTGGTCGACCTCAGCGAACAGCGTCTGGTCGTACAGGGCGGGATAGGTCAGCGTCTCGTTATGGTTGAGCTTGAGCATCATCGGAATGCGATGAGCGTAGCGACGCGCGACCGACGACAGACCACCAAGGGTAGAGGCCACGGCATTGCAGCCCCCTTCAATGGCCAATTCGACAATGTTGGCGGGATCAAAGTAGATGGGGTTGGGCGCAAAGGATGCCCCGGCGGAGTGCTCGATCCCCTGATCCACTGGCAGGATACTCAGATATCCTGTACCGCCCAGCCGGCCGTGATCGAACAGCGTCTGCATGCCCCGCAGCACCGCCGGGGTCCTATCGGAGTCCATCATGACGCGGTCGACAAAGTCGGCACCGGGCAGGTGCAGCTGCTCCTTGGCAATTCCACGACACTCGTGCGTCAACAGATCCTCTGCCTCGGCGCCCAGCCAGCTGGCAATATCACTCATCATGCATCTCCCTGTCGTGCCCGAATCCGTCGGGCGGTCGGTAAAGGTCAACGTCAACAGGGTAGCGGAAGAGCATCACGAACGAGAGCCCCCAAAGCTGACCCGGGTGTCAGTTATCGGCACAATGGCTCATTTCCATTGGCCCCAGTCAGTGACATGACGCACTTGAGGAATGATATGGCGGCGCTCAATACATCGGTTCTACGAGGTTTCCTGTGGCTTTGCCTGTTCTGGCTGGCTGGCGACCTGGCAACAGGCATCGGACAGCTGCCACTATCCCCCGGCGTCGTGGGGTTGATGCTGATGACGGGCTTCCTGCTGGCGCGTGGCAGAATGCACGCCGACATTGCTGCGGCGGCACAACCTTTGATCATGCTGCTGGCGATGCTGATCATGCCCGGCGTGGTCGGCGTCTTCTGGGTCTTCGACCAGCTGGCCGGTTACTGGCTGGCGGTCGGCCTGGCGCTGACGCTGGGTACCCTGCTTAGCGTGGCCAGCACCTTGTGGCTGATGCAGCGTCTGCTTCCCCAAGACACGCCGCCTGCACCCTTCAGGAAAACCCCATGAGCCTGTCCATCACGGATTACCTGAGCATGCCCATGCTGGCAATCGTACTGTCGATTGGCGCTTATCTCGCGGGTATGGCCCTGTTCAAACGCCTGGGCTCGCCGGGATGGTGCCCCCCGGTATTGCTGGCTTCGCTGCTGCTTGCTGCCTTGCTGAAGGGGGGCTCCATCGACTACGCGGACTATCGCGAAGGAGCACAGTGGCTGATGCTACTACTGGGCCCCGCCACCGTCGCCTTGGCCGTGCCGCTCTATCAGCAGATGCACCACGTACGCGCGCTGTGGAAACCACTGCTGGTGTGCTTGCCCATCTCTACGGTGCTGGCCGCCTTCTATGCGCTGGCCATCGCCTGGTCGCTGGGGGCGCCACCGGAGCTTTTGGCCTCGCTGGCCCCCAAGTCAGTGACCGCCCCTATTGCCATGGGGGTGACAGAGCGCCTGGGAGGCTCCGTGTCGATCTTGATGGGGGGCCTGCTGATCACCGGCGTCGCGGCAACGGCCTGTGTCAGCTTGCTGGGCAAGGTGTTCAAGATCAGCGATCAGCGTCTGCTGGGCCTGGCGCTGGGTATCAACGGCCACGCCATCGGCACGGTGCGTGCCTTTGAACTGGGCCCCACCGCTGGCGCCTTTGCATCGCTCGGCATGACCTTGACCGGCGTACTGACGGCCTTGCTGATGCCATTGGCCTGGGAGCTGACAGGGCTTGCTGGCTGAAACGATTCACTGCCTCAGGGTACGCCACAAGCGGCCAGTAGCCGCGACGTGGGGGCCGATTTGAGATAGACTCTCGCGCCTGTGTCCATCCCACTCAGGAGAGTGTCGAGCCCCATGGCCCAGCGTATTGCCATCAATGGCTACGGTCGCATTGGCCAGTGCGTCCTGCGAGCCCTCATCGAGCGCAATGACCCTTCCCTGGAAGTGGTCGCCATCAATGAGCTATCGGGCCTCGATACCATTACCTACCTCACTCGCTACGATACGACCCATGGTCGCTTTCCTGGCAGTGTGGAAAGCCGCGATGGCCACCTGCTGATCAATGGGCACCCCATCCGCGTGCTGTCAGAGGCAGAGCCCGACCGACTGCCCTGGAAAGCGCTGGATATCGACCTGGTGCTGGAGTGCTCAGGCAGCTTCAAGGACCGCGCTACCGCCGAGCGACATCTGGCTGCCGGCGCCCGGCGTCTGCTGTTCTCACAGCCCGCAGAGAGCGATGTCGACGCCACCATCGTCACCGGCATCAATGACAGCGACCTGACTGCCTCCGCCAGGGTGATCTCGGCAGCATCGTGCACCACCAACTGTCTGGTGCCGATCCTGACCATTCTGGATGAAGCCTTGGGCATCGAGCATGGTGTCACGACCACCATTCACTCGGCCATGAACGACCAGCCAGTGATCGATGCCTACCACCAGACCGATCTGCGCCTGACTCGCTCGGCCATGCAGTCTATCGTGCCGGTGGATACCGGCCTGGCGCGGGGGATCAACCGCCTGATGCCGCACCTGGCAGAGCGCTTCGAGTGCCTGCATGTGCGGGTGCCGACCATCAATGTCTCGGCCATGGACCTGTCGATCTGTGTGCAGCGCGATACCTCGGCCCAGGCTGTCAATCGCCTGCTGCAGGAGGCCAGCAACTCCAGGCTTGCTGGCCTGTTGGGGTACACCGAGGAGCCCATGGCGTCCATCGACTTCAACCACGATCCGCGCTCCGGTATCGTAGACGCCACCCAGACGCGGGTGGCCGGTGGTCGCCTGCTGAAGCTGCTGTGCTGGTTCGACAATGAATGGGGCTTCGCCAACCGCATGCTCGACGTGGCCACGCGCCTGAACCAGTTGCCCCGAGCGTTACCATGATGCCTCTTCCCCTGGCCATTCTTTCCTACTCGATGTCTCTCTCAGACCGTTCAGACGAGGATCTGCCGACATGAACGTGCGCAAGATGACCGATCTCGACCTCAAGGGTCAGCGGGTGCTGATTCGTGAAGACCTCAACGTACCCGTCAAGCATGGTCAGGTGACCAGTGATGCCCGACTGCGCGCCAGTCTGCCGACGATCAAGGCCGCCCGGGATGCTGGCGCCAAGGTCCTGCTGATGAGCCACCTGGGGCGCCCCACCGAAGGTGAGCCCGCCGATGAGTTCACGCTTGCACCGGTGGCCGCCTACCTGGGCGACCTGTTGGACTGTCCGGTACGACTGGTCACCGACTATCTGGACCAGGCCCCGGAACTGGAAGACGGCGACGTCGTACTGCTCGAGAACGTGCGCTTTAACAAGGGTGAGAAAAAGGACGACGATGCCCTGGCCCAGCGCTATGCGTCACTCTGCGACGTGTTCGTGATGGATGCATTCGGCACCGCCCACCGCGCCCAGGCATCGACCCACGGCGTCGCACGCTTTGCTCCCACTGCCTGCGCCGGCCCGCTGCTCGCCGCCGAACTCGACGCCCTGGAGAAAGCCCTGGCCACGCCCAGACGGCCGATGACGGCCATTGTCGGTGGCTCCAAGGTTTCCACCAAGCTTGAGGTGCTCAACGCCCTGTCCGAGAAGTGCGATCAACTGATCGTTGGCGGAGGCATCGCCAATACCTTCATCGCAGCGGCGGGACACAACGTCGGCAAGTCGCTGTACGAAGCCGATCTGGTGGGCAAAGCCAAGGCCTTGATGGCCAAGGTCGAGATCCCGCTGCCTACCGATGTGGTCGTGGCGACCGAGTTTTCCGACTCGGCAGAGGCGGTCACCAAGCCAGTCGACCAGGTTGCGGACAATGAAATGATTCTGGACATTGGTCCAGAGAGCGCCGCGCGCCTGGGCGATATGCTGAAAAGCGCCGGCACGATCCTGTGGAACGGCCCTGTGGGCGTGTTCGAGATCGACCAATTCGGCGGTGGCACCGAGGCCCTGTCCCACGCGATTGCCCAGAGCGACGGTTTTTCCATCGCCGGCGGTGGTGACACCCTGGCCGCCATCGACAAGTACGGCATCGCCGACCAGGTGTCCTACATCTCTACCGGTGGCGGCGCTTTCCTTGAGTATGTCGAAGGCAAGGAACTGCCCGCGGTCGCTGCCCTGGAAGCAGCGGCACGTCAGGCCACTGGCGCCTAACCACCCGATTACGTCATGGGCGTGCCTGCGGCACGCCCCTTACCCCTAATAGATTCAGGTATCTCCATGGCACTCGTCAGCATGCGCCAACTGCTGGATCACGCCGCCGAACACGGCTACGGCGTCCCGGCCTTCAACGTCAACAACCTTGAGCAAGTCCGCGCCATCATGGAAGCGGCCGATGCCACCGACTCACCGGTCATCCTGCAGGCCTCCGCAGGGGCGCGTAAATACGCCGGCGCTCCCTTCCTGCGCCACCTGATCCTCGCCGCCGTTGAAGAGTTTCCGCATATCCCGGTGGTCATGCACCAGGATCACGGCACCAGCCCCGCGGTGTGCCAACGCTCCATCCAGCTCGGTTTCTCTTCGGTCATGATGGACGGCTCACTCGGCGAAGATGGCAAGACGCCTACCGACTACGCCTACAACGTCGACGTCACTCGCCGCACGGTCGATATGGCCCATGCCTGTGGCGTGTCCGTGGAAGGCGAGCTGGGTTGCCTGGGCAGCCTGGAAACCGGCATGGCCGGCGAAGAAGACGGTATCGGCGCGGAAGGCAAGCTCAGCCATGACCAACTGCTGACGGATCCGGAAGAAGCGGCTGACTTCGTCAAGTCCACCGGTGTCGATGCCCTGGCAATCGCCATCGGCACCAGCCACGGTGCCTACAAGTTCACTCGCCCGCCGACCGGCGACACGCTGTCGATCCAGCGCATCAAGGAAATCCACGAGCGTATTCCGGACACCCATCTGGTCATGCATGGCTCTTCCAGCGTGCCCCAGGAATGGCTCCAGGTCATCAACGCCCACGGCGGGGCGATTCCCGAGACCTACGGTGTACCGGTTGAGGAAATTGTCGAAGGCATCAAGCACGGTGTGCGCAAGGTCAACATCGATACCGACCTGCGTCTCGCCTCCACGGGTGCCGTGCGCCGCTTCCTGGCTGAAAACCCGGCAGAGTTCGATCCGCGCAAGTTCCTCAAGCTGACCGTGACGGCCATGAAAGATATCTGCATCGCCCGCTATGAGGCCTTCGGCACTGCCGGCAATGCCAGCAAGATCAAGCCGATCAGCCTGGACGACATGTTCGAGCGCTATGCCCGCGGAGAGCTGGACCCCAAGGTGAAGTAACACCACCGCGAGCAGCCCGCTGGATCGATACGCCCTCGCCTCCCAAGGTGGCGAGGGCGTTGTAGTATCGGCTGCGGGGCAGGCGCTGATTCATCAGAGCGCAGACGGTACCTCACTGATCCGCAGCCCACAGCCATCACCCTGTGGCTTAGTCGGTAGCGTCTTCCAGGCGCCGCCTCAACGGAATGTTGCTGTCCGCTCTGTGCGTGGCGAGTGACAGGTCTGCACGAATATCCGCAATGGCGTCCAACACCGGCTCCAGCGCTGTCAGCTGGCGCGGAGCACGCAGTCGGCGCTCCAGAGACCGATAGACCTCATCGGGATCCTCACCCGGTGCATGGCTGGCGGTGAAGGGCGCCAGGGACGGACCATTGGCGGCGACAGGCTCGAACAGACGCGCATAGGGGTCTTCTCCCGACCAGGACAGACACAGCAAGTGATCCCGTGTCACCTGCACATTGAGATCGGGCAGGCTTCGCGCCAGCCGCACCAGCGTATCGATCACATCGCCGGAGAGAAACGCCGCCAGTGCCTCGCTCTCTTCCGTACAGGCGACGAAGTAACGGGCGAAGTCGCCTTCTCCCCACACCTCACCTGTACTGCCATGATGCAGCGGGCGCCATTTCCCCTCTCGCAGGTTGCAAAGATCCACCGCCGCGACATGTTGCAGATCGCAGATCAGACCATTGCGATAGTAGGTGCGGCGGTCCTTGTCCGTACCCTCGTCATAGGCAAACCGGTAAACCCAGTACTCACCCGCAACACGGTCATCGATCGCCTTGCGACAATAGAGCAGCTCGCCATTGTCTGAGTATGTCCGCTGAAAATCGGTGATCTTGCCGCGCAGCGTCGCCAGCATGGCGCCAAGATCCACGTCCGGCTCGGCCAGGCGAAAATCCAGCTCTGCCGCGCGCTGCACCAGCTGACGCAGAAAGGCGGCGACATGTTCGGTGGCATGGAAGTCAAACCCAAGCAGAGCCACCCCGATCACCGCCAGGGGCAATAGCCACGGCCAGGAGAGCCCCCCCGCCAGCGTAATGACAAAGCCCAACGTCCCGAGCAACAAGCACAGCAAGCCTAGCGCCGTCATGCCGGCGGAGGGTCGCGGGTTCAGAGAGATTCCCCGGTCCCGGGCACGGTCCAGCACGTCGATCAGCGCCTCCCGAGACAAGGCCGCCTCGGCAGTGCGTTTTTCGCGGCGCACGAACCGGTATGCCTTCCAAAGCGGCGTCATCGTCGCGGCCCTCGTCTACTCATGTCTTTCTACTCATGTCGATAAATGATCTCGTCCACTCGGGGAAGCGCGCGGTGCCAGCCGTCTAGGTCATGACACGATCTTGACCCTGCGGCGGGTGGCGCATTTGTTCAGGGCAACTCGAAGGCACGCCCTTCTTGTCGGACGCTGGAGCTCTCCGCGAGTGAAACACATCTCATCATTTCCCCTGAGACATAGCTGTGCCCAAGCGATAGACATGGCGCACTACAGCGCAGTGACTAGCGAGGGCTCTCAGGAGGGGAGGCCATTGGCTGACAGGGGCATCGACCCGGGCAAGCGCTACTGAGACAGGAAAATAAGGGCTCACCCGGAACGTCTCCGCGGACAATGCGTTATCCGCCTCCCGGGAGACTTGGGGCTGGGGCTTGGGCTTGGGCTTGGGCTTGGGCTTGGGCTTGGGCTTGGGCTGGGACAGCCGCCATCGCCCAAGGCTTTTGCATGCGCGGCGCGAAAGCGGTGGAGCTGGTGGGCTAGGCCCAGAGGAAGGTCACGTCATGAGGGGCACCGCCAGGCATCATGGAGGTGTCTGGCGCCCTGAGCGCCAGACACACAACCACACCCGCGAAACGTCTACTTGCCGGGTCGAGGCAGACGGTGCCGCGAGCGCCGGCGCTGAGCGAGGGCCTTGTTGCCGGCGCTGCGCCCGACGACCCGCGCTACGCCCACTAGGACTCCCGTGGCAGCGCCCCATAGCAGCGCGTCCCGCCAGCGCACGTCGTCCCGCTCAGGATTATCCGGCGGCTCGGCATCCGCCACCTTGCGATACGTCTTCTCGGCTGCCTGTCTCGACATCAGGCTGGCCCCTACCGCGGCGACGGATCCGACAATGGACCACAGTGTTTCTTCCTTCACATTTACCTCCTTGAACGCTGACGATGCCCGCTTCACTGGCGGGCAAATCAAACGGGTACTCCTTCCCCGAATGTGAGATGTCGAACATCACGCCAAATCAGCATAGCCAAGACCGCCCCCTCCCCTCAAACCGGTCATTCATGCACCGCAATAGTGCACAATGCGCAGCGTGAGAAAACAGTGTTCAAAAATTATGGTTTTCGCCTACGAACACAGGCAGACTCCGCGGAAATCTGCAACACTGTTCGATAACGCTATTGCACGACTCGCGAGGTCGCTCCCATGCCCCGCCCTCTATGCCTTCTATTTGACTGTGACGGCACGCTGGTAGACAGCGAGCCACTACTGGCGGCAGAAATGGCCGTCAGCCTGACTGCAGCCGGCCTTCCCTTCAGGGCCGAAGATTACATGGGCGATTTTCGCGGGGCGCGGTTTCGCAATATCGTCGCGGCGCTCGAGGCTCAGCATGGCCGTGTCGACCCCGACCACCTCGAGTCTCTCGAAGCCAGCATGCGTGCCAACCTCAACCGCCGCCTGGCCACCGACCTGACGCCAATTGCCGGCGCCACCGAAGCGCTGGCGGCGTTATCCCGCTATTCCATGGGCGTGGTCTCGAATGGGCCTGAAAACAAGGTACGCACGTCCCTGGCCACCGTCGGCTTGACGGAGGTCTTTGGCAACCGGCTCTTCAGCGGCTACACCGCGAATTGCTGGAAGCCTGATCCCTGCCTGTATCTTCACGCGGCAAGCATCATGGGCTTCGCCGCCGAGGACTGCGTGGCCATCGACGATGCCATCGTTGGTGTCCAGGCGGCCCTAGCCGCCGGCATGACGGTGATACACCTCAATCGCTTTGCCGATGCAGAGGAGACCCCTGAGGGCGCCCACATGATCACCAGCATGTTTCAACTGCCCACCGTCATCGGCCGCCTCCAGCGCGACCGCAACCGCCACTCGATGATATCCAGCGGCTAAGAAAACACCGCATAAAGGCCTGCGACCACGATTCATTGGGTTGCGCGCTGCTCGAACTTCTCAGCTATACCGCATAGGCTTCGGATCTGCGCGGCGGTCGCCTTGGGCCGCTCGGCTGATGACTTCAGCGCTGCCCTAAGCTCGCTCACTTCTGCTTTTCATGGCCCGGCTTGCTGCCGGGCCTTTTCATTGATGCGCGTCACACCCGACCTTTGTCTAAGCCCTGACGCCTTGCCCGACGCCCGCCTTGACGCCTAAGCTTTGCACCATATGGGAACGTTCCCATTTTGACCCAGAGTGGCGTGACGCCGCCGCCATGGATACCTCTTGAACCCATATCTTTTTCGCGCCATCAACCCCGCCTGAGACTCTGCCAGAGCATGAACCAACGACAACACCGCGCCACGATTCTGGAAGTTGCCCGCGAAGCTGGGGTCTCCAAGACCAGTGTGTCCCGCTACTACAGCGGTGAGCGCGAGCGCCTGTCTACGGCCATGCAGGAGCGTATCGTGGCGGCGGCAACGGCCTTGGGCTATCAACCGAACCCCATGGCCAGAGGACTCAAAGGAGGTCCCTCAGGCTTGATCGGCATGCTGGTTGCCGATATCCACAATCCGTACTCAGTCGCCATCATGCACGGCGTGGAAAAGGCCTGCCGACAGGCCGGGCTGTCGCTCATGCTATGCAACAGCGACAACGACCTTGATCAGGAGCGCCAGCAGCTGGCGTTACTGTCCTCCTATCGTATCGAAGGGCTGGTGGTGAATGCGGCGGGCCGCCACAGCGATGCGCTCGCACAGCTGGCGGCGAGCGGAACTCCGATGGTGCTGCTGGACCGTTCGCTCAAGGGAGTCGATGTCGATGAGGTGGGCCTGGATAACGCCACCGCCATCGATATGGCCATCGACCATTTGGTCGAGCAGGGCTACACCCGCCTGCTGTTTGTGTCTGAGCCCCCAGCTCAGGCGAGCTCACGCCAGGCCCGCCTGGAGCGTTTTGAGACGCAATGTCGTGCACGCGCTGTTGATGCACAGACGCTGGCGCTCGAGCTGAAAGACCACCAGGCGCTGGACGCGGCGCTTGCCCGTCATGTGGATCACCCTCATCCGTCCTGCGCCGTTCTCTGTGCCAACGGCCAGGTCACCCTGGCCGTGGCACGACGGATGAAATACCTCGGCTACCCCCTGGGAGAGATCGGGTTGATGGGTATCGACGAGCTAGAGTGGTGCGACCTGACCGATCCCGGCATCACCACGCTGGAGCAGCCTACCGACCTGATCGGCCAGGCTGCTGTTGACTGTCTGAAGCAGCGCAGCAGCCATCAGGCGACAGCAGCGCGTCGCCACATGTTCGCCCCTACCCTTGTTCCGAGAGGATCGACCCAGCGGCCACTGGCCACCTCTTCATCACCCGAGATTTCATCATGAACCACGATACTCCCGACATTCTTTCCTTCGGCGAGGCCATGGCCCTGTTCGTTGCCGACGTGCCTGGCGATCTGGCCGACGTCGAACGCTTCTCACGCGGCTGCGCGGGGGCCGATACCAACGTCGCCATCGGCCTGTCGAGACTGGGGTTCAACGTCGGCTGGATGAGTCGTGTCGGCAACGACAGCTTTGGTCGCTATCTGCGCTCGACGCTGGAAAAAGAAGGTCTCGACTGCCGCTATCTGACCACCGACCCGGACCATGCCACCGGCCTGGTGTTCAAGGAACGCGCCGAGGGAGGCGCCGACCCGAAGGTCGAGTACCTGCGCAAGAACAGCGCCGCCAGCCAGATGTCGGTGGAGGACGCAGCCCAGATCGACATTCCATCGCTGCGGCACCTCCATGCAACCGGCATCACGCCCGCCGTATCGGCGAGTTGTCTGGCGCTATCGCGCCATCTATTGGGCCAGGCCCGCCAGCACGGGGTCAGCGTATCGTTCGACCCCAACCTCCGCCCCACCCTGTGGGCCAGCGAGCAGCAGATGCGCACGACCCTCAATGAGCTTGCCGCCCATGCCAACTGGGTCTTGCCTGGCCTTGCCGAAGGCAGGTTGTTGACCGGCCAAGACACGGCCCATGACATCGCAGGTTTCTACCTGGACCAGGGTGCCGAGGCGGTGGTGATCAAGCTGGGGCCTGAAGGCAGTTTCTACCGCGGCCGTCTCACAGGTCAGGATGAGGCTTTCACCGCACCCGGCGTGCCGGTCGCCAAGGTGGTGGATACGGTCGGTGCTGGCGACGGCTTCGCGGTAGGTTTCGTCAGCGCCATGCTGGACGGCCTGGACCCCCGTGAGGCGCTCAAGCGCGCCAACCTGATCGGTGCCGCGCAGGTGCAAGTCCTGGGCGACATGGAAGGCTTGCCGAGTCGTGCTCGGCTGGGCCAGCTGGAAGCCGCGCTGCCTGCCTGAGCCGTGGCGTTGCCGCCAGGGACATCCTCGCGGCAACACCCCCACTGGCAGCCACGATCCGACCGCTATCCGACCACGACAGTAACAACAACCGCGACAACGACAAGAGAGTCCCCCATGACCCGACGTATTCTGGTGTTTCGCGAGATCAGCGCCGATCAGCTCGACAGCCTTCGCGCTGACTTCGAGGTCGACTACCTGCCTCACGTGACCCATGCCGATGACCCTGAGTTCATGGAAGCCCTGTCACGGGCCCACGGACTGGTCGGCGCCAGCCTCAAGATCACTCCAGCCCTGCTCGATCAGGCCCCGCAGCTCGAGGCCATCGCCAGTATCTCGGTGGGCTATGACAATTACCCTGTCGAGGAGCTGACCCGTCGCGGCATCTTGCTGTGTAACACGCCGGATGTGCTGACCGAGACCACCGCCGACACCGGCTTCTTGTTGATCATGAGTACCGCCCGGCGCGCCATCGAGCTGGCCGAGCTGATCAAACAAGGCAAGTGGACAGAAAGCATCGGCAAATCTCACTTCGGCACCGACGTGCACGGCAAGACCTTAGGCATGGTCGGCATGGGGCGTATCGGTGCCGCCATCGCCCGTCGCGGTGCGCTGGGCTTCGGCATGAAGATTCTCTACGCCAAGGCCTCGCCCAAGCCGGCACTGGACGCAGAACTGGGTGCACAGCACCGAGAGCTCGATCAATTGCTAGAAGAAGCGGACATCGTCTGTGTCACGGTGCCACTGACCGCAGAAACGGAAAAGCTGATCGGCGCCGCCGAGTTCGCCCGCATGAAGGCCGGAGCGATCTTCGTCAACGTGGCCCGGGGCAAGGTGGTCGATGAAGCCGCCATGATTGCAGCGCTCAAGGACGGCACCCTGCATGCAGCCGGTCTCGACGTATTCGAGAAGGAACCCTTGCCCGCCGACTCCCCGTTGCCGCACATGGCCAACGTGGTGGCGCTACCCCACATTGGCTCCGCCACTCACGAAACCCGCACGGCCATGGCTCAGCGCGCTATCGACAATATTCGCCTGGCGCTCAGCGGCCAACGCCCACTGAGCCCGGTCAATGCAGACGAACTGAACGACGGATAGACGCCGGGCGACAGCTTCGGCAGGTCTCCCGTTTCACCGGCTCCACCTGTAACACCCCAAATGCATACCACAATAATTGAGGTAATCATGACACACGCCCTCGCCCCCTCCCGCCGCACTACCCTGACTCGCCTCGGCCAGAGCCTGTTGGCCGGCGCCACGCTGGTCGCAGGACTGAGTCTTACCGCCCCGGTTCACGCCTACGACCTGCGCTTTGGTCATGGCGGCACGGAAGACACCGCCTATCACCTGGGCGCCACCCGGTTCAAGGAACTGCTGGAAGAGCAGGACGTCGATCTTGGCGTCCAGATCATGGGAAATTCCGTGCTTGGCCACGAGACCGAGATGTTTGAGCAGCTGATGGCTGGCGCCCTGGATATGTCCATCGTCAACCCCGGCTTGATCACCGACTTCTCTGACACGGCCAATGTCTTCTCCATTCCCTTCCTGTATCGCGATCAGGAGCACTGGCAGACCGTCCTGGACGGCGACGTGGGCCGGGAAATCGCCGACCAGATCACCGCCGAAACCGGCGTGAAAGTGCTGGCGTTCTTTGGTGGCGGCAAGCGCCAGATCGTCTCCAGCCGGCCGCTGGACAGTCTCGATGATCTCGATGGCATGAAACTGCGCACCAATCCTACCAAGCCCCTCATCACCGCCTGGTCGGCGCTGGGGACAGACCCGACCGTCATGGCATGGAAAGAGATCTACACCGGTCTGCAACTGGGTGCCATTGATGGCCTGCTCAATGAAGCCGAGTGGATCCACCGCATGCGCTTCCACGAGGTAGCGCCCCATATCGGTCTGTCCGAGCATGACATCACCGTGCGCTTGCTGACCATGTCGGAACTGACCTGGGACCGGCTGGACGATGCCCAGCAGGAAGCGGTCATGGCAGCCGCCAGCCAGGCCGCCAGCTACGCCCGCGGCGTACAGCTCGAACAAGATGCCGAAGCACTCGAGCTGCTGGTGGAAGAAGGGGCCACCCTGCATGAGCTCGACCGCGAGCAGATGCAGCAGATCGTACGTGAACCGCTCGCCGAAGTGATTGACGAAATGGGGCTGAGCGAGCTCCACCAGATGATCGTCAACGCCGAGTAATGATCCTTCAAGCACCGGGGCCTGCCCCGGTGCCCACCGTCTCAAGAGGATGAAGCCATGAGGCTCTTCCTGGATCTTCTTGCGCGCATCAATCGCGCCCTGGAGAAACTGCTGCACTGGGTATTGCTGGCCCTGCTGTTCGGCTTTATCGCCCTGATCATCTATCAAATCGTCAGCCGCAACCTGCCTTTGCTGCCTCGCCTGTACTGGACAGAAGAGTTCAGCCGGTTTGCGTTCCAGTGGATGATCATGCTCGGCACCGCCATTGGCGTGCTGCATGCGGATCACTTCGTGCTGGAAGCCTTTCCGCGAGGTTCCCGCGCCGATCGACTGACCCGCTGGATACGCGATCTTGCCTGTCTTGCCGTCGGCACGATCTTCGTCGTGCACGGCCAGGAGTTCGCCCTCTCGGGTCTTCGTCGCAGCGCCACGGCCTCCGGCATGTCGATGATCTTCGTCTACGCCACCTTCATGGTCTGCGGCGTGTTCATCATGTTGTTCGCCATCGAACGTCTGGTCCGTGCCGCACTCGACGGCCTCGATAGCATGGAAGCTGCCATGAACACTCCGGATCCCGTACAGGAATCCATCGATGCGCAGCAAGGTCACCAGGTGACCTTGGAGACGCCCTCTCAGGACGCTAGTGACGGGAGGCCCTCATGATCTCCATGGATGCACTCTATATCCTGCCGTGGCTGCTGTTCGGCCTGCTTGGCGTACTGATTGTGGTGGGCGTGCCGATTGCCATGGCGCTGGTACTGACGGCGGTCGGCATGGTGATACTCGACCCCCGCCTGACCTACTGGGTCATGTTCCAGCGCATGTACAACGGCATGGACTCCTTCGTGTTGCTCGCCGTGCCGCTGTTTCTGCTGGCTGGCAATCTGATGAACGCTGCGCGTATCACGGATCGCCTGATCACCCTGTGCATGCGCCTGGTGGGTCATGTCAAAGGCGCCCTGGCCCACGTTAATGTCATGGTCAGCATGCTGTTTGCCGGCGTATCGGGTTCGTCTACGGCCGACAGCGCAGGCGTCGGCACCGTGCTGATTCCAGCCATGCAGCGAGAGGGCTACCCCACTCACTTTGCCGTTGCCGTGACGGCAGCATCATCGGTGATGGGCATCATCATTCCCCCGTCGATCAACATGATCGTCTGGGGAGCGCTGACCAACACCTCCATTGCGGGTCTGTTTCTCGGTGGTATCTTGCCAGGGGTGATGATCGGCATCGCACAGCTGCTGATGAACGTCGGCTATGTGCGACGCTACCAGGTGCCCGTGCGTCCCCGCGCCAGCTGGCGACAACTGGCCAGTTCCGGCAAGGACGGGCTGCTGGCTGCCGGCATACCGGTAGTCATCATTGGCGGCATCACGCTGGGTATCGTCACCCCGACAGAGGCCGCCGTGATCGCCGTGCTGTACGCCCTGGCCCTGGGCTTCATCGTCTATCGTGAGCTGAGCTTCCGCCAAGTACTGGATGCGTCCACCGACACGGTGCGGCTGTGCTCGCTGTCGCTCTTCAGCCTCGTCGGCGCGGCCATCTTCGGCTACCTGATCAGCTTCTACCAGATACCTCCCAAGCTGATGCAAGGCGTCAACATCACCGACCCGATCACCTTGCTCATCATCATGACGGTGGTCATGCTGGTCATCGGTACCTTCATGGACTCACTGCCGGCAATGGCCATCATGGCACCGATCTTCCAGCCCCTGGCCATGCAGGCGGGCGTTCATCCCGTGCAGTTCGGCGTCATCGCCGTCATGGCCCTCGGCCTAGGGCTGATCACTCCCCCCTATGGACTGTGCTTGATGATATCCGCCAAGATCGGGGGAATTCCCCTGCTCAAGGCGCTTGGCACGACCATGCTGTACCTGTCGATCATGCTGGCGGTCATTTTGCTGCTGATTGTCTTCCCCGACATCGTGCTGACCATACCCCGTCTGATTGCACCGGATTTTGTCTGACCATCCTGGTGGCGACCGTCGACGCGGTCGCCGCTCCATCTATGAGGAACCCATGTCCCAGACTCAGCCGCCCCTTTGCCTGCTGTTCGATTCCGACGGCACCCTGGTAGACAGCGAGCCGTTGCTGGCGCGTGCCATGGCCGACACCTTTCCGCCCTTTGGCCTGCCGTTTTCCGCAGAACAGTACATGGAGGAATTTCGCGGCGTCCGCTTTCTCGACATTGTGCAGGAGCTGGAAAGCCGTTTCGGCTCGCTGGCTGACGACCAGCGTCAGATCATGGAAGATCGCCTGCGCGCCAACATGGCCGAGCGCATGGAGCAGGAACTCGTGCCGATAGCGGGTATCCCGCAGGCGCTGGACGCCCTGGCCGACCACCCCAAGGCGGTAGCCTCCAACGGCCCTATCGCCAAGATTCGACTGGCCATGGCAACCACCGGACTGGCCCCGCACTTCGGCGATCACCTCTTCAGCGCTTACGAGCTGGGTGTATGGAAGCCGGACCCGGGACTCTACCTAGCCGCTGCAGAGGCCATGGGCGTATCCCCCGAGCACTGCGTCGTCATCGATGATGCCGCCGTCGGTGTCGAAGCGGGCCTCAAGGCAGGAATGCAGGTGATTCACATCAACCACTTCCCGGAAGAAGAAGACACCCCGGAAGGGGCGGTGGGTATTACCCATGCAGACCAGCTGGTCGACACCATCGAGCGCCTCGCCGCCAAGGCCACGATGTAAGTCACCGCGGGGCGGCTCCCCTCACCATACATCCGTATTGGCTTGATGAGAGGAGCCTTGCCTCTATGCGCGATTGGCCACAACGCCTCCAAAACCAGACCCGGTAGCTATACTAAAGTCCCCCGTAGAAACCCGGCATCCGGGGATTGCCGCGCTGCACAAGGCTCCCTATGCTGACGGGACAGCCCCTACAAGTCAGGAGACACTCCATGCAAGAAGTGGTGATCGTTGCTGCACGTCGTACCGCCGTTGGTTCCTTCGGAGGCTCGCTCGCCGGCATTCCCGCCAGCGACCTGGGAGCCGCCGTGATCAAGGACGTGATAGCGCAGACCGGCATCAAGCCGGAAGAGGTCGACGAAGTTCTGTTGGGGCAAGTACTCACCGCGGGAGTAGGCCAGAATCCAGCACGCCAAGCCTCGATCAAGGCAGGCCTGCCCGACGCCGTACCTGCCATGACCATCAACAAGGTCTGCGGTTCCGGCCTCAAGGCGCTGCACCTGGGTGCTCAGGCGATCATGCTGGGTGACGCCGAGGTGATCATCGCCGGTGGCCAGGAGAACATGTCTCTGGCACCCCACGTGCTGCCAAATTCGCGCACCGGCCAGCGCATGGGCGACTGGAAAGCGGTCGACTCCATGGTCAATGACGGCCTGTGGGATGCCTTCAACAACTACCACATGGGCATCACCGCCGAAAACCTGGCAGAAAAATACGGTATCACTCGCGAAGACATGGATGAGTTTGCCGCTGCCTCTCAGCAGAAGGCGGCCGCAGCCATAAAGGAAGGCCGCTTCAAGGGGCAGATCGTTCCTATCGAGATCCCGCAGCGCAAGGGTGACCCGGTCGTCTTTGACACCGACGAGAACCCGCGCGAGGTCACCGCGGAAAAGCTTGGTGGCATGCGCCCCGCCTTCAAGAAAGATGGCACCGTGACCGCTGGCAATGCGTCCTCCATCAACGATGGCGCCGCCGTCGTCATGCTCTGTTCCGCTGCCAAGGCAGAAGCACTCGGATTGACGCCGCTGGCCCGTATCAAGGCCTACGCCAACGCTGGTGTTGACCCCGCCATCATGGGCATCGGACCGGCACCGGCCACTCGCCGCTGTCTGGAAAAGGCCGGCTGGACCCATGAAGAGCTGGATCTTATCGAGTCCAATGAAGCCTTCGCCGCCCAGTCACTTTCCGTCAACAAGGAACTGGGCTGGGACACCTCCAAGATCAACGTCAACGGTGGCGCTATCGCTATCGGTCACCCGATCGGAGCCTCCGGCTGCCGTATCCTGGTCAGCCTGGTCCACGAGATGATCGCCCGTGACGCCAAGAAAGGCCTGGCCACCCTGTGTATCGGCGGTGGTCAGGGCGTGGCGCTCGCCATCGAGCGCTGATCGACAGGTCGACCACAGTGGAAGCACAGCAAAACCCCCGCCAACGGCGGGGGTTTTGCATGTCTGGGTAACACGACATCAGGCGTGATCACGCTTCTGCCCGCACGCCACGCGTCGTCCACCAGGGGGCCGCAAGGCGGAAGAAGCGGTCGACCACCGCCGGGTCGGTGGGCGAGGTCATCAGCGTCACGCCGACGAACACCGGCAGATTGATCATCATCCCCCAGAACCCAGCGTGGATACCCAGCGGATGCGGCCACAGCGTGATGCAGGTCACCGTCACGATAAACCCGGCGAGGATACCCGCGATGACCCCTGGCGCGTTCGCTCTGGGCCAGAAGAACATGCCAATAAATGCCGGTACCACCTGCGAGGCGAACCCCAGACCAATCAGCAGGATCATGACCAGGCTACCTGGCTCAGCAATGGCCAGAGGGGCAATGATCAGAGCCATCAGAGCGACCACCAGGCGCTTCGCCCATTGCCCCGCCCGCTCATCTGACCACCCGGCCCAGGGCGCGATCACATCGCGACTCAGGCTCAGTGCCACGGAATGGATAAAGGGCTCCGAAGACGACATGGAGGCCGCCAGAGTCCCGGCACCCAGCAGACCCACCAGCACCACAGGCAGATGCGTCATTGCATATTCGAGTACCACCGTGTCCGCTCGATCCAGACCAGGAAGGGCAAATACGCCGATAAAGCCCACCGTCACCAACGGCAGGATCACCAGGTAGTAGCTAGGCAGCCAGGTGGCAGCGAGACGCAGGGAACGCGCTGAAGTGGCACTCATCCACTGGGTCCATACCGGCGGCATGAAAGACAGCATGGATACGATGATCGATGTGGTCCAGAAGGCAAAACTCATGTCGCCTCCGGCGCCGGGCAGCGTCAGGTACTCGGGACGCTGTTCAAGGACCTGCTGATAGACATCGGCAAAGTGCCAGCCACCGGTAAAGACATGGGTGGCCCACAGGCCTACTATCCAGGCCACCACGAACATCAGCACCCCCTGAAACACATTGGTGCGGCCGATGGCACGCTGACCACGCAGGGTGAGATACACAGCAATGGCGCCAAGGACGACCACAACCCCCGCCCATACCGGTATCAGGCCGCCACTCATCACGTGCAAAATGTAAGCCGAGCCGACCGTCTGCAGCACCGCATAGGCCAATGACCCCACCGCCATCACCAGCGCAGCGAGAGCACCAAGCGCTCGACTCTGATAGCGATCGGCGATGGCGCTGGCTTGGGTAACGTGGCCAAAGTGGGCGCCAAAGGCCCATACCTTGGGCCCGAAGTACCACGCTACCAGCGCGAGATACCCCAGATAGACCACCACATAGAACACCGGAATGCCCTTGGCATAGGCCCAACCCGGTGCCCCCATGAAGGTGTAGGCACTGACGCTACCGGCGGCAATCAACAGATACAGTGTGACCGGCCCCATGCTGCGGCCTGCGACTCCCCATTCCTCCAGGGTTGACGCCGAGCGGGATCCGCGACGATGCCCACCCAGACCAATCACCATCGCCACCAGAACATAGCCCAATGTCAGACCAAGCGGCAGCCATTCAGTGCTCACCGTCATCCTCTCCTTTCTCTCGAAGCAAACGATTTCCCAGCAGCATCGCCAGCACGCAGCACAGCAAGATCACATAGCTCCAGGCCACGATAGCGGGGACGCCCAGCACCAACTCGGCCCGGTTGATCCATTCGATCACGGGCCACACACCGGCCAGCACGATCACCCCAAAGATCCCCAGCAACAGCCAGCCTCGCCAGGAGGACGGGCGCACGAAGGATGGAAGCATCAGCATTCCTCACGTTCGATACTTGATGAAAAGAAACACGCAAGATTAGGCCGTTGTACGCCCTCACCCGTGGGAGGATCGCTGACGGCCCACCACGCGTGAGGGTGTCGCCAGCACCAGCAAAGCGGCGAGGGAGAACAGGCCACCCGCTGCCAGGAGTACCGACGACAGTCCCCAGCTATCGACCACCCGCCCGCCGGACAGGGCGCCAAGACCAATCGATAGGTTGAAGACGAAGGCCATCATGGCGGTGGCCGCTTCCGGATTGGTCGCCGAGCGCAGTATCCAGGTTTGAAGGCTGACCGAAATGCCACCGAACACAAACCCCCACAGCATCAACAGCGCGCTTGCACCGGTCGCGGTGACGCCAAACCACGGAAAGCCCAGCGCCACCCCAGCCAGCACCAGAGGAATCAATAGCACCGTCAGATACGGCTGGCGGCCCGCCAGCCCACCGGCAATGAAATTGCCCATCAGACCGGCAGCACCGAACAGCAGCAACAGACGCGAGACATCACTCAATGGGATTCCCCCGAGTCGCTGCAAAATGGGGCTGATAAAGGTATAGGCGGCGAAGTGACCGACCACGATCAGGGCAGTTGCGAGTGCACCGATACACACGCCTGGCAGTTTCAGCTGTCCGCCCAGGCTTACCAGACGAACCGGTTTCTGCGCGGGCAAGGACGGCAGCAGCTGCCATAGACAGAGACACACCAGCAGGCTCAGCCCACCCAGGGCGGCAAAGGCAATACGCCAGTCAGTGACACCCCCAAGCCAGGTGCCCGCAGGAACGCCCAACACCGTCGCCGCTGCCACACCACTGAAAATGAATGACATCGCCCTCGGCACATGCTCCAGCGCGACCAGCCTGCCGGCCAAACCACCGGCAATGGCCCAGAAACCGCCGATACAGCAGCCGATGAGCACGCGAGTCGCCAACAGCCCTGCGAAGCTGTCCATCAGCGCGCCGAGCACGCTGGCGATGGTCATGACCAGCATGAGGCCTGTCAGCAGATAGCGTCGGTCCAGGCGCCCTACCGCGACCGGCAGCAAAGGCGCGGCAAAGGCGGCGACGACGCCAGGCACCGTAATCATCAGGCCTGCCTGCCCTTCACTGACATCCAGCGACGTAGCGAGCTGCGATAGCAACCCAATAGGCAGCTGTTCTGCCGTGACCAGCAGGAAGATACCTGCCATTACGCTGAACACGGCACACCAGTCTCGTCGCTGGGTGACGGTCGTCATGCCAGAGCCACTACCCTCATCACTCATGCTTGCCTCAAACCTCATCCCCTGCGCACTTGACGATCAGGGGCGTAACACAAAAACGCCCCCGCGGCGTCAGCAACGGGGGCGTCGATGGCTTGCCGTCATCAGACCTCGGCAGCGGCTTCCTCAGCTTCAAAAGCCGCCTTTTCTTCCTCGGTCATTTCCTTGATGGTCAGCTTGACGCGATTGCGGTTGTCGATGTCGAGCACCTTGACCACCACCTCATCACCTTCGTTCAGGTAATCACGCACGTCATTGACACGCTCTGGCACGATCTGGGAGATGTGCACCAGGCCGTCGGTGCCAGGCATGATGTTGACGAAGGCGCCGAAGTCGGCGATACGCACCACCTTGCCGCGGTACAGCTTGCCGATTTCCGCCTCGGCGGTGATCGCCAGCACGGTGTCGATGGCCTTCTTGGCCGCCTTCTTGTCCTCGGCGTAGATGCGAACAGTGCCGTCGTCGTCCAGGTCGATGGAGGCGCCGGTATCGTCGCAGATCTTGCGGATGGTGGCGCCGCCCTTGCCGATGACGTCGCGGATCTTGTCCGGGTCGATCTTGATGGTGGCCATGGAGGGCGCGTTGTCGGACACCTCGGCGCGGCTCTCGGCGATCACGGTGTTCATCTGCTCGAGGATGCTGATGCGCGCATCATGGGCCTGGTTCAGGGCCGTTTCCATGATCTGCTCGTCGATACCCTCGATCTTGATGTCCATCTGCAGGGCGGTGACACCCTCGGCGCTACCGGCCACCTTGAAGTCCATGTCGCCGAGGTGATCCTCGTCGCCGAGGATGTCGGTCAGCACGGCGTAGCCGTCGGCGTCCTTGACCAGGCCCATGGCGATACCCGCCACCGGCGCCTTGATCGGCACACCGGCGTCCATCAGTGCCAGCGAGGTGCCGCAGACGGAGGCCATGGAGCTGGAGCCGTTGGACTCGGTGATCTCGGAGACCACGCGAATGGTGTAGGGGAAGTCCTCTTCCGCCGGCAGCATGGCCTGGACACCACGACGGGCCAGACGACCGTGACCGATCTCGCGACGCTTGGGACCGCCCATGAAGCCAGCCTCGCCCACCGAGTAGGGGGGGAAGTTGTAGTGCAGCAGGAAGCGGTCCTTGCGCTCACCTTCCAGCGATTCGATCAGCTGGGAGTCACGCAGGGTGCCCAGGGTCGCGACGACCACCGCCTGGGTCTCGCCACGGGTGAAGATGGCGCTGCCGTGGGTCTTGGGCAGGGTACCGACCTCGATGGCCAGCGGACGCACGGTCTTGTGGTCGCGACCGTCGATACGCGGCTCGCCCTTGATCACGCGAGCACGCACCACGCGCTTCTCGAGACCGGCGAAGGCGCCTTCCACCTCGGAGGCGTCAAACTTGCCCTCTTCTTCACCGGCGAGTTGCGCGACGGCCTCGGCCTTGAGCGCGGACAGGGCATCCTGGCGCTGCATCTTGTCGGTGATGCGGTAGGCCTCGCCGACCTTGGCTTCGAAGCCCTGGGCGACGGCATCCTTGAGCGGCGTATTCTCGGCGGCAGGCTGCCACTCCCACTTGGCCTTGCCGGCCTCGGAGGTCAGCTCGTTGATCGCCTGGATGACGGTCTGCATCTCCTGGTGACCGAACAGCACGGCGCCCAGCATCTCGTCCTCGAGCAGCTCTTCTGCTTCGGACTCGACCATCAGCACGGCCTTTTCGGTCCCTGCGACCACCATGTTCAGCTCGGAGCCTTCAAGCTCTTCCACGGTGGGGTTGAGGAAGTAGCCGCGCTCTTCGTTGAAGGCCACGCGTGCAGCACCGATGGGGCCATTGAACGGCACACCGGAAATGGCCAGAGCGGCAGAGGTGCCGATCATCGCAGCGATATCCGGATCATGGTTGCGATCGGTGGACAACACGGTGCAGATCACCTGGACTTCGTTCATGAAGCCCTTGGGGAACAGCGGACGGATCGGACGATCGATCAGTCGAGAGGTAAGGGTTTCCTTCTCGGTGGGGCGTCCCTCACGCTTGAAGAAGCCGCCAGGAATCTTGCCGACCGCGTAGGTCTTTTCCTGGTAATGAACGGACAACGGGAAGAAAGGCTGGCTGGGGTTGGCTTCCTTTCTTGCCACCACGGTGCACAGCACCACGGTGTCGTCCATGGTGACCATCACGGCACCGGTGGCCTGGCGGGCGATACGCCCGGTTTCCAGAGTGACGGTGCTGCGACCGTACTGAAACGTCTTTTTGACCGGATTCACGGCGACTTCCTTTACTTTTCGATGTTTGGGTCGTTTTGACTCGCGCACTATTTTAGGGGGTCAGACCCGCGAGGGCCACCACAAAGGACAAAGGACCTGCCTGGCCTCCCCTACTGCGGCCAAAAACGACAAAGGGCAGCCCCGAAGGACTGCCCTTTGTGTGACGCCGCTTCCACAAGGAAGCCTTGTCATGTCAGCACTGCTTAGCGACGCAGGCCCAGACGCTGGATCAGAGACTGATAGCGCTCGAAATCCTTGCGCTTGAGGTAGTCCAGCAGCTTGCGGCGCTGGTTGACCATGCGGATCAGGCCACGACGGGAGTGGTGGTCCTGCTTGTTGGTCTTGAAGTGATCCTGCAGGCCGTTGATGTTGGCGCTCAGCAGGGCCACCTGAACCTCGGGGGAACCGGTATCGTTGTCACCACGGCCGTATTCGTTGACGATGTCGGCCTTCTGTTCGGCGGTAAGTGCCATCTGTCTCTCCAGTAAGCAATATGCCTGAATGATGAATGTCGGAGACCACGCATATTTGCAGTCTCCAGCTGCCACAACCCCTTGAGGAGGTCAGTCTTGCCCCGAGCCCGCGACGAACGAACTCAGCAGGCGCCGAGGCACGATGTCCCCGACTGGCTCCACCAGACCAAGCCCGATAAAGGACTCGCCCTGATAAAGTCGATACAGTGATCCTTCGCTGGCCGTCATCTGGGCCAACGCGTGCTGCTCCACCTCGCCCCGGGCGGTTCGCCCAAAGCGCATGGCCGCGACACCAGCCTCACTGAGGCGGTGTGCCGGCAGATGCTGAAGCAGGCTGTCGATCGGCGCTAGATGCGCTTCACGTGCGGCGGCGTCATCGGCCTCGAGCCTCTCGAAATCGAGCATGCCCTCGGCATCGAAAGGGCCTGTCTTGAGCCTTCTGAGCTGCGAAATATGTCCTTCGCATCCCAGCGCCTTGGCCATGTCCTCGGCCAGGGTACGCACATAAGTGCCTTTGCTGACCCGGACCTCCAACTCGAAGGCGGGTGCATTCCCGGCAAGGCTCGCTGAGAGTAGCCGGGCATCATACACCCTTATCCGTCGCGTTGCACGATCTACGCTTTTGCCCTCTCGGGCTAGTTCATACAGCTTGCGCCCCTGATGTTTCAGCGCAGAGTACATTGGTGGCAGCTGATCCTGCTCACCAATGAAGCTGTCGACCATGGAAGCAACATCCGCCTCGCACAGCGAGGGCACCACACCCTCGGCAATGACGTTGCCCTCGGCATCACCGGTGTCCGTGCTACGACCCAGTTCCACCCGGGTCCGGTACACCTTGTCAGCTTCAAGCAAATGGCTGGAAAACTTGGTGGCTTCGCCGAACAGTACCGGCAAGAGCCCCGTCGCCATGGGGTCCAGCGTGCCGGTGTGACCGGCCTTCTGCGCCTGGTACAGGCGCCTCGCCCGCTGCAATGCGAAATTGCTGGACATGCCCTTGGGCTTGTCCAGCAACAGTACGCCGTCGATCGGTAATCCTCGGCGACGACGAGCCATTAGTCCTTGGCCCCGTCTTCACCCTCGGAAGTGTCATCCTGATCATCGGCGTGGCGCGAACGATCGCTCGCTACCGCCTCCTCGATCAGGGATGACAGGTGCTGACCGCGAACCACGCTTTCATCGTAATGAAAGCGCAATTCCGGCACATGGCGCAGCTTGATACGACGCGCCACCTGGCTACGCAGGAAACCACCAGCGCGCTTGAGCACCTGAAGGTTTTCCTTGATCCGCTCGGGGTCTTGCTCCCCCAGCAGGGTGATATGCACGTCGGCATAGCCAAGATCACGGCTGACCTCGACGCCGCTGACGGTGACCATCCCCAGGCGCGGGTCCTTGACCTCGCGCTGGATCAGGACCGCCAGCTCCTTCTGGAGCTGGTCGGCCACTCGGTCGGTACGCTTGAATTCGCGCATGGATAACGACTCCCCGAACGCTTACAGCGTGCGCTCGACCTTGACCTGGTCAAAGACCTCGATCTTGTCGTTGACCTGGACATCGTTGTAGTTCTTCACGCCGATGCCACACTCCATGCCGTTGCGCACTTCCTGGACGTCGTCCTTGAAGCGGCGCAGCGACTCGAGCTCACCTTCGTAGATGACCACGTTGTCGCGCAGCACGCGGATCTTCTTGTTACGGAAGACCGTGCCTTCGACCACCATGCAGCCAGCCACCGCACCGATCTTCGGTGCACGGAAGACGTCACGGACCTCGGCCACACCGACGATCTCTTCCTTCCACTCAGGCTCGAGCATGCCGCTCATGGCCTGCTTGACCTCGTCGATCAGGTGGTAGATGACGCTGTAGTAGCGCAGCTCCAGACCTTCACGCTCGATGATCTCGCGGGCAGCCGCGTCGGCACGCACGTTGAAGCCGACCACGATGGCCTCACTGGCCAGGGCCAGGTTGGCATCGGTACCGGTGATACCGCCGACACCGGAGGACACCACGGAGACCTGCACCTCGTCGGTGGACAGCTCCTCGAGGGCGCCTTTGATGGCTTCCAACGAGCCCTGCACATCGGCCTTGAGCACGATGTTGACCTTGGCCGCCTCTTCCTGACCCATCTGCGAGAACATGTTCTCGAGCTTGGCCTTCTGCTGACGTGCCAGACGGATCTCGCGGTACTTGCCCTGACGGAAGTTGGCCACTTCACGGGCCTTCTTCTCGTCGGCGACAACCATGAAGTCATCACCGGCTTCCGGCGTGCCGTCGAGGCCCTGGATCTCCA
This sequence comes from Halomonas sp. DP8Y7-1, assembly GCF_019801685.1. Lineage (NCBI taxonomy): Bacteria > Pseudomonadati > Pseudomonadota > Gammaproteobacteria > Oceanospirillales > Halomonadaceae > Halomonas > Halomonas sp. DP8Y7-1. The sequence continues at coordinate 445,712 of NZ_JAHVIN010000014.1, read as the reverse complement.
CCGGCATGGCGGGACCCACCGCATCGACCTGCTTGCCAAGCTCGTTGGTCAGCGCACGTACGCGACCATAGTGCAGGCCTGCCAGGACGATATCGCCCTTCTTCAGCGTACCGTTCTGGACCAGTACGGTAGCCACCGGACCACGTCCCTTGTCGAGCCGCGACTCGACCACCACGCCCTTGCCAGGCGCGCTCGGGACTGCCTTGAGCTCGAGCACTTCGGACACCAGGTGGACCGCTTCCAGCAGCGCCTCGATGCCTTCGCCGGTCTTGGCGGAGACGTGGACGAACTGGGTGTCACCACCCCATTCTTCCGAGATGACGCCGTGCTGGGACAGCTCGTTCTTGACCCGGTCGGGATCGGCTTCCGGCTTGTCGATCTTGTTGACCGCCACCACCATCGGCACTTCCGCTGCCTTGGAGTGCTCGACCGCTTCGATCGTCTGAGGCATCACGCCGTCGTCGGCAGCCACGACCAGGATGACAACGTCAGTGGCCTTGGCACCACGAGCACGCATGGCGGTGAACGCCGCGTGTCCAGGCGTATCCAGGAAGGTCACACCATCACTGTCGTCTTCGACGTGATAGGCACCGATGTGCTGGGTAATGCCCCCTGCCTCACCGGTAGCCACCTTGGCACGACGAATGTAGTCGAGCAGCGAGGTCTTGCCGTGGTCGACGTGACCCATGACCGTGACCACCGGAGAGCGAGTGATTTCCTCACCCTCGTAGGAGATGGCTTCGAGCACTTCGGTCTCGAGGGCATCATCCTTGACCAGCTTGGGCGTGTGACCCATTTCTTCCACCACGATCGCCGCGGTGTCCTGGTCAATGGTCTGGTTGATCGTCACCGCCGCGCCCATGGTGAACATGGCCTTGATGACTTCGTTGGCCTTGATCGACATCTTGTCGGCGAGGTCCGCCACCGAGATGGACTCGGGAATGGACACTTCACGGACGATCGGCTGGGTCGGCTTCTGGAAGCCATGCTTGCCGTTGCCCTGGCTGCCACCACGGCGGCTGCCACGACGCTCGGCACGCTTGACCTTCTTGCCGCCACCGCGGCGACGCTCTTCGCGATCGCTACGGTCGTCGTCGTCACGCTCGTTGCGACCCTTCTTGCCGCCCTTGCCCGCAGCCTTCTTGACGGCAGCGCGGCGCACATCACCACGGCCTTCCTTCGGCGGCGCCGGGGGCTCGTCTCCGGCAGGAGCGGAGGTATCGAGCTCGGGCACGGGGATATCGGGCACTGCGGCGGCCTGTTCAGCTTCACGCTGGGCCTTGGCCGCCTGCTCGGCTTCCTGAACCGCCTTCTCTTCGGCGCGCTGCTTGGCCGCTTCGGCTTCTTCAGCCTCACGACGCGCACGAGAATCGGCCATGTCACCGACCAGCTGACGCGGACCGTGGTCCTCGGCCGGGGCCGGAGTTTCTTCCGGGGTCTCTTCGCGCTTGACGTAGGTGCGCTTCTTGCGAACCTGCACCTCGATGGTCTTGCCGCGCTCGCTCGTCTTGATCTTGCTGCGCGTCTTGCGGGTCAGGGTGATGCGATTGCGCGCACCAGCACCGACGCCTGCACCACCACCGTGGCTCTTGGTCAGGAAGTCCAGCAGCTTGCGCTTGTCTTCCTCGGACACGGCATCGCCTTCCGACTTGTGCTCGAGTCCGGCTTCTTTCATCTGCTCCAGCAGACGGGGCACTTCGCGCCCCACCTTTGCTGCAAAATCCTTAACGGTCATCTCTGACATTACGACCCTCCTCAGCCCGTGACCCTGTTACTGTTCGCTCTCGAACCAAGGCGCACGGGCGGTCATGATCAATGCCGCGGCGCGCTCTTCGTCCACCTCTTCGATGTCCACCAGATCGTCGACGGACTGTTCGGCCAGATCTTCCATGGTCTTGATACCACGGCTAGCCAGAATGAAGGCCAGGTGGCGCTCCATACCGTCCATCTCAAGCAGATCATCCGCCGGCTGGGCTCCGTCCAGTTCCTCCTCGGAGGCAATGGCCAGGTTCAAGAGCTCGTCCTTGGCGCGAGCTCGAAGCTCCTCGATGAGGTCTTCGTCGAACTCTTCGATTTCCAGCATTTCCTCGACCGGCACGTAGGCCACCTCTTCCAGAGAGGTGAACCCTTCCTCGACCAGCAGCCGGGCGACATCATCGTCGATGTCCAGATGCTGAACGAAGTGCTCGACCAGGCTGTCGATTTCCTGATCGCGCTTGGCCTCGGCGTCGGCTTCGGTCATGACGTTGATACGCCACCCGGTCAGCTCCGACGCGAGACGCACGTTCTGACCACTACGGCCGATGGCCTGGGCCAGGTTGTCTTCCGCTACGGCGACGTCCATGGCATGGGCATCTTCATCCACCAGGATGGAGGCCACGTCCGCCGGCGCCATGGCGTTGATCACCAGCTGTGCAGGATTGTCATCCCACAGCACGATGTCGACGCGCTCATTCTGAAGCTCGGAGGACACCGCCTGTACCCGCGAACCGCGCATACCGACACAAGCACCTACCGGATCAATCCGACGATCATTGGTCTTGACCGCAATCTTGGCGCGAGAGCCAGGATCACGTGCTGCACCCTTGATCTCGATAAGCTGCTCGGCGATTTCCGGGACTTCGATCTTGAACAGCTCGATGATCATCTGCGGGTTGGTACGCGACAGAATCAGCTGCGCACCGCGCGCCTCGGCGTCGACCTTGACCAGCAGGGCACGCACACGCTCGTTCATGCGATAGCGCTCGCCGGGAATCATCTCACTGCGCGGCAGGAACGCTTCAGCGTTGTCGCCCAGGTCAATGATCAACCCGTCACGTGTCGTCTTCTTGACGATACCTGCCACCAGCTCGCCTTCGCGTTCGGCATAGATACGTACGACTTCGGCACGCTCAGCTTCGCGGACCTTCTGCACGATCACCTGCTTGGCGGTCTGTGCGGCGATACGACCGAAGGCGGCATTCTCGATGCGCTCTTCAACCACGTCACCCAGGCCCAGCGGCGGATCGCGCTTTTCGGCGAAGGTCAGCTTGATTTCGGCATCCGGGCCGTCGAAGTCGTCGTCCTCGACCACCACCCAGCGACGGAAGGTCTCGTACTCACCCGTCACGCGATCGATGTGCACGCGCACGCTGGCTTCCTCATCCTCGAAGCGCTTGCGCGAGGCACTTGCCAGCGCAGCTTCTACGGCCTCGAAGATGACCTCGCGGGGGACACCCTTTTCATTGGAGATCGCATCAACGACCGCCAGAATTTCTTTACTCATGCCTTAAAGCCTCGCCAAAAAACCGATCCTTGTTCTCTCTTGTCGTGCGTCAACTGTTGCGCATCAGCCGTGGCGCACCCGAGTACGTCAGTTATCGAACTGCGGTACCACCCGCGCCTGATCGATACCATCGATCGGGAAGCAATATTCCTCGCCGTCGATCTGAACCAGTACCTCATCGCCCTCGACGCCTGCCAGCAGTCCCTGAAACTTGCGCCGCCCTTCGAACGGGGAGCGCAACTTCAGCGCCACGTGATGGCCGGCGTAACGAGAGAACTGGTCGAGCGTGAACAGCGGACGATCCATGCCCGGCGAAGACACCTCGAGCCGGTATTCACCAGCGATCGGGTCTTCGACGTCCATGATGGCGCTGACCTGGCGACTAATATCGGCACAGTTGTCGACGCTGACACCATCGGCATGATCGATATAAATCACCAGACGGGAATGTTTTCCCTGGGACAGGTAATCGATACCCCAGAGTTCGAACCCCATGGCAGATACCACCGGTTCGATCAACGCATTGAGCGCAGCATCTTTGGTCGCCACGAATGAAAGCTCCTACAGCCGTTGCATCAGCACCTGGCCGGGAGTGAACAGGAAAGTCAGGTGGCTGATTGGCGTTCGCGCTGCCGGGCACACCCGGCAAGCTGCTAACAAAAAGCCCCTTCACAGGAAGGGGCTTTTCCAAGAAACCTGTCACCATCTGGCAGATGTTACGCATGCCCCTTGAGGATACCTGCATGCCTGCCAAGAAGATGGTAGCGGGGACCGGATTTGAACCGATGACCTTCGGGTTATGAGCCCGACGAGCTACCAGACTGCTCCACCCCGCATCAATCTAGGCCGGTGAGTATACTTCGCCATGACCAGGGCGTCAAGGCATCTCACCGAACCGCCAACCCTGAAAAGATCACTGGGCGTACCAGGAGAGCTTGTTTTCCCAACGGCGATGCCGTTTAGAAAATGGTGCCGAAGGCGGGACTTGAACCCGCACGACCATACGGTCACTACCCCCTCAAGATAGCGTGTCTACCAATTCCACCACTTCGGCTAGGGGAGTCCGGAGATCAGCTATCGCTGTCCTCCAGCACTGGCGCAGCATTATCCACATCAGCTGACTCACCGTCAAGCGTAGGCGCGGAATTTTCGGTGTTTTCCTCACCTTGCGCTGGTGCGCTGTTCTGAGTGGAGCTGTCGTCCAGTGTCGGCGTACCGTTTTGCTGCTCGATGACCTCGGCGTCAGGAATACCTGCCACTGGCGCAGCATTGCCTGCCTCGGAGGCGAAATAGGCCAGCGTCAGCGAGGTGGCAAAGAAGCATGCCGCCAGCGCGCCGGTGGCCTTGGACAGAAAACCGCCGCTACCACGGGAACCAAAGACGGTCTGAGAGGCACCGCCACCGAACGAAGCGCCGGCATCGGCACCCTTGCCCTGCTGCAGCAGGATAAGGACGACCAGGGCGATAGCGATCGCCACGTGGATCATGAGAATGGCAACTTGCATGGATTCAACCTGCTGACTGACAAATGGCTAGAAAATCGTCGACCTTCAGCGATGCTCCGCCGATCAGGCCGCCGTCGATGTCCGGTTGGGCCAGCAATTCCGCCGCATTATCGGGCTTCATGCTGCCGCCGTAGAGAACCTGCATGGACGCCGCCAGGGCGCCACCGTACTGCTCGAGTCGCGCTCGGATGGCCGCATGCACGTGCTGCGCCTGCTCGGGTGTCGCGGTACGCCCTGTGCCAATCGCCCACACCGGCTCGTAGGCCAGCACGAGACGGGCTCGCGCATCACTGTCGAGCACGTCCAATACCGCGCACAACTGTCCCAGCACCACCTCTTCGGTGCGACCCGCATCGCGCTCTTCGAGGGTCTCGCCAAGGCAAAGCACCGGCGTCAGGCCCTGATGGAGCGCCGCCTGGACCCGGGCCAGCACTGCGGCGTCATCTTCTCCGAACAGCGTGCGCCGCTCAGAATGGCCCACCAGCACCATCTGTGCACCAACATCACGCAGCATGGCGCCACTGACTTCACCGGTATAGGCGCCATCTGGCTTGTCGCTCAGCGTCTGACCAGCGACACGCACGGAGGATGGAAGCGCCTCTCGCGCCGCTCCGACATAGGGAAAAGGTACAGCCAGCGCTACGGTAACCGCCTCGGGCAGGTCGGCACGGGACAGCGCTTCGGCGAAGCTGTCGATCAGGCTACGCGAGCCGTTCATCTTCCAGTTGCCGGCAATCAGCGGTGCACGCATGGATCATCCTCTTTCAAGGTGGGCCGAAATGGTATAGGAGAGGCCCTGTCAAGACAACAATCATGACGGACACGCCGACCCAGTACCTGGGGCCAAGCAGCGGCCCCGATAGTGTCAGAACTGGCGTCAGCGTGCCGCCGCAAGGGGCAGGGTCAGCTCACCAGCCCACGCACATCATCGGCAAGGCGACGTGCCAGCCCCTCAACGTCCAGATGGGGGCGACCCTCGACCATGACGCGAATCAACGGCTCAGTGCCGGATGGACGCAGCAGCACTCGCCCTTCAGCGCCCAACTCCGCCTCTACGGCCTTGGTCGCAGCGTCCAGGCTAGGCTCTGCCATCACGGCCTTGGCATCAACACCCGCGGGCAATCGCACGTTGACCAGTGACTGGGGGGCTTTCTCGAAACCGTACAGCAACCGCGACAGCGGCTTCTCCTCGCGCACCATGTACGACAACACCTGCAGCGCCGAGACGATACCATCCCCCGTCGTCTGCACATGACGGCACACGATATGACCCGACGACTCGCCGCCAAGCAACCAGTTGTTGGCCGCCAGTCGCTCCATCACGTAACGGTCGCCGACCTTGGCCCGCTCGAACGGCACACCCATGCCTTCCAGCGCTGCCGCCAGCCCAAAGTTGCTCATCAGGGTGCCGACCACTCCCCCACCCAGTTCGCCTCGCTCGTGGCGGTCCTTGGCGATCAGGTAGAGCATGTCGTCGCCATCGATTTCATGACCATCGGCATCGACCATCAACACGCGGTCGCCATCCCCATCGAAGGCCACCCCCAGATCCGCCCCCTGCTGAATCACTGCGGCCCGCAACGCCGCGGGATGGGTCGAGCCGACCTCACGGTTGATATTCAGGCCATCTGGCTCGGCGCCTACCAGGGTCACCTTGGCACCCAACTCTTTGAATACCGCAGGAGCGATGTGGTACGTGGCCCCATGGGCGCAATCGAGGACGATCCGCAGCCCATGCAGGTTGACGCGATCCGGAATGGTCGACTTGCAGAACTCGATGTAGCGCCCGGCAGCGTCATCGACGCGACTTGCCTTGCCCAGCTCATCCGGCGGCACGGTGGTCAGCGTCTCTTCCAGGGCTTTTTCGATCCGTTCTTCGATCTCATCACCCAGCTTCGCGCCTTCGGCCGAGAAGAACTTGATGCCATTGTCCTGATAGGCGTTGTGGGACGCCGAAATCACGATGCCGGCATCCGCCCTGAAGGTACGCGTCAGGTAGGCAATACCGGGCGTCGGCATTGGCCCCAGCAACATGACGTCAACGCCAGCTGCCGACAACCCTGCCTCGAGGGCCGACTCGAACATGTAGCCGGAGATCCGCGTATCCTTGCCAATCAACACGCGCGCCCGCTGCCGGCGCGGCTCGAGCACGCGCCCAGTCGCCCATCCAAGCTTGAGCATGAAGTCAGGGGTGATGGGCGCCTGCCCGACGGTGCCGCGAATTCCGTCCGTGCCAAAGTAGCGTCTAGCCATGGTGTTCTCCTTCCTCGAGAACGGCCCAAGTCATGTTCACCGCGTCCACATGGGGCCCCACATCGTGAACGCGCAATATGCGAGCACCGCGCTCGACCGCCAGCGCCGACAAGGCCAGGCCTCCCGGCAGACGCTCTTCGACAGCGCGATCGAGCACCTTGCCGATCATGCTCTTGCGAGACATGCCGACCAGCAGCGGAAGCCCCAGGGCTTCCAGACGCTCCATGCGGTGCAATAGGCGAAGATTATGCTCTACCGTCTTGGCGAAACCAAAGCCCGGGTCCAGCAAGATACGTTCCCGACGCAGCCCAGCAGCCTCACATTCTGCGACACGGGATTCCAGGAAGCGCGCGACTTCTTCCTCGACCGGTTCCGCGTAGCTCGGTGCGTCCTGCATATCGCCCGGCTCACCCAGCATATGCATCAGCACTACTGGCAACCCCGTTCCGGTCGCCGCTGCCAGCGCACCTTCGCGCCGCAGGTTGCGCACGTCGTTGATCATGCCTGCGCCAGCCAGTGCGCTTTCACGCATTACCTCAGGCGTCGAGGTATCCACCGACACCAGGGCGTCCAGCTCGCGCACCAGCGCCTCAACCACGGGAACAACGCGATCCATTTCCTGCTGGGCGCTCACCGGAGCGGCCCCCGGTCGGGTCGACTCGCCACCCACGTCAATGATGGCGGCACCTTCCGCCAGCATCTGTTCAGCGTGACGCAGGGCATCATCGATCACCATGTGGCGCCCGCCGTCAGAGAAAGAATCAGGCGTCACGTTAAGAATGCCCATGACGCGGGGAAAGGTGAGATCGAGCCGATGACGGCCGCAGGGCAGCACGGCGGGATAACGAGATTCCATCGGTGAAAAAGTCCTGGCTGGAGACATGGTAAGACACGAGATGAGGGCCACTATCGCAGCATCGCGCGACAGCTGCCCCTGCAACGCCAGAGGCGCCCCGTGGGGCGCCTCTGTCAGGGGCAGAGCATCAGCTGCCGGCGGGGCCGCCGAGGGGGTCGGAGGGACGACGACCGGGACTGTCATCGTCTTCCTCGTCACCTTCTTCGCTGTCAGCACTGGGCTGATCATTGTCGGCAGTGGCAGCGGGATCGCCGGTCACCGGAGACCCACCACCGGAGCCAGGCTCATCCCAGTCCTTGGGTGGACGCGGATCACGACCTTCCATGATGTCCTTGAGCTGATCGGCATCGATGGTCTCGTACTGCATCAGCGCGTCGGCCATGGCATCCAGCTTGTCGCGATTGTCCTCGAGGATCTGTTGTGCCTGCTCGTAGCAGCCATCGATGATCTTGCGGACTTCCCGATCAAGGCGCGTGGTGGTGTCGCCGGACTTGAGCTTGCCGCCGCCCTGACCCGGGCCGCCGAGGAACTGATGCGACTCGTCCTCGTCGTACATGATCGGACCCATCTCTTCCGACAGACCCCACTTGGCCACCATGTTGTGGGCAAGCTCAGTGGCGCGCTTGATGTCGTTGGATGCCCCCGTCGTGACGCCATTCGGACCCAGCGTCATTTCCTCGGCGATACGGCCGCCGAACAATGAGCAGATCTGACTGATGATCTGCTGCCGCGACAGGCTGTAGCGATCCTGTTCCGGCAGGAACATCGTCACACCCAGCGCACGCCCACGAGGAATAATGGTGACCTTGTACACCGGATCATGCTCGGGCATGACCAGACCGATGATGGCATGGCCGGCCTCGTGGTAGGCGGTATTCAACTTTTCCTTTTCGGTCATGACCATGGAGCGGCGCTCGGCACCCATCATGATCTTGTCCTTGGCCAGCTCCAGCTCCTCCATACCCACCAGACGCTTGTTGCGGCGGGCCGAGAACAGGGCTGCCTCGTTGACCAGGTTGGCCAGGTCGGCACCGGAGAACCCGGGGGTACCACGAGCGATGAAGGTCGGCTTGACGTCATCAGCCAGCGGCACCTTGCGCAGGTGGACGTTGAGGATGTGCTCACGACCGCGAATATCGGGCAGCGGCACCACCACCTGACGGTCGAAGCGACCTGGGCGCAGCAGAGCCGGATCCAACACGTCGGGACGGTTGGTGGCAGCGATCACGATGATGCCTTCGTTGGCCTCGAAGCCGTCCATCTCGACCAGCAACTGGTTCAAAGTCTGCTCACGCTCATCGTTGCCGCCACCCATGCCGGCACCGCGCGAGCGACCTACGGCGTCAATCTCGTCGATGAAGATGATGCAGGGCGCCTGCTTCTTGGCCTGTTCGAACATGTCGCGAACACGGGAAGCACCGACACCCACGAACATCTCGACAAAGTCAGAGCCGGAGATCGAGAAGAACGGGACCTTGGCCTCACCAGCGATAGACTTCGCCAGCAGGGTCTTACCCGTACCAGGCGGGCCCACCATCAGCACACCACGGGGAATCGTCCCGCCCAGACGCTGGAACTTGGTGGGGTCGCGCAGGAAGTCGACCAGCTCCTCGACCTCTTCCTTGGCCTCATCGCAGCCAGCAACATCCGCAAAGGTCGTCTTGATCTGATCCTGGGACAGCAGCTTCGCCTTGGACTTGCCGAAGCTCATCGGGCCGCCTTTACCGGCGCCGCCACCCTGCATCTGACGCATGAAGAACATGAAGATGGCCAGGATCAGCAGGATCGGGAAGCTGGCAATCAGCAGCCGCGTCCATAAGCTCTGCTGTTCGGGCTTCTTGCCCACCACAGTCACGTTATTGGACAGCAGATCATCCATCAGCTTCGGATCTTCCGCCGAAGGGCGAATCGTCTGGAAGCTGGAGCCATCGTTGCGCTCACCGCTGATCGTGTAACCATCGATGGTCACACTGCGTACTTGTTCATTTTGCACCTGCTGGACGAACTGTGAGTAGTTCATCTGGTTCGGTGCATTCTCGACGCTGAAGTTGTTGAACACCGTCAGCAGCACCGCCGCGATGACCAACCACAGAATCAGGTTCTTCGCCATGTCGTTCAAGGGACCACCCTCAATTGCAAGAATCTGTCGGCCTATGGTGCCTAAGGGTTCGACACTACATGAGCCAGCCTTGTTCAGCCAGCCTGTTGCGACCGACCCAAGGTGTCACTGCGCTGATTTCAGCGAGCGCCACCAGCAGTATACCTCTGCCCCGCCATGAATTTGGCCTCATAGCGAGCACATCTGACATTATCGCAGCATTAGTCGAAAGCTATCGCAGCTGCCTTTCGTCGTCCCGAATCTCGCCGCCACTCGCTAAGACCGACGCCTGTGTCCGGAGCCTGCTACTGGAGCGAGGGCGTGGCAGCCGGCTGCCGCTACCCCTTGAACCCCTGGGCCAGCAAGTACACCTCCCGGGAGCGCGCCCGCGAGGCACCTGGCTTGCGCGTGACAACCTTGCGGAAGGCACCACGCAGCTCCTTCAGGTACTCGTCAAAGCCTTCGCCCTGGAACACTTTCGCCAGAAAGGTGCCCTCGGGACGCAGCGTCTGCCTTGCCAAGTCCAGCGCCAGCTCCACCAGGTACATGGCCTGCGGCTGATCGATCGCCGCCATACCACTCATATTGGGGGCCATATCCGACATCACAAGGTCTACCGGACGATCTTGCAGGCGCGCCAGCAACTCATCGAGCACACTGTCTTCGGTAAAATCTCCCTGAACGAAATCGACGCCCGCCAGGGCATCCATCTCCAGGATGTCCGAGGCGATGACAACGCCACTGTCCCCCACTCGCTCGGCCGCTATTTGACTCCAGCCGCCTGGAGCAGCGCCCAGGTCAATCACCGTCATACCGGGCTTGAGCAGCTTGTCCTTGTCATCCAGCTCAACCAGCTTGTAGCTCGCCCGGGAGCGATAGCCATCCTGCCAACTTTGCTGGACATACTGATCGTCGAAGTGCTCCTTCAGCCAGCTCGCACTCGTCTTGCTGGACGAGGGCTTCTTGCTGGAGGATTTCTTGCTGGAAGGGGGACGAGAGGCTGCCACTACACCACCTGAGAGAAGTTGCCGGGGACGATGTCCTGAAGCGGCTGACCGAGACCAATGGATGGGATGGTCTACAGGCTGCTCCGTTCGGAGTGCCGCTCACCTGGACAGAGAATGACCATGAAGCGCGGTATCGGTTCGGACGACGCCCGGGTCGAAGGCGTATCGATGGGGGTGTCCGGTAAGCGCCGACAGCGATTGAAAAAATGGATGCCGGGGGCGCCATCGACGACAATCGACAGGCGACATCGCTTTCACCGCACGGGGTTTACCCGTACCATGTGCGGTCACGCGCCCAACGGCCAATACGGAATGAAGCAAGATACCATGAGCTTGTCACAGGCACAAAAGAAAGCAATGCGCAGCATCGGCCACCACCTCGACCCGGTGGTCACGGCCTCGGAGAACGGCATTTCCGAGGGCCTGTTGGCCGAGCTCGAACGCGCCCTCAATGACCATGAACTGGTCAAGGTGAAGCTGGCGATTCCCGACCGCGACGACCGCACCGCCGTGCTGGACGAACTGGTCAACCAGAGCAAGTCCGAGCTGATCCAGAAGATCGGCAAGGTCGCCCTGCTGTATCGCAAGAACCCCAAGGCCAACCCGAAGCTGTCCAACATCACTCGCTTCGAGAACCACCACGGCCGCCACTGACAGCGCTAGCCACTGACGGCTACCAGGTCAGCCGCCAAGCGCGGAAGGCGACGGCTCAAGGCCAGCTTTAACACCAAACGACACCGCCCCGCCAGGTTGCCTGGCGGGGCGGTGTCGTTGGAGCGGGAGAGTTGCGCTTAGATGTGCTCGACGCCGGTAATCTCGTACTCGACTTCGCCGCCAGGAGTGCGCACCAGCACCACTTCACCTTCTTCCTTGCCGATCAAGGCGCGGGCAATGGGTGACGTGACGGAGATGCGACGCTCCTTGATGTCGGCCTCATCCTCACCAACGATGCGGTAGGTCACCTCTTCGTCGGTATCCAGGTTCAACAGCTCGACGGTCACGCCGAAGATCACCTTGCCCGTCTTCGGCAACTTAGTGACATCGATGACCTGGGCGTTGGACAGCTTGCCCTCGATCTCTTGAATACGGCCTTCGATGAAGCCCTGCTGCTCACGGGCAGCATGGTACTCGGCGTTTTCCTTGAGGTCGCCATGCTCGCGGGCTTCCGCGATGGCAGCGATCACTGTCGGGCGAGCCTCGCTCTTGAGCTGCTCGAGCTCTTCACGCAGGCGTTGCTCACCGGCGACGGTCATCGGGACCTTGTTCATGTATTCGCTCCTGCATGCAGTTCCTGTAGCCGCCGCACGGTAACGGCATTGCCGTACTCGAGCGCCAAGCAAACGGCACTGGCCCCTGCCAGCGTCGTGGCATAGGGAACCTTGTGGGCGAGTGCGGTGCGGCGGATCACCGAGGAGTCGTTGATGGCCTGGCGGCCCTCGGTGGTATTGACGATATAGGCGATCTCGTCGTTCTTGATGGAATCGACGATGTGCGGCCGGCCTTCGTAAACCTTACTGACGACCTCAACGGGCAGACCAGCCTGTTCAAGGGCTGCCGCCGTTCCTCGGGTCGCACAGAGTGTGAAGCCCAATGTTACCAGAGAACGTGCCACTTCGATAACACCCGCCTTGTCCGGCTCGCGTACCGACAGGAACGCCTTGCGATCACCGGTCAGCGGCGGGATCGCCTCGCCAGCACCCAGCTGAGCCTTGTAGAAGGCCTCGGCAAAGGTCTCGCCAGAGCCCATCACCTCGCCGGTGGACTTCATTTCCGGCGACAGGATCGGATCCACACCGGGGAACTTGTTGAACGGGAACACCGCTTCCTTGACGCTATAGAAATGCGGCACGATCTCCCGCTCGAACCCTTGCTCCTTGAGGCTGACGCCAGCCATGCAGCGGGCGGCAACCTGCGCCAGCGAGGTGCCGATGCACTTGGATACGAAGGGCACAGTGCGCGAGGCACGCGGGTTGACCTCGATGACGTAGATTTCGCCGTCCTGCCAGGCCAGCTGGACGTTCATCAGACCCTTCACGCCCAGCTCGACGGCCATGCGCTTGACCTGCTCGCGCATCTCGTCCTGCACGTCCGCCGGCAGCGAGTACGGCGGCAGCGCACAGGCGGAGTCGCCCGAGTGCACACCGGCCTGCTCCACGTGCTGCATGATGCCGCCGATCACGACCTGATCGCCGTCGGACACTGCATCGATATCCACCTCGACCGCCGCGCTGAGGAAATGGTCGAGCAATACCGGCGAGTCATTGGAGACCTTGACCGCATGGGTCATGTAGTTCTCGAGCTCGCTGGCGTCGTAGACGATCTCCATGGCCCGGCCGCCCAGCACGTAGCTCGGGCGCACCACCAGCGGGTAGCCGATTGCTTCGGCCTTGGAGAAGGCCTCATCGAAGCTTCTGGCGGTGGCATTGGGGGGCTGCTTCAGACCCAGCTTGTCGATCATCTGCTGGAAACGCTCGCGGTCCTCGGCACGGTCGATCGCATCCGGGGTAGTACCAATGATCGGCACACCAGCGGCCTCGAGGGCACGGGCAAGCTTCAGCGGGGTCTGGCCACCGAACTGGACGATCACGCCGACCGGCTTTTCCTTGTCGGCAATCTCGAGCACGTCCTCCAGAGTCACCGGCTCGAAGTACAGACGGTCAGAGGTATCGTAGTCGGTGGACACGGTCTCGGGGTTGCAGTTGACCATGATGGTCTCGTAGCCGTCATCGCGCATGGCGAAGGCGGCATGGACGCAGCAGTAGTCGAACTCGATACCCTGGCCGATACGGTTCGGACCTCCACCCAGCACCATGATCTTCTGGCGGTCGCTGACCTCGGCCTCGCACTCTTCTTCATAGGTCGAGTACATGTAGGCGGTGTCGGAGGCAAACTCGGCGGCACAGGTGTCTACCCGCTTGTACACCGGGCGGATACCGGCATCCTGGCGCGCCTTGCGCACATCGTCCTCGGACACGCCAAGCACCTTGGCCAGGCGCGCGTCACCGAAGCCCTTGCGCTTGAGACGATAGATCTCACGGGCATCCAGCGAGGACAGCGAGCGACTGGCCAGATCCTGCTCAATCTTGACGATATCTTCGAGCTGCACCAGGAACCAGGGGTCGATATTGGTCAGTTCAAAGACGTCTTCCACGCTCATGCCGGAACGCATGGCGTCGGCGATGTAGAAGATGCGCTCGGCACCGGCAGCCTGCAGCTCGCCCTTGATCAGCGCCATGTTGTCAGCGCTGAAGTCGGTCACGATGGGGTCGAGGCCATCATTACCGGTCTCCATGCCGCGCAGGGCCTTTTGCAGAGACTCCTGGAAGGTCCGGCCGATCGCCATGACCTCACCCACAGACTTCATCTGGGTGGTCAGGCGGTCATTGGCCTGGGGAAACTTCTCGAAGGTGAAACGCGGAATCTTGGTGACGACGTAATCAATGGACGGCTCGAACGAGGCCGGAGTGCGCCCGCCGGTAATATCGTTCTGCAGCTCATCCAGGGTGTAGCCCACCGCCAGCTTGGCAGCGATCTTGGCAATCGGGAAGCCGGTGGCCTTGGAGGCCAGCGCAGAGGAGCGCGATACACGCGGGTTCATCTCGATGACCACCATGCGCCCGGTCTCGGGGTCCACGCCAAACTGGACGTTGGAGCCACCGGTCTCGACGCCGATCTCGCGCAGCACCGCGAGAGAAGCGTCACGCATGATCTGATATTCCTTGTCCGTCAGCGTCTGCGCAGGCGCCACGGTAATGGAGTCACCCGTGTGGACTCCCATGGGGTCAAAGTTCTCGATGGCACAAACGATGATGCAGTTGTCGTTCTTGTCGCGAACGACCTCCATCTCGTATTCCTTCCACCCCAGCAGCGATTCGTCGATCAACAGCTCATGGGTCGGAGAGAGCTCAAAGCCACGATGGCAGATTTCCTTGAACTCTTCCTTGTTGTAGGCCACACCGCCGCCAGACCCCCCCATGGTGAAGGACGGCCGGATGATGGCCGGGAAGCCCAGTTCGCTCTGAATCTCCCAGGCCTCGTCCATGCTGTGAGCGATCTTGGCCTTGGGGCACTCCAGACCGATATTCTTCATCGCCTTGTCGAAGCGATCGCGATCCTCGGCCTTGTCGATGGTGTCGGCATTGGCCCCGATCATCTCAACGCCATACTTTTCCAGGACACCGTGACGATCCAGGTCCAGTGCGCAGTTCAGCGCGGTCTGGCCCCCCATGGTCGGCAGCACCGCATCGGGGCGTTCAGCCTCGATGATCTTTTCTACCGCCTGCCAGGTGATCGGCTCGATATAGGTAGCGTCGGCCATGGCGGGATCGGTCATGATCGTCGCCGGATTCGAGTTGACCAGGATGACGCGGAACCCTTCTTCACGCAGGGCCTTGCAGGCCTGGGCGCCGGAGTAGTCGAACTCGCAGGCCTGACCGATGACGATCGGGCCTGCGCCGATGATAAGGATGCTTTTCAGGTCTGTACGCTTGGGCATGGTGCTTCCCGCAAGAAAATTGGACGATGAACCGGAGTCTGGGTGAGCGCCTTAACGACGGCTTTGCATCATGTCGATGAAGCGGTCGAACAGCGGCGCCACATCGCGGGGGCCTGGGCTCGCCTCGGGGTGACCCTGGAAGCTGAAGGCCGGGCAATCGGTACGCTCGATACCTTGCAAGGTGCCGTCAAACAGGGAGCGGTGGGTCGCTCGCAGGGTGTCCGGAAGCGATGTCTCGTCGGCGGCAAAGCCGTGGTTCTGACTGGTGATCATCACATGCCCGGAATCGAGATCCTGCACCGGGTGGTTGGCACCGTGATGACCATGATTCATCTTGACCGTGGCTGCCCCACTGGCCAGCGCCAGCAGCTGGTGACCCAGACAGATACCAAAGACAGGCACCTGGGTGGTCAGAATCTCGCGGATTGCCTCAATGGCATAGTCACAGGGTTCGGGGTCGCCGGGGCCGTTGGACAGGAACACGCCATCGGGCTTCATCGCCAGCACCTCAGCCGCTGGCGTCTGCGCCGGCACCACCGTCAACTTGCACCCGCGGCTGGCCAGCATACGCAGAATGTTGAACTTGACCCCATAGTCGTAGGCCACCACGTGGAAGGGGCGCTCGCCGGCAGCAGCGTCAACGTAGCCTTCGCCCAGCTGCCATTCGCCTTCATTCCATTCGTACGCTTCGCTACAGGACACCACCTTCGCCAGATCCATGCCCTTGAGCCCCGGGAAGGCACGCGCGGCTTCCAGCGCGCGCGCTACGGCGTCATCGCCCTCGGCCTCGCTGCCCGCCAGGATGGCGCCATTCTGGGCCCCCTTGTCGCGCAGAATGCGCGTCAGGCGGCGCGTATCGATATCTGCGATACCGACGACATTCTGACTGGCGAGATAATCGGACAGGCTCTGGGTGGAGCGGAAGTTACTGGCAACCAACGGGAGGTCGCGGATGACGAGGCCCGCGGCGGCGATGCTGGAAGACTCGATGTCTTCGGGATTGATGCCGGTATTGCCAATATGAGGGTAGGTCAGCGTGACGATCTGTCGAGAGTAGGAAGGGTCGGTGAGAATTTCCTGATAGCCGGTCATGGCCGTATTGAACACCACTTCGCCACTGGTCTGCCCGTCTGCACCAATGGCCGTGCCGTGGAATACGCTGCCATCTTCCAGGGCCAATATTGCGGGTTTGTTCAACGCTACGTCCTCCCAAAGCTCGTCAAGGTATCCACGACCGCTGCCACCGCCCGTGACAGCCTGTCGCCAGGCCATTCGGCACCGACCCGGCCCGCCGCATGACAAGCACACGAGGGGCCGGGCCGTAAAAAAGCGGGACGAAACCCGGTGTTTGACCGGTTTCATCCCGCTTGTTGTCATTCGCTCGGAATGCACGGCCGCCACACTACGCCAGCAAGCGTCGTTAAATGCGCTTTCTGGGCGGCACTTTCATGCCCGGCTCGGCCAAAATTTTTGGAATGTTACAGCATTCAGAGGTATCTGACTACCCCCGTTCACGCATCACCCCCAATGCATCAACCCCCGGCAGCCTTTGCCACCGAACGTTGCGACCAGACAGACTTACTCAAGCCCCAGCACATCGTTCATGCCATAGCGTCCGGCATCGCGCCCGGCCACCCAGCGCGCAGCGCGCACAGCACCGCGGGCAAAGGTCATGCGGCTAGACGCCTTGTGGGTGATCTCGATGCGCTCACCTTCCGTCGCAAACATCACGGTGTGCTCACCGACGATATCCCCTGCACGCACGGTAGCGAAGCCAATCTCCTTGGCATCACGGGGGCCGCACTGGCCGACGCGCTCGAATACACCGTGCTCCTTGAGATCACGATCCAGAGCGGCGGCAACCACCTCGCCCATGCGCAGCGCCGTGCCGGAGGGGGCATCCACCTTGTGTCGATGATGGGACTCGATCACTTCGATGTCGTACCCTTCATCGCCAAGCGCCTTCGCCGCGGTTTCCAGCAACTTCAGCGTCAGATTCACACCGACACTCATGTTGGGCGCAAACACCATGGCGACCCGGTCGCGATAGCTGTCGAGCTCGGCCAGCTCGTCATCGGACAAGCCCGTGGTGCCAATCACGATCGCCTTGCCATGCTGGGCGCAGAACGCCAGGTTGGCCAGCGTCACCTTTGGCGCGGTGAAGTCGATCAAGACGTCAAAATCATCGACGATAGCGTCCAGGGAATCGACCGCAGTCACCTCCAGCCGACCGATACCCGCGAGCTCTCCCAGGTCTGCGTTCGTCAGCGAACTGCCCGGCTCAACGATACCACCGGCAAGAGAAGCCGCTTCATCCTGGGCGACGGCGTTGACCAGGGTGCGACCCATGCGACCGGCGACGCCGACAATAGCAATACGAGGGGCGGTTGAACTCATGCAAACTCCAGCGCTGACCAATGATAAAACTGCAAGAAACTTGGCGCAGTATACCAATGCCACACCACAATGCCTTGCCCACGCTTCAATGAGGCCTCCATGTTGCCCAAGCCCTTGCCCCCACTCTGCCTGGCCATCGGACTGATCATCCTGTCGTCGTGGCTCAGCGGCTGCACTACCCAGGTCGCCTCAGCCAACCTTCAGGGTGATGCCCCCGCGCCGGCGGCGCTCGAGTTCTGCGGCACCCTGGCGCTACCCGGCGAATGGCAGCCGCTTGATGATGTCTCGTCAGTGCCCCTGGGCGGGCTGTCCGCCATGGCCTGGGACAGCGATGAACAGCGCCTGTATCTGCTATCGGATCGTGGACGCCTGCACCAGGCGACCCCCGTATTTCGCGATGGCCGGCTGGTTGACCTCACGGCGCTATCGAGCCACCGACTGACGGACCGAGACGGTCGCCGGCTGGAAGGCAAGGCGGCAGACGCCGAGTCTCTGGTGCTGATGAATGACCGCGACAACGTTGCAGGCAATACGCAACTGCTGGTGGGCTTTGAACAGGACCACCGCGTCGAGGGCTTCACCACCACGGGGGTATCAAGCGGACGGATCATACGCTCGCTATTGACGGCCAGCGCTGCTGACAACCAGAGCCTGGAGGCGCTTGCCTGGGTGCCCGGCATCGGTCTGGTCGCGGGACTGGAAGCCCCACCGACCGACATGCCACAGCCTCCCTCCGACGACGTCTCAAGCCGCCATACGCTGCTGTTCAGCCTGCCCGGCGACGACACACCGGTCACCCGCTGGCACTACCCCTTGGCACCTGCACCTGGCAGCGCACTGACAGAGCTACTGACACTCGAAGACGCTGCCAGCACTCGCTCGCCGCGTCTGCTGGCCCTGGAGCGGGCGTTCTCCCCACCTCACCCCCTGACCATCACCCTGAGCCTGATCGAACTGCACCAACCCCCGACCGTCGACGTCACACGTCTTGCCAGCCTGTCTGCAGGAGACGGCTGGCGAATCGACAACATGGAAGGACTGGCAAGGCTGCCAGAAGGCAGCATCCTGATGGTCAGCGACGACAACTTCAGTGCACTTCAGCGCAATCTGCTGAGCTGCTTCCGCCTGCGGCAGGACCTCGCTGACACTCCCCTTCCAGCGGGACCACCAATGTCTAGCGACGGGCCACCAGCAGGTGATGATTGAAGCCCTCTGGCCCCCACAACCAAGCTGACTCGGCATCAGGAAATCGCAACGGCTCGCGCCGGACCTGCGAAAAGCCCACGCGCTGCAGCGTTTCGACCACGGTTCTGCCGGGAATGGCCACATGGTCCACCGGCAACCAGGCAGACCCCGAGCGCACCTGACCCGCCACGCGACTCCAGGGAGCCGGACGCTGCCCCGGCGCCACCCCAGGGTCATAGCGATAGCTGGTCAAGGCTTCCAGCCGCGCCATTCGCTTTGGATCGAACACATAGTCATGGGTGATATCCAGCCACACCAGCAGGCCGCCAGGCTTCAGCGCCTCGAAGAGATTGCGACACGCACGAGCCAACTGCTCTGGATCCTGAATGAAATGAAAGGCAAAGACGCTGACCAGGGTATCGAAGGGCGCCTCGGGCAGGGCTAGCGGCTGATAGGCATCCTCCACACGGAACGTCGTGCCGAGCCCACCATGGCGCTTTCTGGCCAGGGCTATCTGCGCGGGGCTGATATCGACGCCCACCACCTCACTCGCACCCTGACGACGCATATCTGCCGCCAGGTCGCCGTTGCCACACCCCACATCGAGCACCCGCTTGCCGACAACCCCTTCCTCCAGCCCCAGGTAGTGCAGCACCGACCCGGTAAAAATACAGTAGCGGGGATCTTGAGCCAGCTGGTCGTAGCGCTCGGCCAAGGCGTCGGAAAAACCGTCGCCAGATGACGCCATGGCTGGCCCACCCGCATCAGCCACGGAAGAAGAGGGTGCAAATGACTCTGAGTCAGTGGCTGGGCCTTGCTCTGGCTGTCGGTTTGTAAAGGAAGAAGAACAGATACCTGACATGACGAGCTCCATGGCCATAAACGCCGATGAGCCACCTTTACCGCCCGCCAGAGATAACGTCACGTCACATTTAGCTACAAACGCATACGAAAGCGAGATTTGCGCATTACCGCACAACTAACGAAGTGTACTTACCCCATTCGACATCCCGGCTCAGCATCCGTCCTGGGCACTGTGTGGCGCCGTTGGCGCATGTCCCGCCGCAACAGCAGCACAATGGCGGCAACGACCAGCACACTCCCAGGCAACCACAACCAGGACATGCGCGTCGGCATCTGCACGAATAGCAGCCACATCGAGACAAAAGGTACGAGATAGCCATAGGCAGTGACCCCTGCTGGGGTCAGCGTGGCCGTAGCATACTGCTGCAGCCAGAACGTCATGCCACTGGAGAACAGACCGAGATACACCAAGATCCCGAGATCTCTGGAGGTCATCTGTAGCAAAGCGGTCGAATCCCCGGCCGCGACACCCAGCAAGCCGATCAGCAGCGCCCCCAGCACCAGGCTCCACAGCGTTCGCACCCCCGCATGGGGCGACAGCCAACCTCTGGCCAATCCCAGTTTCGACAGCACCGGATACAGCGCAGAAGCGATGCAGCCCAGGAAGAAGACCAGCTCCCCCGTACCTAGGCGCATATTGGCAAAGGACCCCCCTGCCTCGGCCCACGCCAGCGCGATGGCGCCTGCCGCCCCCAGCAACAGCAGCCCCAGCAGCGATAGCGCAGGATCCTCAACGCCCACCAGTCGCCCAAGGCAGTACGCCAGCAGCGGTACGCTCACGAACAAGGTGGCCATGGACAGGGCACTGGTCAGGTGCGCCACCCAGAACATGGCGCCGAAGAAACCTGCCAGACACAGCCCCATCAGCCCATACAGCAGCAGCCCGGGACGACTGGGGCAAAGGCCTGGCGCCCGCCACACCAGCGGCAACACCGCAGCCGCTGCAATCACGAAGCGTAACGATGTCAGCGCAAGCGGCGGCAGTCCTTGACTGAGCAGACCGACGGCAGGGAATGACAGCCCCACCAGCAATGCCCACAACACCATGCCAAGATGGGCAGGCAAGGCGCCAGCCCTCCAGGAAGACCGGGCTAGCGAGCTCATTGGCGCTCCTCCAATGTCAGCAACAGTTGACGCAGCCCATTGGCCAGGGCCTCTGCTTGCTCATCAGCGAGCCCTGAGCGCATCTGTGCCAGCGACTCCAGGTAGGCGTCGAGCAGGCCGGGGATCATGGCTCTACCCGCCTCGCTCAGCCTCACCAGCACGCTTCGGCGATCGCTGGGATGCGTCACCCGCTCCACCAACCCCCGCTCCACCAGGCGGTCGAGGCGATGTGTCATCGCCCCTGAGGTCAGCACCACAGCCTCGCACAGCTCATTGGGTGTCAAACCGTCAGGAGCATCCCGTCGATACAGAGTGGCGAGCAGGTCGAACTCACCCTCTTTCAGGCCGTGCTCGCGAAACACCGCATTCACTCGACGATCCACGTGCTTCAGCACTCGGTAAAGACGCGTAAAAATCCCCATATCCGCGGGATCCTGGGCAGGTAGCGCGCGTTGCCACTCGTCCTGAAGACGGTCTATGGCATCTTTTTCGCCCGCAACACCAATGTTGGCCGAACCTGCCGCTGGACCGATGCCTCTGTTGCCACCTGATGGCCCTGTCTTTGTCTCAGCCTCTGTCATGACCGCTCTCCCTCGCCGCTCGAACAGCTATCTTTATACAAAGTATCTTTACATAAAGATAGATAGTCCGAGCCGTTTTGCCAAGGGACCGTCACCACGTTGCTGTGCCTCGCACTGCAAAGACGGATGACCAGCGACAGCACCAGCTACCTTTTCAGCAACGACATCTCGATCGCACGGGGGAGGTAGCCATGATCATCAACTGCGTAGCCTATGAAGAGGGGCGTCGGCTCTGCGACATTGATGCCAGTGAGGTGGCCGTCCACCTTGCCCACCCCCATCGCTTCGTGTGGGTCGCCCTGCATGATCCGGACGCAGACGAACTGGCCACCTTCCAGGAGGTATTCGGGCTTCACGAACTGGCGGTGGAAGATGCCCTGGCAGGCCACCAGCGCCCCAAGGTGGAAGAGTATGGAGATGCCTTGTTCGTGGTGACCCAGATGATGTCGGCGCTACAGGAGGAGATCCAGTTCGGCCAGCTGGCCATCTTCGCGGGACCTGGCTATGTGCTGTCGGTGCGCCAGCACCACCATCGCGGTTTTACCGATGTCAGGCACCGGTGCGAGCGAGAGCCAGAACTCCTCAAACAGGGGCCGGCCTTCGTGCTGTACGCGTTGATGGATGTGGTGGTCGACCGCTATTTTCCGATTCTCGAGAGCCTGGAGGCAGAGCTTGAAAGCATCGAGGAACAGATGTTCGTCAAAGGCAACGCAAGAACCAGCCTGAAACGTCTCTATCAGCTCAAGCGCAGCATCATGTGCGTCAAGCATGCGGTGAACCCGCTGGCCGAAGCCAGTGCCCATCTATTTGGCGGACGCGTGCCCGCGCTCTGCAAAGGCACCCAGGATTACTTTCGTGACGTCTACGACCACTTGCATCGCATTGAGGCTGCCGTCGACACCATCCGCGAGACGATCACCACCGCCATTCAGGTCAACCTGGCCATGATTGCCATCGACGAAGGAGAGGTGCAGAAACGCCTGGCTTCCTGGGCGGCCATTTTCGCCGTGGCGACCATTCTTGCGGGCGTCTGGGGAATGAACTTCACGCATATGCCAGAACTGGACTGGCGCATGGGCTATCCCATGGCACTGGGGGCCATGGGACTATGCTGCGGCGCGCTTTATCGTCACTTTCGACGAGCCGGCTGGCTATGACACCTTACTGCCAGTGAATGCTCAGCGTCTCCTTGCTGGCCATACGCTCCAGGTGGCTGGCCACCACACCCTGCAAGCGTGCAAGCTGCTCCGCGTCCTGCGCCTCAAGGTCCACCTTGAGCTGCGTCTCTGACGCGCTCATCAGGCACTCGCCACCAGGGAAGACCACTCGCCCCGACGCCGCATCCACCTCGAGCTTGTGCGCCCAGTGCTTGCACAGCCGATTGATCAAGCGCTGCCCGGATGACGTCTCGACGATAGCCTGGGAATCCACCATACTGTTCACCGTTTTTACGAATACGAATACGTCGCAGTAGAATAGCGCCGACTCACGCGCCACGTCAGGCAACGCAGCGTTGCCTTTTCTGCGACGGAAGACACCTGGATCGCCCCCAAGCCATGTATGCAGGGCACTCGGCCGTCCTTCACCACCTGAGAACCCAGTCTCGATGAAACCTTTCATGATGTTTGGCCTAGCGGCCCTGTCCCCGTTCGCGGCTGCGGCCGCCATGGCCGATACCACTACCGTCACGGATGTGGCCGGACGCCAGGTCACCCTCGAGACCCCGGTTGAGCGAGTCATTCTTGGCGAAGGCCGCCAGATCTATCTGCTGGGCGCACTTCAGCCCGACGCTCCCTTTGCAGGCGTGGTGGGATGGCGTGAAGACTTCTCCCAGGCCGACCCGGACAGCTACTCCCGCTACGCCGAGAAGTTTCCCGAGTTGCTGGAGCTGCCGACGTTCGGCGGCTTCAAGGACGGCACCTTTGACGTCGAGCAGGCCGCCTCGCTGTCTCCCGACGTGGTCCTGATGAACCTGGAAGCTCGCGCCGCTACGGAAGACGCAGGCTACGATGACAAGCTGGCAGAGCTCGACATTCCGATTGTCTACGTGGACTTCCGCGAGGATCCGCTGGCGCATACGATCCCCTCCATGCGCCTGATGGGCGAGCTGCTCGGCAAGCAGCAACAGGCCGAGGCCTTCATCGACTTCTCGGAAGAACAGCTGGCCAAAGTGACCGATGTGATCGCGGAAGCGAATCCCGAGCGGCCCAGCGTGTTCATCGATCGCGCCGGTGGCTACTCGGATGACTGCTGCATGAGCTTCGGGCCCGGCAACTTCGGTGAATACGTCGAACTGGCGGGGGGCAGCAACATCGCCGACGGCATCATCCCCACCACCTTCGGCACCCTCAACCCGGAGCAGATCATTGCCGCCAATCCTGACCACGTGGTGGTCACCGGTGGCAACTGGGATGCCTATGTGCCTGGCGGCAACTGGGTTGGCATGGGCCCTGGCGCTGACATGGACGCGGCTCGCACCAAGCTGGAACGGCTGACGCAGCGCACTGCAATGACCGGCATCACTGCCGTGGAGCAGGGTCAGTTCCACGCCATCTGGCACCAGTTCTACAACAGTCCCTACTACTTTGTGGCAGTACAGCAACTGGCCAAGTGGCTCCACCCCGAACTGTTCGAGGACCTGGACCCCGAGGCGACCTTCCAGGAGCTGCACGAGCGCTTCCTGCCCACCGACTACGAGCCCGGCTACTGGATCACTCTGGATGAGCAATGACAGTACGGCGGTCGTCGATCACAGCGGTCGCGACGCCTATCGTTCACTGGTCCTGCGCCGCCAGATCATTCTGGCGGCGCTGGTGGCAGCCCTGGCACTCAGCCTATGTATCGACCTGGCACTGGGGCCAGCCCGCTTCACGCTCGCCGAGGTGGTCGCGGCTCTGCTGACGCCTGACCAGGTCGAGGCACAGGCGCGGGTCATCGTCTGGGAAATACGCATGCCTGTCGCGCTGATGGCCCTGGTCGTCGGTGCCAGCCTGTCCATTGCCGGCGCCCAGATGCAGACCATCCTCAGCAATCCTCTGGCCAGCCCCTTCACCCTGGGTATCTCTGCCGGTGCCAGCTTTGGCGCGGCCCTGGCGCTGGCCTTCGGCGTTGCCATCATCCCGGCAGCACTGGACTACGTCATCCCCATCAACGCCTTTGTCATGGCCATGCTCACGGCGTTCCTCATTCATGCGCTTAGCCTCAAGCGTGGCGTCACTATCGAGACCATCGTGCTGCTAGGCATCGCCATGGTCTTCATCTTCAATTCCCTGATGGCGCTGATTCAGTTCTTTGCCAGCCAGCAAGCGGTATCTGCCGTCGTCTTCTGGACCATGGGCAGCCTGACCAAGGCAACCTGGCCCAAGCTATGGATCGCCCTCGGCGTCTTGCTGCTGGTGGTGCCGCTGCTGGCCCGTCACGGCTGGGCGCTGACGGCGATGCGTCTGGGCGACACCAAGGCGGAAAGCATGGGGCTGAAGCCTCGGCGGCTGCGCCTCGAAGTGCTGGTGCTGGTCTCCCTGCTGGCAGCGGTCTCCGTCGCCTTTGTCGGTACCATCGGCTTTATCGGTCTGGTCGGGCCCCACATCGCCCGCCTGCTGGTCGGTGAGGATCAACGCTTCTTCCTGCCGGGCTCCGCCTTGTGTGGCGCCCTGATCCTGTCCATTGGCTCAGTGCTGTCCAAGGTGATCCTGCCAGGCACGGTCATACCCATCGGTATCATCACCTCGTTGGTGGGAATCCCCTTCTTCCTGTTTCTCGTGCTCAACCATAAGAAGGCCTCATGGTAAGCCTACGTCTTGATCGTCTTTCGGCGCGCTACGGTCGGCGCCAGATTCTTGCCGAGATCACTACCCCGACCTTCCATGGCGGCCAGGTCGTGGCGCTGCTGGGCCCTAACGCCGCTGGCAAGTCGACCCTGTTTCGTCGCGTCTTCGGCGTACTTAAGGGATCCGGACAGGCCATTCTGGAAGGCGCGCGGCAAGATCGCCCGATGGCCTACATGACCCAGGACAACGGCGCCAGCGCAGTGCTGACCGTCTATGAAGCGGTGTTGCTGGCTCGCATGCAAGGGCGCGGCATGAAGGTGCAGCCACAGGACCTGACCCAGGTCGAACGAGCCCTGGCGGAGCTCGGCATCGCCGACCTGAGTGAGCGGGATATCGGGGATTTGAGCGGTGGCCAACGCCAGATGGTCAATGCGGCACAAGCCTTGGTGCAGGAACCCGAGGTACTGCTGCTGGATGAACCCACCTCTGCGCTGGACTTGCACCGTCAGGTCGGGCTTCTGACCATCCTGCGGCGTCTGGCCAGTGAGCGCGAGATGCTCATTCTCGTGGCCATTCACGACCTGGGACAGGCACTACGCTTCACCGACCAGGCCATGCTGCTGGAACAGGGCCGTCTGGTGGCATGTGGTGCCACCAAAGACGTTGTCACCAGCGAGCTGCTGGAGCGGGTCTACCGCGTCAGAGCCAGGGTTGAGCCCTGCTCCATGGGGGTACCGCAACTGATTGTCGAAGACGCTATCTAGGGAAGCGCTAGATTCGCCCGGCTAGCCTACTTCAACGTGTCAGGGCGCCTGCGGCGAAAGCCTAGGCGGCGCCCTTCCATCGCGGCCAGAGCCGCCCCGCCCAGCATCAGAGGCAGCGCCAGCAGAAAGCCCGACGATAGCGGCTGGCCAAATAGCCAGACGTCTGCCAATACGGGCCAGATCAGCGCAATGTATTCAAAAGGCGCCAGTCGCGACACTTCCGCGAAACGCAGCGCCAGGGTCATGCAGATATGAGCCGCGCCACCGAACAGTCCCGACAGGATCAATAGCGTCAGCGTTTCCGTCGGCAGCGCCACCCAACCCAATGGCCACGTCGCCAGTCCCGCCAGGGTGCACGCCAGCACGAAATAGAACGCGATGGCACCAGCGCCTTCAGTGCGCGAGATACGTCGCACCGTCACCAGCGCAGCAGCCGTCAACGACGCCCCCAACACGCCTAACGCATAACCGGATAGCTGGCCGGCCTTGTGGCTGTCACCGATATCCGGGACAACCAGCACGGCGACCCCAGCGACAGCCAGCATCAGCGCCAAGGCCCGCGGAAGGGTGAAGCGTTCCCCCAGCATCACGACACCGCCGATGGCCATCAGCACGGGGGCGAGCTGTGCCAACAGGGTTGCCTCTGCCACCGGCAATCTGGCCAAGGCAGCGAAGGTGGCAAACATCGACGCAGCGCCAAGACTGGAACGCAGCAGGTGGCCACCAGGGCGGCGAGTGGCCAGTCCTTTAGGAAATTCGTGACGCCAGGCCAGGAACACCACGATAGGCAGTAGCGCGAAGGCGGAGCGGAAGAACACCACCTGTCCCAGCGGCACGTCGTCACTCACCCATTTCACGCAAATCAGCATCGCCGCAAACAGCAGGCCGGAGCCAATCCGCAGCACGATGCCCGCAAGCGGCCGGTCCTGATTACCCATGGCTTATGCCTTGGTTAATGCGCAGGCTTATGCCCTGTTTTAAGCGCTGGTTTAAGCCCTGATTCAGGCCCTGGCTCATGTCCTGATCCATGTGTCCCCACGTCCTTTTGTGCCTGTCTGACAAACGCCAACCCCCAGCGCATGGCGCCGGGGGTTGGCGGGTCACATCAGCCCGGGTAGTCCCGGGTCGCTGGCCAGCAGCGACTTACAGCTTCATATCTTCAAAGAACTTCTTCACACCGTCGAAGAAGCTCGACTTCTTCGGCGAATGCTGGGCATTGCTGCCACCGAGGCTGTCCTGGAAGCTGCGGAGCAGGTCTTTCTGCTCTTCGCTGAGGTTAACCGGTGTTTCCACCACCACGCGGCACAACAGGTCACCCGCGGGGCCTCCGCGAACTGGCTTGACGCCCTTGCCACGCAACCGGAACAGCTTGCCTGTCTGGGTTTCTGCCGGAATCTTCAGCTTGACGCGCCCATCCAGAGTGGGCACTTCCAGCTCTCCACCAAGGGCCGCATCAACAAAGTTGATCGGCACTTCACACTGCAGGTGACGGCCATCCCGTTCGAAGATATGGTGCGGCTTGATCGCCACCTGCACGTACAGATCGCCAGGCGGGCCTCCGTTGACCCCAGCCTCGCCCTCACCGTTGAGGCGAATGCGATCACCGGAATCGACGCCAGCCGGAATCTTGACCGACAGGGTGCGGGTCTCGCGCACGCGCCCTTCGCCATGGCACTTGTGGCACGGCACCTTGATGTGCTGGCCGCTGCCATGACAGGTCGGACACGTCTGCTGCACGGCAAAGAAGCCCTGCTGCATGCGTACCTGACCATGACCGTGACAGGTGGGGCAGGTCTCCTTGGTGGAGCCGGGCTCCGCACCATCACCGTCACAGCGCTCACACTCGACGTGACGAGGCACGCGAATGTCCACACTGGTACCGGCCACGGCACTTTCGAGGTCGAGCTCCAGGTTGTAGCGCAGATCGCTGCCGCGCTGCGGGGCGTTGGGGTTGCGACGACCGCCGCCACCGCCAAAGATGTCACCGAAGACATCCCCGAAGATATCGCTGAAGCCGCCAGCCCCGGCGCCGCCGAAGCCACCACCGCCCTGACCGTCGACGCCGGCATGGCCGAACTGGTCATAGGCCGCGCGCTTCTCGCTGTCGGTCAGGACCTCGTAGGCCTCGGACACTTCACGGAATTTCTCCGCCGAGGTGTCATCGTCCGGGTTGCGGTCCGGGTGGTACTTCTGTGCCAGCCGCCGATAGGCCTTCTTGATGTCCTTCTGATCGGCACCGCGCTCGACACCCAGTACCTCGTAGTAGTCTCGCTTGGACATGGGTCTGTCCGCCTCCGTAGCGATCCTCAGCAACACCAACGCGGGAGGCAGGCTCCCGCGCTGGTGTCATCCGAGGTTCAGATGTCGTGGTTACTGCTTTTTCTGGTCGTCGTTGACTTCTTCATACTCGGCGTCGACCACGTCATCTTCCTTCTTGGCGCCAGCGCCTGCCTCGGCGTCGCCCGCCTGCTGGCCGGCATCTGCCTGCTCGGCGTACATCTTCTGCGCCAGGTTGCCGGAGGCCTCGGTCAAGGCATCAAGCTTGGCCTGGATGGCGTCCTTGTCATCGCCTTGCAGGGCTTCTTCGAGTTCCTTGATGGCGCTCTCGATAGCCTGCTTCTCTTCCTCGGACGCCTTGTCACCGGCTTCCTCGAGGGTCTTGCGCGAGGCGTGGATCATGCCATCGGCCTGGTTGCGCAGTGCGACCAGTTCTTCGAACTTCTTGTCCTCATCGGCATGGGCCTCCGCATCGCGGACCATCTGCTCGATCTCGTCATCGGACAGGCCGCTGGAGGCCTTGATGACGATGGACTGCTCCTTGCCGGTCGCCTTGTCCTTGGCGGACACATTGAGGATACCGTTGGCATCCAGGTCGAAGGCGACTTCGATCTGCGGTACGCCACGCGGTGCCGGCGGAATATCGGACAGGTCGAAGCGGCCGAGTGACTTGTTGCCGCTGGACTGCTTGCGCTCACCCTGCAGCACGTGAATGGTCACGGCTGTCTGGTTGTCATCGGCAGTCGAGAACACCTGGGTCTTCTTGGTCGGAATGGTGGTGTTCTTCTCGATCAGCGCCGTCATCACGCCACCCAGGGTCTCGATGCCCAGGGTCAGCGGCGTCACGTCGAGCAGCAGCACGTCCTTGACGTCACCGCCAAGCACGCCACCCTGAATCGCAGCACCCACGGCCACGGCCTCGTCCGGGTTGACGTCCTTGCGAGCGTCCTTGCCGAAGAACTCGGCCACCTTGGACTGCACCATCGGCATGCGGGTCTGGCCACCGACCAGGATCACGTCGTCGATCTCGGAGGCAGACAGGCCAGCGTCCGACAGAGCGGTCTTGCACGGTGCCAGCGAACGGCTGACCAGCTCTTCCACCAGTGACTCGAGCTTGGCGCGGGTCACCTTGACGTTGAGGTGCTTCGGGCCAGTGTTGTCAGCGGTGATGTAAGGCAGGTTGACGTCTGTCTGCTGCGCGCTGGACAGCTCGATCTTGGCCTTCTCGGCAGCTTCCTTCAGGCGTTGCATCGCCAGGTTGTCCCCGGACAGGTCGATACCACTGTCGGCCTTGAACTGATCGACCAGGTAGTTGATCAGCTTGAGGTCAAAGTCCTCACCACCCAGGAAGGTATCGCCGTTGGTGGCGAGCACTTCGAACTGGGTTTCGCCGTCGACGTCAGCCACTTCGATGATGGAGATATCGAAGGTACCGCCACCCAGGTCATAGACCGCGATGGTCTTGTCACCGCGCGACTTGTCCATGCCATAGGCCAGGGCGGCAGCGGTCGGCTCGTTGATGATGCGCTTGACTTCCAGACCGGCAATGCGGCCGGCGTCCTTGGTAGCCTGACGCTGGCTGTCATTGAAGTAAGCCGGCACGGTAATGACCGCCTCGGTCACGGCTTCGCCAAGATAGTCCTCAGCGGTCTTCTTCATCTTCTTCAGCACTTCAGCGCTGACCTGGGGCGGCGCAAGCTTCTTGCCCTTCACCTCGACCCAGGCGTCACCGTTGTCGGCTTCGGCGATGGTGTACGGCACCATCTTGATGTCCTTCTGGACAACGTCGTCCTTGAAACGACGGCCAATCAGACGCTTGATCGCGTACAGGGTGTTTTCCGGGTTGGTCACCGCCTGACGCTTGGCCGCCTGCCCCACCAGAGTCTCGCCATCATCGGTGTAGGCGATGATGGACGGAGTGGTGCGTGCGCCTTCTGCGTTTTCGATTACCTTGGCGCTGTCGCCGTCGAGCACGGCCACACAAGAGTTAGTGGTACCAAGGTCAATGCCGATGATGCGTCCCATAGGAAATCCTCGAATTCGTGTATTGCGTAACTAAAGTTCGTGTTGCGGCGTTAACCGCGGGGTTGCCGACTATCTGGGGGGCGTTATCGCCGTTTTCAAGTCCCCATCCGCTTTCCGGCGCGACAACCCTTAACGTTTTCGGGCGTCCGGCTTAGCCGCCGGCCTGGCTGACGACCACCATGGCCGGTCGCACCAGTCTGCCGTTGAGCACATACCCCTTTTGCATCACGTCCATGACGGTGTTGGGCTCAAGTTCGGGGTTGGGCACCATGGCCATGGCCTCGTGGAACTGCGGATCAAACGGCTCGCCATGGGGTTCGACGATGTCGACACCAAACTTGCCCAGCACGTCGAGCTGCATCTTGAGGGTCATGGAAACCCCTTCGCGATGCGCTTCAGAGGCATCTTCGCCCATGGCCTCAAGGGCTTTCTCGAGGCTATCTACCACCGGCAGAAGGTCCTTGATGAACTTCTCCAGCGCGAACTTGCGGGCCTTTTCAGCCTCGGCTTCTGCACGGCGGCGAACGTTCTGCGCCTCTGCCGCTGCGCGCAGCGCCTGATCCTTGGCATCGGCCACGCTCTGCTCGAGCTCCTCGACCCGTGCGGCCAGCACCTCAGCCTCAGGATTGTCACTGCCTTCCACGGCGTCGCCCTGGGCGTCATCCTCAGCCAAGTCGATGATGTCATCCAACTCGCCTTCGATCGCTTCGGCAGTCTCTGCAGACTGCTGCGGATCGCCTTCCTGTTCCTGGCGTGCGAGTTCGTCATCCAGCGGGGTCTGGGGATCTTTGGCCATGTGCAGCCTCCTGAAGCATTCCAACAATCGCGGTGGCACCGCCTGTAAAGTGATTGACCGCAAGGAAGCGTGACATCGCCTGCTTCCCTCGGCCGCAAACTGCAGGGATATATGGGGCTGGCCAGGACAATCTCAAGGGCCCCGAAGGCTGATCTGACTCACACGAACAGCCATTTGCCGATGACGGCGCCGACATCGGCACGTCGGCGTGCATTGTCGGCGTGCCTCAACTACTGTATAAAACACCAAGTCATGGATAGATAACCAGTACCCGTCTACCGCCCTCCCGGCACGGATGCGTCCATCCTTCCATCCTCACCGGGATCAAGCATTGAGCACCTACCGCTACCTGCTCCAGATAGCGTCACCCGGAGGCCCGCATGCTGACCGAACTCTCGATCCAGGATTTTGCCATCGTCGACCACCTCGAGCTTGAGCTTGACGGTGGCATGACCGCTATTACCGGGGAAACCGGTGCAGGCAAGTCCATCCTGCTCGGCGCCCTCGGGCTCTGCCTGGGTGAGCGTGGCGACGCGGGCAGCGTCCGTCACGGACAATCTCGCGCCGACCTGAGCGCACGCTTCGATATCAGCGGCCTACCCAATGCACGCACCTGGCTGGAGAGCCGAGAGCTGTCTGCCGATGACTGCCTGCTGCGTCGGGTCGTGACCAAGAGCGGTCGCTCCAAGGCCTGGATCAATGGTCAGCCGGCTACCATCGCCGACTTGAAGTCTCTGGGCGAAACCTTGATCGAGATCCATGGCCAGCATGCCCATCAGGCGCTGCTGGCAGAGGACACCCACCTCAGGCTGCTGGATGACCTGGCCGGCCACCGCGAGTCGGTGGCACGCCTGGCCGAGCTCTACCGTGAGTGGCAGGCCACCCGCCGCCAGCTCAAGCGCCTGGCCGACGACAGCGACGACATTCGTGCGCGTCGGCAGCTGTTGCGCTACCAGGTGGAAGAGCTCGACCAGCTGGGCCTGGGCGAGGATGAGCTGGACAGCCTGGAACAGGAACAGGAACTGCTCGCCCACGCTGAAACGCGCTTGGCAGAGACCCAGTTTGCACTGGATTGCTGTGACAATGACGAGGGTGGCGCACTGCCGTTGCTGCACCAGGCCACCCAGCGCCTTGCGGCCTTGCCGGGCAGCAACCAGGGGGCACTGGCTAACGCTCTGGCGCTGTTGGGGGATGCCAGCATCCAACTGGAAGAGGCCGGAAGAGAGCTTCACCAGGTCATGGCAAGTGTCGAACTCGACCCTGAGCGCCTGGCATGGGTCGAGCAACGACTGGCTGAAACCCACCGAATCGCCCGCAAGCACCATGTGTTGCCAGAGGAGATCGTCTCCCTGCATCAGCGCCTGTCCACCGAGCTGGAAGGCCTTGAGGGTGGCGACGAGGACCTGGAGGCCCTGACCGAAAAGGCCGATGCCCTCAAGGCAGAGTGGCGACAGTTGGCGGAAAAGGTCAGCGGTGAACGCCACAAGGCGGCGAAGCGCTTTGGCAAGGAGGTTCAGCAGCAGTTGGCCTTCCTGGCCATGGGCAAGGCGCGCTTCGAGGTAGAAGTCAGCCAGCGAGATGCCGCCGCCCCCGAAGGCATGGACCGGGTGCGCTTCTTGATTGCAGCCAACCCCGGCCAGCCACCCAGGCCCCTGGCCAAGGTCGCCTCTGGGGGTGAGCTGTCACGCATCAGCCTGGCGATTCAGGTCATCGCGGCACAGCACTCGACCATTCCTTGCCTGGTGTTCGATGAAGTGGATGTCGGGGTATCAGGCGCCACGGCCGAGATCGTGGGGCAGCTACTCAAGCGTCTTGGCGAAGGTGGCCAGGTATTGACGGTCACACACCTGCCACAGGTCGCCGCACAGGCGCACCACCATCTGCATATCGAGAAGAAGGCCCGTAAGGACAGCACCTCGACGCATATGGCGCTGCTGGACGAGGCCGGACGAGTTGGCGAGCTGGCTCGCATGCTGGGAGGGGTCAAGCTATCCGATCAGACGCTCGCCCATGCCCGCGAGATGCTCGACGCCAGCCAGCGCGCCCACCATTGACCGACGGACACACTGCACACATCCGTCGACAAAAAACAGGCAGACACAACAAAGCCTCCACCCTGGGGCGGAGGCTTGTACACCTAAGCTCAGGCAAGGAGCGCCAATCTTAACGCTTGGCGATACCTTCCTGACGAGTGGCCTTGGAGCCTTTCGGTCTGACGTAGAGGACCAGCGCATGGTCCACGAGCTCAAAACCGTGCTCTTCCGCAATTTCTTGCTGGCGACGCTCGATGGTTTCATCGAAGAACTCGATGATTTCGCCACTTTCCAGGCACACCATGTGGTCATGATGCTCTTCCTGAGAGAGCTCAAAGACCGCATGGCCACCGTCGAAATTGTGTCGTATTACCAGGCCCGCTGACTCGAACTGAGTCAGCACACGATATACCGTGGCCAGGCCTACATCTTCGCCAGCTTCGAGCAACGTCTTGTACACGTCCTCGGCACTCAGGTGGTGCTGATCGGTGGCAGATTCGAGGATCTGCAGGATCTTAACGCGCGGCAGGGTGACTTTCAGTCCGGCCTTGCGCAATTCATGGTTCTTGTCGGCCATGGTTGCTCTTCGCAGTATCAGGTAGGGTCGGGTATGATCGACCGACCCCACGATAGTGAAGAACAGGCGCAAATGCAAAAGCTGACCGGAATTGTCACCCTTTCACTGGCCCTGGCACTGACCAGTGGCTGCACCTATTTCAGCGTGTACAAGCGCGACCTGGCCCAGGGCAACCTGGTGACCAACAATATGGTCGAACAGCTGCGCCCAGGCATGTCACGCCAGGAGGTCATCAACCTGATGGGCTCTCCGCTGCTGGAGGCGCCGTTTAACGCCGAGCAGTGGGACTATGTCTATCGACTGGATGAAGCCTACGGAGATGTGATGCAACGACGCGTCACGCTGACCTTTGCTGGCAACAACTTGGTCAACATCGAGCGCGATGGCGACTTCAGCATGGACCCGGACGTCGCCGGCAAGCATAGCTACGGTGTCGGACCGACCAGCGGCGGGGCCGATGACAACCCCGACGGCGAGGCCAACATCGAACCTATCTACAACCGCACCGTCGATCCCGAGCGGGAGTAAGCCCTCGAAAGGATCGGCTGCAGCCCCGACGCACAGGCCCGCGACCGCTGATCATCTCAGCGGTCGCGGGCTGCGCGCTGCGCGCGGGCCTGTTTTGGATCAATCTTCAGCGGGCGATAGACTTCGACACGGTCTCCGTTACGCAGCACGTGCTGCGACGGGTCACGCAGCGTCTTGCCAAAGATGCCAAGGCTGGCATCGGTGAAGGTGTCTGCAGGCAATTCAGGAAACAGCGCCGGCAGATGTGCCGCCGCCACGGCTTGAGTGGCCGTCGTCCCAACCGGAAGTCGCAGCGCCACCAGCCTCTGCTTGTGCGGCAAGGCAAAGGCGACCTCGACCGTGATGCGCTCCTGTGCCGTCGCGGGAGCGTCAGCGTCCATACAGCTCATCAGCACGACGAGTGAAGGCATCTACCTGCTGGCCGGCAATCTGCTGAAAGACCTTGCCGAACGCCATGCCCAACAGCCGACTGGAAAACTCGAAGTCCATTTCCAGGCTGACCTTGCACACGTTGTCGCCCATAGCAGTGAACTTCCAGCGCCCGCTCATGCGCTTGAACGGCCCTTTTACCAACGACAGCTCAATCCGCTCCGGCTCGTGAAGGTCATTACGGGTCACAATGGTCTGCTCGATCCCGGCCCTGCCCAGGGTCATCTCCCCCACCAGGTGTGAAGGCTCTTCCTCCACCAGGCGGGCACGGCGACATCCCGGCAGGAACTCAGGATAGCTTTCGAAATCGTTCACCAGATCGAACATCTGCTTGGGAGTGTGCCGCACCATGGCGGATCGATTGACGGTTGGCATTGACCTCTCCGCTGACTTCCAGAAGCCCAGGGCGTATCATGAGCGGTTGTTTCGGCCTTGAATGGTATCACGCTTCCACCGCCGGACTGGACTCCCTCTTCGAGGAGCAATACCGAGGAGTCATCCAGCCACCAGGCTCGACGGTGCCGTCGTCGCCTTGCTGCAGCGGCAGGAATGGACAGATGCATCAGAGGCCACCCCGGTGACGATAACGTCCTCGGGACCGACTCAGAGATCAAAGAGGTTCCATGGCCAGCAAGAAGGGAAAGGACAAGGGTCCTGGCAACAACACCATCGCCCAGAACAAGAAGGCACGCTTCGAGTACCACATCGATGAGACCTTCGAGGCCGGCCTGGCGCTGGCGGGGTGGGAAGTCAAAAGCCTGCGCGCCGGCAAGGCCCAGCTCACCGACACTTACATCCTGGTCAAGAATGGTGAGGCATGGCTATTGGGCAGCCATATCATGCCACTGAACACGGCCAGCACCCACGAAGTGGCAGACCCCACACGAACACGGAAGCTACTGCTGCACCGCAAGGAGATCGCCAAGATCTTTTCGCGCACCCAGGACAAGGGCCACACCTGCGTCCCACTCAAGCTGTACTGGAAAGGCAGCCGGGTGAAATGCGAGCTTGCGCTGGTAACGGGCAAGAAGCTGCATGACAAGCGCGCTACCGAGAAAGACCGGGACTGGCAGCGGCAGAAAGGTCGCGTAATGAGGGAACAAAATCGCGCCTGAAGCGTCAGATCTGGCACTTCCCGCAGTATCTTTGGTACACTGGCGGGGCGTTACGGGGGCGACATGGTTTCGACGCCGATGACAACCCCTGAGGTGCATGCCGAGAGCGTGATGTATCTCGTAAATCCAACATCACGATTAAATAGTCGCAAACGACGAAAACTACGCTCAGGGCGCGCTGGCAGCTTAAAACCTGTTAGCTTCTTGTCCTACCCGGCGGCGACGCGCTCATCCGTTGCCAATGGGCTATGAGCCAAGATAGGTGAGATCGCGGTTGGCGCTGTCCTCTCGTCAATCGCTAAACATACGAGGAATCGCGTTTCAGGATCCTGCCCGTCGGAGCCTGAGGCGTTAAACAAAATGACGGAACTAAGCATGTAGAGCCAATGGGCGAGTGTCGGCGGACGCGGGTTCGATTCCCGCCGCCTCCACCAACACCAGAAAAATGCCACCCTTAGCGGTGGCATTTTTCGTTTAACAGCGCACCCCAGGTCGAGTGTCGGCGCTTTCTACACACCCCGGGTTCGATTCCCGACGCCTCCACCAACACCGACAAAAGAACTTCCCCCAGGGGGGGACTGCAGGCATCAGAGACAGGCCGCGGGAGAATGTCGGCACGTACACGCCCCTTCCCATGCCCTGAGTTCGTCTGCCAGCGCTTCTGCCAGGCATTACACAGGGCCCCGCTTGTGTGGCAATGCCAAGATCTGCAAAATCTCGCTTTATTTCCCATCATCAGGAGCCTACCGATGGACCGCCTTTTTATTTACGGCACACTGGGCCCAGGGCGCCCCAACGAACATGTGATGCAGCGGATTGGCGGGCAATGGGTGGCTGGCACTACCCGTGGACGGCTGCTGGAGGCCGGCTGGGGAGCCGCCATGGGCTCTCCCGGCATGGTGCCGGACGCACAAGGTGAGCTGATCAGCGGTCATGTCTTCGAATCAGACAATTTGCAGCACCACTGGCAAGAGCTCGATGAGTTCGAGGGACCTGAGTACCAACGCGTACTGGTCACCGTCACTCAGCAAGACGGCAGCCAGGTTGACGCTTACATCTACGCACTTCGCGACCACGACTAGGTCATCCCGAAGCCTGCCTCTTTAGACCTCTACACCATTGACGGATAGCGAGCGCTCCCCAATGGAGCTCGCGTGGAAAGATTTGCAATGAGACACCTGTCCCCAGGTCAATAGATGGCCAAAACTTAAGACTGCCTTAAGGCCACCTCCGTCATACTGACGACGTTGGCAACGTGCCGGGCGAGGATCTGGGGTATGCGAGCATTATTGGTGGAAGACGACCCGTTGCTGGGTGACGGCATCAAGGTCGCGCTGGAGCGTGAGGGCTACGCCGTGGACTGGTTTACCCAGGGCTCTCAGGCGCTCCGGGCCATGGCGTGCGAACCCTTTTCGGTCATGGTTCTGGACCTGGGTCTACCGGACTGCGATGGGGTCGATCTACTGCGTCGCCTGCGCCTTACCAGCTCTCTGCCCGTTCTTATCTTGACCGCTCGAGATGCCATCGAGGACCGCATTCAAGGACTGGACGCCGGTGCCGATGACTACGTGCTCAAGCCATTTGACCTGCAGGAGCTGCTGGCCCGCCTGCGTGTCATCACGCGGCGCGCCGCCGGGCGCGCCAGCTCGACCGTCGACATTGGTTGCCTGTCCATCGATGAAGCTCGACACCTTGTGGACTGGCAGGGACACCAGGTCACCCTGAGCCGACGCGAATTTGCCCTGCTGTCTGAACTTGCCAGGCACCCTGGCCAGGTGCTGTCGCGGCCCCGGCTGGAAGGACTGCTGTATGGCTGGGGCGAGGAGCTCGAATCCAATGCACTTGAAGTGCATGTCCACCACCTTCGCAAGAAGCTTCACAAGGAAATGATCACCACAGTGCGCGGCATCGGATACCGCCTCAACACCGATTTCCTGGCGCCTTCCCCATGATGTCGATTCGTCGCTACCTGTTCAGAACCCTGGCGCTGACGCTGACCCTGGTGACCATTCTTTCGGTCATCGCCGCCTGGCTGATCTCGCAGAACGAGCTGGAAGAAATTCTTGATGCGCAGCTGGCCATCACCGGTCGCGGGTTGATGAGCATGCTCCCCGCCGAACCTGAGGCGGAAGATTACGAGCGCCTGGCACAGTGGATGGATCAACGTAAAGCAAGCACCAGGCTCTACGCCGAAAGCGGTGCGGTACGCAGCCTCGACCAGGCTGACGGACAGACCTTTCACCATGAAGAACGCAAGGTCGGCTTTGGCCTGTGGAACGATGCCGGCAAGCCCCTGCTGATCGGCCCAGGCTGGCATGATGCCAAGGCTCAGATGACCGCGCCCGTCGAGCAAGGCTTCCGCTGGCGATCGCTGGAGGCATCGCGTTGGCGAGTGTTCGCCCTGCACGATGACTCCCGCGGGCTATGGTTGCAGATCGGCATCGAGCGGGAGTTTCTCTCCGACATCATCGAGAGAATTGCCCTTAACCAGCTGTGGCCGATGGTGCTGCTGATGCCACTCTGCCTCTTGCTGGTGCTGCGCCATATTCGTCGCGGCCTGACGCCAATCCGTCGCTTGTCCGAGCAAGTCGAGCACCGTGACTCCGGCGACCTGGGCGAAATTCTGCTCGACGTACCCGATGAATTGAGAGGCCTGAGGGGCGCCCTGAATGACTTCCTGAAACGCCTGAAGGCCGCCCTGGAGAAGGAGCGACGGTTCACCGCCGATGCGGCGCACGAGCTACGCACCCCGTTGGCCGCCATGAAGATCCACCTGGACAATGCCATCGCTGGCGAGAGCAACGCCCTGCCCAAGGCACGTCAGGGCGTCGAGCGCCTGCAGCGCGTGGTCGAGCAGCTACTGGTGCTCGCCAGAGTCGATCGACACTCGAGTGCAGCACATGAGCAGGTGGATCTCCGCGCCCTGCTGCAGGACCTGGCCGCGGAGCTCTGGCCGCTGGCCCAAACCCGGAATCAAATCATCGAGCTGGTCGATCTGCCCCACGTCTTCGTTGCCGGTAACGCCACCGAGATCGGCATCATGGTGCGCAACCTGATGGACAATGCGTTGCGCTATTCTCGCGACAACAGCACCGTTCATGTGACCCTGGAATCGGCGTCCTCCGGCCCGATACTGTGCATTCTCGATAGTGGTCCAGGCATCGCCGAGAGCCACCTCAATCGCGTGAGCGAACGCTTCCACAGAGCCAGCGACTCATCGGTGACCGGCAGTGGTCTTGGGCTCTCCATCGTCACCGCCATGGCACGTCAACAGGGCGTGAGCCTGTCACTCTCCAATCGGTCCCAGGGCGGCTTGTGCGCTCGCCTGGCGTGGTCTTAGGTCAGCACAAGGGCGCACCATGGCGCCCCCGTCCCAACGGACAACACCGCACTATTAGACGGCGAAGTATGTAAGGCATTCCTCCCTTCTTAAGCGGCACACAGCGCCCGTTTTCTACAAAAATGTGCACGATCCCCGCCTCTCCTGGCACGTCCTTCGCTCAACAAGTCTTTGCCCTACGCGCCAGGCCATGCTAATCAATGAGGGTGTGTTCGAAGGCTTTCCCACAAGAGACCGCCTCTACCTCATGCCTCCCCTTTTCATCAGCTACCCACAGGTAGCCCAGGCCATCCAGGGTGAACATATTCCCTGGCTCGTGGTGCTGTCTTGCCTGGTGGCGCTGGTGTCGGTCTACTCTGCCATGGCCGTGGCAGAAAGGGTCAATGCCTCCCGCTGGAAGCACCGCCGTCAGATCTGGTGGCTTGCCGGGGGCACCATGATGGGACTTGGCATCTGGAGCATGCACTTCACCGGCATGCTGGCCTATCGCCTGCCCTTTCCTGCCCATCATAGCCTGGGCCTGACCCTGGTCTCTCTGCTGCCCGCTATAGCAGCAGGGCTCATTGCGGTTGCTGCCATGGCACGCAAGGGACTTTCCACCGCTCACAAGGTGGTCGCAGGCTGCATTCTCAGCGCGGGAATTGCCACCATGCATTACACCGGCATGGCGGCCATGCAGCTACCTGCGAGCATGCGCTTTTCGCCGACTCCGCTGATCTTGTCTCTGCTGATTTCTCTGCCGTTCGGCATCGCCAGTATTCATTGCTTTCACGCCGCGAGAGACCTACCCCGCTTTCATGGCATTCGTCTCGGCAGCCTCATCGCGGCAACCTTGGCATCGCTGGCCATTTGCAGCATGCACTACTCGGCCATGATGGCCGTGCACTTCTTGCCCGAACCAGGCTGGGAGGCGATTCCCCACAGTGCTGGCCATGACGCTATTGTGGCGATCGCCGTTATCGTGCTTGCCTCATTGTTCGCATTGACGGCGCTGGCGTCGGTGCTGGTCGATCGCAAACTCCAGGACAGCGCCGCCCGCATGCAGGTGTCCCGGCGTCAGCTGGTGGATGTCATCGAGTCGATGCACGATGGCGTCGTGCTGCTCGACCAGCGCGCACGTATGGTGATGTGCAACCACGCCTTCGAGACGTTGACCGGGGTGCCGCACACCGATCTCCAGGGCCACTCGCTGCTGCGCCTCAATACCCTGCTGCGTTTCGATCACTATCGCGGCAACATTCTGCGTTCGCTGAAAGAGAACGGCGCCTGGATCGGCGATGTGGAGGTTCGTCATCGTGCCGGCCATCGCTTTCCCGCACGCCTGAGCATCAACCGCGTGCGCGCCGAAGAAGACAGCGCAGGCCACTTCGTGGCGACCCTGAGTGATACCACGGCGCACCACAATGCCCAGCAGCGCATCCGCTATCAGGCCTATCACGATGCCCTGACGACACTGCCCAACCGCAGTTCGCTGCAAGAACGCATCCATGCGCTGCAGCTGGCCAGTGATGTCAGCGGGCGCCATATCATGCTGCTGCTTGTCGATATCGATAACTTCAAGGGCATCAACGACGCCCTGGGGCAGGCCACCGGCGATCGCCTGCTCAAGGCCCTGGCCGCCAGATTGAAGCCCTGGGCCAGACAACCGAGCGATATGGCACGCCTTTCCAGCAACGAATTCGCCCTGCTCTATGACGGACTGTCAGTGACGCCAGAGAGTGCCATGGACCAAGCTCGCAGCAAGGCCCGGCAGGTGCTGGAAAGCCTCAACGGCGACTACTCCCTCGCCGGAGAGCGTCACAGTTGCCACGTCAGCGGGGGCTTCCTGCTGTTTCGCGGGGGAGAGCTTGGCGTCGGCGAGCTGCTCAAGCGGGCAGGACTGGCGCTTCTTGAAAGCAAGTGCGAAGGGGTACAGCGCCCCTGTGCCTTTGAAGCCTGCATGGTTGAACGACTGGACGCCCGCCTCAGGCTGGAGCGACAGCTCAAGACCGCCGTCGAGGAAGATCAGCTACGACTTCACATGCAGCCACAGGTGGATGATCTGGGCAACATCCTCGGCGCCGAGATGCTGCTGCGCTGGGAACACCCCGAACGCGGCCTGATCTCCCCCAGCACCTTCATCAGCCTGGCGGAGGAAACCGGCCAGATTGTCGACCTGGGCAACTGGGTGCTGCACCAGACCTGCCAGCTGCTGGCCGAGTGGCAGCAGCATGAGCACCGACGACATTGGACTCTGTCGGTCAATGTCAGCGCGCGAGAGTTCCAACGCGCTGATTTTGTCTCCGGGGTCAAGACAGCCTTGGCCAAGACCGGAGCCCCCGCCCGCCAGCTCACCCTGGAGCTCACCGAATCGCTGATGCTGGGAGAGGCCTATCCGGTGATCGATACTCTGGGCCAGCTGCGTGATCTCGGAGTGCGCTTCGCCATCGATGACTTCGGCACCGGATACTCTTCTCTGGCGTATCTCAAGCGGCTTCCCCTGGATACGCTCAAGATCGACGTTGCGTTTGTTCGCGACCTGACCGAAGACCCTACCGCAGCCCCCATCGCCCAGACCATTATCGCCCTCGCCCAGACCCTCAAGCTGGGCGTCATTGCGGAAGGCGTCGAGACCATTGCACAACAGGAGCGACTGCTGGAGCTTGGCTGTCGCTCCTTTCAGGGCTACCTTTACTCGGCCCCGCTTCCGCTCAAGCAGTTCCTGGCACTCGCGACACGCCCCTGCTTGCCGATGACCGAACCCGCGCCAAGTCAACAATAGGGCAGCCTAACTGGCATCACGACAGCGCCAAACTTGCAATACTGTCACCAATTGGCAAGATGGACACCTTGACCCGAGGCGATACCATCCCCCATGAACGACCCCCTCAACCACGACGAACGCGCATCGCTGATCTCTCCTGAAAGCCACGTCGAGGGGTTTCGCAAGGCAAGGGATGCTCGCCGCACCGAGCTCATCGAAGACTATGTCGAGTTGATCTCGGATCTGATCACCGACGGCGGTGAAGCGCGTCAGACGGATATCGCCCGTCGCCTGGGCGTGGCCCAGCCCACGGTGGCCAAGATGCTCAAGCGCCTCGACGAGGAAGGCCTGATCATCAAGCGGCCCTATCGCGGCATCTTCCTCACCGAGAAGGGGCAGGCCCTGGCGGATGCCAGTCGCGAACGCCACCAGATCGTCGAAGCGGTGCTGATCAAACTCGGCATCACTCCCGAAACCGCCAGGGTCGACGCCGAAGGCATTGAACATCACGTCAGCGCAGAAACGCTGGCGGCCTTCGAGCGCTTCCTCGAGCCCTGACAGTCTTCAACGCTGCCAAACCCTGCGCCCACGCCTGGCGTCGGCCCAAATATAGTCAACGTCCATTGATGCGATTGAGGCGCGCCTCTTGACGATTGCCCTGTATCTCGCCAAAACTTAGCCTTGTCTATAAATGATAGCCAAATGGCACGTTGGCGCGATACTCGCGCTTGCCCATCATCAAGGGAGTCCTGTTCATGCGTCGTTCGGCCCTTCTGCTTCCGCTGCTGACGGCTACCAGCCTGTCGAGTATCGGCCTTGCCCATGCTCAGGATGACACCGCTGGGGAGGTATCGCCCCTCGCCACCGTCGTGACCATCGGGATGCTCAGTGATCTGGTCGAGCAGGTGGGCGGAGACTGTGTTGCGGTCAACACCATGATGGGTCCGGGCATCGATCCACATCTCTACCAGGCGAGCGCCCGGGACGTGCACGATCTCGATGAGGCTGAGCTGATTCTTTACAGCGGCTTTTCGCTGGAGGGTCAGCTGGGCAAGGTCTTCGAGCGATTCTCGCGCATCAAGCCCACCGCTGCCGTCAGTGAGCAGGCGATTACCGACGATCAGGTTATCCACACCCAGGACGCCTACGGCGTGGACCCCCACCTGTGGATGGATGCGGCGCTCTGGGCCCAGAACATCCCGACCATTGCCGCCCTGCTCAGCGAGCAGCGCCCTGACTGCGCTGCGGCGATCGATGCGCGTGCAGAGGCCTACCAGGCATCGCTGCTCGCGCTCGATGAGTGGATCCAGGCCAGTATCGACAGTATCCCAGCCGATCAACGCATCCTGCTGACCGCCCACGATGCGTTTGGCTATTACGGCCGCGCCTATGGCATCGAGGTTGCCGGCATTCAGGGGCTTTCCACCGCCACCGAGACCGGT
Source organism: Halomonas sp. DP8Y7-1 (assembly GCF_019801685.1). NCBI lineage: Bacteria > Pseudomonadati > Pseudomonadota > Gammaproteobacteria > Oceanospirillales > Halomonadaceae > Halomonas > Halomonas sp. DP8Y7-1. The sequence continues at coordinate 402,266 of NZ_JAHVIN010000014.1, read as the reverse complement.
GTCGCCGATATTCGGCGCATGGCAGACAAGGTCGTGGCCCAGGGGGTACCCGCCATGTTTGTGGAGAGCACCATCAACCCACGTACGGTGCAGGCGGTCATCGATGCGGCTGCCGACCAGGGCCACCGTATCGCTATCGGCGGGCAGCTTTACTCTGATGCCATGGGCGACGAGAACACCCCGGAAGGGACCTATATCGGCATGCTGAAGAGTAATACCGAGCAGATTGTCGCGGCACTCGGTGGACACACCGTTGCCTGGCCAGACCGCCTCACCGACTGGACCGAGCGAGTGGCACAAGCCACCCAGATGCCCAGCGAACCTTAAGTATGTAGCGCGCGTCGCCCTGCCAGACGGGGCGACGGCGACAGGAGCGACCCCATGAGCCAGCAGCTGCACGAACCGAACCTTGCCCTGCACGTAGAGGACCTGACCGTCAGCTACCACGGCAAGCCCGTATTGTGGGACATCGACTTTGACGTGCCGCCCGGCGTAATGGCCGCCATTGTCGGGCCCAACGGCGCCGGCAAGAGCACGCTGATCAAGAGCATCCTCGGCCTGGTCCCGAGCATCGCTGGCCACGTCACCCTGCACGGCCATCCCTACCGCCAGGCCCGGCGCCGCGTCGGGTATGTGCCGCAGCGCTCGACGGTGGACTGGGACTTTCCCACCACGGCGCTGGACGTCGTCACCATGGGACTTTACGGACGCCTGGGATGGCTCAGGCGTCCGGGGCGACGCGAGCGACGTGAGGCCATGGCGGCGCTCGAGATGGTGGGCATGGAACGCTTTGCCGAGCGCCAGATCAGCCAGCTCTCCGGCGGCCAGCAGCAGCGGGTGTTCCTTGCCCGTGCCCTGGTGCAGAACGCCGATGTCTATTTCCTTGATGAGCCCATGGCCGGCGTCGACGCGACCACGGAGCGCGCCATCGTCGATATCCTCAGGCGCCTGCGCGATCAGGGAAAGACGGTCATCGTGGTGCATCACGATCTGCAGACGGTTCGCAGCTACTTCGACTGGATGCTGATGCTCAATGTCCGCGTGATCGCCCAAGGTCCGGTGGATGAGGTCTACACCGCCGACAACCTGCGGCGTGCCTATGGGGGCCAGATTGCCCTGCTTGACGATGTCACCAGTGCCATCCCCGGCCCACGCGCCCCGGCCAATTCTGAGGAGGTGCCGGGATGAGCCTGGCCAGCCTCCTCGGTGACTACACTCTGCAGAATGTGGTGCTCGGTGCTGCCATGCTGGGACTGGTGAGCGGCGTGCTGGGCTCTTTTGCGGTGCTGCGCAAGCAGAGCCTGCTCGGCGATACCCTGTCCCATGCAGCGCTGCCAGGGGTCTGCCTGGGCTTCATCATCGCCGGGGGTCGTGAAATGGGCAGCATTCTTGCTGGCGCGCTATTTACTGGCTCCCTGGCTGCCCTGGTGATGCTGCTGCTGACCCGCATGAGTCGGCTCAAGACCGACGCCGCCCTGGGCATCTCGCTGAGCGTCTTCTTCGCTATCGGCGTAGTGCTGCTGACGTACATTCAAGGCACGGGCAACGCCTCCCAGGGCGGCCTGGATGCCTTTCTGTTCGGCCAGGCGGCGGCCACGCTGAGAAGCGACCTGTGGATCATGGCTGCCGTGGGCGGCGTGGCCCTGGCCTTGGTCGCCGGCCTGTGGAAAGAGTTCAAGCTGGTGTCCTTCGATGCCCAGTTCGCCGCGTCCCAAGGCATGCCGGTGTCGCTGCTGGATGGGTTGATGACGATCATGATCGCCCTGGCGGTGGTCATTGGCCTGCAGATGGTCGGCGTGGTGCTGATGGCTGCCATGGTCATCGCCCCTGCCGTTGCCGCCCGCCAGTGGGCCAACCGGCTCGAGTCGATGGTGGCATTGTCGGCGCTGTTCGGCATTCTCGGCGGTGTCGTGGGCGCCGTCATCAGCGCCACGGGCCCCGGCCTTGCCACGGGTCCGCTGATCATCCTGAGCCTTTCCAGCGTGGTCCTGGTGTCCCTGCTATTCGCCCCCAGACGTGGCTTCTTGTGGGAGATCCTCAAGCTGCGACGTGACCGACGCCAGCTCCGCTACCAGCGCGTGCTGACCACGCTTTACCAGCTGGCAAGCCATCACGCAGACCGCCACTATCGCTCAGAAAAACGCATGCTGGACACCTATCTGGGCGCGGATAGCCGCAGGGCTCTTGCCCGTCTGATGGCTCGCGGACTTATCATTGAGCAGGACCCTCCCCCCCATGAGCCCGGCAACAACAAACGCTGGGTACTGACGCCAGCAGGCTGCCAGGAGGCAGAACGCATTCTGGCGACGCTCGGGCAGGAGCAAGCACACTAATGGCCACCCTATTCGACAACATTCCACTGATGATCATGCTGGTCGGGGCGCTGGTGGGCATCGCCTCTAGTCTGGTCGGCACCTTTCTGGTGCTGCGCGGGACCAGCATGCTGTCAGACGCCATCGGTCACTCTATCGTGCTCGGCATCGTGGTCGTCTGGCTGGCGACCCATCAGGCCAACGGACCGGTGCAGATCATCGGCGCAGCGCTGACCGGCATCCTTACCGTCTTCTTGACCGAACTGCTGGTCTCGACGCAAAGGGTCAAGAAGGATGCCGCCATTGGTCTGGTGTTTCCCGTGCTGTTTTCGCTGGGCGTGCTGCTGATCAACCTTTACGCCAGCGACGTGCATATCGACGCCCATACGGTGCTGCTGGGGGAAATCGGCTTCGTCTGGCTCGATACCCTGACCATCGGAGGCGCGGAGGTGCCCCGTGCGCTGATCTCCATGGGCGCCATGACCCTGCTCAACCTGCTGTTCGTGGCGGCCTTTTACAAGGAGCTGAAACTCGCCACCTTCGACGAGGCCCTGGCCAAGGCATTAGGCTTCGCCCCCACGGCACTGTTCTACGTCTTGCTGATGTTGACCAGCGGTACCGCCGTCGCAGCCTTCGATGCCGTGGGTGCGGTGCTGTTCGTGGCCTTTGTCATTGTTCCGCCATCCGCGGCGTATCTGCTCACCGACCGGCTTTGGAAGATCTTTGTCTATGCCTCGCTGATCGCGGCTGCCTCCAGCGTCTCCGGCTATATGCTGGCGGTGGCATGGGACGTGTCGATTGGCGGCATGATGGCCGTCATGACCGGCGTCTTCCTGGCTCTGGCCTTTCTGCTCGGTCCGCGCTATGGCCTGTGCGCCCAGTGGCTGAGCCGTCGCCGCCAGCGCGACCTCAACGAAAGCCGTACCCTGATGGTGCACCTCTATCACCACGAAGATGGCCCCGAAAAGGCAGTGGAAAACGTGACCCAGGCGCTGCGCGAGCATCTTATGTGGACACCTGCCAGGGCGCGTCGCGCGGTTGAGTTATCCCGCCAGCGCCAGCTTGTCGTGCAGGAGGGTGAGCGCTTGCACCTCACCCAGGCGGGCCGGCACATGGCGCGAGAGATTCTGGAGCCAGGCGCCAAGGACGGCAGCTGATACCAGGCAACGACGTCAACGGGGCAGCCAGAGGCTGCCCCGTTGACGTTAAACTGGCAGAAGCACAGCTCTTGCCTCAGATCTTGATATCGTAGTCCACGTACTTGTGCATCAGCTCGTCGTAGGTGCCGTCTTCCTTGATCTCGGCCAGGGCCTGATTGAACTGTGCGGCCAGGTCTTCGTCGCGAGGACGAAACGCCACCGCCACACCGTGGCCAAAGTAGGACTTGGGCTCACGGATCAGCTCGGAGCTGACCACTACCTCGCTGTCGGCTTCGTCCACCTGCAGGTTGGCCAGCGCCAGCGGGTAGTACATGAAGGCACTGTCCAGGCGTCCGGTCTTGACGTCCAGCGCCAGGTCCTCGGCGGTGGCATAGCGACGCACTTCCATGATGTCGCCGTAGGTATCGGTGATGAAGCGATCACGAATGGTGCCGCGCTGCACGCCAACGGTCAGGCCCTCCAGGCTCGCACGGTCGTCGGGATCCACTTCACTGCCGCGCAGCGTCACCCATACGCTGGGGTTGGAATAGTAGGGCTCGGAGAACAACACCTGCTGGCGACGCTCTTCAGTGATCGCCATGGACGACATGATGGCGTCGTACTTGCGGGCCATCAGCCCCGGGATGATGCCATCCCAGCTTTGCTCGACCCATTCACATTGACGCTGGATGCGCCGACACACTTCTTCCCCAAGCTCTACCTCGAAGCCCGTCAGGGTGCCATCAGGCAAGCGGTACTCGAAGGGCTCGAACGGGATATCCACCCCCAGCTTGAGCGGCTCGTCGGCCTGGGCCGTTGTCACCAGGGTCGAAGCCGACAAAGCGGTGAGCCCCAGCAGGGCACTCAATAGCACAGGACGAGAAAACGATCGCATCCGTAAGTTCCTTTTTGCGTTATGGTTATTGGTCTATGCCTTGTGGGCACAAAGAGTCTGCCACTCTCTGTCACCCTCGCCAAGTTGCCTGCGACATGCTGACAACCACCGGTCATCATCGATAAGGAACGACAATGCTCAACGGCCGCGCTCTGGCGTATCTGTGCGAAGTACAGCGACGTGGTTCCCTGCGGGGCGCAGCCATCCACCTGAATGTGGACGTCTCCGCCATCAGTCGCTTGATCCGTCGCCAGGAAGAAGAGCTTTCGATCCCATTGCTGACCCGCCACCCAGATGGCGTCACCCTGACCGAAGCCGGCCGCCTGCTGGTGGAACACCATCGCGCTCGATGCGATGCCGAAACGGCAACGCTGTCGCGCCTGAGCGCGCTTCAGAGCCTGGATAGCGGTGAGGTCAGAGTGGCCGTCGGCGAGGGCTTTATCGCTGATCTGGTCAATGCCCCCTTGCAGACCTTCATGACGGCGCATTCTGGCATCGACATTGTGGTGGTCATGGCTGGCGTCAACGAGGCCATGGCGTTGGTCCGTGACCGCGAGGTGGATCTGGCCCTGTTGTACGCGCCACCCATGGACCCGCTGCTGCGTTGTCATGTGGAGCGCCGCCACCCTCTGGATCTGATCGTGCCTGCCGACCATCCACTGACTCGGCGCCAGGCACCATTGACCCTGGCCGAAATCAGCGATTGGCCACTGGGGCTGATGGACAGCCCCTTTGGCATGCGCCAGATGGTCGACCAGGTCGCCCATCAGGAGCGCCTCCATCTGCGTTCACGGCTGCATACCAACTCGGTCACCGTCCTGAGGAATTTCGTCAGGTCCGGTAGCGGCGTCACCTTTATGCCCGAGTTGACCGTCGCCGATGACATCGCCCAGGGGTTGATTCAGGTGCTGCCGCTGGCACATCCGGTGCTCAACGGGGCCCGCGCTCAGATCGTCAGTCGTCAAGGCCGGCCATTGCCGGTGGCGGCAGAGGCCTGCCTGGCGCATCTGCGTCGCGGCATGCGCTTCTTTGCCGATGATGCGCCACGCCTGCTGGCCCCACATCGCCAGAGCGGCGTTGCCTGAGGGCCCGTCCGACGTGCTGCCAAACGCCAGACCATGCTGGCGTTGCCAAAAGATCAACGCCTTGGGGTTTGATTAGTCAACGCGACAACGCCTAGTCTCGTTATCGATAGACAGCGTTGCCGCACAATAACACCACAACACCGGAGTCCCTCATGAGCCTGTTTCGTCCACTGCCCCTGCTTGCTGCCCTGACCACCGCCACGACAATGGGGTTGACCGCCGCCTCAGCGCTGGCTGCAACCACCGTCAACCTGAGCTATAACGGCGCTCCCGACCCGGACAAGAACGCGGTGCACGTGTTCGCCACCAACTTGAAGGAACTGGTCGAGGAAAAGACCGGAGGCGAGCTTGAGCTCAAGCTGTACCCCAACAGCATGCTGGGTGAAGAGCAGGAGCGCATGGAGCAGACCATGGCGTCGCCGAGCCTGAACATTGCGTCCTTCGCCGGCATGTCGCCCATCGTCCCCGAAGTGTTCGTCAGCGCAATCCCCTTCCTGTTCCAGGATTTCGATGACGCTCGCCAGTTCTTCGACGAAGGCAGCTACTGGAAAGCGGTTCAGGAAGACCTGGAGGGCCGCGCCGGACTGGAACTGCTGGCGGTAGTCGAGGAAGGCGGCTTCCTGGCCTTCACCAACGACAAGACGCCAATCGCCGAACCGGCGGACTTCGAAGGGCTGCGCTTCCGCGCCATGGACCCCAGCCAGGTCGCACTTTATGAGGCCTTCGGCGCGTCCGGCACGCCCATTCCCTGGACCGAAGTCTACATGGCGCTGAAAACCGGCGTCGCTGACGGCCAGATGAACCCGCCGATGTATATCATCCTCGGCAGCCTCTATGAGGTTCAGGACTACCTGACGCTAGCCAACATCCAGTACTCCGACCAGTTCCTGGTGGGCAACACCAGCATGATCAATGGCTGGGACGAGGCGACCCAGACTGCCTTCCGTGAGGCGGTCGCCGAAGCCAACCAACTTGCTCGCGAACAGAACCAGGCCAAGGTCGATGAGCGCATTGCCTACCTGGAAGAGCAAGGCATGGAGGTCATTCGTCCTAACCCAGAGCAGCTGGAAGCCTTCCGCCAGCAGGGCCAGCCGGCTTATCTTGAGTGGCTGAAGGACCAGAACATCGAACAGCGCTATATCGACATGGCGCTCGACGACGCCGGACTTCAACTCAGCGCCCAGTAGACCTGAGACCTGAGCACTTAGTACTGAACACCGGGCAGCGTCGACGACCGTCTGGCTGCCCGGCACACAGTGCACTGACCCAGACTCTCTTAACACGTGCTCTGAATAGGTGCTCTGAACAAGCGCTCTGATATTAGCGGCTCAACGTTAAGCGCTCTGATATCGGTATGGCGACATGAGTGCTCTGACGTGAGTGCGCAGGCCTGAGCGCAAGACGAAGAATGCTCCAGCACGTACAACGGCCTCCGCTCCAGGAGGCCGGTTCATCCTGTTTCACCAACCTGTGGGAGAGCCTCCCCATGTCCTGGTCCCTTGCCCAAAGCCGGCCCGTCATGGCGCTGCGGCGACTATCGCTATGGAGCGCGAGTGCACTGCTGCTCATTGATCTGCTGGCCATGCTGTATGGTGTGGCCGCGCGTTATCTAGCCGGCGGGGCCCCCATCTGGACCGATGAGCTGGCCCGCTACCTGATCATCGGCGCGGTCATGCTGGCCCTTGGCAGCGTCTGGATCGAAGGCGGTCATATGCGGGTCGCGCTGATCGAGCGGCTGATTCCACGCACCCTGGGGCGCATCCTCTCTGTCTACCAGTGGCTATTGACCCTGGCACTTGCCGCTGGCGGAGCCTGGTTCAGCTTTCACTACGCGCAATCAGTGGCGATGTTCCAGAGCCAAGGCCTGGGCATTAGTCGGGCCGTGCCGGTTATGTCCGTGCCGCTCGGCTTTGCGCTGCTGACGCTGATGGCGCTGTGCCATGGTCCATTCCCGCTACCGACCCAGGACGGCGACGCCGACGCCGCTCAGCACGACCGGGGGGCCACATCATGACGCTTGCCATGCTGGCGGTCTTTGTCGTCCATGTGCTGCTGGGCCTGCCTCTGTTCATCTCGCTGCTGGCCACCGCCGTGGTCGGTTTCGCCTTCGTCGACCTGTCGATGATTCCCCGCATGATGCCCCAGCAGTTCTTTGGCGGCATCGATGCCTTCTCATTGATGGCCATCCCACTGTTCATCCTCGCCGGCAACCTGATGAACGCCTCGAAGCTGACCGACCGGCTGATGGCGCTGGCGCGTCTGTTGGTCGGCCATCTGCGCGGCGGCATGGGCCACGTCAATGTGGTGTCCAGCGTGTTCTTTGCGGGGGTCAATGGATCGGCGGTCGCCGATACCTCGGCACTGGGCTCTCTGCTGGTCCCTGCGATGCGCAAGGAAGGCTATTCGACGGCCTTCGCCGCTGGCCTGACGGCGGGCAGCTCACTGATCGGGCCGATCATCCCGCCCAGCATCTTCATGATCCTCTATGCCTCGCTGACCAACACCTCGGTGGGCGATCTGTTCCTTGCCGGCGTGATTCCCGGGCTGTTGCTGGGTGCCGCCTTCATGGCCATGAATGCTGTCTACGCGCGTCGCAAGGGGCTGCCCAAGGGTGATGGCTGGCCCGGTGCGCGCCAGCTGGGGGTGGCTGCCCTTGGCGCCTTGCCTGCCCTGATGGCCCCCTTCCTGATTGTCGCCGGCATCGTCATGGGATTGGTCACACCCACGGAATCAGGAGCGCTGACCGTGGCCTACGTGGCCCTCTATGGGGTGCTGGCTGGCAACCTGAATCTATTGGCGCTGTGGCGTGCGTTTGTCGACACGACCCGCCTTACCGCCGCCATCTTCGTCATCATGGCCGCCTCCAGCACGGTCAGCTGGCTGCTGTCCTACGCCCAGGTGCCCTACCAGTTCGTCGAGCTGTTGACCCCCTACGTCGATAGTCCGGTGATCATTCTGCTGTTGCTCAGCCTGATCACCTTCATCACCGGCATGTTCATGGAAGAGGTCTCGGCGCTGATGCTGCTGACACCGATCTTTGCGCCGGTGGCCATGATGGCAGGCATCGACCCGGTCCACCTGGGTATCATCATCACCCTCAACATCACCATCGCGCTGATCACGCCGCCGATGGGCGCCTGCGTATTCGTCGCCGCTGCCGTCAGCCGGCTGGAGATCACCGCGCTGTTTCGTACCATCTGGCCCTTCGTGGTCATCGCCCTGCTGGTCCTGGTGGCACTGATCCTGGTGCCCTCCCTGACCCTATGGCTTCCGACCGCTCTGGGATGAGAACCTCCATGACCTCCAACGAAGGCTGCAACGAGAGCTGCAACAACGGCATCAATAACAGCGGTGACGACCGTCATCCCTATGCACATCCCGAGACCCCAGCCATGGCGATTCCTCTATCCGCTGAGCCTTCCTGGGCCCAACTGCGCCAGATTCCCATTCAGGGGCTGGATGAGCCCCTGGTGCCCATGAGCCTGGCCCCATCACCGGTCAAGGTATTTCCCGCCTACGCCCGCCTGGGAATTCCTGGCGCCATCAACGAGTGCTATCTGCGTGAAGGCGTCTATCGCCGCGTGCTGGCGGCGGCGCGCTCGCTGCCTGACGGCGTAGGTCTGATCGTGCTGGACGGCTGGCGTCCGTGGCGAGTTCAGCAGTACCTGTTCGACACCTTGATGGAAGCCATTCGCGGCAACCATCCAGACATTGATGAGGCTGAGCTGCTAAACCGTACCCGTGAGTTTGTGGCCGAACCCAGCACCCGTGCCGATGCGCCGAGCCCGCACCTGAGCGGCGGCGCCGTCGACGTGACCCTGTGCGATGCCGATGGCCTGCCGCTGCCCATGGGCACCTTGTTCGACGAAGCGTTGCCGGCCTCCCACACCGCTTTTCTGGAACACAAGGCCACGCTGACCGATGACGAGCGCGCGGCGCGGGACAACCGTCGCCTGCTGTACCACGCCATGACCGCTCAGGGATTCACCAACCTACCGAGCGAATGGTGGCACTTCGACTTCGGCGACCAGCTGTGGGCCCATTACGGCGGCCACGATCAGGCGCTGTACGGCCCCGCCGAACTGGACACCATCGAGAATCGCTGGCGGCGGCAGTTGTAGCGAAAAGCGGTAAGGGAAAGGGAAAGGGAAAGGGAAAGGGAGAGTGGGCAGGAGAAAGGAAAACGTTGAGGGGCAACACGGGATAACTGGCTGCGCTGGACATCTCGAACTGTGGCGCTGACGATACGCTACTTCAGCGGCTCAGCCGCCCCTCATCATCGATCACCCTGACCTTGGTCGGGCGAGAGCGAGACCATTTCCAGAACACCAGGTTGACGTCACGGGCACCGGCCCCCGTCGCCTGCGACGGTACTCGTATGCCGACAATGCCTTGCCGAATCAGCTCGTCGGCAATCTCCCAGGCGAGCACGCTTTGACGTGCGAGCCTCTTCGCCAGCCAGGCCTCGTGCATCCAGCTGTCCACGTCGGGATGGACGAGGGCACAGACATCCCGATCACACAGGTCAAGCAGCGGACCACAGTCGACCTCATAGGTACACAGCGTCAGCGGCTGTGTCTTGAAGGGCATTCCCTGTTGCGCTTCCAACCAGGCGGTCTCGAACCGCGCTGAGGTGTAGAGTGCGGGTTGGCCAACACGGTTCCAGCGCCCGCCATTCAGCGCCGCCCCATCTCCGGATTCAGGTGCGTGCTGCCAGAGAGGGTTGTGCCCTCGATACACCAGTCCTTTGAAGTGAAAGCCGTGACTCCGCAGGCTCACGCATAGCCCCCCTCGGCGATATGCGACAGATACGCGCGTACATCATCGGCTCGACCTCGCCTGACCAGTTCTTCCGCCGTCATATCGCCCAGGGCCGCAATCGGGTAGCTGCGAAACCACGACCAGGCTGCGCTGATCGAGCCAGCCCAGGGCTCGATGCGTTTGAGTATTTCATAGGCCTGGCGCAACCGCTGTTGCGTCGAGACGGCCTGCAGCCGCTCCTTGCGAACGATGGCGCTCTGGCTGAGCCCGATGGCGCGAGCAAATTCGCTTTTCGTTATATGAAGCGCCTTGGGCAAGGCATCGGCGCTGATATAGCCCTCGGCATTCACCGCTTCACGAATCTCAAAGGACATATCTGACACCCATTACGACATAGATATATGTCAATCTAGGCGACAAACAGGGAAGCGTCAAAACCCGCCTGCGCAACCCTGTCGCAGACTCAGCGCAGTGCCACGGCCTTGAGAGGGCCTTCAAACCACTGCTGGAGCAGGCCGCGCTGCTCATCGAGGATCAGCGCGAGATAGTCGCGTAGCGGGTGGCCAGCGGGCAGACTCTCAAGATGATGTATCAGCCCCTCATGCCGCGGCAGTTGCTCGGCGAGCTGATGATCCGGCGTGGCCCGCTGCGCGAGCCAGTCCAATGGTGGCAGCAACAGATGGCTGGCGCCGCTGGAAAGTGCTTCGCGAACGCCGGCGGCATCGAAGTCACCGAGATAGAGATGCGGTCGCGGCTCATCAAAGCCCTGTGCCCAGGCCGCCGCCAATTGATCGAAGCCCTGGCGATAGGCACTGTCGCCGCGATAGACCACCAGCGGATTGGCGAAGCCACCTAGCTCCTCTTGCATCACGTTCAGGTCATAGTGGCTATCGAGATTCTCGACCTGCACCAGGGCGTCGAAGGCCGCAAGCTCGAGCTTTCGACCATCGACATCAAGGGCCTCCCTCACACATAAGGGAAAACCGACCCGCGGCGTTGCCGGAACACTCACCAACACCCGATAGCGACGGGGTGGCTCGCGCACGTATTTGTCTTCCTTAGACCCGAACTTCGCCTGTTCCCGCGTGGATAAACCGCTGAGCGACTGCCCCAGTCGGGGCTGATCGAGGCTTTCAAGCGTGGCATCGATGGTGGCCAGCAGGCGCCGGTCAAAGCGCAGCATGTTCCCCCAGCGATAGTCGCCAAGCTCCACATCATGGGCCTCACACCAAGCCTCGATTGCCCTGATGGCCTTCATCGAACGCGTGCGTTCTACCGTCGGAGACTTCTTTAGTTCCTGGGCGATGCGCGAAAGCACCGCGTAGTCCGCCGACTTCAGCTCCTTGCCCATCAACACTACACCGCCAGCACCAAGCTGACGTCGTGAATCAGCTGGACGTCATTGAAGGGGCCTGCCGGGCTTTCCTCGGGGATCAGCCGAAAGGCACGCTGCTCTTCTCGCGGCAGCCCCTGGTACTCGGCGATGACCTGAAACAGCCAGATTTCCTGATCCCATTCGAGTGCGCTGTCGGCCAGGTACTCAAGGGCACTGACATCTCCCGGAATCCCTCCTTGCGCGGTGCCACGATCCACCACGTCCAGGTAGAAGCGCTCTACATCCTGCTTCAGCGCCTGCTGGCGGGCCTCCACCAGGCTTTGTTCCTCCACCTGGGCGGGGCCGGCGGCCTCGACGATCTCGGGGCGGTGAACCGCAACCGGCAAGGCGTGCAGCAGGCTGGCGATCGTGTCGCTGTCGTGATGGTGGTCCAGGGCCACCGAACCCGCTGCCTGCAAGGGGCTTGCCCGATTGAACAGCTCTGGCACCTCGCTTCTGCGAGTGTAGTTGCCGGGAATAAACCCCGGATGCTCGCGCAGGAAGGCGGCCATACCGGCCACCAGTCGGCTCTGCTGCTGCTGCTGGCGAAAGCGCGCCATCAGCTCGATCAGCCGCCCCTGCACCTCACGCAGGTTGGTGTAGTGCAGACTCAGCTGCTGTTGCAGCTGGCTGATCAGCAGCTTGCGCAACGACCCATCACTGCCCACCAGTTCGATCAGCTCTTCGAAGTCGATCAACGCCATGCCGTCGAGCAGACGCACGATCTGCTTCTGGGCACGGTCGTTCTCGCGGATCTTGTCGTTAAGGCGGCTGACAAAGCCAAAGTCGCTGTTGAGGCGCTGCCACAGACTATCGATGGCGTCGGCGAAGCGGCCGTTGAGGTCGTCCACCTCCTGGCGCAAGCGCAGCATCAGGGGCCCCTGCTGGTAGTGCTCACCGCGATTGACCGCTTCACGATAGCTCTGTACCAGGTTGCGAATCTGCTCAAGGGTCTCACCGACGTCGGCGTTGACGTGGCGGCGGGTCTCATCGGCCAGCATCTCGGCGATCAGCTCGCGCACCTTGGGGGTCAGCTTGACCGCTCCGTGTTCGTCTGGGCGCCACAGGATGCGCGCCGCCAGCAGCTTGCGCAGGGCGCCGTCAGTCAGCGGCTCCAGCGGCACCTCGTCACGGGAGTAGCCCTGCATCAGGACGTCGGCGTAGCGTCCCAGCAAGGAGAGACGCTCGGTGCCGGTGGCCATCAACCGGCTTTCGAGCGTGTGTTCCTCGCTCATAGCAGGGACTCCTGACGGGCCGGCGCCTCATCATCCACCGGCAGGCTTTCTTCGTCGCGAATGAAGCGTACCAGCTCGACCAGATAATCGATCTTGCCGGTGACCAGATAGACCTGACGATCGGCGTGGGGCTGCAGCAGGTAGCCGTGTTCCTTGAGTCGCTTGAACACCTGCTTCATCTGGGCGTCGAGCTGCTCGCTCTGGGAACCGAAAAAAGGATCGGTGGCAAGGCGCTCCAGGCGTTCGCGCAGACTCTGGTTGTCCTCGCAGCGAGCGCTGAACTCCGCCGGCTTGAGCACATCGCCAGGCGCCGCCAGGGCATCCTGGCCCAGCGCTTCCTGTACCAGTTGCAGCCACTCCAGCAGCGGCAGCAGGCTGTTGACGGTATCGCCCAGCTGGCGCGACAGCTGCTCGCGGGCGTCTTCGTTTAGCTGCCGCCAGGCCAGGAAGTGGACGCTGCGGTCCTCGTTGCTGGCCAGACGGCGATTGAGCGGACGCAGGTAGGTGTCGATCTGCTCGCGAACGTCGTCGTCTTCAAGTTTGCGAAAGGCGCTCTCGTCGCTGATCGCGCAGATGAACTCGCCGGCCAAAAGGCGCTCCAGCAGGGGGCCGTGTTCGATCATAGGGTGAGCTCCTCTTCACTGCGCTGCTTGAGTCGCTGGGCCAGCTTGCTGAGCCGGGGTTCGATGCGCTTGAGTCGACGGCGGCGAGGATCACTGGCGTCACGGTCGATCAGGTAGCGGTTGTGGAACAGCAGCAGCACATCGGACTCCGGGTTGGGGAAGGCGCCGACGATGTGAATGTGATTGCTGTCACAGGCCTCGAACAGTTTTTCGACGTTGTGATAGGCCAGGGTGCCGATCTCGTCGATGGGCCAGTGCACGCTGATCTCGGCCTGGCCGCGCAGCAGGCGGGTGAAGGCCAGCAGGAACTTGCACAGGATCAGGTAGGCCATGCCGTGGCTCGACGACTCGAGCAACTGGCGGTCGTTCTTGATCACCAGGTCGGTGCCGCCTTCATTAAGGTGCAGCTCCAGGCGCAGCAGGCTCTCGAAGCTGTACTGCTGGTCGCTGCGCAGCAGGTCGACCACATCGGCCAGGGCATTGAGGTAGTCGTCTCCGGGCAGGCCACCGGCGTCCTGCCAGTCACGATAGTCCTGGGCGAAGCGCTTGAGCGGCTCCCAGAAACCCAGCTCGTCGATGGTGGACTGGATCTTGACCTCGGCCTTGGTGATGCCTTCCAGGCGCAGGTCGTCGGCCACCTCTTCGGATAGCCGTCGGCTCTGGGCGCTGATGCGTCGGTTGAGGTCGCGAAAGACGGTGAAGAACTTGTCGAGGTCCGCCCCCAGGTTGCGTCCCTGCTGCACCAGCTGCTGTTGCTGGTCTTCGAGCAGGGTAAGCATCCCGCGCAGCAGCGGCAACAGCTGCCGAGGACCGACGTCGGCGCTACCCTGGAGCTCATCGCGGAGCTTGTCGCGCTCGGCGCTCAAGGTATCGATAAAGCCAGCGCTGGCGCCCTTGATCAGCTCCCCCTCGACCTGCTCGCACCCCTTGCGCAGGGCATCCATTTCGGTGGCACGCTCGCTTAGCGCTCGGTGGGCTCGCTCGATACGCTCGTGCACATCCCCGGGTGCCTGACTCTGGGGCGCCGGAGCTGGGTCCAGCGGCAGCTGCTCGACCTGCACCAGCAGCGGCTTGAGGGCGTCGATGATGCCGCTCTCGGTGCTGCGCCGGGTGGACAACTCCGCCAGCGCCTGCTGGTGGGCGCTGCGGGCAGACTGGAACTCGGCCTTGCGCTGCTCGCGCTCGCGCTCGGCGGTCTCCTTGTCACGTATCAGACGGGTTTCCTTCTCCACCAGCTGCGGCTTGCGCTGACCCCAGTCCAGGCGCATGAAGCGGCGATAGTCCTCCAGCTGCTCCTGACGGCCGGCGGTGTCGCGGATGCGCTGATCCAAGGCGGCAAGCCGCGCCTTGGTATCCCTGAGGGAGTCCAGGTCCACGCCCTGCTCCTGCAGCTCACGATCGAAGGCGGCCTCGAGCTCCTGGCGCTGGCGCTGGTGCTCCTGCTTCTGGTCGCTCAGGTACTGCTTGTGCTGGCGGATCTGGTCGTCGATGCCATCCAGGCGGCTCTGGGCATCGGCCTTCACCTCCAGTAGCTGCGCCTGATGGGTCTTGGCCAGAGTGTCGAGGGCATCACCTTTTTCCTGCTTGAGGTCATCATGACTCGCCTGCTGAGCGGCCAGTGACTCCTCCAGCGCCTGACGCCGGGTCTTCTGCTGGCGCGCATGGCGCTCCTGCAGTTGGCTGCGCGCATCCCGGGCGTAGTCCACCTCCGACTCGGCGCGCTTGACCTCCATGCGCGCTCGCCGCACGGCGTCCTCGGCAGACTGTACCCGCTCGTTGCAGGCCTTCATCTGACGCTCGGCGGCCTGTTCGGCGTTCTCTGCGCGCACCAGCGCGGCCTCGGCCTGCTCGATGGCGACGACCAGGCTCGCCTCATCCTGAGCGTACTCCGGCACGTCCACCGCGGCCAGGTCGAGCCCGACGCCGAACAGCTCATCGTGGTCGTGTTCACCGACCTTGGGTGACAGGTCGCGACGCTCCAGCAGCTCAGGCGCGATCACCTTGCCCAGACGTTGTTCCCAGCCCGGTCGGTGATAGCGCAGGAAGTGGCGCAGCGTGCCTTGCGCGGGATCACGCTGCTGGTGCAGCGCGTGACAGTGTGCCTCGGCCTTGGCCAGCTGGTGACGGGCGTCGTTGAGCTCCTGCTCCGCCTGGTCTCGACTGCGCTTGAGCGTGTCGTACTCTTCGCGCAGGGCACTCAGGGTTTCCCCGCTGGCGTCACGATCGCTCTGGGCCTGGTCGAGGCGCGCCTGGGCGAGCTCCGCTTCCTGCATCTCTTCTGCTGTGGCGGCACTGGCCGACAGCTGCGCCTTCAGTTCGGCTACCCGCTGAAGCCCTGCGTCGAGGCGTTCACGGTAGCTGTCATCGAGCTCCTGGCGCTGGGACTGGTAGCGTTGCTCCAGCTCGCTTTGCTGCTGCCACTGCTGATTGCGCAGCTCTTCCCTGGTCTCGCCCAACTCGTCGATACGGGCCTGGGCCTCCTCCTGCTGGCGGGCCAGCTCATCGGCGAGCTCACGCAGCCGGCCCTCAAGCCGTGACTGGTGCTCCTGAAAGGCGGACTGCATCACCGCCAGGTGCTCGCGCAACTGCTGACTCTGGTCGCGCCACTGGGGCAGCGACTGGACGTCTCGCTCAAGCGCCGGCATGTCGGCTTCTTCGAAGGCCTCGAAGGTGTCCTGCAGATCCGACAGCTCCCGCTGAGTCTGCTCGAGCTCGCTGGTCATCTCGCTAAGACGGTCATTCAAGGCGTCGCGCAGGTGGCCATATTCCGCTTCACGCTCCTGAAACTCCTGCTTGCGGCGAGCGATCTCCGCCTCGGTGTCGGCCAAGGTGCGCTCGGCGCGGTGGCGGTCAGCCTCGAGCTGGGGCTTCAACTGCCACAAGATGGTCTCGCGCTCGGCCACCTCATGGTCCAGCTCATCCAGCTTCGCCAACGCCCGCTCCAGCGGCTCCAGGCGTTTGGACTGACGCATCTGAGCGATCCACTCCCGCGCCTTGGTGCTGCGGATGCGCGTCACCGGCAGTTCGACGCCGTCCTCCTCGAAAATCGCCGCCAGCATGGTCTTGAGGGTGTCCATCTTGCCCTCTTTGGCGTGCACCGCACTGATCAACTTCTCCATATGGCGGATACGACGCTCAGGCTTGACCAGGCTGAACTGGGCGGCCATCTGGCGCAGTCGCAGACTGTCCTTGCGGTTGCCCTGCTGATGGGTGAAGTCGTTCTGGATGACGGAGCGGTACTCCGAGGTGGCCGTCAACTTGGCGGACATCGGCACGTTATCTCGCCTCAACTGGCTGGCCCAATCGCTGTAGCCGAGTGCTGTCACGCCACCGTTGGCTTCCACCAGATAATGACCGGGCTGATACGGCGCGCCAATAAAGCGGTACTCGATGCCGCCATCGGACTTGCGCGTCAGCACCGCCTGACAGACATTGCCGGCCTCGCGACGATACTCGTAGATCAGGTAGCTGTTGCCGTGGGGTAGATAGAAGGCGTCGAACTTCTTGCGGGTCTTGGGTACCACCTTATTGGGCAGCTCACCGTAGAACACCGGCACCAGACGCTGGAGCGTGGTCTTGCCCGAGGCATTGGTGCCACAGATATTGGTGTGACCATCGACATCCAGTTCGACCACCCCTTCCAGGTGGCCGTGGATCATCACGATGCGCAGCAGGTGAGCCATGGAGTTTCCTTGTTCGCTTGTCCGTCAGGGGGAGTATTCTGCCAGAGACCGCCCGCCCTGACAGTTCGACCAGAGTTGCCCCGGAGCAAGCTTTCGCCTAAAAGAAGTATCCCCACTATCGTCTGCCCACTACCGGAGCACCCATGAACTTCGCCACCCTCGGCCCTGAAGACAGCAACCACGCCTTGGTCCTGGCCCGCTATCTTGAGCTCCGGCGTCAGGATCTTGGGGGTAAAGACAGCCCACGCTCGCCGACCGTCCAGCTGGTAAACGACTTCCCCCAGGCCTTTCAGGACCTGGTGGACGGGCATCACGACTATGTGTTGCAGGTCAGCGCCCATTTCAGTCACGCCGACTGCGTCGGACGCTTCATGCACCGCGCCTTTCCCGTGGATAGCTTCATTGCCCCAAGCCGGCCCTTGGCACTGGTCGCACGCAAGGACGTCGCCAACCCTACAAGCGTCCTGCGTCAACCGGCGACCCGTCACTACACCGACCTAACGGGACTGGAACAACGCGACGCCCCCACCATCGTCGCCGCCCTGGAAGGCCTGCTCGACGGCCAAGCCGACGCCGCCATCGTCGCCGAGCAGGCCCTGGCCCTCTACCCAGATCAACTGCGGTTGATGCGCCCCCTGGGACCAGCGCTGGACACCTGGATTCTGTACGCCAACCGACCGCTCATGGATGAGGTGCAGCAAGAGCCGGCATTGGGAAACAGTGGCGCCCTACGGGAGCATTTCAGAACGACGTTTGCGCGAAAAAAACCGGCATGATGCATCAACCTCGATAACGTATGCGGTGTGGCAGGTACTTGCCGCCGCTTTCCCGATGGAAGCGCTGACGTCATCAGCCGAGCGGTACCAGGCGCCCGCAGCGCAGCACCCGGAGCTTATGCGGTATCGGTGAGGAGTTCGAGCAGCGCGTAACGCAGCAAGTCGGCGGCGCAGGCATTTATGCAGTGTTTCCCTATGGTGGAGAGTCACACAGGGGGAAGGGCCCACTTCATCACTATCATCCTCCGAACTCCCAAGCCCCGTCGTTGAGTTAAAACTCCTTCAGGCCACCGATACGTGTCGACGCTTAGTCCCCACTTATCCCTACCTGGACAGCCATGACGCCCCCCTAGGAGATAGGGGAACCCACAGATCGGAATAATTTGTGGGAAATCACTCACAAGGCACTGTCCGGTCGAATGGTAAGCTTACTTTGCGCACACCCTTGTCGCACAAGTATCGTAATGGAGCCAAACCATGGAAAGGTTTTATCGACTCAGCATCCCCATTATTGCATGCGTCGTGATGACCGGGTGTGACAGCACTACTTCACAGGAACAAGCCGGAGGCCACAGGGACGCCGGCTCACCGGTTAACCAAGAGGCCGTTGCGGCACTCATCCAGAAAACCATGGATAACATGGTCTTTGTTGAAGGCGGCAGCTTCCAGATGGGAGATTTTGGGCCGCTGATGCCCAATTCTGGCGGAAGAACCTATACAGCGGATAGCGACAATAAACCCGTGCACGAAGTGACGCTGGACAGCTTCTCCATTTCCGCCGTCCAGGTATCCTACGCTGACTACGACATTTATACCGAGGCGATGGAGTTGCCAAGGATCAATACCGAAGGTATTGAAGTGGAGTATCGTGCTTCTGACGTGCCCGCCGGTGTGGATTGGTATCAAGCCAGAGACTACTGCGAATGGCTGGGTGAACAGACCGGACTTCCCTTCTCACTTCCTACCGAGGCGCAGTGGGAATACGCAGCACGCTCGCGAGGGCAATTCCTACCATTTGCCACCACTGATGGTTATATCAACCGTGGGACGAACTATCCTTCTCGGGCAGAAATCCTTGCCAGTACTCCGTCCCCACTAATAGGCCCCCAGTCAATAAAACTTATCCCTCCAAACCCATTAGGTCTATACCAAATGGGGTTGAATGGATTCGAGTGGGTTAGTGATTGGTATGATGAAAACTACTACAGTGTTTCCCCCACGAAAAATCCGACCGGACCAATAATGGGAACACAGAGAGTTCAACGTGGCGCTGATTTTGGAGAAGGAAACAGCTCTAATTTATTGATAAATCGTCGAAAGAAGAATCCGGACTTATCTTATAACGACCCAAGAGGATTATCTAGCCACAGTGCTTACCGAGTAAACACCGTAAGATGTGCCATCAATAAACAAACTTATTAACAGACACCAACCACCAAATACGACAAGCACTGCCATGTCAACTTATTAAAAAAACTTTCTATCAAAGTAACGACTCATTGATAGAACAAGGTCTACCGAAAGTATACGGCATGGGATCATATTGTAACTACACATTGTGTGGTATTTTCACAAGCTCTGGAGAAAAATCTTGAAATAGGCTCTTGAGATGAGTATGTGAAACTATCATTTCTTACGATCGGCATTCCCACCCTAGTCTTCTCCCACAAACGAGCCTGCAAATGAATAAACTCTCTAGCATAGTGCGAAGATAGCGGCCTTGGTAGGCCTCTCTCACCACGCCCCATGAACTCCTCGACTATTCTCTCGCCTTCTTTCCAGGGAATTAGTTCACCTATCCGAGACGTTACTCTTTGCATGACGTTTCGATACTCGTTAACCGATTGGATCAAACGTAATACGTTCATTACCGCTTCCTTTCGGTCATTCATAAAACCAAAAAGACTTGGATCTTCCCACCACCCTTCTAAATCTCGATTTGCTGGATGATAACGATCAAAAGCATTTGTTTGCATAAGCCAATATATTACTATTCCTTTAGCATCTGGTGTGGCATGCTTCATCACATCATTACCCTCGTTTATGCTCTCAGAAAGTTTTCCTCTTGCTGAAGCATTGTCAATATCTACTCTTGTTTTTGCGAGTGTTCTAGCAAGGTCATCAATAATGTCTGATGCCTCTTCTCTGAGGTATTCGCTCAGTCGCCCCCCTTCAATTGCAGCCATGGTAACAATACTAGTTATCGCATGAAAAGCGCTTTCGTCAATAAACAGCAATCTTGAGTAATCAATATTCTTCAGCTGGTAAATTACCCATTTCACGAACTCATATATCAGTCCAGCATCCACCTCAAAATCAACTTTACCTTTAATCCCTGGCCCGAAACACACTCCTGCCTGGGCCGTTATACGAAACTTGCCACTATCATAGTAGACCGAAAAGTTTGCGGCAGCTCCGGCCCCCAGCAACCCAACAAGGCTCGGTGCGCTTTTTGCAAAAGGTTTAAACTTATTGCCTTCTTCGGGGTTCTTCCATTCAAGCTGCACCCCGAAGGTTGCGATCGCTTGGCCTCCGGCAAAGGCCGCCATCCCCCCGGCGATTTCACTATTGTCCAGCTGGGGTGACCCTGACTGACGCACCACCGACCGCTGCTCGCCGGGTAGTCCTCGTTGGGCAAGCTGTCCTTGTACCCCACGAGTCTGCAACTGACCATCCCGCATATCGACATTCAAGCTCAGCTCGGCGGCTACGCTGGCTCCAATCCCTCCACTACAGGTGATAAACGCATGCGACCGTATCATCCCCAGATCAATGATCCCGGCTTCATTGGGAAGCTCACAGGCCAGCATCAGGCCACCAGCGGGAGTATAAAAATCCAATGATGCCTTGGCTTCCGCCAGGACCAATTCTGCTTTTGCGTCAGCCTTGAGGGAGGCTTTTCCTTGAAAGGGGTTGAACTCTCCGCTCATACCACTTGCACCTGATGTCCAGCGCATCAACTGGGCTTCAGCAGATAGCTCAACACGCGAGCTATCCTTATCGTGTTCCTCACCCTCAAGCAATTCGTACTTCGCAGACAGGTTTTCGTTGATCGCCTCAGACCACTTAAACAGATCAACTGTCTCTTTTTCCTTCTTCAGCCAATCTTCAAACCACGGAAAATCTGCTTTCACCTTAGCTTCACCACTGACATTCACCATCTGGCGCACCAGCTTGTCAGTATCGACACGTCCGTTGTTGAGCACCGTCTGGCTAGCATTACCGCCACCACCGCTTAACGGTATCTCTTCAGATATCGCTCTGATAATATGAGACCTAGCGTACACCAGTCTGAAGTGTTCAGTTCTTGAAGCTCTTCGTTGAATAGGGATTAGCTCCATCACCTTGTTCGTTTCGCTACTCAACTCCGTCAGCGGCTCAATCACATCCTTCAGCGCACGATTTTTCTCGTCCACCTTGCGTTGCGCTGTCAGGACCTGTTGCCTCAAGGACTCTCTGTCCATAACAAACTGTTGATCACGGATGTCCGACATCATCAACGCAATATAGTTACTAGTGGCAGCGGATAGCTCATCAAGTGCATGTTGATGCTCCTCTACCACGGTTTCCATTAGCCGGCACTCCTCAATAAAGTGCGCAGCTCCCTCGGGTGACACGCTCACCAACTTATCTCGCCCCACCGCATAGAACAGCAGTGGCGAGCCTCCAATCGCAACATCACGCCCTTGCGGCATCAGGCGGGTTTGGGCATTACCATCTTCCGTATCAGCGGGTAGTGTCGAAGCCTCTGTCATGTCACACGCCTCCCTGCGCATCAAAAATGTCATCCAGGTCATCAAGCCGGTCTAGAACCGTGATGCTCAGGCGCTCTGGTTGACGGGTAACTACCTTCTGCGTCCGCCCCTCTTCGTCACTACGACCCTCGATAGCCCTGCCCTCTGCAGTCACGATCCGGTACTTTGCGAAACGCAGGGGCAAATTCGTCTTCTTGTCACGCAGAACGAAAAACTCGGAAAATATTCCTTGAGGCTCGGGCAATGGAGCCAGCAACTGCTGCAAGCTTGTCGGCCCCGCCAAGCTATGCTGCGCGCCCTTCAGGTCCACCAGTCCCGGCCCGTGGATCTGAATATCCCCATCCTTGAGGCGGATATAGCCTCCGCCGCTGGTCAGCAGGATTTCCTCTTCGGCAGCGATGTGTACGCTGTCCTCGGTGGAGGTGATGGTCAGCTGCTTCTCGGCGGTCAGGGCCATCTCATCTGACTGGGCCTGGATATCGACCTTGCCTTGGGCGGCGAACAGCTTGATGCCGGCGCGCTGCACGAACAGCGAGAGCGCCTCGGATATCGCACCCAGCAGGCTCCTGCCCGTGGCCAGGTTGATGTCCTCACCACTGGTGACGCTGAGCGACTTACCCTGGACAAAATGGGTGGACTGCGGGGTGCTCGCGGCGATGCCCGCAGGAGACGCCAGGTGCAACCAGGACTGCTTCAAACTCCCGGCCTGGCCGCGCCCGCCAAGGCTTGCCGTGCGTGCGCTTCCGCCGTCGAACGCGTTGGCCTGGGTGGCCTCACCCGCCACGCCCTGGGTGTCGTCGGCGGCTTGCTTCAGGTTGGCGCGGGCGGCCAAGGCGTCGGCGCTGTGCTCCACCGCACTCTGACTGAGGCTATCGGCCAGTTGCCAGGCGCTGGCGAGCTCTTGATACGCCGGGGCCAGGGCGAGCTGTTCACCGTTCGCGCCCAGTTGCCCCCAGGTCGTCAGCAGCAGTCCCTGATGGGCGCGTACAGCGCCAAAGGCGT
Source organism: Halomonas sp. DP8Y7-1 (assembly GCF_019801685.1). Taxonomy (NCBI): domain Bacteria; kingdom Pseudomonadati; phylum Pseudomonadota; class Gammaproteobacteria; order Oceanospirillales; family Halomonadaceae; genus Halomonas; species Halomonas sp. DP8Y7-1. The sequence goes on along the minus strand of NZ_JAHVIN010000014.1, from coordinate 379,625 downwards.
CGCTTCTCAGCTCGAAGCCGGTACCGCGAAAGTCGCCGCGGGTGTTGCCCTGCTGGTGGATCAGGTAGCCCAGGTTCAGCTGAGTCTTGGCGTGCTCGGAATTAAGACGAACCCGCTCCTGGTCGGTGGCGTCATCGAATACCAGCTCGTTGTACGTGTTACCCCGGTAGGTCTTGGACTTGAAGCCGGATAGCAGACCGTTGGAATGCCACTCGGGCTGTTCATCACCGTTATAGACGCGCCCGGTGATCAGCGGGCGGTCCGGGTCTCCTTCGAGGAAGTTGACGACCACTTCCTGACCGATACGCGGGACAAAGACACCGCCCCAACCGGCGCTGGCGTTGGCCTCGCTGACTCGCAGCCAGCAGCTCGACTGGGAATCCCGCTGCCCCAGCCGATCCCAATGGAACTGCACTTTCACCCGGTTGAGCCGGTCGGTGTGGATTTCCTCACCCTCGGGTCCCACCACGATGGCGGTGTGGGGTCCCCCCATGACAGGTCGAGGATGATCGAGCGCCGAGCGGTAGGGCTGGGTCAGGCGCTGGGCCTCCAGGTCCATCAGGTAGTGGCCGGTACCGGCACGCTGGTAGTCGTCACGATGAAGACTGTCGTCCTCAAGTCCGTGGGCCCGGCGGGCATCCAGCAGTTCCTGTTGCAGGCTACCGGGCAAGGTGTGGAGGTGGGCCGAGACCGGCAGGGCATTCTCGGCGAACAGGCTGAGGCCCAACACCAGAAATTCTCGCTCGGTAGTCTCGCCGCGGTTATGTTGAGCGTGCTGGGTCAGTTCGAAGAAGCGACCGACCTGAAGCTGGCGGGCGCCGCCACTGCCAAAGAAGCGCTTGGCGCGAGATTCCAGGGCCGCGAGCCGATGCTCGGTCAGCCGCTCGCCGTGATAGTGGTCATGGTAGTAGTACTCGCCGGGGGCGTCGTAAACCTCCTCGTCCGAGAGGTTACCCTGCTTGTCGCGGGACAGCAGGTCAGTGCGCTTGACCAGGCGAGGCTGCTTGTAGTCGTAGGTGGCAAGGCTGACCCTTGTCGCCTGCTGCTGGCGACGTCCGCCCCATTGGGTAAGCGCGTCTTCGGTCTCGGTGGCGGCCTGGCGATGAAAGCGAATCTGGCGCGGCGCGACCGCCTGGCAGGTGGCCACATCGTCGGTGATCACCAGACGGTGAAGAGCGGTCTCACCGCTTGGGCTACCGGCGTTCTGGCTGTTGTTGAGGCTGCTGTTGTGGCTATCGTTGTGGCCAATGTGCTGGCCATCGACCTGAGAATGCTCGAAGTAGTAGAACAGGCCTTCCTGTTCCATCAGGCGGTTGACGAAATGGTAGTCGCTCTCGCGGTATTGCACGCAGTAGCTGCGCGCCAGGTAGTCGCGACGTACGTCGATGCGCCAGCCGCCCCGGGCGATATCATGGCCAGAAAAGACGTCTTCGATGATCTCAAGGACGCTCTTGTCCTGAAAGATGCGGCTGTCGCGTCCCAGGTTCAGCATCGCAAGCCAAGGCACCAGGGTCAGCTGGTAGTAGAAGACGCCGCCATCCTCGCCCAATAGCGCCGCGGTCTCGACCAGACCGGACAGCGACCGGTAGGGCCCGTCGGCCTGACGAATCGCGATGGTGGCGGGCTGGGCCATCAAGGACTTGAGCTCGATATCGCCTCGCTGGGCGATCACATCGAGGCGATAGCAGAACGGGCGTGACATCTGCTCCTGCCCGACCAGACGGTGGGGGATCAGGGCTGGGCCCGCTGACGTGGCACTGTGCAGTTCAAGCTGGAGCAGCCGCTCGTTCTGTGACAGCGGAATATCGAAAGAGGCGCGTAGCGCCTTCCACCAGGAGGGATCGCTCATAAATGCCAGCCTTGCTGGCATCGGCACAGCGTTCGATGGCAGGCCATCGACAAGGGATCAATATCCAATCTAGCGCACGTAATGGGCATGAAAGATCCTCTCCTGGCAACATCCATGTAGTCACAGGAGAATCCTACCCAAGCCCTCGACGTGAGCCATCACATCGCAATGACTTTCCGAGAAAGCGACAATTTTTTATTAGAAGAACCTACAAACTTCACAATAAAACGCACGGAATAGCCGCTCATGAAAAGCAGCTATTTATCCTTTTTTCGCTCCCGTCGCTCACTCATCATCACATCATCGATGCAGGAATTATCGTCTAACGACCACCGTTTTTTCGATGGCCTTGTCCCCGTCGTAACAGCCAGAGAACGGCTCAGAGTACAGACGAGAGCACCGGACAGAGTACAGACCAGAGCACCGGTAAGAACACCGGTCAGAGCACAGGCCAGGGCACGAAGATCACGCCAAGCCCCAACGCCACCAGCACCAACCTGACCCACCAGCGGAAGCGTCCGATCAGTCCGTAGGACGTCAGCCCAAGGCCAAGCAGCACGCCAAGGGTCGTGCCCAGGGCAAGGACAATCCCACCGCCAAGATCCAAAAGCGCCGGATGCGCCACCATGGCCAACGGGATCAGGTACAGACCGACCCCTAGCGCCATAGCCTTGGCCGCGACCTTGAGCCAGTTTTCATCGGCCATGCCAGCAGCGATGAACACCGCCCCGCACACCGGCGGGGTGATGGTGGAGAGCAGCGCGAACCAGAATACGAACAGGTGAGCCGTCAGCAATGGCAACCCCAGCTCGGTCAGCGCGGGTCCAGCCACCGACACACAGATGACATAGGCCGCAGTGGTCGGCACTTCCATACCCAGTACCAGGCAGGCAAGCGCGGTCAGCAGCAGCGCCGGCCATAGCTGCCCACCGGACAGCGACAGAATGGCAGAGGTCACCTTGACCCCCAGCCCGGTGAGCGCCAGCACACCAATGACCAGGGAGGCGCACAGAATTATGGCGCCGATGACGGCAATCTGGCGACCGGCCGTCAGCGCAGCCTGGGCCAGGCGCGCGCGGAATTCTCTCCCGGACACCTTGAGCTCGGCATTCATGGCCAACAGGGCAAGCCCTGCGAAGATCGCCACGCTGGCAGCATACTGGGGCGTGTTGCCGCCGTGAAAGATACGTTCCAGCAGGATCGCGAAGGGCACCGCAAAGAACAGTGCCGTCATGACCACCTCACGCAGCGCCGGGCGATCTTCCGCAGCCACAGGTTTCAAGTCATGGCGAGTCGCGAAGGCATTGATACCGATCCACACCGTGGCGAAGTAGAGAAACGCCGGCAGCAGCGCCGCGCCCATGATCTCGGTGTAGGGAGTCCCGGTCAGCTCGACCATGACGAAGGCGCCAGCCCCCATCAACGGCGGCATGATCTGGCCACCGGACGAGGCTACCGCTTCGACCGCACCGGCCAGCGAGCGCGGGTAGCCAAGCCGGGCCATGGAAGGAATCGTGATGGCGCCGGTGGAGGCCACATTGGCCGACGCCGAGCCCGAGATCGACCCCATCAAGGCGCTCGAGATCACCGATACCTTGGCGCCACCTCCGGTCAGACGACCCGCCGCGGCACCTGCGAGGTTCATGAATCCTCGACCCGCTTCACCGGCATTCAGCACCGCGCCGAAGATCACGAAGATGGCGACCACCGACACGCTGACCCCGGTCAGCTTGCCCCACAGGCCACCCTCGGCAATGGTCAGAGAGCCCACCAGGCTTGCCATGGGCAGCCCCGGATGACCGAACTCACCGGGTAGATACTGGCCCAGGGCCGCGTAGCCCAGCGCCAACGCCGTCACCAGTGGCAATGGCCAGCCGATCGCACGCCGCGCGGCTTCCAGCGCGACGACGATCAACAGCACGCCCACCGCCATCTGCAACGGGGTATCGATAAAGCCATACTGGCCGCTCAGGGCATCCTCGTTGATGACGATGAACAGACAGGCAGCGACACCCAGCGCCGTCAGTGCCAGGCCGCTGGCATGCTGCCAGCGAGTACGGGCGGAAAACACCAGTACCCATGGCAGCACCAGCGCCATGTGCAGAGGGCGACTGATCAGCGCCGGAGTCAGGCCATGGAAGATCAGGCCAAGGTGGAACACCACCGACAGGGTTCCCAGGCCCACCCACACAGGCGTGAGGGTGCGTCGGGCGTCGTTGTCGGTGGCCGAGCGGGCGGCATCGCTTGAACTCATGACATCACTATTTCAGCAGGGACGGTGCCATTACCCGAAGTGATCTTCGCGGCAGTGGCCAGGCCAGTTTTACGGAAAATCGATAAAGAGGAGCCAGGAAAACGCGTATTCGCCACGCAGCCGGGAATGGCATTCATGGCGAATACTCTGTCAGCTCAAGGAATGATCAGCGCTGAGCGTCAGGAATCTGAACGCCGGATTCCTCGTAGTAGCGAAGCGCTCCGGGATGCAGAGGCCCCTCGAGGTTAGCCAGCATCTGAGGAGAAATGGCCTGCCACCAGGGGGACGTCTTGGCCATCGCCTCTCGCCGTTCCCAGAAGGTCTTGGTGAGGGTGTAGGCGGTCTCTTCATCCATCGCGCTGGTGGTATAGGCCACCACCGGTAGTGACGTGGTCAGCACGTCTTCATCCACACCCGCATAGGTACCGGCGGGAATGATCTGAGGCGCAGCTCCGGTTGCCTCCACCTCGGCCTCGCTGAAGGACACCAGTCCGACATCGTGGCTCGCCGCTGTCTCGATCACATTGGGCGCGGGGAAAGAACTCGCGGTGGCAAAGGCGTCGATCTGGCCATTCTTGAGCGCGTCGGGAGCGCTGCCCACGTCGGCGTCGTCGACCTCGACCTGGTCGGCAAGCTCGAACAGGTCCAGATAGCGCGCAGCCTCTCTAGCGCCGAAGGAGCCCTGGCCGATCAACAGGTGCTTGCCAGCCAGTTCATCCAGCGACAGGGTGTCCTGCTCGCCGGCCACCACAAAATGCATGGTCAGTGACGGAATCGGGAACAGCGCGCGAATCTCCTGGAAGCGCGGATGGTTGCGGTTCTCGAACGGGCCGCTGGATTCGCGTGCCTTGCTGACCAGGCCCGGGGGCGAGGTAAAGACATAATTACCGGGCCGCGCCATCACTTCCATGACGTTCTGCACCGATCCCTGGCTTTCTTCCAAGGTGAGCGTGACCTCACCCTCGGTACCGGCCTTGATGGCTTCGGATAGCTCGACCCCCATCTGGTAATAGGCGGTGCCGGCAGACGCCGACTTGTAGGTCAGGCGAGTCTGCGCACTGGCGGTGCCAGCCGCTAGACCGCTCAGCAGAAAGGTACCGGCCAGCACGGCCGTCAAGGCCCTGGAGCCTCGGCTACGAAGATGACGCATGGGGTGGTGTCTCCAGTCGACAATGGGCGGGGCCAGCACCTCTTCTTTCCTTTATAGTGCCGCGCCAGGTACACACCTGCCGGGCTTGGCCGGCCAACAGCATATTCGACTGACGCCCTTCTCGCCATGGCAGGGCCAAAATGCCGACCACGCCTGACTAAGAGACACCTCTGAATCACGAATGAGGGAGACACCCTACGGAAACGCGTATCACAGCTTTTTGCAGAATCAGGCATGTCGAGTAAGCCTGCTATCGCTCACCAGACTTAAGCAGGTCTCTCTCTTTCCCCCACCTCGGTGGGGTTTTTTTTGCATGTCATCGATGAGCCTAGCCGGATTTCCTGGAAGTCCTCGCGCAGCGCCAGCCCACCACCTGCCTCGCCCATAAGGCGCCGCTGGTGGCCAACGCGGCCGCTACGGCAAGGCTGAAGGCGGTGGCGGGGGGAAGAGTATCGGCACTGAGTGCGAGGACGGCGCTGAAGGCCACCAGGCTCAACATGCCCAGCTGGGTGCTGGCCAGGGTGGCACGCGCTGCCGCTGCTCCGTAGCGCTGGTGCAGGGTCAGGGCGATGGTAAGCATACCGATCGGGAAGCTCAGGACCATGCCCGATACCGCGGGTGCCCAGGTACCGACCAACAGTGTGGCGAGACACACGATGGCGCCCGCTAGAGAACCCCTTAGCAGTAGATCGACCCAGCGTACCGGCGCCGATACCGACACCGATGCCAGGTGAAGCGAGCGCAGCCGTCGCATGGCCATGGCCAGACAGGCAAGAAACACGACCAGTGCCAGTCCCACACCACCGGGTAGCGCGTTGGCGACCGCTGCCGCCACCCACCACAGGCCCGCGGAAATACCGGCGCTGGCCCAGGCTCCAAAGCGACCCGACGCCAGCACAAAAGCCAGACAGAAGGCCAGGGTGGCCAGCATGGCGTGCAATGACCCCAGCGCGGCATCTGCGACCAGGCCACCTGGCTGCTCACGCAGCATGAAGAAGTAACCTGGTCCCAGCACGATCGGGGTGCCGGCCAGTACCCCGCCAATCCCGGGGCCCAGGCGGACGGCGGCCAACGAGACACCGATCACCACTGACGCGGTCGCCAGCCACTTGATCAGCAGCAGAGTCACCATGAAGGGGCTCCCGTGGACGATGGCTACATCACGTCGCCACTGTTGGGCCCAAGCGTCTGGCCAAGATACAGATCACCGTCCGGCGACGCCGCCAGCATCAGCGCCGAAGGCGCCACCTCCTCGGCTCTGCCGAAACGCCCGAGGGGCAATTCGGCTTCCTTGTCGGCGATCCACTCCGGGCTCAGCCCTTCCAGCATCGGGGTCAGGATAGGGCCAGGGGCAATCGCATTGGTCAGCACGTTGTAGGGAGCAAGGTCCCGGGCCATGGACTTGGTCAGCCCCAGCACCCCGGCCTTGGCCGCGCAGTAGTGGGACAGCCCCGTGCCGCCCTTGAGCGCCAGCTGTGAAGCCACATTGATGATGCGTCCGTTCCTGCGTTCCACCATGTGTGGCGCCACGGCCCGACTGACCAGAAAGACCCCGCGCAGGTTGATGCCAATCATGCGGTCAAAGGTGTCCGCACTCATCTCCAGAAACGGCGTTTCGTCGAGTATTCCGGCGCTGTTGACCAGCACGTCGATGCGTTGATGGCGGCCGATCACCTCATCGACCATGGCCGCCACCGAGGCCTCGTCGGAGACATCCACGCGGTGGACGCTGGCCCGCGCATCGAGCTCATCGGCCAGCTGAGCGCAGGCATCGGCGTTACGATCCGCCAGCGCAACGACGGCGCCCTCGGCGTGAAACAGCGAGGCAATGGCGCGACCGATACCGCTGCCACCTCCCACCACCAGAGCCACCTTGCCTTCAAGCTTGAGTGTCATGCAACGATCCTCCTCTGGGGAAAGTCGGGGGTGAGCTGGCCCACCCCCGCAAGGGTGTCAGCTGGGCCAGCGCACGGTCAGGCCGCCGTCGACAATCAGCTGCTGTCCGGTGACGTAAGAGGCGTCATCGCTGGTCAGAAAGCGCACCGTGCGGGCGACCTCATCGGCGTGCCCAACACGTCCAGCGGGAATCACCTTGCCTGCCGCCGCCAGGCCTTCCGGCCCCAGGGAGTTGACCGGGTCCAATGACTGTGGCGTCTCGATCAATCCGGGAATCAGGGTGTTGACGCGAATACCTCGTGGGGCGAGCTCCACCGCCAATGACTTCACCAGCCCCACCAGGCCACTCTTGGCGGCGGCATAATGGGCATGGTCATCCCAGCCATACACGCCCCCGGCGATGGAGGACACCGCGACCATGGCGCCAGGCCCGGTCATCACCCTGGCGGCGGAGCGGAAGATCCGCATGACCCCGGTCAGGTCCACCGACAGCATGTCATTCCAGGCATCGTCGGTGAGGTCTTCCAGCGCGGCCTGGCGCAGGATTCCCGCGCCTGCAACCGCAATATCCAGTCGCCCAAAGTGCTCGACGGCGGCCTGGGCGAGCGCATCACACTGCTCGCCATCACGCACGTCCACCGCCACCGCCAGGCACTCGCCGCCGGCTTCTCGCACCGCGGCAACGGTGGTCTCGACATCATGGGGGTCGCCCGGATAAAAGCCAGCAACCACCTTGACCCCCGCCTTGGCATAACTGACCGCCAGGGCTTGCCCGATGCCACTGGCCGCACCAGAGATCATGGCGACCTTGCCTTCCAGTCCATCGTCACGCATCAAGCGACTCATGCTGCCACCTCCTTGAGAACATCCTCTTCGCGGTGATCGACCTGACGCGTACCGAACATCAATAGACCACTAAGCAGCAGCGGCAGTGAGCCGGCCAGAATCGCCGCCCAGGTCATGCTGACACCAGCGGTCAGCAGCAGTGACACCAGCCCGGAACCGATGATCGCCCCCACCGGCGCCATGACGTGGGCGACGTTGGCGCCGGTGCCACGCACGTGAGCCGGAAAGGACTCCCCCATGTAGAACAGGATGGCGGCGAACGGGCCGAGCAGGAAGAACAGGGTGACCGCGTACATGGCATAGACGAAGCCATCGGTCGCCGGCCCCAGCAGCATCAGCATGCTGGCGATGCCCCCGAGCAGAAAGCCCAGCAACACGGTATTGCGACGCCCGATACGATCACCTACCCAGCCATGACTGAGGTAGCCGACAAAGCCCACCGCGTTCGCCAGGATCAGGACATACAGGGAACTCTCGAAGCTGACACCCTTGGCCTCGACCAGCACTGTGGTACCCAACACCGCAAACACCTGGATCGCCATCCAGCTGAACAGCCAGACCAGCGAAAGGGAGATGGTGTGGCGACGCAGCTCTGGCGAGAACACGCCCTTGAGTCCCAGGTTCTCGCCATTGTTGACCTCGATGTCGTGTTCGGCCGCAAGGCTCGCCGCCCCGCTGTCGTCACCCGCCTTGCGCCGGCGCTCGACTTCCTTGATGGCGGCAAAGACAGGGGATTCCGGCAGCTTGATCGCCATCACGATGACAATGATCGAGGCACAGGCGGCCACGAAGAAGCTGCCGCGCCAGCCGACGATCGGCAGCAGTAGCGAGGTCATGCCGGCGGCCAGCAGGGCACCGACCGGCCAGCCACTCTGCACCAGGCTGTACATGAAGCCACGGCCCTTGGCCTTCTTGTAGATCTCGTTCAGGTAGACGGCATTGACCACCTCTTCAGAGACCGCAAAGCCAGAGAAGGCGCGGATGATCACCATGGACGCTGCACCGATGGCGATCCCCGACAGACCCGAGCTCACCGCGCCCCCGATCACCAGAAAGATCAGGGTCTTCTTGCGACCGAAGCGATCGAGCATCGTGCCGACCACCAGCGAGACCAGAAAGACCCCGATGGTGGCCCAAGTATTGACGGCAGTGGCCTTGGCGGTGGTCCAACCGAAGTCCTCGGCGATCACCGGCAGCAAGGTGCCAAACAGGGTGTAGTCGTAGACCGACGCCACCCAGGCGATAAAGCAGACCAGAGAGGCATAGCCAATCTGTTTCTTGGTTATGACCGCGTTCCAGGGGGCTTCTGCGTCGGCGGGAGCCGTGCCAGGGGCACTGGAGGACACAGTGGAGGTTGGTTCAGTCATCGACGTCACCCTTTGTTCGTTATCGTTGTGGTGTGAAGGTCAGGCGGGGCGAAACGTGAAGGCTTGGTGGCTCGCCCGGCAACGGCGCCGAGCGAGAGCATCCCTTCGGTTCGTTCAGGTTCTGGGGTGGCGCTTGGCGAAGTCGTCGGCGATTTCGTCGAAGGTGCAGAAGCGCACGCCCTCGTGGCTCTGCATGTGCTCGATCAGTCGCTCGAGCATCATCAGCACCTGAGGACGGCCGGAGACGTCGGGGTGAATGGTCATGGTGAATACTGCGTAGTCATTCTCGCGGTAGACCCAGTCAAACTGGTCCTGCCACATCTCGCCCAGCTGCCGCGGGCTGACAAAGCCGTGGCTGTTGGGAGACTTCTTGATGAACATCATCGGCGGCAAGTCGTCGAGATACCAATTGGCGGGAATCTCGATCAGATCCGTTTCCTCGCCTCGCTCAAGCGGCTTCATCCACTCCTTGGCGGACTTGGAGTAGTCGATCTTGGTCCAGGAGTCGCCTACACGCACGTAGTACGGATGAAAGTCGTTGTGCATCAGGCTGTGGTCGTACTTGATGCCCCGCTCGAGCAGCAGCTCGTTGGTCACCGGACTGAACTCCCACCATGGAGCGACATAGCCAGTGGGGCGCTTGCCGGACAGCTTGGTCACCAGCTCGATGCTGTGATCAAGGACATCGCGCTCCTGCTCGCGGGTCATGGCGATGGGGTTCTCGTGGCTGTAGCCGTGCACGCCGACTTCATGACCCGCGTCGACCACAGCCTTCATCTGCTCGGGGAAGGTCTCGATGCTGTGGCCGGGAATGAACCAGGTGGTCTTGAGGTTGTAGCGTTCGAACAGCTTGAGCAGTCGGGGGGCGCCGACCTCGCCAGCGAACAGCCCGCGGGAGATATCGTCCGGTGAATCTTCGCCGCCATAGGAGCCGAGCCAGCCGGCCACGGCATCCACGTCGACACCAAACGCACAGAGAATTTCTTTCTTGGCCATCGTGTAAACCTCGTCTTGTCACTTGGAGTTATTGAGATCTGTTGGCGAAACCGGCCACGCCATGGGCATCTGGACACGGGATAGAGCGCAGCTCACCTCTCCAGAGCATCGCCTTTCAATTGAAGACTGGATACAAAGGTCATTTTTGTCAAGACGGTGGCTTTTCGCTTTCGAGGCGTAAGGGATCCATCGACAGACGCTCTCATCCACCGCAAAGAACGCACTAACGCCTTTTTTCTCAACAAAATAGAAACAACAGGAAAGAAGCACCGGGAATCTTGGGACTCGCAAGAAATACAACTAAAGTCGAAAAAAGAGAAAGCGCAGGAACGGATAAAAACGCAGAACGTCATTTTTTTGATCATCGCATTCCGATGACATTTTTCAGTGCCCCAGCATGACGCAGCCGCGGCAAGCATCAGTAGAAGCAGAAGGGGGATAGAGGGAGAGGGAGAGGGAGAGGGAGAGGGAGAGGGAAAAGAGAAAGCCACAGGGGCTGAGCCACAGCCCCAGAAGCGCCAGCGCCAGCGACAGCGACAGCAGAACGAGAGGTCAGCGGCTGCCGGTCATGCTAGAGAGATAGCGACGCCGGAGACCCGACGTCAGCAGCAACAGGGGAGATCGCCACCGCCAGGGATCATACGATGCGCTGCAGGTAAGGCGGCAGTTCAGGTTCAGGAAACACTGACAGCACCTTGAGGCGACGCCGGGTACGCTCAGCGGCGGCCTGGAGGTGTGATTGCAGGCTGGAGGCGGCAGCATCGAAGGCGCCATATAGCAGGTGATCGATGACAAGCTTGTGCTCTACCAGCAGCGGCTCATCGCTTGGCACCCCCAACACCTGGAAGAACATGCGATTGACGATCACCGGCAGCTGGCTCTGGGCGATCATTTCGCCGGCCTTGCGGTTGCGATAGTGTCGCAGACAGTGCTGATGCAGATCCTGCTCCAACCGCGCAAGGGTCGCAGCGCTCTGTTGTTCAGGCGCATCGATCAGCTGCTGCACCCGCGCCTGCATGGCCTCGAGCTCGTCACGCGCCAGATGCGGCCCCGAAGCCTTCAGTGCCGCCGGCTCAAGCAGGATCCTGATCTCGTAGTCCTCGGCCACGGCCTGCGCCGTCAGCGGGCCTGCCAACCAGTGCGAGTGGCGATCCTTCTCGATCAGTCGCTGGCTACGCAGCCGCCCCAGCACCTCGCGTGCCACCGTCCTGCTGACCCCATAGTGCTCGCTGAGGGTGGTTTCCACGATGCGAAAATGGCCAAAGGCGAGGCACGTCGCCACCGCCTCTTCCACTGCAGCGTAAATCCGCTCAGCCGCGGGCCTCGTGTCCACCACCGGTGCCTGGTCGTCACACAGCCCCAAGCGCTCAGCCGTCAACGGCTCCCGGGCGGGGGACACGGCCCCAGGGTGCGGCGTTGCCACAAAGCCACGTCCTTCAAAGCGGCTGATCACCCCTTGTTCGTGCAGCAGCTCCAGCGCCTTGCGTACCGGCCCGCGACTGGTCCCGAACAACCGTGCCAGCGGTCCTTCCAACAACACCTGATTGGGCGCGACACGGCCTGAACGTATGGCGTCCCGCAGCGAATCCTGAATCATTGCATAGCGCGGCGGGCGTCCCCCACCGTGCGTGCTGGTCTTTTCTGCCGTATCCAGAAGTCGCCCTCCCTGTCGTTGGCGAGCCGCCCTGCCGCAAGGCAGCCCCATAGTCTGGCAGCTCATGCCGCCCCTTTCGACCCGCTCAAAATGACACCTGTCGACGAAAGCAGCCCGGTCATCCACGCCCGATCCCATCTGGAGCGCTCGCGCCGGGGCTCTACTATGACGAAAAAACAGCCTATTGCATTTACTTTCCGTACCAAATGCGGCTTAAGGCTAGAGGCAAAGCTTGTCAAAAAATGGTTTTTGTATCCATACTGCATTTACGCGACCTTGAGAGATCTCCTCCCCTCTCCGGCGCTATCGCTCCCAACAACAACCTTTCACACCCAGGTGCGATACCATGACAAGCACTCAACACACATCGCCGCCCCCTGCCCCTTCGACGCGCTCCGGTACGTCATCCCAAGCGACGACGTCCTCCTCGGCCAACGCCAGCGATCATCTGCTGGAGGCGGCGATCCTGCCGGTATGGCTCAATCAGCGCACTATCGGCTTTCTGGGCTTCATCTGGCTCTGGATCGGCATGGCCGTCATCATCGCCACCTTCCAGCTCGGCGCTGGCGGTGTCGCTGGCCTGCCACTGGTCCAGGTGGTCGCCATCATCTTCCTGGCCAACCTGGTCCTGGGCGTGGTGATGAGCCTGACGGCCGACATCGGTACCGAGCACGGCCTGTCGTTCGCGGTCTATCTGCGCGCTCCCTTCGGCCTCAAGGGCACCCACCTGCCCGCCGTATCACGCGGCATCGTCGCGGCTATCTGGTTCGGCGTCCAAACGTACCTGGGGGCGCTGGCCCTCAACGGCATCGTCGAATACCTGTGGGGCCTCGACAACTGGGTGCTCTGGTACCTGCTGTTCGCCGTCGTGCAGATCGTCAATACCGCCCTCGGTATCCGCGCGGTAGAGCTGCTGGCGTCGATCGCCGCGCCCTGCATCGTGGCCATCTCGGTATGGATGTACTTCACCCTGGACGTACTGGCCGAGACCCAAGGCATCAACATCTGGACCTTTGCCGGCGATCAGGACGTGGCGGCGCTGGGACTGTTCTTCGCCAACATGGCTTTCTGGTCGGCGCTCGCCGTCGATATCCCCAACCTCACCCGCTTTCTGAAGACCGAGGCGGGTGCCAGAAGCTTCTTCCAGCGCAACCGCAACGTCTTCGTGGCGCAGTTCCTGGCGCTGCCCGCCACACAAGCCTGGATCGCGCTGATCGGCGGCGTCTCCTTTATTGCGGCGGGCGACTGGAACCCGGTCACCGTCATCCAGGGCCAAGGCGGCGGCTTCACCCTGATTGCGCTGCTGGCCATGGTGATCCTGGCCCAATGGTCGACCAACAATGCTGCCAACCTGATTCCGGCGGCCCTGACCTTCGTCAATGCCGGGGCGCCAAGGGTCAGCTATCCGGTCGCGCTGGTCATCGCGGGGGTGGTCGGCACCGCGTCAATGCCATGGCTGATTCTCGATAACCTGTTCACCTTTCTGAGCTACTACGGCGCCGTGCTGTCTGCCGTCGGGGGCATCATGGTGGCTGACTACTATCTGCTGCGCCGGCGTCGCCTCAATGTACCCGCGCTGTTTGATCCTGCAGGGCAGTTCCGTTTCTGTGGTGGCTTCAATCCCGCAGGGCTGATTGCCTGGCTCGCCGGTGGCACTCTCGCGCTGATCTTTCTCGAGTATGCCTACGCCGTGGGTTTCGTCACCGCCCTGGTGGTCTATGTGGTACTGATGAAGGCCTGGATCCTGCGCCGGTACCCTCAGGAGGAGATCCGCTCAGGCTTTGATGACCGCTTCCTGGCCACCTCGGTGGGACGCAACTGGGTCTATACCGAGCAGGGACGCTTCGAACGCCTGGAAACCGGTGACATCCCCGACTCCGCGCTCAAGCGCGAGGATCGCTGAGTCGTCGTCTGGTGCCGCCCGCGGCGGCGCCCACCAACCGCAACAGGAGACGTGCATGCCTGCCTCCCCCTTCACCGCCCTGGCCATCGGCGAGGCCATCCGACGCGGCGAACTCGATCCGGTCGCGCTGACCCGCCAATGCCTGACCCGGGCCGCCGACAGTGACGCCGCCTTTATCTCGCTGACCGAGCAACGCGCTCTGGTGGAGGCCGAGGCCTGTGCCCAGCGTCAGCGCTCGGGCACCCTGCGCGGACCGCTCGACGGTGTGCCGCTGGCCTGGAAGGATCTGTTCGATATCGCCGGCACCGCCACCACCGCCGGCGGCAAGGTGCTGGGCAAGACGCCGGCCGCGCGCGACGCCGAGGCGGTACGCCACACAGCCGGCGCGGGCATGGTCGGCATCGGCAAGACCAACCTCACCGAGATCGCCTACTCGGGGCTGGGCCTGAACCCGCACTTTGGCACACCGCACCATACGCCAGCCGGCGCCGAGCCACGGGCGCCCGGCGGCTCGAGCTCAGGCTCTGCGGTGGCGGTCGCGGCAGGCATCGTGCCCGCCGCCATCGGCACCGACACCGCGGGCTCATTGCGCGTCCCGGCGGCCTTCAATGGGCTGGTGTCCTATCGCCCCTCCCAGGCCCGCCACTCGCGCCAGGGCGTGACACCGCTGGCCGACAGCCTGGACACCATCGGCGTCATCGCCACCACCCTCGAGGACTGCCTGGCCATCGACGACACGATGCGCGGCAGCGCGCCGCTGGCCCGCGCCGCCGCCGCGCCCGAACAGTCGGTGATCGTGCTCGATACAGGCTGCCTCGACGACCCGAGGGTATCCCGCGCCGTGGGCGACAATCTGGAGGCCTGCGCCAGCCGCCTTGAGGACGCCGGCTTCCACATCATCCGTCGCCGCGTGGCCAGCGTCGCCGGCACCCTGGAGGCCATCGCCCGCCACGGCTGGCTGGGGGCGGCGGAGGCCTACACCGAGTATCGCGCCTTGCTGGAAGGCCCCGATGCCGAGGCCATGGACCCTCGGGTACGCAAGCGCCTGGCGGCCGCCCGCCAGATGCCCTCGGACAGCGTGGTCAGCCTGTACCGCCTGCGCCAGGCGCTCAAGACTCGGCTGCGCGAGGAGCTTGCCGGCGCGACCCTGCTGACGCCCACGGTGGCGCATGTGGCGCCCTTGCTCGCGCCGCTGGAAGCCGACCCCGAGCACTTCGCCGAGGTCAATCTGGCGACGCTGCGCCTGAGCATGGTGGCAAGCCTGCTCGACTCGCCAGCGGTGGCGCTGCCCAGCGGACGTGACGACGACCGCCAGCACACCAGTCTGCAGCTGAGCGGACCCTGCGGCGAGGACGAAGCACTGCTGCGGGTGGCCCTTGCCGCCAGCTCGGCGCTGACGGCCTAAATCACATTCATTCGGCGCCGACGGCGCCATCGGAGGTTGGCATGTGCGGACTGTGCGGTGCATTCGGCGGCGAAAGCCACTGGAGCACCACCATCGAGGACCCCGAGCAGGCCCACTTCGCGCGCAGGCGCGCCCGTGCCTACCGGGTCACCCTGATCAATCGGGTACTTGCGCCGAGTCGTATTACCATCGAGGACTTCCAGGCGGCCAGCTTCGTGTTGGCAAGCGCCACCGGCAAGCGCGATATCGTGCAGGACCTGGGTGGCGTCTGGCAGCAGGCCGAGCAGATGTGCGGTCGCCAGCTGGACCCGTTGGATGCCGATTTTCTGGCGTCTCTTGCCTGACACCATCGCGCGACACGAGACTCCCTTATGAGCGAGAACACTCCCCTGCTCCCCGTCCATGTGATCTCCGGATTTCTCGGTGCAGGCAAGACCACCCTGCTGAAGTCGGTCCTGGCCAGTGAGGCATTTGGCGATAGCGCAGTGCTGATCAACGAATTCGGAGACGTGGGGCTCGACGACCGGCTGATCGGTGATATTGCCGAAGATGCCGTACTGCTCTCCAGTGGCTGCGTCTGCTGCACCATCCGCGGCGAGCTGTCCGAGGCGCTCAGGCGCTTGCTGACTCGACGCCAGGACGGCGACATACCACCGTTCAAACGAATCATCCTGGAGACCACGGGCCTGGCCGATCCTGGTCCGATCGCCTCCACCATTACCGCCGATCCGGTCTTGCGACACCACCTGCGTCCCGGCACCAACCTGACGCTGGTGGATGCCGTCAATGCCGTCGACAGCCGCGCCGCTCACCCGGTCTGGGAGGCTCAGGTCGCCGTGGCCGACAAGCTGGTGATCAGCAAGACCGACCTGGTGGAGCACCATGCGCTGACACAGCTCGAATCACTGCTGGAGGCGCTCAACCCCGCTGCTCAACGGATGGGCAGGGAAGCCCTCGATCAGCCTAGTGATAGCCTGTTTGCCAGCGGCCCACACCTTCAGCGGTTCACCCCTGGGCAGGTCAAGGACTGGCTGGGGCCATGGCGCAACCCCGTCCGGCATGACCCCGACCACCTTGGCAACATCCGCTCCTTTCGACTGGGCCTGGAAGGCGACGTGGACTGGACGTGCCTCGGTATCTGGCTGTCCATGCTGCTTAATCGCCATGGCAGTGACATCCTCAGAGTCAAGGGGGTGCTTCACGTGCACGGCGATGACCGCCCGGTCGTGCTGCATGGCGTCCAACACACGATTCATCCGCCTGAGCATGTCGAGACGTGGCCGGCGCACGACCGTCACTCGGAGCTGATCTTCATTACCCGCGACATCGATGCCGAGCGCGTGACACAATCGCTGACGACCTTCATGGAGCGCATCAGCGATCACCCCAGCCCAAGGATTCAGCATGCCTGACACCCAGCACGACGCCCCCTATGTGCAACGTGGCCCCGTGACCCTGCGTGTGCTTGGCACCTCAGTGACGCTGCTCGAGAGTATTCGCGAGCGCGCCCGAGAAGATCTCGGTCTGCGCCTGGAGTTCACGGTGATGGACGGCGTAGCCGCCCAGAGAGCCGGCGTGCTGGCCCCCGACAGCTTTGATATCTACGATCAGTGGTTCCACAACGTCGACTTCGTATGGCCCGCGGGCGCCATTCAACCGATCGAGCTGAGCCGTCTGGAACACTGGGAGTCCATCAACGACCTGCCCAAGACCGGCCGCCTGACGCCCCATGCCCCAAGAGGTGCCGGTGGCAATCCGGTGGACCGCCTCTACGTCCAGCCCGACGGCAGCTGTGGCCCACGGCCGACGGAACACATCACCATGTTGCCCGTCAGTCACAACGTCGACAGCTTTGGCTACCGTCTAGACATGCTGCCGGAGGGGCTCTCCGACGCAGAAGAGAGCTGGGCCTGGCTGCTGGACCCGCGCTGGCGCGGCATGGTCAGCCTGCAGAACGATAGCGCCATCGGCGCCATTGACGCGGCTCTGGCCGCCCAGGCAGCGGGCTTGGTGACCTTCGAGGATCTGGGCAACCTGAGCGTCAATGACATCGATACGCTGATTGACTGCCTGATCACCCTCAAGGGAAAGCAGCACTTTCGCACCTTCTGGAGCAACCAGGATCAGGCCTCCTCGGATATGGTGCGCGGCCGCGTCGGCATCGAGAGCCTGTGGTCGCCAGCGATGACGGCGCTAAAACAGCGCCAGATCAAGGTGCGCATGGCAGCGCCACGGGAGGGGTACCGCGCCTGGTACGGCGGTATGTCGCTATCTCGAGGTGTCACGGGCAGAACCCTGGACGCCGCCTACGACTACATGAACTGGTGGCTCTCTGGCTGGCCCGGCGCGGTGATGGCCCGTCAGGGCTACTATATTTCCACGCCGGAGCTGACACGTCCTCACCTGACCACCGCCGAGTGGGACTTCTGGTATGCGGGCAAGCCGGCGGCAGAGGAGCTCGCGGGCCCTTCAGGGCCGTGCGGCATGATTCACAAGGGCGAGGTCCGCGACGGCGGAGATTATCTGACCCGCATGAGCCGTATCGCCGTCTGGAACACGGTCATGGACGAACACAACTACCTGGTCAGACGCTGGAACGACTTTATGTCGGCGTGAGCCCACAACAGCCCGTCGCCAGGCGCTGCCCGAAAAGTCGACGAGCGAAGGTTAGACAAGGCAAAAATCGGTGAGAAAGCGCAGTTTACGGGGTGTAAATGAGCATTTCGGTCCGGTTTTTAACGCCGTATTACCGAGCGCAGGCACTTTTCAAACAAGCCCTAGCCCAGCGCCTTGACGATCAACTGAACCCCCACCACCGCCATGGCTAGCACCACCAGGCGATAGAACAGCCGCTCGTTGACCCGATGCTGCAACCACAGACCGCTCTTGATGCCGAACCAGGCCACGGGCACCAGCGCCAGCGACGCCCAGATGCTGGTGAGGTTGATCTCGCCCAGCCACAGGTAGGGCGGCAGTTTCATGGTGTTGACGGCGGCGAACACCAGAGTGGTGGTGGCGATGAAGGTGGTCTTGGGCAGTCGCCTGGGCACCAGGTAGAGGTTCATCGGCGGCGCCCCGGCATGGGCAATAAAGCTGGTGATGCCGGTGGCAATGCCCGCAGGCCAGGCCCAAAGGGGGGCGATCGGCTTGGAAGCCGCCGGCTTGAGCACCATGTAGACCACGAACAGCAAGGAAATCACCCCGAGCAGCAGCCTGACGTGATCCTCATCGAGACGGCCCGCCACTAGGGTCGCCACTACCACGCCGATCGCCATGCCGGGTATCAGCCGCTTCACCTCGGCCATATCCTGGTGTCCCCACCAGGCCTTGACCGCCAGCCCATCCATCACCAGCAGCAGGGGCAACAACAGGCCGGCAGCAGCGATGGGGTCGATGGCCAAGGCCATCAGCGGTACCGACAGGGTGCCGAACCCTCCGGCAAAGCCGCCCTTGGAAATACCGGTCAAATAGGTGGACAGGATGATCAGGCCCCAGGCGAGCCAGGAGTAATCGGGAAGCATAGCGATCCTTGCGCACGACGACGCCGAAGCAAGCCTGCTTCGGCGTCTTTATCAGGGGTCGGGGTAACCATGCACCCCAGGCCCCAGCATGCCACACCATGCTCACCTATGGCAGCGGGCAGCGGCGTTTCGCTTGCTGGCTGAGCTGCGAGGCGCTTGCCTGCTGGCGTTACTTGGCGGCCTGCATCGCCAGGGCGGTATCCAGCATGCGGTTGGAGAAGCCCCACTCGTTGTCGTACCAGGCCATGACCTTGACCAGGCGGCCGTTGACGCGGGTGTGGTTGGCGTCAAAGGTCGAGGAGGCTGGATCGTGGTTGAAGTCGATCGACACCAGCGGCTGGGCGTTGACGTTAAGTACCGGAGAATTGGCCGCCGCCTTGGCGACGATCTCGTTGATCTCTTCCTTGGTGGTGTCGCGTGAGGCAGTGAACACCAGGTCGACCAGCGACACATTGATGACCGGCACCCGCACCGCCAGGCCATCCAGCTTGCCATTCAGCTCCGGCAGCACCTTGCCCACCGCCGCCGCGGCGCCGGTCTTGGTCGGGATCATGGAGTGGGTAGCACTGCGCGCGCGGTAGGGGTCCGTGTGGTACACGTCGGACAGGTTCTGATCGTTGGTGTAGGCGTGAACGGTGGTCATCAGACCGTTCTCGATGCCCACGGCATCATTCAACGCCTTGGCCACCGGCGCCAGGCAGTTGGTGGTGCACGAGCCATTGGAGACGATGATGTCGCTGGCCTTGAGCACGCTGTCATTCACGCCGAAGACAATGGTGGCGTCGCCATCGGGGCTAGGCGCCGACACCAGCACCTTGGCGGCACCAGCGTCAATGTGCTTGCTGGCATCGGCACGCTTGGTGAACAGCCCCGTGCACTCCATCACGATGTCCACGCCAAGGGTTGACCAGGGAAGGCTGGCGGGATCACGTTCGGACAGGATAGCGATACGATCGCCGTCGACGCTCAAGCTTTCCTCGTCATGTTCTACCTTGAAAGGAAAGTGTCCATGGGCCGTATCATGACGCAGCAAGTGGGCGTTGAGGGACGGATCGCCCAGGTCGTTGATGGCCACGACCTCGATACGATCCCGGTAGCCGTTCTCGTAGAGCGCGCGAAGCACATTGCGGCCGATGCGACCAAATCCGTTGATGGCAACCTTGAGAGTCATAGCGAAAATCCCCCTGAGCGGCGAAAAACAATCTTGCGTGAAGGCCATAGAGCTCGACGGTAGGCGGGATTGATGAAGTTGCACATCCCCCGCAAGGACGTCGTCAGTGGGCACCAATGTGGTACAGACAGCGCCGGGACTCAAGCACTATTTTGCTAAACTTACAACATTTTCAGCAAAACATTGATAGAGGACACTCCAATAGTTCCCGTAATTCGCCAACTTGCTTGCGATTCAGCTCTGAAGCCTTCGCGGTTCATACCTTAGTCGCACGGCATCTTCGTAGTAATATTACCTTCAACACTCTATGGTATCCCTGAACATGGTGACACCATTCACCCCGCCTTTCATCGGAGGCCTCGCATGTCTCAGCCCGTCAAGGAAGTCAGCCGTGTACTCCCGGCTCGTAAACGCATCGCTCTGGTCGCCCACGATGGCAAGAAGCAGGAGCTGATGGACTGGGCCTCACGCTGGAAGGACACCTTGACGGCGCACCAGCTGGTCGGCACCGGGACCACGGCCGCCCGTCTCAGCCACACCCTGGGACTGGACGTGGAAGGGTTGATGAGCGGTCCGCTGGGCGGTGACCAGCAGATTGGCGCCAGGATCACCGAACAGGCGTTAGACCTGCTGATCTTTTTCTGGGATCCGTTCTCGCCGCAGCCTCACGACCCTGACGTCAAGGCGCTGCTGCGCCTTGCTGCCCTTTGGAACGTGCCGGTGGCCTGCAATCCCTCCAGCGCCGACTTCATGATGAGCTCCCCCTGGCTCGGCCAGGACTACGAGATGAGGATACCCGACGCCCAGGCGTGGATTTCTTCTCGTAGTGACAACAACTAATTCGTATCGAGGATTCATCCGTGTTCCAACTGACCCGAAGCGTGACCTGGCAATCGCTGCTGAAGCTGCGTGAAGAAACCGCCAACGACCGCATCCGTGACTACTTTGCCGCTGATCCCAAGCGATTCGACAAGATGAGCCTGCGCGTGGGTGGGCTCTTTCTCGACTACTCCAAGCATCAGATCTCCGACAAGGTGCTCGACAAGCTGATGGAGCTGGCAGAACACTCTGCCCTAGTGCAGCGGCGCGCGCAGATGTTCTCCGGCGATATCATCAACGTCACCGAGGACCGGCCGGTCCTGCATACCGCATTACGCAACCTGGGCGACACGCCGGTCATTGCCGACGGCAAGGATGTGATGCCCGAAATCCACGCCACTCGCGAGCAGATCAAGCGCTTCTCCGAGGAAGTGCGCAGTGGCGCCTGGAAGGGCTACAGCGGCGAGCGTATCCGCGACATCGTCAACATCGGCATCGGCGGCTCGGACCTGGGGCCCAACATGGCCAGCCGCGCGCTGCTCAAGTACCGACAGGCGGACCTGAACTTCCATTTCGTCTCCAACGTCGATGGCGCTCATATTCAGAAGGTACTGAGAAGCCTTGATCCGGCGACCACCTTGTTCATCGTCTCCACCAAGACCTTCTCGACCCAGGAAACCCTGCTCAACGCGCGTACTGCCCGTCGCTGGTTCATCGAGAATGCGGGTGATGATGCCGACATCGGCGCTCACTTCATCGCTGCCTCGACCAACCGTAAAGCGGCCATGGAATTCGGCATCCGCGAAGAGAATGTCTTTGAGTTCTGGGCCTGGGTCGGCGGACGCTACTCGATGTGGTCGTCGATCGGCCTGCCTATCGCGCTGGCTATCGGCTACGACGGCTTCATCGAGATGCTCGAAGGCGCCTACGAGATGGACCAGCATTTCCTGTCCGCGCCGCTGTCCGACAACATGCCGGTGCTGATGGCGCTGATCGGCATCTGGTACATCAACTTTGTCGGCGCCGAAACCCAGGCCATCGTGCCCTACGACCAGGCGTTGCATCAGCTGCCCGCCTTCCTGCAGCAGCTCGACATGGAATCCAACGGCAAGTCGGTGGATATCTTCGGGCGTCCCGTGGACTACAAGACCGGGCCCATCGTCTGGGGTCAGACCGGCTCCAACGGCCAGCATGCCTTCTTCCAGCTGCTGCACCAGGGCACTCGCTATGTGCCCATCGACTTTATCGCGTCGCTCAAGCCGGAACCCGGCGTCGAGGACCACCACTTCGCCCTACTGACCAACATGCTGGCTCAGGCCAACGCCTTCATGGAAGGCAGTAGCCAGGGCGGCGACCTGGATCCTTACAGCTGTCCAGGTAACCGACCCTCCAGTGTGCTGCTGCTCGATGAATTGACGCCGCGCAACCTGGGCGCCTTGATCGCTCTTTACGAGCACAAGGTGTTCGTCCAGGGAGTGATCTGGAACATCAATTCCTTTGACCAGTGGGGCGTCCAGCTCGGCAAGCGGATTGCCGGTGAGATCAGCGAGAAGATCGACGAGCGCAGCCAGGACTTCGACGCCTCGACCCAGGGACTGCTGGGTCTGGTAAGAGAACACTTCAGCGCGGCAGAAACACCCAGGAACAAGCACGCTGAGAAAGCGACCAAGACGTCCCGCAAGGGCGCATCGTCCAAGCACGACGCAGCAACGAAACCCTGACGACAGCAGACCTTCAAGCTCGCTCCAGACACCCTGCGGGGCGAGCTTGACTGCGTTCAATCTTCGCCGCGCTTCGCGCCAACCGCCGCCGTGCGTCGGGCCAATACGCTGCGTGCACGGGCATCTCCTGCCCAGGCCGCCCCAAGCCACAGTGGAACACTCACCGTCAGGTAGGCCAAGGCCAGGCCGGGGCGCCCTGCGATGACCAGTTCAGCCACTTCCAGGCTGAACAGGGAAAAGGTCGTAAAGCCACCACAGAAGCCTGCCACCGCCCAAGGGTGCAGACGCGCCAGACGCCGGCTGCCACTCAGACCCGCGTGGGTGGCAAAGCGGGCGATCAGCCAGGATCCCAGCACATTGACCAGCAGGGTCGCCCAGGGAAACGGAGAAGCGACAAGCCCTGCCACCATCATACCGACGCTGAGGCGACACACCGCGCCCAGGGCGCTCCCCACCCCGACGGCCAGATACAGCCATGCCACTTCGCGGCGGGTCCTCATGGGAGCGCCTCCCTGCCCAGCAGCAGGCCATCGATGAGACTACCCAGCATCCATCCGGCGGCCACCGCCGACAAGCCGACGATCAAGGTCACGCCCACGTTTGCGATGGCCGCCATCAAGCGCCCTTCTCGCAACAAGTCGAGGGTTTGCAGGCTGAACGAAGAGACCGTGGTGAAGCCACCCATGACCCCAGTGAGTAGCATCAGCGCCAGCGTTGAACCGGTCTCCAGCAGGCTTGCCAGCAGACCTATCACCAGGGCACCGAGCAGATTGACCAGCATGGTGCCCCAGGGAAACCGGCTGCCCCAGGCCGAGGCTGCCCAGCGGCTGACGAACAGCCGCCCCATGCCACCCAAGGCTCCTCCCAGCGCCACACTGGTCAGCGTCCACCCATCCATCGCCTTGCGCTCCGACAAAAGCGTCATGGTAAGCCAGTGGCTGCCCTTTGTCGTGGCGACACACCAGCAGATCCGGGGAGCGATTTACTACGCAAAACCGGCACGGCACAGAACGTTTCTGTCAAAGCAGGCTCTCAATGCAGGTGCCCGCCTGGCAGGGACGCGAAAAAAAACGCCGCCCGGGAGGGCGGCGAACTTGTGCTTGCCTAGCAGGGATGAAGCGCATGGGATGCGTTCACCGTCAATATGGCACAGAATTGGCAATACGTACAAGTTTTGTACATCATTGATGACGTACAAGCGCTGATCGAACATGTTAGCCTGCGCCAGAATCGCTCGATCATGCCCTCGCCTGTCCTCAGGCTCCATCAATTACAGGAGAAGGTTTGCGTGATGCCCTCACGACTCTGCTCTCGACTCTCACGCGTGCTGCTGCTCGCCCTGATATTGTTCGCTGGCCCAGCCTTTGCTCAGCAAGCGGATGGAGATGGCACCGCAAACGCTTCTGGCGACGGCCCAGCCTATTCGACCCTGGCTGACCTGCTGGAAAACGAGCAGTCTCGTAGCCAACTGATCCAACAGCTGCGCCAGATGGCGGAGAACGCCCCGGAACAGGCTCAAGCTGCCGGCGGCGCGGCCATCGATACCGCGGCCGATGCGACCTTGCCAAAACAGCTGGCCGATATGACCAGCCGCGTCGTCACCGAATTTGGCTTTCAGTTCGAGAACCTGGTCAATATCTTCGGAGCCATGGTGAATGGCGCCTTCTCGGAAGGTGAGCTCAACTACGAGCTCTTCACCGAAGCGGCCATCAATCTCGGACTGGTGATTCTGGCCACCTTCGTCATGTTCGTGGTCATCCGACGACTGGTCAGGCCGCTGTTCACCCGCCTGAGCCAGTATTCACAGAATGGCCAGACGCTGAATCCGACCATTCGGCTGGTGCTGTGTGTGGTCCTGGCCGTGATCGTCGACGCCGCCGTGGTCGGGCTTGCCTACGTGGGCGGCAACCTGGCCGCCACCTTCGCGATTGGTGAAACCGGAAGCCTGTCGACAAGGGCATCCCTGTTCCTGAACGCCTTCCTGGTCATTGAGCTGCTGAAGGCGGCTGTCCGCATGTTGTTCGCCTCCCGCTACGAGGGGCTACGCCTGCTGCCGATTTCCGCCGAAAATGCGTCCTACTGGAACCGCTGGATCGCGCGCCTGATCGGGCTGACCGGCTACGGCCTGATGGTCGTGGTGCCGCTGATCAACACCTATCTTTCCTACAGTGTCGGCGAGGGAATTGGCGCCCTGATCATGATCGGTGCCTACCTGTATGCCATCACCGTGGTACTGATCAACCGCACCAAGCTGCGGGATGCGCTGTTCGATTCTGCGGTGCGTTCCAGCCTGGCCGCCTCCGGCGTGGCACTGCGTATGCTGGGTCGCACCTGGCACCTGTGGGCCATCATCTACTTCTCGGTGGTGCTGGTACTGACCCTGACACGTCCCGAGGACGCTCTGCCATTTGTCTTGATGGCCACGCTGAAGACCCTCGGCATCGTGCTGGCGGCCATGCTGATCTCGCGGCTGCTGGTACAGGCAGTAGGACGCCGCATTACCCTGTCCAGCGAGCTCAACAAGAAGCTGCCGCTGCTGGAAACTCGGCTTAACTCTTACGTGCCCACCCTGCTGCGCATCGTCAACGTATTGATCCTGATCGTTGCCGCCATGGCGCTGCTCAATGCCTGGGGCGTGTTCGACATGGCCACCTGGTACGCGTCAGAAGCCGGGCGCCTGCTGGTCAGCCAGGTCATCAATGTGGTCATTATCCTGGTGGTGGCTGCCGGCACCTGGATCGCTCTGGCCAGCTTCATCGAGCACAAGCTCAACCCCTCCACTGGCCGTGGCGTGCCATCTGCCCGGGCCCAGACCTTGCTGTCGCTGTTCCGCAATGCCCTGGCGATTGCCATCGTCACCATGACGGCAATGATCGTGCTGTCGGAGATCGGCATCAATATCGGGCCATTGATCGCCGGTGCCGGTGTGCTGGGTCTGGCTATCGGTTTCGGTGCGCAGAAACTGGTTCAGGACATCATTACCGGTATCTTCATCCAGGTAGAGAACGCCATGAATACGGGTGACGTGGTGACCCTGGGCGGTATTACCGGTACCGCAGAAAAGCTCAGCATCCGTTCGGTGGGTATTCGTGACCTGCACGGCACCTATCACCTGGTTCCCTTCTCCAGTGTGGATGTGGTGTCCAACTACATGCGTGGCTTTGCCTACCATGTCGGCGAATACGGTGTGGCATACCGCGAAAACGTGGATGAAGCGATCGTTGCCCTGCGCAATGCCTTCGACGAGCTGTCGTCGGACGACCAGTGGAAGACGGAAATTCTCGAGCCTCTCGAGGTGGCGGGTGTCATCGCCCTGGCCGATAGCTCGGTCAACATTCGTGTCCGCATCAAGACCACACCAGGCAACCAGTGGGCCATCGGGCGCGCCTACAATCGCCTGGTCAAGATGCACCTGGACGAGGCGGGTATCGAGATTCCCTTCCCTCATACCACCGTCTATTTCGGCGAAGACAAGCAAGGCAAGGCACCTGCCGCCAACCTGCGCCTGGTCGAAAAGGACGTGGTATCCACCGGCAAGGAGAAAGATACCGCGCCACTACCTGGAGAAGAAGGCAGCGTCGACGCCCCTCGCGAGCACGAGACCCGCGAGTACGCTGAAACCAATGCCAAGTTCCGCGGTGACTATGACCCGGAAGGCAACTGACCTGATCTTCAGTAACAGCGAGGGCGGCCCATGGGCCGCCCTCTTTTTTTCGCTGCTGGTAACGCCTACCCCACACACGCTTCCCGGCATCTCCCACCCGGCGCCAGGCGGCTCGCCTGCCCCATACGGTTCCTGGCAGCACATGGCGGCTCGCCTATCGCTGGAACCACTCCCATGCAGCTTCTGGCAGCGCTCATCCGGCACCTGAAGATGGCAGGCCTCCCGCCACGAGCTCGGGCGCCTTGTGTGACGCTCGGCCATGTTCAGCGCGACCGCTAGTGGCTCACAAACGCCAGGGGCGGGGCCTATTGGCCCCGCCCCTGGCGGTCGTTCTGCGACGTCGGTCGCAGTCCTGGGATCAGGCCTGCTGGGCGTCGCTCGGTTGCGGTAGTGACGGCAACGACTTGTCGAGAAGCTCGACGCTCTGACGATAGTAGAGCTGGCTCTTGTTGTGTTCACCCAGGTTGGCATAGAGCCGTGCGAGTTCTGCACAGACCACGCCGCTCGGCCGCTGACGCTGGCTCGCCTCGAAGTACTCCTGGGCCTTGCCCCAGTACGCATTGCGCAGGGCCAGTCGACCAAGGGTCAACAGCAGGTCCGGATCATTGGGGCGTTCCTGCAGCCATTTCTCGGCGGTGACCAGTTGGCGCGAGGCATCCACACCCAGCAAGCCGTAGCGCAGCACCAGACGGCTATCCCAGTTGGATTTGAGCGAATGACGCAGCAGTTTCTCGGCAATCACCTGCTCGTTGCAACGCACCAGCGTCTCGGTGTACAGCACCAGCAAGTCGACGTTGCTGCGCAGGTACTCCGGCATGTCGGACCACAGGTTGCGCACTCGCTCGATATCTTCGGGGTTGCGCGTTTCCTGCAGAATCAGCTCACGATAGGCCTGCAGCTCCAGTGCCTCACGCTCTTCCCGGGAGATCAGCTGCTGGTCAGCCAGGCGCGGCAGCAGGCGACGCAGGCCATCCCAGTCGCTGACGCTGATGTACGCGGCTTTCAGCTGCTTGAGTACCTGCGGGTGACGCGGCAGGTGCCGGTCGAGACGCGTCAGAATCGCCAGCGCCTCTTCGTACTGCTGACGGTCCAGCATCAGCTGAGCCTGCATCATACCTACCGCAGGATCGGCCCCATCGGTCGAAATATGTGCACGCTTGAGCAGCGTATCGGCCTGGTCGTAGCGTCCCTGGTAGTGAGCCGCCAGCGCCGCGGACAAGTAGTTGACCAACGGCGTGCTGGAGTCGTCCGCCGCCTTGACCAGGGCCTTCTCAGCTCGCTTCCAGCGACCTTCCGCCAGCGCAACCAGCCCGCGCACGGTACGCTTCATGGCGGTGCGATTACGGGCCCGAGAATTCCACACCTTGAAACGGCTGACCGGGCGACTCATGCGCACCAGAACGCGCAAGGCAAAGTGCACAATGATGAACAGCGCCAACAGGATGACCAGACCGAACCAGAAGGAGGTCTGGAAGGAGGTGTCCCCCACCCTGACCAACCAATAGCCAGGAACGGACATCATCAGCTGGCCGAACAGCGCCCCGACCGCAAGGCCAACGACGATGAGCAGGATCAGCTTTCTCATGCGTTACCTCCCTGGCCGGATGCACCCGCCTCGAAGCGCTGCTCGATAAACCTGGCCAGCGCTTGCTGGGAGGCACTGATGTCGGGAAGCTCGGGGCGAATGGCCTGGCTCTTCAGCTCACCCAGGCGTGCAATCACCGCCTGCACCGCCTCGTTGTCGCCATCGTAGTAGCCTTGAAGCAAGGTGATGGCCTTGTCGAGGCTCGCTTCGTACAGCCCGGTTTCTTCCTTCAGCAGCGCCAGCTGCGACTGCTCCAGGACCAGACGCAGGCTTTGACGCAGGTAGGATTCCTGCTCGGGGGTGATCAGCGCCTCGAGAGCCTGGTCATGATGACGGACCGTCACCAGCTCCTTGAGTTCTTCCCCGACCCGAGCGAGCTGCTCCTGCCAGGCCCCTGCCGGCGCCTCCTCGATGGTGGTATCCGCCGTGAATTCCTCGATGTCCTGGGCCAGCGGCAATCCGGCGATCTGCTCCTGCTGGGCGTTCAGGGCCAGGTAGAGCCCTGTGCGGTCCACCTTGGGCACCGACTGCAGCGCGGCAAGCTCTTCGGCAATGGCTCGACGCACCGGCACCAGCGCCGGGTTATCAGCCTCTTCCAGGCGCGCGTCTGCGGTCCGCAGCAGGGCAGCGGCACCTTCCACGTCGCGCTCCAGCTGCAGGCGCTGGTTGGCCAGCCTCAGCAGATAGGCAGCCTCGGCATGAAGCCAGTCGCGCTCATCGGCATTCTGTTCCTTGGAGAGTTCCGCCAGCACACGGTCCAGCGTCTGATTGACGTCGGACTTGTAGTCCGCGAAATCACTCTTGATCCCGTCGACCGCCTGCCCCATGGTCTCGCGGCGCTCGTTGAGCCCGCTTTCCAGCTGTGATGACAGCTCCTGGACATCGCTCAGGCTCGGCGTGTTCTGCTTGAGCTGATCGATCCGGGCCGACATGGCCTGCTGAAGCTGCCACCCTTTGAAACCGACAAAGGCCACACCAGCGATCAACAGCAGCACCAACACCAGCGCAACGACACCGGCCTTGCCTCCACCGGAACCGCCCGAAGAGGTCGATGTGGCGCTGGTCGATGCCGCGCCTCCACCGCTACCGGCGGAGCCACCCTTGGCGCGGCCGCCGGACGAGCCAGTGGACGCAGAGGAAGTCGCACCCGTCGCGGCAGCCTTCGTCTTGGCTGAGTCCGATGCGCTTGAACTCGATGCACTAGAGCTAGAAGCAGACGTCTTGGAGCGGGAGTCGCTCGACTGGGTGGAGGCAGACGCGTCCGCGCTTTGCGGCTTGGCATCAGCGGCTGGCTTGGCTGCCGACGTGGTAGCACTGGAGGCCGCATCTTTCGACGCTGAGGTCGCCTTGTCGCCAGCGCTCGACGCGGCCGCATTGTCAGAAGAGCCACTCTTGCTGCTGGCCGACGCGGCGGTGGAAGACGGCGAAGCGGACCCGGTCGAGCTGCTGTTGTTCTTGTCGCGACGCCTCGAGCGCCGCTGGGCGCCTCCCCTGCCGGCACCACCCTTGGCGGGCTCCGTGCCTGAGGTCGCGGCCTGTGCTCCTTGCTTGCCGGAGGCGGACGCCGTCTGCTGCTCGTCCTGATCGTGCTGTTGGTTGCTCATCTGTCGCTAGCCCTTTTCGAGATCTTCATTCGCCATCCTCTGGGTCGCAGGTCCTTGCTACCGCAGCTGCCAGCGCCGCAGGAGACGCGCCAGACGCCACGACCGGGACGCGAAACCCCAGCGTTTTCGCCAGTGTAGCCAACCGCTGGCTGGAAACGACCAGCGGTCGTTGAAAGGCGGCCTCTGAACACCATCTTGCCAGATGTTCCAGGATTTCTCCGCTACTGACCACCAACGCCCCGTAGTCCCCTGCAGCCAGCCGCTGCGCGGCATCCTCTGCCAGCGGCAACAGACGGCGCCGATACACTTCTACCCGCGTCAACCGCGCCCCTCGCTGAGCAAGCGTCTCACCCAGCAACGACCGCCCTCCTTCACCTGCCACCAGCAACACTCGCTGCTGATCAAGCCGCTTGAGCGACGGAAGTGCCAGCAAGGCCTCACTGGTTTCTTCCCCGGCGGCCGCAGTGGGCAGACGCACCCTCACGCCCAAGGCCTGATACAGCAGCTCGGCCGTCGCCTGCCCCACGGCATACAGCTCGAGCCCTTGCGGCAGCTGCGGCCAATATCGGTCGAGCGCCTCGACCAAATGCTCGGCGGCGGCGGGGCTGATAACTATCACCTTATGAAAGTGATCGATGTCGAGCCAGGCCGACCTTGCATCCGCCGTCTCTGGCACAGTTTCCTGCCGCATCACCTCGAGCCGAAGCGTTGACAGCCCGAACGCAGCGACGGCTTCTGCCAACACCTGGCCGCGAGCGCCCGGTCGAGTCAGCAACGCCGGTGCAGACATCAGCGCGGCCCGTACACCTCAGCCAGAATATCGCTGGCTCCCTGTTCGAGCAGCTGCTCGGCCACCCGAATACCCAACGCCTCCGGTTCGTCTACCGAGCCGCGACCCTCGGCCCGCAGCACTCGCGTGCCGTCCGGGGTACCCACCAAGGCACGCAGCCACAGCGTCCGGCCATCATCTTCGTAGATAGCGTGGCCGCCGATGGGGACCTGACAGCCCCCTTCAAGCCGCGTGTTCATAGCACGTTCGGCACGCACTCGCGTCGCCGTCTCGATATCATCAAGCGGCGCCAGCAATGACACCAGCTCGGTATCATGCATACGGCACTCGATCCCCAGGGCGCCTTGCCCACAGGCAGGCAAACACACCTCGGGGGGCAGCTCCTGGGCGATACGGTCTTCAAGGCCCAGGCGCTTTAGTCCGGATGTCGCCAGCAGAATGGCGTCAAACTCACCGCCGTCAAGCTTGGCCAGGCGGGTCTGCACATTGCCACGCAGGCTGATCACCTCCAGATCGGGGCGCGCTTCGCGCATCTGCAGCCCGCGCCTCAGGCTGGATGTGCCCAATCGAGCCCCCTCGGGAAGGTCCTCGAGGCAACCGTAGTCGTTGGACACAAAGGCGTCGGTGGGCTCGGCCCCTTCGAGAATCACCGACAGACCCAGGCTTTCGGGGAACTGCATCGGGACATCCTTCATGGAGTGCACGGCAATGTCCGCTCGTCCGTCGAGCATCGCCTCTTCCAGCTCCTTGACGAACAGTCCCTTGCCGCCGACCTTGGCCAGCGGGGTATCGAGGATCTTGTCCCCACGCGTCGACATGGGTACCAGCTCGACTTCAAGGTCAGGATGAATCGCCATCAGGCGATCGCGGACATGTTCGGCCTGCCACATGGCCAATTGGCTCTTACGCGTCGCGATACGCAGCCTGGACATCTGTTGCACGTTGCTACTCCCTGGTCGGGCTCGCGACCACATCGCCGCGTCCGCCATATTAAGTGAATGGCGTCATCATAAAGCACGGCCCCCGTCAGTAAAATCGACCTGAGCCAGCCTGGCCGTCCTTTTTGCCGCCATCTTCGCCTTCGCCCCGGTCTCAGCCCCCTGGGTCCGAGACTTTTGTTGTCGGGCTCGATATCGCCCTCGCTCGTTGGCCGACTTTCGTTACCGGGCCCGATACCGCCCTCGCCTCGTTGGCCGACTCTGGTACACTCTGGCCCATACCTCGACAGCGGCTCCCGACACTGTCCTCGCCTGCAGGCCCGACGTCGCGCCCGTCGCCATCGCATCGTCATTCAGGAAGTCCTTCAATGAGCCAGACCACCAATCAGTCCTGGGGCGGACGCTTCAGTGAACCCACCGATGCCTTTGTCGCCCGTTTCACCGCCTCGGTCGACTTCGATCAGCGCCTGGCACGCCACGACATTCAGGGCTCCATCGCTCATGCCACCATGCTGGCCCAGGTAGGGGTGCTGAGCGAACAAGAGCGTGACGCCATCGTGACCGGCCTCAAGGAGATCGAGACCGAGATTGCCGAAGGCAGTTTCGAGTGGTCGGTGGCACTGGAAGACGTGCACATGAATATCGAGGCGCGCCTGACGCAGAAGATCGGCATCACCGGCAAGAAGCTGCATACCGGCCGTTCGCGTAACGACCAGGTGGCGACAGATATTCGCCTCTACCTGCGCGAAGAAATCGATCTGGTCGCCAGCGAACTGGCACGGCTGCGTGCCGGGCTGATCGAGCTGGCCGACGGCGAAGCAGATACCATCATGCCGGGCTTCACGCACCTGCAGACGGCCCAGCCGGTCACCTTTGGCCATCACCTGCTGGCCTGGCAGGAAATGCTGGCGAGGGATCATGAGCGCCTGCTGGATTGCCGCAAGCGGGTCAATGTGCTGCCCCTGGGCGCCGCCGCGCTGGCGGGTACCACCTACCCCATCGATCGCCACCTGACCGCTCAGCTGCTGGGCTTCGAGCGCCCCGCCGAGAACAGCCTGGACGCCGTCAGCGATCGTGACTTCGCCATTGAATTCACCGCCTTCGCCAGCCTTCTGCTGATGCACCTGTCGCGCATGAGTGAAGAGCTGGTGCTGTGGACCAGCGCCCAGTTCGACTTCATCGACCTGCCGGACCGTTTCTGCACCGGCTCATCGATCATGCCGCAGAAAAAGAACCCCGACGTGCCTGAGCTGGTGCGCGGCAAGACCGGTCGTGTCTATGGTCATCTGATGGGCTTGCTGACGCTGATGAAGTCTCAGCCGCTGGCCTACAACAAGGACAATCAGGAAGACAAGGAGCCGCTGCTCGACACCCTGGACACCGTCAAGGGCTGCTTGCGCGCCTTTGCCGACATGGTGCCGGCCATCGAGTCCAAGGGCGATTCCATGCGCGAGGCTGCACGCAAGGGCTTCTCGACCGCCACCGACCTGGCCGACTACCTGGTGCGCAAGGGCGTCGCCTTCCGCGACGCCCACGAAATCGTGGGTCAATCGGTCGCCTATGGCATCGAGAGCGGCAAGGACCTGTCGGACATGAGCCTCGACGAACTGCGCCAGTTCTCCGATACCATCGGCGACGATGTCTTTGATGTGCTGACGCTGGAAGGCTCGGTAGCAGCCCGCAACCATATCGGAGGCACCGCCCCCGACCAGGTCCGCGCCGCTGCCCAGCGGGCTCGCGATGCGCTGAAGGCCATCGCCACTGACCAAGGAGCCCGCCAATGAGCCGCGCTACCTCTGCACTGCTGCTGATACTGCTGCTGGCGATGACCAGCTTGGCCGGCTGCGGACAAAAGGGCCCGCTGTACCTGCCAGGCGATGAGGAGGCCGCAGAGCGCTACGGCCCTCGCGACAGCGTGGACCAGGACGACCAGGGTGAAGATGGCAACGCCCAGGGCCAAGATCCGGATCAAGACGGCAACACTGAAGGGAGCGACGGCTGAGCATGGATCACTTCAACTATCGCGAGGGCGAGCTCCACGCGGAAGCGGTCCCCCTTGCGCGCATCGCTGACCAGGTGGGCACCCCCTGCTACGTATATTCACGGGCCACCCTGGAGCGCCACTTCAAGGCCTACCAGGAAGCCCTTGGTGATCATCCACACCTGATTTGCTATGCCGTGAAGGCCAACAGCAACCTGGCCGTACTCAACGTTCTGGCACGCCAGGGAGCCGGTTTCGACATCGTCTCCGAGGGCGAGCTAGAGCGCGTCCTGGCGGCTGGCGGGGACCCCGCCAAGATCGTGTTTTCCGGGGTTGCCAAGCAACCTGGCGAAATGGCTCGCGCCCTTGAGGTCGGCATCAAGTGCTTCAATGTCGAGTCTCGTCCGGAACTCGAGGTCCTCAACCAGGTCGCCGGTCGTCTCGGCAAGGTAGCCCCGGTCTCGCTGCGGGTGAACCCGGACGTGGACGCCGGTACCCATCCCTACATTTCTACCGGCCTCAAGGACAACAAGTTCGGCATCGCCGTCGACGACGCCCTTGAGGTCTATCGCCTGGCGGCGACGCTGCCTAACCTGCGCATCGAAGGCCTCGACTGCCATATCGGTTCACAGTTGACCGAGATCGCCCCCTTCCTGGACGCCTTGGAACGCCTGCTGGTGCTGCTCGACCGTCTGCGCGAAGAAGGCATCGAGGTGTCCCACCTGGACCTGGGCGGTGGCCTTGGCGTGCCCTACCGTGACGAGACGCCCCCGGCGCCCTTCGACTATGCCTCGAAGTTGCTGGAGCGCCTGTCTCGCTGGGAAGGTGGTGAACGCCTGACGCTGCTGTTCGAGCCTGGTCGCTCGATCGCCGCCAATGCCGGCGTGATGCTGACCCGCCTGACCTATCTCAAGCCAGGTGAAACCAAGAACTTCGCCATTGTCGATGCGGCAATGAACGACCTCATTCGACCGTCGCTGTATCAGGCATGGCAGGCCATCATTGAGGTCGATACGCGCCAGCAGCGCGACAGCGATATCTATGATGTGGTCGGCCCGGTATGTGAAACCGGCGACTTCCTGGGCAAGGAACGTCGTCTCGCCGTGGCGCCGGGAGACCTGCTGGCGGTGCGTTCGGCCGGTGCCTACGGCTTCGTCATGGCCTCCAACTACAACAGCCGGCCGCGCCCCGCGGAAGTGCTGGTGGATGGAGACAGCTGGCAGGTCGTGCGGCAGCGAGAACGCATTGAAGACCTGTGGGCAGGTGAATCACTGCCCGACGCCGCCGGAGAGTCGCGCTGATGCTGCTGCACTTCACCAAGATGCATGGCCTGGGCAATGACTTCATGGTCATCGACCTGGTCACCCAGCGCGCGCGTATCGAGACGGAAGACATTCGCCGCCTCGCCGATCGCCGCTTCGGCATTGGCTTTGATCAACTGCTGGTGGTGGAACCGCCGCGAGATCCCGACATGGACTTTCGCTATCGGATCTACAACGCCGACGGTAGCGAAGTGGAAAACTGTGGCAACGGAGCGCGCTGTTTCGCCCGCTTTGTGCGCGACAAGCGCCTGACCCATAAACGCCAGATCCATGTCGAGACCGCCGGAGGGCCGCTGGTCCTTGACGTGCACGAAGACGAACAGGTCAGCGTGGACATGGGCGCACCGCGCTTTGCTCCTGCCGCGCTGCCCTTTGACGCCGACGCTGACCAGTTGCTGCATACGCTGGAGGTGGACGGAGAGACCCTGAACATCGCCGTCGCCTCCATGGGCAACCCTCATGCCGTCATCCGCGTCGATGATGTGGCCAGCGCCCCGGTAGAGCGTCTGGGCCCGCTGATCGAGCATCATCCGCGCTTTCCGCGCCGGGTGAATGTCGGCTTCATGCAGATTCTGTCGCGCCAGAGCATCCGTCTGCGGGTGTTCGAACGCGGCAGTGGCGAGACGCTGGCCTGCGGCACCGGCGCCTGCGCCGCAGTCGCCTGCGGTATTCGCCAGGGTCTGCTGGATAGCCCGGTATCGGTGGCGTTGCCTGGCGGCAACCTGAGCATACGCTGGGCCGGAGAAGACCAGCCGCTGATCATGACCGGGCCTGCCGAGCGAGTGTTTGATGGTCGCATCCCGCTACGTTGATCTCTTACGTATTGGACGCTCCCCGACTACGCTAAGCTGCCAGCATGGCTGACACTTTGACACCGACCGTTACACAGGGAGACGCGCATGCCCCAAGCCGCCCCAGAGCCTCGCAAGACGCTGGATCCGGACCGGGTCGCCGAATGGCTGGCGCGCCATCCGGACTTTTTCGTTGGCCGTGAAGGCTTGCTGCAAAGCCTGAAGGTGCCTCATCCGGAAACTCAGGGTGCGACCTCTCTGCTCGAGCGTCTGGTCTACGATCTGCGCAAACGCGCAGAGGGTGCTGAACTGCGCCTGGAACAATTGCTCGACTCGGCCCGACACAATGAAGCCCAGTACCGTCGAACCCGAGAACTGGTGCTGGCGCTGCTCGAGGCCCAGGACAACGATGCCCTGGGGCAGGCGCTGGCGACCCAGCTGAGCGAGCGTTTCCAGACTCCGGCAGTAGCAGTCTGGTGCCCCGCCAGCTTGACCGATCGCGACCCGCGCCCACCTCAGGCGCCGCGCCACGTCCTCGACGAGCACACGGGTCAGCGCTTGACCGCTTTGCTCGATGGCCGCGCTAGTCGTTGCACACGCCTGACGCCCACCGACTGGAAGCGACTGGTGCCCCATGCCAAGGCACCGACCAAGTCCGGTTCCTGCGCGATCGCCCGCATGACCCTCGGCGACCCCCAAGGCTTCGTGGTGTTGGCCAGCGCCGACCCGGACCACTTCCGCGCCAGCATGGACACTCTGTTCACCGAGTATCTGGCCGATGTGCTGGTACGGTTGAGCGTCCGACTGAGCGAGCATGATGGCGGCTGAGCCTCCGCTTGATCGTGCGGTGGCGGACTTCTTGAGCGAGCTTGCCCGCACGGCCAGCGGCGCCACGGTCGACGCCTACCGACGAGACCTGGCCGCCTATCTGGATTGGCGGGCACAGCAGAGCCTGTCAGCGCCTGAGGATGACCTCATCACGGCCAAGGAACTGCGTCGATTCCTGGCCTCCGAGCGCAGCCGAGGGCTGGCTGCACGCAGCCTCAAGCGCCGCCGTGCCGCACTGTCGCGGTTCTG
Organism: Halomonas sp. DP8Y7-1; assembly: GCF_019801685.1. Classification (NCBI taxonomy): domain Bacteria; kingdom Pseudomonadati; phylum Pseudomonadota; class Gammaproteobacteria; order Oceanospirillales; family Halomonadaceae; genus Halomonas; species Halomonas sp. DP8Y7-1. The sequence continues at coordinate 343,321 of NZ_JAHVIN010000014.1, read as the reverse complement.
TGGTCATCTGGTGGACAGCGGACAGCTGGCGTACAACCCGGTGGGCCTGAGTCAGGGCCCCAAGGCGCCCAACGACCTTCCTCGCCCCGTCGATGTGGACCTTCTTGCCCGCTTTCTCGACACCCCCCATGACGGCTCGGTGCTGTCGGTGCGCGATCAGGCCATGCTGGAGCTGCTTTACTCCAGTGGGTTGCGCTTGGCGGAGCTATCGGCGCTGGATCTGGGGGATGTGCATGGCGCCAGCGTCAGGGTCGTCGGCAAGGGCAACAAGCCGCGCCAGGTACCCGTGGGGTCCCGCGCCAGAGCCGCCATCGAGCAATGGCTGACATTGCGAGGATCGCTGGCTGCTGATGGCGAGCGGGCCATGTTCGTCGGACAGCACGGGAAACGCCTGGGTCATCGCGCCATTCAGGCACGCCTGGTCACTCAAGCGCGCCGTCGCGGCCTCCCCGAGCACCTCCACCCTCATCGACTGCGTCACTCCTTTGCCAGCCATCTTCTCGAGTCCAGCCAGGACCTGCGTGCGGTTCAGGAACTGCTCGGCCACGCCAACCTGTCGACCACCCAGGTCTATACCCGCCTGGACTGGCAGCACCTGTCGGAGAGCTACGATCGCGCCCACCCCAGGGCTCGGCGCAGGCCGGCCAGCACCGCACCAGACCCTGATGACCCTGACCTTGTTGGAGAGACGCCGTGCTAGCGCCCGCAAACCTGTCTCGGCTGGAAGCCATCACCTTTGATCTGGACGATACGCTGTGGGACAACGCCGGCGTCATGCAGCGCACCGAGCACGGCCACGTCGACTGGCTGAATACCCAGCTTACGGCGTGGCAGGCCCGCCGAGGCGAGCCTGCCACCGACCCCATCGATCTTGAGCGCTATCTCGCGGCACGCCAGGCCATGGCTCGGCAGCACTGGTCCCGACGCGGCGACTTCAGTTGGCTGCGCGAGCACAGCCTGGTTCAGCTGCTGGTCGAAAACGGCCTGGATCAGGACAGCGCCCGCGAGTGGGCGGCACGGGCCATGCAGCAGTTCCATCAGCTGCGCATCGACGTCACGCCCTTCCCCGGGGCCGACGCCATGCTGGAGCGTCTCGCCTCACGCTACCGGCTCGGCAGCATCACCAATGGCAATGTGGCCTTTGAGCGCTTGACCATTGCACGGCATTTTCATGAGCGCATCGCCGCTGGTGAAATGCTGGCCCCAAAGCCCGACCCACGCCCTTTCCTGGCCATGCTGGCGAGGTTGAACGTGCGCCCTGAACGAGCACTGCACGTGGGAGATTCATGGGAGGAGGACATCCTGCCTGCCAGACGGCTAGGCATGCAGGCCGCCTGGATCGCGCCGACACAGACGCAGGTGACGGACCTGCCTGCCGGCGTCTTTCACCTGACCTGTGTCACCGAGCTAGAGGCCCTGCTGTCCTGAAGGGGCGTGTTCTCACACCGAGAGCTCTCGCACCATAGGTGCTGAGCCACAACCCTGGCAGGCTCAGTCCTGGTCGAGCCACCCATCCAAACGTCGATGGGCGTCTTCAACCCCCTGACGCTTGAGTGCCGAGAATAACTGGACGCTGACCAGGTCTTCCCACTCGCGCAGACGAGACCGCACCTGCTGCAACGCATTCTTGGCCGCGCCCTGCTTCAACTTGTCTGCCTTGGTCAGCAGGATATGGACCGGGAGATCTCGCTCGTCCGCCACATCCAGCAGCGCAAGGTCAAATTCGGTCAGCGGATGCCGCACATCCATCACCAGCACAAGGCCGCGCAGTGATTGGCGCTTCTGCAGGTACTCCGCCAGGTGACGCTGCCACTCCAACTTTACCTTTTCAGGCACCTTGGCGTAGCCGTATCCCGGCAGATCCACCAGACGCCGGTCCACGTTGTCGCCCAGCGAAAAGACATTGATCAGCTGTGTGCGTCCCGGCGTCTTGGACGTCCTGGCGAGCGCCTTCTGCTGGGTTATCGCATTGATGGCACTAGATTTTCCCGCATTGGAACGACCCGCAAAGGCCACTTCCACGCCGCTATCTTCAGGGCAGCGGGCAAGGGTAGGGGCGCTGGTAAGAAATCGGGCCAAGGAGTAATTGAAAGCCATGAGATGGAAGAAATCCTGACGGTGGTCAAAAGTAGGGGCGAGGGCCCTGGCATTCCCGCCCTCAGGGTGTTTGGTTATAGTAAGCTTTGAGGCGGCTGCGACCCGGAGACCCATCTTACCATTGTGCTGCTGTTGCCAGCGACCGGCCTCAGCGCGGGCGCTTCCTCCTGCAACTCGGGCATGCCTCAAGGCCACGCCCCGCAGGACCGTGAAAACATCATAACGGCATAAGTGAACTAGCGATGAGACAGTTACTGGCAAGCCTGGCAATCTCCATCGGCGTCGTTGGCGCCGCCCATGCCGATCTTCAGAGTGACGCAGACGCCGCCGCTGGACGCGACAAGGCAACCGCCTGTGCCGCGTGTCACGGCCAGACCGGCGCCAGCATCGCGCCAACCTTCCCCAATCTGGCAGGACAGCAGGCCTCCTATCTGGCCAAGCAGATCCTCGATATTCGTGATGGCCATCGTCTGGTACCCCAGATGGCGGGTCAGGTGGACAACTTCAGCGACCAGGACGCCTGGGACGTGGCCGCCTTCTTCGCCGGCCAGGAGCCGGTGGTGGGCCAGGCCAAGGACGACGAGGCCTTGCTGGAACGCGGAGAAGCCCTCTATCGCGCGGGCGATCTCGCCAAGGGCATACCCGCCTGCAGTGCCTGCCATAGCCCCACCGGCAGTGGCATAGGCTCCGCGGTCTATCCGGCACTGTCCGGACAGCACGCGGGGTATGTGGTCACTACGTTGAAGGCCTTCGCCTCCGGTGATCGTGCCAACAGTCCTGGCGGCATGATGTCGGATATCGCCGCCAAGATGAGCGACGCCGACATGGAAGCCGTGGCCAACTACGTGCAAGGACTGCACTGACCGTCTCTATGGCGGATCAGCGGGGCGGCTCTTGAGCCGCCCCGCTTGCGTTTGGCGACACCCAGCGGCAACCCCATGGCCATTCGGGATATTCGGGAACCCTTCTAACGTTGTAGACTCAAAACAGCGTTCGCTTTGTGGCTTCAGCCTCAGGTGAGCAGAGCTGCTGCTCGCCGGTCGCGGAAGTACACCGTCTATTTCAAGGAGACATACTGACATGCTGAAGTCACTGATGATGGGCCTGGTAGGCCTGGGCCTATCCACCATGGCTGCTGCTGCCCCGGTCACTGAAGGCAAGGACTACACCGTTGCACCCAACGCCGTTCAGCTGGGCAGCGACGATAGCAAGATCAACGTGACCGAGGTGTTCTGGTATGGCTGCCCTCACTGCTACGCGCTGGAAGATCCGCTGAACGCCTGGGTGGCAGACCTGCCCGAGGACGTGGAATTCGAACGCATGCCGGCCACCCTGGGGGAAACCTGGGTCAAGCACGCTCGCGCCTTCTATGCTGCCCAACAGCTGGAGATTCTCGACGAGGTCCACGAGGATTTCTTTGACGCCATCCACCAGGAAGGCGAGCAGCTGACCGACCCGGACGATATTGCAGCCTTCTTCAGCGACTACGGCGTCAGCGAAGAGGATGCCCTCAAGGCCCTGGATGGATTCGGCGTCAAATCGCAGATCAACCGCGCCAGCGCGACCATGCGTAACCTGCAGCTGATGGGCGTTCCGGCACTGATCGTCGATGGCCGCTACATCGTATCGCCCAGCAACGCTGGCAGCCTCGACAATATGCCGCGCATCGCCGAAGCGCTAGTGGAGCAGGTTCGCGAAGAACGCGAGGCCGCGCAGTAATGAGCTCCCTGGCCGAGGAACATCACCCTACCCTCGAAGGAGGTCACCTGAGACTGGTGACCTTCAACCTTCAGGTGGGCATTCAAACCTCGGCCTACCACCATTATCTGACGCGCAGCTGGCAGCACCTGTTGCCACATCCCCAGCGGCAACGTCGCCTGGACATGATGGCTGAGGTGCTGTCGCACTTTGACATGGTGGGACTGCAGGAGGTGGATGGGGGCAGCTTTCGCTCGAGCCAGGTGAATCAGCTGACCTACCTGGCACGGCAAGGAGGCTTCCCTCACCACTACCAGCAGCTGAACCGCAATCTCGGCCGTATCGCGCAACATAGCAACGGCCTGCTGTCGCGCCTGACACCTAGCCGTATCGAGGAACACCGACTACCGGGAACGCTTCCCGGCCGCGGTGCCATCCACGCTCGCTTCGGTGAGGGCCCCGAGGCGCTACACCTCTTTGTGGCACACCTGGCCCTAGGCCAGCGCACCCAGAACCTGCAGCTCGACTACTTGAGTGAATTGATCCAGCCCCTCAAGCATGTGGTGGTGATGGGCGATCTGAACTGCACACCAGAGCGCTTGCATGCCCATGATCGATTCTGCGCATCGTTGCCGCTGCATCCGGTGCATCCGCCGCTGAGCTACCCGTCCTGGCGCCCCAGTCGTGCGCTGGACCATATTCTGCTGTCGTCCTCTCTCGAGGCCGACGAGGTCGAGGTCCTCGACCGGCTGTTTTCCGACCATCTGCCCGTCGCGGTGGATATTCGCCTGCCAGATCCCTGCCTGAAGGCCATTCGCGCCTGCCATTCCCAACAACTCGCCTGAACCGAGCATCACACGACCGATACCGCGGCAAGGCTCGACTTTCGATGCCATGACAGTGCTACCTTGCCTGCCGTATAGTCAGCGTTGATGCGCGCCACCCTGTGCAACGGGTCCCGCGTGCAACACTATCCAAGACGCCAGGCCGCTCCGCGCTTCCCCGCGCGCGGATGCGCTGCCTGAAACAAGATCGCCCTGACACTATCTTGCGAGCTCACATGTCCACAACCTCCGGCTTGCCGGGGCCACTGGCGGCCCTCGACGCCTTGATCGAACGCCTGGGTAGAGGCCTCTCCTGGCTCATTCTGGCGATGATGATCATTCAGTTCCTGATCGTCATTCTGCGCTATGCCTTCAGCGTCAACAGCATTCCCATGCAGGAATCGGTGATGTACATGCATGCCACCGTCTTCATGCTGGCGGCGGCCTACACCCTGCGGCATGGCGGACATGTGCGCGTCGATATCTTTTACCGGGCCATGTCGGCACGTAAAAAAGCCCTGGTCGATCTGCTGGGCACGCTGTTCCTGTTACTTCCGGTGATGGTGTTCGTCATCGCCACCAGCCTTGGCTACGTCGGCAAATCCTGGGCCATTTTCGAGGGTTCCCCCGATGCCGGCGGCATCCCCGGCGTGTTCCTGCTGAAGACCCTGATACCGGCCTTTGCGCTACTGATGATCCTGCAGGGGATCGTTGAAATCTGCCGCAATTCTCTCATCCTTAGCGGGCGCCTGACCCCGGACGAAGCCCCCCACGATGCCAACGAGGAGCACCTGTAAATGCTGGAGTTCATGCCACTGGTGCTGTTCGCGGTCATCTGTACGGTCCTGATGTTCGGCTATCCGGTAGCGCTGTCGCTGGCCGGCACCGCGCTGGCCTTCGCCGGTCTTGGCTTCGGCCTCGAGTCCATCGGTATCGACGCCAATTTTGATGGCAGCTATCTCAACGCCTTCCCCAATCGACTCTACGGCATCATGACCAACACGACGCTGTTGGCGGTGCCACTGTTTGTCTTGATGGGCGTGCTGCTGGAAAAGTCCCGGGTCGCCGAGACCCTGCTTGACGCCATGGCTCTGCTGTTCGGCTCGCTGCGCGGGGGACTGGGCATCTCGGTGACCATCGTCGGCATGATGCTGGCGGCCTCCACCGGGATCGTCGGTGCCACCGTCGTCACCATGGGGTTGATGTCGCTTCCCACCATGCTGAAGCGTGGCTACAGCCAGTCCCTGGCCACCGGCACTATCTGCGCTACCGGCACGCTAGGACAGATCATTCCCCCGTCCATCGCCCTGGTCCTGCTGGGTGACGTGCTCTCCAGCGCCTATCAGCAGGCCCAGCTGTCCATGGGCATCTTCAGTCCCAAGACGGTGTCCGTCGGCGACCTGTTCATGGGTGCGCTGGTGCCAGGCCTGATTCTGGTGCTGGTCTACATCGTTTACGTGAGCCTGGTGGCGATGCTCAAGCCCAGCGCAGCACCCGCGGCCGATCGCCAGGAGCTGATGGCGGAAATGGGCCATACCTCGGGCCTGGGTCTACTGTTGCTCAAGGGGCTCGTACCACCCATCGTGCTGATTGTCGCGGTACTGGGCTCTATCCTGACCGGCCTGGCAACCCCCACAGAAGCGTCCGCCGTTGGTGCCTTTGGTGCTTTCGTGCTGGCCCTGGCCTATCGTCGCCTCGACATGGCCACCCTCAAGGAAGTGCTGCGCTCCACCACCCATGTCACCACCATGGTCTTCCTCATTCTGATTGGGGCGGCCCTGTTCTCGCTGGTATTTCGTGCCTACGGGGGTGAGGAACTGGTGACTCACCTGTTCGAGAACATGCCTGGCGGCGTCGTCGGTGCCACCATCATCGTGATGCTGGTCATCTTCCTGCTTGGCTTCATTCTCGACTTCATCGAGATCACCTTTGTGGTCGTGCCGATCGTCGGCCCCATTCTGCTGGCCATGGGCCTCGACCCGATCTGGCTCGGTATCATGATCGCGATCAACCTGCAGACCTCGTTTCTGACCCCACCGTTTGGTTTCGCGCTGTTCTACCTGCGCGGGGTCGCTCCGGAATCCGTTCCGACGTCTGCCATCTATCGTGGTGTGATTCCGTTCATCGTACTGCAGCTGGGAATGCTGCTGGCGCTGGCGTTCTTCCCGGGCCTTGCCACCTGGCTGCCGGAGCAGTTCTAACTCGGGATATGCTGTTCAAGGAGGCCGGGAGAGCGCGGTCACAAGCGGCTCCCGGCTCTTTCCGGCGCTTTCAGACAGGAACATGGGGCATCATCATGGCCATGGGCGTGCGCATACCGCACGCAATGGCCCCCGCGTTGGCGATGCGTGGACGGCGCCAGTCACGTGCACCACGGCGCGGCATCTATAGTAGCTGCATCGCCATAGCGACCCTTGCCTACACGCTATATCAAAGGGCTATATCAACAAGACGCATGACCGAGCATCATGACGCTGCCGACATCCCGGCAGCGCCATTCACCCGCTGGCCCTACCCCGGCCGGCAGGTCCCGACAACGCCAACACCATATAAAAGGGGACTTACATGCAACGCAGCTCAATCGCCAAGGCCATTACCCTCGCCAGTGCCACCGGCCTTATGCTGATCGGTGCCCAGGCACAGGCTCAGGACACCTTCGAGTGGAAACTGGTAACGTCCTGGCCCAAGAACTTTCCCGGCGTTGGCCAAGGCCCGGAGCGCCTGGCCAAGCTGGTGGAAGAAATGTCGGACGGTCGACTGACCATTGAAGTGTTCGGCGCCGGCCAGCTGGTTCCCGGCTTCGAGGTCTTCGACGCAGTAGCGGAAGGCACCGCGCAGATGGGCCATTCCGCGTCGTACTACTGGAAGGGCAAGGCACCCGCTGCCCAGTTCTTCGCTGCCGTTCCGTTTGGCATGAATGCTCAGGAAATGAACGCCTGGCTGCACTATGGCGGCGGCCTGGAGCTGTGGAACGAGCTCTACGACGACTTCGGGGTAGAAGTCATGGCGGCCGGCGCCTCCGGGGTGCAGATGGGCGGGTGGTACAACAAGGAGATCAACTCGGTCGCCGACCTGGACGGTCTCAAGATGCGTATGCCTGGCCTCGGTGGCGAGGTCATGAACCGCATGGGCGTGGCCATCGTCAACATGCCAGGCGGCGAAATCTTCACCTCGCTGCAATCCGGCGCCATCGACGCCACCGAGTGGATCGGCCCCTATAACGACCTGGCCTTTGGCCTTCACCAGGCCGCCGAATACTATTACTACCCGGGCTGGCATGAGCCCACGGTCATGTTCGAAGCCATCATCAACGATGACGCTCTGGCAGAACTGCCTGCCGACTTGCAGGCGATCCTGCGTAGCGCGGTTCGCGACGTCAACCAGGACGTACTCGACGAGTACACCGCACGTAATAACGACGCCCTGGCAACGCTGATCAACGAGCACGACGTTCAGCTGCGCAAGCTGCCTGATGATGTCCTTGCTCAGGCTCAGGAGATTTCCGCCGAGGTCGTGCAGGAACTCGCCGACTCCAGCGATATCGCCGGCCGCATCTACGAGTCCTATCGCGAGTTTCAGGACAAGGTCGTGAATTACCACGCCATTTCCGAACAGGCCTACTACAACGCCCGTAACCCGGACGGCGGCACCAGTCTCGGGCAGGAGTAATCCGCGTCGCCCATCGCCGTCAGCGGTGATATCGACAGCAGAAGGGCCGCCATTCGGCAGCCCTTCTGCTATCCCCGGCTAGGCCGGGGCTTCCGTCAAGCCTGGGTTTGGCTAAAAGGCTTGGCTATAGGGCTTGGCTAAAGGGCTTGGCTACAGTGCCCGGCTATAGGGCTTGGTGGTAGGTCCTGGTCCAGGCTCAGGCGCCACACGAGAAGTAGCTGTCCGCAAACCACAATACCAGCGCATAGCGCCCCCCCTTGCTCACCAGAATCCACACCAGCGCGCGCCACCAAGGTAGCCGCGCGATTCCCGCCAGCACGGTCAGTGGATCTCCTATTACCGGCACCCAGGCCAGCAGCAGACTGGCTTCTCCTCCCTTGCGATACCAGCGCTGGGCCCGCGCCAGTCCCTGCGGTGATGCCGGAAACCACCGCCGATCCACGTAGTGGGTGGCATAGCGCCCCAGCCCCACGTTGATCAAGCTCCCCAAGGTGTTGCCCAGCGTCGCCACCCACCACAGTGCCCACGGCGACTCGCCACGGCACCACAGTGCCGTCAGCCACACCTCGGAGCCGCCCGGCAACAAGGTCGCACTGGCCATCGCTACCACAAACAGACTGAACATGGCTCCCTCGACCTGGTCTCTTGTATCCTGTGGGTCCTGCTGACTTTCCGGTGCCGTTCATGTCCCAGCTCACAGCCATCCCCCACACTCTGACCATTGCCGGCTCTGACCCGTCCGGTGGCGCAGGTCTGCAAGGCGACCTCAAGACGCTGTCGGCGCTAGGCACCTATGCCACCAATGTGATTACCGCGGTGATCGCGCAGAATACCTGTGGGGTCCGCGAGGTGCACCCGGTGACGGCCGCCAGCATCCGCGTTCAGCTCGACCACTTGCTCGATGATGTCCGCGTCGACGCGGTCAAGATCGGTATGGTGGCAAGCCGCGACGTCGCCGAGGTGCTGCGCGAAGCGCTCGAGGCCCGGCGTCCGCGCTGGATCGTGCTGGACCCGGTCATGGTCGCCAAGAGTGGCGATATTCTGGTCGACGAGGCGGGGATTAGCGCCGTACGCGACATTCTGGTGCCGCTGGCTGACGTCATCACGCCCAACCTGCCCGAGGCTGCCGTATTACTTGACCGGCCCATCCCCACCAGTGCAGATGACATGGAAGCCATGCTGCCAGCACTGACCGCGCTATCGGCGCCCTATGTCCTGCTCAAGGGAGGCCACCTCGACGGTGACAGCTGCCCTGACCTGCTCGCCTCGCCCACCGGGGAGCGGTGGCTACCTGCACCACGCATCGATACTCAAAACCTGCATGGCACGGGCTGCGCGCTGTCGTCTGCCATCACCGCCAAACTGGCCCACCTGCCGCACGACGCCCAGGAAGCCCAGATTATCGACGCCATCGGCGATGCCAAGCGCTGGCTGCACCAGGCACTGGATGCCAGTCGCCGGCTGTCCGTGGGGCACGGACGGGGCCCGGTTCACCACTTCCACGCCTGGTGGTAGCCGCTACCTTCTGTTGTCGTCCAGGCTTAGGGATCAGATCATCATGCGCTGACAGCAGTGGTACCTTGGAGCGCTTGCGCGAATCGGCATGCCCACCCATGCTGAAGGTTCCTCCACTGGCGTTCTGAGGGCAGAGCCATGACTCGCTCCCTGCTGTTTGCCTGTGACCTGTCAGCCGAAAACCGCTCCGCCTTTGGCCGTGCCATTCGCCTGGCCAACGACATGGGCGCACGCCTGGACGTACTTCACGTCCTTGACCCCTATCTGCCACGGCGGGTGCTGCGTGACCTGGAAGGTGCCGTCGTCGATGACATCCATGCCATCGCCACGGATCTGCGTGAAGACTATGCGCTGAATGAACCGCCTCTGTTGGTGCAGACCGTGACCGGGGCTCCCTACGCCGAAATCATACGCGAGGCCCACGAGCGCAGCGCCGAGATGATCATTCTTGGCACTCACCGCAAGCGGGGTCACCCTGACCTGATCGGTGGCACCACCCTGGCCAGAGTGTTGCTCAGCGCACCCTGTCCGGTGCTGACCGTCAGCCAACCGCCCTCTGCCCCATGGACTGACATCCTCGTGCCGGTCGACTTCTCGCTGACCTGCCGACGCACGCTACGCGAAACCCTGCGTCATTTCCCGGAGTCACGCCTCGAGCTTCTGCACGCCTGGGACGTGCCTGGCGAGCGCGAGCTGGGCTCCGACGCGGAGTTTGCCCAATGGCGCGACCGAGAAGTCATTCGCCTGCGACACCAGCTCGAACATGAAATTGATCAGCTGATGGCAGAGTTTGAACGAGTGCCTGAGCTGGAGCTGGTACTGGAGCAAGGTGATCCACTGGATGTACTGATCGCCCATCTCCGGCGCCAACCTCCTGACCTGCTGGCACTGGGCAACCGCAGTCAGGCTGGACGTCGCAGCCAGATCACCAAGCGCCTGCTGGCAGAGCCGCGCTGCGACATCATGCTGTGTCGAGCCTGGTAATCGCCGACGGGTAAGGCGCAGCAAGATATACAAAACCTGTACAAGCAACGCATCCTTTGCCATGATCTGTACAACATCGTGCCAGAGGACGTGTCTCATGCCCCCGCGCCAGCCCCAGCAACATCCGCTCACTCGACTGATTGCCGCCATCAGCCTCATGACGTGTCTGACACTGACCATGGCGCTGCCCCCCAAAGCCGACGCCCAATCCACCACCGCGAACGCACCGCAGGTACAGGTCAAGGACGCCAGCTTTGCGCGAACGATTGAAGGTGACCGGCGCTACGATATGCTCGGTCATGGCCTGTTCACCTATATGGTGTGGGACGCCTACGCCGGCGCCTACTACCAGGCCGCAGGCTTTCCTCGACCGGCGCCGCTATCCGATGTCCCGAGACAGTTGGTGCTGCATTACTTCCATGCCATCGACGCCGAGGACTTCGCCGAGGCGACCACTCGCACGGTGCGCGAGCAGGTCAACGAGGTGAGTTTCGCCAGCGTGCGCTCAGAGCTATCTCGGCTCACAGACAGCTATCGCGACGTTCAGCCTGGGGATCGCTACGCCTTGCGCTGGAGCGGCGAGCAGCTCACCCTCTCGCTCAATGGAACGCCGCTGTTCCAGAGCCCCAACCTGGAACTGGCCATCGCCATGTTCGCCATCTGGTTGGGCAGCGATCCGTTGGACGATGGCTTCCGTGATGCGCTTCTCGGGCGCTGACCGGCGCCTTCTGCCTACCCTTACCTCTCCGTGCTAGGCTGATGCCCTTTTCAGCCAAGGCACTCGCATCATGAAAGCTCTGATTCAGCGCGTCAGACGCGCCAGCGTCGATGTCGACGATCGCACCATTGGCGCCATCGGCCACGGCCTCCTGGCCCTCGTAGGCGTCGAGAAAGGCGACGACGAGGCGGCAGCCGAACGGCTACTGCACAAGCTGCTGCACTACCGTGTGTTCGGCGACGACGATGACAAGATGAATCTCAACCTCCAGCAGGCCGGCGGCGGGCTCCTGCTGGTGTCGCAATTCACCCTTGCGGCTGACACACGCAAGGGCCTGAGACCCAGTTTTTCCAGCGCAGCCCCTCCTGCGGAAGGCGAACGCCTCTTCCACTACCTGCTTGATCTGGCGAACCAGCGCCACAGCCCCGTCGCCTGTGGACAGTTCGGAGCCAACATGCAGGTAGCGCTGGTCAACGACGGTCCGGTGACCTTCCTGCTGGAAAGCTAGGGGTCGTGACACGTCGCAATACGCTGACATGACCGTCGTCGAAAACGTCGCTTGATGTTCATGGAAACATTTACCACAATCATCTGTATACAATAACAACGGATGATCGTATCCATGACACACCAGCGACATGTCGCCAGCCGCTCGGTCTTCGACTTCCACGGCAGGCCCCCCATGAGCCGTGCCCTGCCGTTATCATTGCAGCACATCCTCGCCATGATCACGGGCACCATTACCGTGCCCATCATCGTGGCGGGCACCGTGGGTGCACCGGTGGCCCAAACACTGATGCTGATTCAGGTGTCCCTGATGGCGTCGGCGGTGTCCACGCTGATCCAGCTGTTTGGTGTCTGGCGCTTCGGCGCCCGCTTGCCGACCATCTTTGGCGTGGGCTTCGCCTATGTCCCCACCTTGACGGCGGTAGGCGCACAGTTTGGCCTGGAAGGTATCCTCGGCGCCCAACTGTGTGGAGGGATCGCCATGCTGCTGGTGGGCATCGGCATTCGACCGCTGCGGCATCTCTTCCCGCCGGTGGTCGCCGGCGTGGTGGTGCTGGTCATCGGCCTATCCTTGTATGACATCGCCATCCACTACATGGCCGGAGGACGCAACAGCCCCGACTATGGAGGCGGACAGCAATGGCTGGTTGCCCTGATCACGCTCGCCGTCGTATTGGGGGTGTCCCAATTCGGCCGAGGCTTTATCAAGCTGGCGGCGATCATCTGCGGCATCGTGGTCGGCTACGTTCTGGCACTGGCCCTTGGCATGGTCGATTTCACTGCCGTGAAGCAGGCTGCCTGGTTCAGCGCCCCACGCCTGCTACCGGTATCGCTCGACTTCGCCCCTGCCGCCATCCTGTCCATGGTGATCATCTGCGTGGTCAACTCGGTCCAGACCATTGGCGACCTGTCGGCAACCACCATCGGTGGCATGAACCGTGAGCTGGGTCATCGGGAACTCTCGGGAGGACTGCTTGGGAACGGGATCTGTACCCTGGTTGGCGCGCTGTTCGCCGCCCTGCCGACAGCGTCCTTCAGCCAAAACGTCGGCATTGTGGCCATGACCAAGGTCGTCAGCCGCTCCGTACTGGCACTGGCAGCGGTATTCATGCTGGCGGCGGGGCTGATTCCCAAGTTCGGCGCGCTGATGACCACCATTCCCTATCCCGTGCTGGGGGGCGCTACCATCACGGTATTCGGGATGATCACCATGACAGGCATCCAACTGCTGACGCGGGATGAGTTGTCAGGCCGCAACATGACCATCGCCAGCCTGTCCCTGGCACTGGGGCTCGGCCTGGCCGCCGCGCCTGAAGCGATGCAAGCCCTGCCGAGTACCTTGCAGCTCGCTCTGGGCAGCTCACCGATTGTGGTGGCGGCCCTCAGCGCCGTCACCCTCAACCTGGTGCTGCCGCAGACCAGCCTGGCAGACGAGCAGGCAGAACGGCAGCGCATGGCGGCGCGAATGGATGCACAGGATGCGGCCTCGCCCGGACACACCGAGGAGGTCCCCTCAGTCTCCGCTCGCTAGCGCGTCCTGCATCTCCTCGAGTGCCTCTTCGGCGGCCAGCCACTCGGCCTCAAGGTCGTCGAGGCGGGCCTTGAGCTCGCCCTGGCGACCCAGGCATTCGGTCAACTCCTGCTTGCGAGCGGTATCGGTGTACAGCGACGCGTCCCCCAGCCGTTCCTCGACCTCGGCGAGCTCAGCCTGCACACCCTCCATGGCCTTTTCCGCACGATCACGCTCGCGCTTCAGGGGCCTTAGCTTCTCTCTCAGCTCGGCGGCGGCTCGGCGGGAGGCCTTGCGATCTTCCTTGGGTGCTGCCTGCGCGGCGTCCGCCTTGTCGGCCTTCTCTTCCCGGGCGATGCGCCGGGCCGTCTCCAGGCGCGTCTTCAACCAGACGCGATAGTCCTCGAGGTCACCGTCGAAGGGCTCTACCCGATGATCCGCCACCTTCCAGAACTCGTCCACCGTGGCCTTGAGCAGATGGCGGTCGTGGGACACCACGATAACCGTGCCATCAAAGGACGCCAGCGCTTCCGTCAGCGCTTCGCGCATCTCGAGATCGAGGTGGTTGGTGGGCTCGTCCAACAGCAGCAGGTTGGGCTTCTGCCAGGCGATCAAGGCCAGGGCCAGGCGCGCTTTCTCGCCCCCGGAGAAGGTATCGACCTTGGCAAAGACATCGTCGCCCGGAAACCCGAAGCCTCCCAGGAACTGACGGATGTCGCTGTCAGCGGCCTTGGGCGACAGACGCTGGACGTGGGTGAACGGCGACGCCTGCAGATCGAGGCCTTCCAGCTGGTGCTGGGCAAAGTAGCCTACGGCGAGGTGTTCGCCGGGTACACGCCGCCCCTCCAGCAGGGGCAGGTCGCCGGTCAACGACTTGATCAGGGTGGACTTGCCTGCGCCATTGGGCCCAAGCAGACCAATACGCTGGCCCGGCAACAGCGTCAGCTTGACGTTGGACAGCTGAACGCGCTGACCGCCGTCCGCCTGCTGATAGCCTAACGCGGCATCGTCGATCACCAGCAGCGGGTGGGAGGTCTTCTCTGCCGCCGGCAGGGTGAAATGAAACGGAGAATCGACGTGAGCAAGGGCGATATCGCCCATGCGCTCGAGCATCTTCAAGCGGCTTTGCGCCTGCCGTGCCTTGGTCGCCTTGTAGCGAAAGCGAGCAACGAACTTTTCGATTTCCTCCCGCCTGGCCTGCTGTTTCTCGGCCTGGGCCTGCTGCAGCGCCAGCTTTTCGGCGCGGGTGCGCTCGAAGGTCGTGTAATTGCCCCGATACAGCACCAGCTGGCGACGATCGAAGTGAACGATGTGGTCACAGACGGCATCGAGAAAGTCGCGATCGTGAGAAATCAGCAGCAGAGTCCCCGGGTAACGCGTCAGCCACTGCTCCAGCCACAGCAGGGCATCCAGGTCCAGGTGGTTGGTAGGCTCATCCAGCAGCAGCACGTCAGAGGGCATGAACAGGGTGCGCGCCAGGTTGGCGCGCATTCTCCAGCCGCCGGAGAATGCCGACAGCGGCTTGTCCAGATCCTGCTGAGCGAAGCCAAGGCCCACCAGCAATTGGGCGGCACGGGCCGGCGCGCTGTAGCCATCCAGCGCCTCGATGGCCCCATGCAGCTCCGCCTCGCGATGATGGTCACCCTCCGTCTGGGCGGAGGCCAGAGCCGCTTCGGTGCGGCGCAGCTCGGCATCGCCATCCAGCACGTATTCCACGATGGGCCGGGTCAGCGCCTCGACCTCCTGGGCCATATGGGCGATGCGCTGACCGCCGCTCATTTCAATCGCGCCCTTGTCGGCGCCGATCTCGCCCAGGATCAGCCCGAACAGGCTCGACTTGCCGGCGCCATTGGGCCCCACAATACCGGCCTTGTGCCCCGCATGCAGGGTCAGGTCGGCACCTTCGAACAGTGGCTCGGCGCCACGTTGCAGGGTGACTTGGCGCAGTGCAATCATCATGGCTCCATCGAACTAGGCCCGTCGGGCCTGTTACCCGCGAGCATCTGACTGAAAATAAGGAAGGATGTCATCTTGCCCACCGATTCTACCGAATTCGCCGCGCAGCTGCGTCCCCGTCTAGCCTCAGACCCGCTATGGGAGTTTGCCCTGGCTCTCTATGCCAGGCCGGGGGTAGAGCCGTCGTGCCTGATCCTGCAGGACGAGCACGGCTGGGATGTGTGTGAGCTGATCTGGCGCTGCTGGCTGTTTCGCCATGGTGCCACGACAGGCCCGGTTCCAGCGGACGTCAGCGACTGGCAGCAAACGGTGACGGTTCCATTGCGCCAGCTTCGTCGCCAACTCAAGCGTGCCGCCCAGCACGAACCGAGCATCGCGAGTGTGCGCTCAAGCATCCAGCGCGCAGAACTCGAAGCGGAGCGTCAATGCCTCGAGATGCTCATGAAAATTAGCCTTGAGGGGCTTGCTTTTACCCCCTTGCCAGAGCCAAGACCACGCCTTGAAAAAGTTCTTCTTTCTTGCAGCGAACGACAGAAAAAAACGCAATTTACGGCCCTGAGAAGCATGGAAAGCCAGCTTGACCCTCTTCCTTCAGCGCGCTAGCCTGAACTTAACTGCATGAGAATTACTGCATTTTTTGCAGAATCTAACCCGCTGAAGCCAAAGCGGTGTAGCGCGTTGTTCAGTGCGCGCTCAACCTGCCCCTAGCTCCAACACCTGCAGAGGAACCACAAGAATGAAGGCAACACAATTGTTGACCACCGCCAGTATCGGCGCACTGATGCTGGGTCTTTCCTCCACTGCCATGGCTGACAACTGGCGCTACGCCCACGAGGAGTACGAGGGCGATGTCCAGGACGTCTTTGCTCAGGCGTTCAAGCAGTACGTTGAAGACAATTCCGACCATTCCGTCCAGGTCTATCGCTTTGGCGAGCTGGGCGAATCTGACGACATTATGGAGCAGACCCAGAACGGTATCCTGCAGTTCGTCAACCAGTCCCCCGGCTTCACCGGCGCCCTGATTCCAGAAGCCCAGATCTTCTTTATCCCCTACCTGCTGCCCACCGATGAAAGCACCGTTCTCACGTTTTTCGACGAGAGCAAGGCGATCAACGAGATGTTCCCCGAGCTCTACGCAGAGCATGGGCTAGAACTTCTGCAGATGTACCCGGAAGGGGAAATGGTGGTCACCGCCGACGAGCCGATCACTTCACCGGAAGACTTCGATAATAAGAAGATCCGGACCATGACCAACCCCTTGCTGGCGGAGACCTACGACGCCTTTGGCGCCACGCCGACCCCGCTGCCCTGGGGCGAGGTGTATGGCGGTCTGCAGACCGGCATCATCGACGGCCAGGAAAACCCGATCTTCTGGATCGAGTCTGGCGGTCTGTATGAGGTGTCTCCCAACCTGACCTTCACCGGACACGGCTGGTTCACCACCGCCATGATGGCCAACCAGGACTTCTACGAGGGCCTGTCAGACGAAGACAAGCAGCTGGTCCAGGATGCGACCGATGCTGCCTACGACACCACCATCGAGCACATCAAGGGGCTTGCCGAGGAGTCGCTGGCCAAGATCCAGGAAGCCTCCGACGAGGTCACCGTGACGCGTCTGGACGAAGAGCAGATCCAGGCCTTCCGTGATCGCGCTCCTCAGGTTGAGGAGAAGTTCATCGAGATGACCGGTGAAGGCGGTCAGACGCTGCTTGACCAGTTCAAGGCCGACCTCGAAGCGGTGCAGGGCAGCGAGGGTTAAACCTCGTCACCACGAGACCGCTCCCAAGGGGGCAGCCGCAGTCTGGCTGCCCCCTTTTGTTTGCACGACTGCCGGTCTGCGTACACATAGCGTTGGAGGCGCTATCGGCATCAGCGCCTCGCGGCCACTACGCTGCTGGCAGGGCTACAGTGAAGACCCGTGTCTCTCACCCGGTACCCCCCGACCAAGGATTGCCACATGACCGACGAAGAATCCGAAAAGAATTATCACTCGGGGCTGCCTGGTTTTCTGGGCACCATCGACAACGCGATCAGCAAGCTGGAGGCCGCCATTCTAGCCGTCGGCGTGCTGCTGATGGCAGCTAACACCATCATCAACGTGATCGGGCGTTTTGTATTTGGCGAGAGCATCTTCTTCAGCGGTGAGCTCAACCGAATCCTGATCATCATGATCACCTTTGCCGGCATCGGCTACGCCGCGCGCCATGGCCGACACATCCGCATGTCTGCCATCTACGATGCCCTGCCGGTAGGTGGGCGCCGCGTCCTGATGGTGGTCATTGCCCTGTTCACGTCACTGGTGATGTTCTTTTTGCTCTACTACTCAGTGATCTACATCCTCGACCTCTACGACAAGGGGCGCATCCTCCCCGCGCTGGGAATTCCGATTTTCTGGATCTATCTGTGGGTCCCGCTGGGCTTCTTGATCACAGGCATCCAGTACCTGCTGACGGCCATCAAGAATCTGACGTCCCACGACGTCTACCTGTCGACAGGCGTAGTGGATGGCTACAAGGACACGGAGACCGAAGTATGAGTGATGTGACGGTAGCCGCAGGAGAAATGGCCCAATGACAACGATAATGGTCACAACCATGATTGCCCTGCTATTGCTGGGCTTTCCCATGATGATTCCGCTGATTACCGCCGCGGTGATCGGCTTCTTCATGATGTTCAACGGGCTGGATCAGATGGATACACTGATTCAGCAGATGATGGCCGGCATCAGACCAGCCTCACTGATCGCGGTGCCGATGTTCATCCTTGCCGCCGATATCATGACCCGCGGTCAGTCGGCGGAGCGACTGATCAATATGGTCATGGCCTTTATCGGCCATGTGAAAGGTGGACTGGCGGTGTCCACCGCCGCCTCCTGCACGCTATTCGGTGCAGTATCGGGCTCTACCCAGGCGACCGTGGTGGCCGTCGGCTCACCGCTGCGTCCACGCATGCTCAAGGCGGGATATTCCGACTCCTTCACCCTGGCCCTGATCATCAACGCCAGTGACATTGCTTTCCTGATCCCGCCGAGCATCGGCATGATCATCTATGGCGTCATTTCCGGAACATCCATCGGCGAACTGTTCATCGCAGGCATTGGTCCTGGTCTGCTGATTCTACTGATGTTCTCTCTCTACTGCGTGGCCTACGCGGTGATTCGCGATGTACCGACAGAACCCAAGGCGTCATGGGGCGAGAGACTGGCGTCCGTCAGACAGGCGCTATGGCCCCTGGGCTTCCCGGTCATCATTGTCGGCGGTATCTACGGCGGCATTTTCAGCCCCACCGAAGCGGCGGCTGCCTGCGTACTGTACGCGGTGTTGCTCGAGTTCGTGGTGTTCCGTTCGCTGAAGATGGGCGATATCTATGCGATCGCCAAATCCACGGGGCTGATCACCGCCGTGGTGTTCATTCTGGTGGCCGTAGGCAATGGTTTCTCATGGATCATCTCCTTCGCCCAGATCCCCCAGGCCTTGCTGGAGGCAGCGGGTATCAATGAGGCGGGGCCCACCGGCGTGCTGATCGCGATCTGCGTGGCCTTCTTTGTGGCCTGCATGTTCGTGGATCCGATCGTGGTGATCCTGGTGCTCACGCCCATTTTTGCGCCAGCCATCGAGGCGACCGGCCTGGATCCCGTGCTGGTCGGCATCCTGATCACCTTGCAGGTGGCCATAGGGTCGGCCACGCCACCGTTTGGCTGCGACATATTTACCGCCATCGCGATCTTCAAGCGCCCCTATCTGGACGTGATCAAAGGCACGCCACCGTTCGTGTTCCTGCTGATCCTGGCAGCAGCGCTGTTGATCATGTTCCCGCAGATTGCGCTGTTCCTGCGTGATATTGCCTTCCGATAGCACAGCTACGGCTCAAGGAGAAACCGATGTTCAATCGTATCCTGGTGGCGGTAGATGGCTCCAAAGGCGCCATGAAAGCACTGGAAAAGGGCGTGGGTCTGCAGTACCTGACCGGCGCTGAGCTTTATATTCTGTGCGTTTTCAAGCATCACAGCCTGCTCGAGGCCTCGCTGTCGATGGTCCGTCCCGACAAGCTGGACCTGCCAGACGACGCGCTCAAGGAATATGCGTCCGAAATCGCCGTTCATGCCAAGAACCATGCGGTAGAACTGGGGGTGCCGCTGGAAAAGGTGCGTGCCTTCGTCAAGGGTGGCCGCCCCTCACGCACCATCGTGCGCTTTGCTCGCAAGCGAGACTGCGATCTGATCGTCATTGGGGCCCAGGGCACCAACGGCGATGCCAGCCTGATCCTCGGTAGCGTCGCACAGCGCGTTTCCGGCTCCGCCCAGTGTCCTACCCTGGTCGTCTAGTCGGTCATCAGACGGCAAGCCAAGCACGACAAACAAGACCCGGATCCCTGATCCGGGTCTTGTTCGTATGGAGTAGACTGCGACGGATGCGGAACCCTTTGCCGCCTGATACAGTCACACCAACGACATTCACACTGCGGCCGACGCCGCCAGACAAGGATTTCCATGAAGACACTGCTGACTTCCGCTTCGCTGATCGCCCTGCTGGGTGCCGCTCCGCTGGCCTTCTCTGCACCGGAAAGCGACCAGGAGAAACTCAGCTACAGCCTGGGTGTGACCTTGGGCCAGAGCATCAAGCAGGACGTGGAAGACCTCGATACCGACGCCTTCAGTGACGCCATCAACGATGTGTTCGCCGGCGGCGACCTGGACATGACCGACGAGGAAATTGCGGCGGCGTTGACCAAGTTCCAGGAGGACGCCATGGCCAAGCGCGCGGAGGAGCAGCAGAAACGCGCCGAAGAAATGGCTGAACAGGCAGACGCCAACCAGGAAGAAGGCGCGGCCTACATGGCTGACAACGCCGAGAAAGACGGCGTGACCACCACCGATTCCGGCCTTCAGTACAAGGAACTGGAAGAAGGCGACGGTGAGTCACCTGAAGCGGGTGACACTGTCCAGGTCAACTACGAAGGCAAGCTGATCGACGGGACTGTCTTCGACAGCTCCTACGAGCGTGGCGAGCCCGTCTCCTTCCAGGTCGGCCAGGTCATTGAAGGGTGGCAGGAAGCCCTGCAGATGATGAACGTGGGCGATACCTGGGAAGTCGTCATTCCGCCGGAGCTTGGCTACGGCGCCCGTGGACAGGGACCGATTGGCCCGAACGAGACCTTGATCTTCAAGGTCGAGCTGCTGGATATCAATCCCAGTGATGAAGGCTGAGGCAGTGCGCCCAGCTCGCCGGACCAACGCCAGCCTCCTCGGGGGGCTGGCGTTTTTTTTGGCGATGCCAGCGCTGGCACAGCCCCCAGCGCTCCCGGCGCTCGGTCTATCAGCCGAGCATACCGCCACCATTGGCGTGTCTTCCGGGGGTTACATGGCGGAGCAGCTGGCAGTGGCCTGGCCCTCACGCTTCGAGGCCCTGGGCCTGGTCGCCAGCGGACCGTGGGGATGTGCCCTGGGTGAACTGGGGGTAGCCCTCGGTCAGTGCATGGGGCAACGGCACGGTACAGCGGACTTGGCAGCCATTGATCGGCGCCTGCAGGGCTATCGTGAGCAATCGCGGGTAGGCGACGCAGACGATCTTGCCGAGCTGCGAGTGTACCTGTGGCACGGCGACAAGGACGGCACCATCGACCCCGCGGTAGGCCACGCAGCCGTTACCCAGTGGCAAGGCTGGCTGGCTGACGAACGCCAGCTTCAGGCCGTCTTTCATCCCGACGCTGGACATGGGTGGCCCACCACCGTGGAGAGCGACATCCCTCTGGCAGACTGCAGCGAAGGAGGCCCCCCTTACCTGCTGGACTGTCATACCGATCTGGCCGGAGACTTCCTCACCTGGTGGCTTGGCGCGCTCCAGCCTGCCGAGCCACCTGAGTCAGCCGAGTCAGCCGAGCAACCTGAGTCAGCCGAGCCTGCGGAGTTTGCGAGCGACGCGCGACTTATCGCCTTCGATCAGCGCGAGTTCGACGCCAAGGGCCTGGCGGATACCGGTTTTCTGTACCTGCCCGAGGCCTGTGAACAGCAGCAGAACACGTGCAAGCTCGTGGTCGCCTTCCACGGCTGTGAGATGGCGGTGGACGACACCGACGACGAGGCGATCCAGCCGCCCGCCTTTGCCAAGGCCAGCGGTTTGAATCGCTATGCCGAGCGCCTCGGCCTGGTCGTGCTGTATCCCCAGGCGGAAGCAAGCTTGGCCAACCCGAAAGGGTGCTGGGACTGGTGGGGTTTCAGCGAAAGTACCTGGCAACAGGACCCGCTGCATGACAGCCGCGATGGCCGACAGGTCAGCGCGCTGATGAGCATGATCGATCGACTGCAACAACGCCCTTGATGCACGTCATCCGCTCAGCGCGCATCACCCCAAAGGCTGCTGGCTTATTCGGCCAGCGCTCGATCAAGGGCTGCCTTTAGCGGGCCTGGAGTCGGTGAATGCAGGACACGCTCAAGGATCGTACCGTCTGGCTTGACCAGATACAGGGAGGCGGTGTGATCCACGGCGTATTCCATCTGCGAGTCTGGTGTCTCGACCTTGCGCCAGACAACGCCATAGCGCTCGCCAATGTCCGCTAGTTCGGCGGCACTCCCTGTGGCTCCGACCATGTCGTCACCGAAGGCGGCGAGATACTCCTCCAGTCGCTCCAGCGTATCGCGTTCGGGGTCTACCGAGATCATGACCGGCACCACTCGACGGCGTAGCTGAGGGGGAAGCGATAGGCGCGCCTGACGCACGACGGCGAGGCTGATGGGGCAGACATCAGGGCACCAGCTGTAGCCAAAGAACAGCACGGCGACCTGGTCATCCTGCAATGCTGACAGCGAAAACGTGCCGGTGGTGGCAGGAAGTTCGATGTTGCCGCCGACAGGCCCCGACGACGGCGTAACCTGCCAGGATCTGAAGCTCCAGAGCAAGGCTGCCGCCACCACCAGCCCCCCCGCCAGCCCAAGGGCCCAGCGACGCCGCGCAGAAATTCGGGAGGTCATGGCAGGCTACGCTCGACTTCCAGGTCGAAAAAACTGCCCACGCGTCCTCGTGGCGTATCGAAGCTGACCCGGGCACGCCAGACCATGGTCTCGCGCGTACAGATGCCCAGCTGCCCCTCACCGATGAACCGACTGACGCCGTTCTCGTCTGGTGGCTCGGCGGACAGCGTAAAACGGTGCTCGCCCATGTCCATATCGACCCCTTCGAATGACACCCTCACGTTGTCAGCAGCCACACCGTCGATGCGAACCGCCAGAGGCAGCGCGACGAGAGGCTGAATACTGCTGTCAGGCGCGATGGCAAGAGAGACGCTTTCCCCCTCTCCGAGGCTGGCCGAACAGGGCCCCTGGTGCAGATCGCACCCTGGGGCTGCGGGGTACCAGACCGTCTCCTGATGATCGCCAAGTTCGTAGCGCAACAGGTACCATAGGGCAACCAGCAGCGTGACCACGGTAACGGTGATCAGCATGCGCAGTCGTGGACGACGTGCGCCACGCGAGGCTGAGGACTGGCGCGAATCCATGTTGGAGGACGACCTCCAGAGCAGAATGGGTGTCACCTTAGCTTATCAGCAAAATCCCGAAGCCCCCTGCGCGACAATGTCGCAGTTATCAACGCGCTGGACTGACAACAACGCATCACCACGTCGCCTCGGGCGTCATTCGAACAAGGATCGTACATGGCCTCCATCAACGCGGCCCTTGGCCCTCTCTTCCTGCTGATATTGCTGGGTGCTCTTCTCGGGCTTGCACGTTTCCCCGGTGGCGACTTCTGGGCACGCATGGAACGGCTGATTTACTTTCTGCTGTTTCCTGCCATGCTGGTCGCCACTCTGGCACGCGCAGATATCAGCCAGGTTCCGGTGGTTCGGCTGGCCGTGGTCCTGCTCGGCACCATGCTTGCCCTATCCTTGCTGCTCTGGTGGTGCAAGCCGCGCCTTGGCCTTGACGCCGCCGCCTTTACATCGGTCTTTCAAGGGGCTGTTCGCTTCAACACCTATGTCGGAGTGGCAGGCGCGGCCGCCTTGCACGGCAGCCAGGGCGCGACCGTCGCGGCGGTAGCGCTGGCGCTGATGATTCCGACCGTCAATGTCCTGTGTGTGCTGACCTTTATTGCCGCCGGAACCCTGGGACGTTCCGGGCTCTGGCGCTCGCTGTGGGCACTGGCCCAGAACCCTCTGATTCTGGCGTGCCTGATCGGCATTGGACTCAACCTGTCTGGCGTCGGGCTACCTGGCTGGTCGGCCGGTACGCTGGAACTGCTGGGTCGAGCTGCGCTTCCCCTTGGTCTGGTGGCTGTCGGCGTGGCACTTCGTCCCCAGGCACTGCTTCGCCGGGACCTGGGCCTGTGGGTATCGAGTCTGGCCAAGCTCATCCTCATGCCAGCACTGGTCCTCGCACTTGGTTGGGTCTGCGGGCTCGATCCGGTCAGCCTGAATGTGGCGCTGTTGTTTGCTGCGCTGCCCACCGCCACCTCTGCCTATATTCTCGCGCGCCAACTCGGTGGTGACGCTGAGTTGATGGCCGGGCTGATCACGGCGCAGACCCTGGCCGCGATGCTGACGCTGCCACTTTGGATGCAGCTGACCTGAGCCGCACAGGCCCATATAAAAAAGATTCTCGTTTGTGTTGACGAAGCGAATGAGAATGAATTACGCTTACTTCGTCGGCGTTGATGAGTCGCCGACACCAGATACAGGCATTGCCAGTCGCTATCTGGTTTCTCCTCCTCATTGCTAGTCACGGTCCTTTCGCCGCTTCCCCTTGGAAGCGGCTTTTTCTATTGTGGCCTGATGCCATTCCGCGATCGGCCAGGCCAACGCGATGGCATCAGCAGCGCTGGCCGCCGCCTTAAATAAAAAATATTCTTGTTTGTATTGACGCGATCAATGAGAATGATTTACGCTTACCTTGTCGGCGTTGATGAGCCGCCGACACCAGATACCAGGCGTTGTTCGTCGCTATCTGGTTTCTCCTCCTCATTGCTAGTCACGGTCCTTCGCCGCTCCCCCTTGGGAGCGGCTTTTTCATTTCCCCTTTTTGTTTCCCCCTTTCCAGACCAACGCAGACCAACGCAGACCAACGCGGACCAACGACAGCCAGTCAGAGAGCAACGACGCTCAGAAGGCATGAATAAAAAGAATTCTCGTTACGCTTGACGGGTAAAATGAGAATGATTTACGCTGATATTGTCAGTGTTGATGAGCCACTGACACCAGATACAGGCTCTGCCAGTCGCTATCTGGTTTCTCCTCCTCATTGCTAGTCACGGTCCTTTCACCGCTCCCCCTGGAGCGGTTTTCTTTTGTGCTCCGCCTACCCTCGAGACGCTCTCCGTCAGCTACCCGCGTTCATCTGTCGTGACTCGCGACCATGGGCAGGCCAGGGCCCGGCACCCGACAGGCGCTGTCGCAGCAAGGTCGCCAGGGCGTCTACGGCTGGCCATGACGCCGCCGCAATTCGCCTGCTGAAGTACAGACACGCGTGTGAGTGACTCAGCTCAGGAAGCCCGTCTCGCTCATCCAGTACTCGCATTCTGGGCGTCAGCCGCTGGCGGTCGAGAATGCTCACGGCCAAGCCGACTTCTACGGCCTTCTCGACGGCATGGATACTGGTACTGGTAAAGACGGCGTACCAATCACGCCCCTGGCTGTCGAGGGCCTCTACACCGAGAGAGCGGAATGGGCAGTCCAGAGGGTGCAGAGCAAGCGGCAGCGGCGCGTCATCCGTGAGACGAAATTCACGCGAGGCAGCCCACACCGGGGCGGTCTGCCACAGTGACTCTCCCGCTCCCAGCTGGTGGGGTCGGTCCAGCGCGACGGCCAGCGACAGCTCGCCGCGTTCCAGGCGACGCGCCAACTCTCCACTCGGCGCCGTCACCGCCTCCAGCAAGACATTGGGATGGCTGGCCAGGAAATCAGGCAGGATCTGCTCCACCAAATGCGGCGCATAGCCTTCAGGCATCCCGAAACGCACCCGACCACTCAATCCCTGTCCTGTCAGCCTGGCCACCAGGCTATCGTGCTGGCGCAGCAGTTCACGCGCTTCCTGGAGCAAGGCTTCACCCGCCGGCGACGGCGATACGCCCCGTGGGCCGCGTATCAACAGCCGCGCGTCCAGGCGTTCCTCCAGGCGTTTGATCTGCATGCTCAAGGCACTGACAGTGCGATGACGCAGAGCCGCAGCACCCGCCAGACTGCCCTGCTGGGCCACCGTGACAAAGCTGCGCAATGCTTCAAGATCCAACGATGGGCCCTCTCCCATACCTCCTCCAGGGTTAAGCAACATTGAAGTCAGCGTGCAAAAGCTTTCGCTACTCGAAAGTCTAGCATCTGGGCAGACTAAGCCAACGCTGACTCATCCACCGATGCCTGGAGGAGGTAACGATGCAAAGACCCACCCTTTCGCTAAACGTCGGGCACCGCGGCCTTCTCACCGCCCCCAGCACGACCGTCGGAGCTTGCTGTCTCGCAGCAGGTTTCGTGCTCTGCTGGAGCAGTGGCTTCGTGGGCAGTCGTCTGGCGGTGGAGCTGAACACTCCTGTGTTGGGCCTCTACAGCTACCGTTTCGCTCTGGCTGCGGCGCTGGCCTGGGTCGTGGTGGCCTGTCTCAGGCGACGCCCCGGATTGCGCCCGAATCGACAACAGGTTCAGCATGAACTGCTGACCGGCAGTCTGACCGTTGGCGTCTATCTGCTGGCGATGTTGATCGCCGTGGCGGAAGGGGTGAGTGCTTCGGTGGCTGCATTGATCGGAGCCCTGCAGCCATTGGCGGCTGCCTTGCTGGCCAAGCACCTGCTCCATGAGAAAAGTGAGAAGGCTCAGTGGTGGGGCATGGGACTGGCCACCTTGGGCGCCGCTGCCATGATCACCGGTGACATGCAGAGTGCCGGTGGCGCGCCCTGGTGGGCCTATCTGCTACCGTTGCTCGCGGTGGCGGCGGTCTCTCTGGGCAGCGTGCTGACACCCCCTGACACCTCACGCCCGGGCTCCCAGCATGCGCGTCCTGAGCCACTCTCCCTGGTGCTGCGGCTAGCCCTGCAGCTGAGCGCTGCCACGCTGGTCTTTGTGGTCGCAGCACTGCTGTTGGAGCCAGGCATGCCCACGCCTCCACCACTGACACTCGACAGCGGCGTGGCGCTGATCTGGCTGGTGCTGCTGTCGACCTTCGGAGGCTACGGCTTTTTCGTCGCCAGTCTCGGCCGCTTCGGGGTCACACCGACCTCGGCACTGATCGCGCTGACGCCCGCAGTGACACTGGCATTGAGTGTCGTCCTGCTCGGCGATCGTACCGACATGCTTGGCCTGAGTGGCCTGGTCGTGTCGTTGCTCGGTGCCCTGTGGGCGCTGGCTGCAGGGCGCCAGCGTCCAGGGCGAGGAGCCGATGCGCGGCTTACTCGGCGCGGCGGTAGATCAGGTCCCAGACACCGTGACCGAGCCGTTCGCCCCGCGCCTCAAACTTGGTCAAAGGACGAAAGTCGGGACGCGGCACATAGGGTGTCGTCTCCTCGGTCGCCGTATTGACGTAGCCCGGCGCCTCATCCATGACCTCGGCCATCCACTCGGCGTAGGCCTCCCAGTCGGTCGCCATGTGCAGGGTGCCGCCCGGCTTGAGCCGCTGGCGCACCAGCTCCACAAAGGCTGGCTGAACGATACGCCGCTTGTGGTGCTTCTTCTTCGGCCAAGGGTCCGGGAAAAACAGCTGGAGGGTGGTCAGGCTGGCTTCCGGCAAACATTGCTCGAGCACCGCCAGGGCATCCTCGCGATACACCCTGAGGTTGGTCAGCCCACGCTTGTCGGCTTCATCCAGCAACTTGCCGACTCCCGGCGCATGCACTTCAATGCCGATAAAGTCAGTATCCGGATGAGTTTCAGCCTGCTCGACCAGTGATGCCCCCATGCCAAAGCCGATTTCAACGACTCTAGGGGCGCTGCGTCCAAACAACGCGTCGAGGTCCTGGCGCCCTTGATCCAGCGTCAGGCCAAGCTTCGGCCATACCTCTTCCAACCCACGCGTCTGCGCCTGGGTCATGCGCCCGGCCCTCAGCACATAGCTCTTGATACCGCGACGATGCAGCGGTGCCTCGGGCCCTTCGGGGCCAGTATTCTTGCCCTCTTGCGGGCGGTCTTGATCGGTCATGATGGTGTCTGGCGGCGTGAAAAGTGACTGGTGAGCAGCGCTTCTGCGGAAAGCGCTGCCGCCACTGCTGCACTGGCAACATGACGACAGCGCGTTCCCAAGGCCGGCTTCACACGTTGATGCGTCCAGCGAAAGGTGAGGAGGCTTCAGCGTTGCGACGAGGCATGCGCCCGGCAAGAAACGCCTGGCGCCCGGCCTGTACCGCGTGCTTCATGGCTTCGGCCATCAATACCGGCTGGCGCGCGTGGGCAATGGCGGAATTCATCAGCACCCCGTCGCAGCCCAGCTCCATGGCTAACGCGGCTTCTGATGCGGTGCCAATGCCGGCATCCACCAGCACGGGCACCTTGGCCTGCTCGATGATCAACCGCACATTGTAGGGGTTTTGAATGCCTTGACCGGAGCCGATCAGCGAACCCAGGGGCATCACCGCGCAGCAGCCGATCGCCTCGAGCTCTCGGGCAACGATGGGGTCATCGCTGGTGTAGACCATGACGTCGAAACCATCGGCTACTAGGGTTTCTGCCGCCTTGAGGGTCTCCACCACGTTGGGATACAAGGTGTTGTCATCGCCCAGCACTTCAAGCTTGACCAGCTTGTGACCATCCAGCAGCTCACGGGCAAGGCGACAGGTGCGTACGGCGTCCTTGGCGTTGTAGCAACCTGCCGTATTCGGCAGCAGGGTGTAACGCTCAGGTGGGACGACGTCGAGCAGGTTCGGCTCGCCGGCGTCCTGGCCCAGGTTGGTGCGGCGCACCGCAAAGGTGACAACATCCGCGCCACTGGCGGCGATGGCGTCGCCGGTCTCGTCAAAGTCCTTGTACTTGCCGGTCCCGACCAGCAAGCGTGAAGAAAAGCTGTAGCCGGCGACCCGTAGCGGGCTGTCCTGAAAGATATCGGTCATGCTCTGGTCCTTACTCGCAAAGCGATTCTGGGCCGCCGTCGAGCGGCGCACCATGAGAGTGAAGCGGGATGGCTCGCCTCAACCACCTCCGATAGCGTGGACGATCTCGATCCTGTCGCCATCGGCCAGCGGCGTCTGCGCGTGCTGGCTGCGCGGCACGATATCCTCGTTGAGTTCGACGGCGATACGCCGACCACCCAGGCCGAGCGCGTCAATCAACTCTGCCACGGTCTGTTCGCGGTCGAGGGCGTGGGGCTCACCATTGAGCTGGATCTGCATGGCCACCTCATTTTCAAGATGTCGCGGGGCCCACATTGTAGCGACTCACAGCGTCTCGGGGTACGGTTGGGGGCAGATTCCTTGCAACTGTCCCGGCCGCCGGCAGACGCTTCACGCCTCACCCACAGAGAGACCCCCTAATGCCTGATCGCCACTGGTGGATCACCCTGGCCCTGTCCGGGGCCTGCGTCGTCGGCCTCGGGGCCTTCGCCGCCCATGGTCTGCACGACCGCTTGCCCGAGCGCCTGTCGGCGGCCTTTGTCACCGGCGTGCGCTACCAGGCATGGCACACCCTGGCCGCCATGGCCGTGCTGGCATGGCGGTCGCAGTTCCCGATCCCTGCTCAATTACTGGCCCTGAAACTGTGGCTCGTGGGGGTGCTGCTGTTCTCGGGGTCGCTCTACGCCATGGCCATGGCGGGACTGGCAGGTGCCGGGCTGGGCCCACTCGGGGTGATCACCCCCATCGGCGGTACGCTGTTGCTGCTGGGATGGCTGGCCCTCGCCTGGGGACTTTGGCGCCAGCCCCGCTGATCATCAGTCAGCGTCCGGCAGCACGTAGGTCGCCGTCACATGGGCCACCGGCGCCTCATCTCCATCAGAGAACAGCTCTACCTCCCCCACCGCCAGACGTCGCCCAAGCTTGATCAACCGGGCATTGGCGATAAGGTCGCGATCACCCCGCGCGCGACGCAGAAAATGGCAGTTGAGGTTACTAGTGACGGCCATGGGTTCTGGGCCTATCTGTGCCAGGATGGCCACGTACAGACACACGTCGGCCAGGCCCATCATGGTGGGACCCGACACACTGGCACCGGGCCGCAAATGCTCGTCCTCGATGGCCAGACTCATGGTCGCACGCATCTCGGACACGGCCTCGATGGTGCCACAGCGCTGTGGGAAGACATCATCGAGAAAATCCTCGATGGCGGCGGCGGTCATCACGGTCATGGCTCTCTCCCTGAAAGCAGTCCAGCGACTTCACCATACCCCAAGGCGCGACACCATACCTCAACGCCCTTGCCACCAGGGCACAACGCAGCACCCCCGGAAACAGGGTTCCGGGGGTGCTGGTGATGCGCTCGACAACGTCTTGAGCGTCTTACTTCGCCTTGTGGACCTGGCGCCAGTGGTGCAGCAGCGGCTCGGTGTAGCCGGCAGGCTGCTCACGCCCCTTGAAGATCAGATCGCTGGCGGCCTGGAAAGCGCTGGAGTTGGCAAAGTCCGGGCTCATCGGCGTGTAGGCCGGGTCGCCTTCATTCTGCCCATCCACCACCTTCGCCATGCGCTTGAGCGTCTCTTCCACCCGCGCAGCATCCACTACGCCGTGATAGAGCCAGTTAGCAATATGCTGGCTGGAAATACGCAGCGTGGCACGATCTTCCATCAGGCCCACGTCATGAATGTCCGGCACCTTGGAAGCACCAACGCCTTGCTCGACCCAGCGCACCACGTAGCCAAGAATACCCTGGCAGTTGTTGTCCAGCTCCTGCTGAATCGCCTCATCGGACCAGTCCGCGGAGGTGACCACCGGTATCGTCAGCAGGGCCTTGAGCAGCTCTTCACGCTGCTCGCTTTCATCCAGTTCCTCGAGTTCGCGCTGCACCTGGGCCACGTCGACCTGGTGGTAGTGAAGCGCGTGCAGTGCCGCCGCCGTCGGAGACGGCACCCATGCGGTGTTGGCACCGGCCTTGGGATGACCAATCTTCTGCTCGATCATGGCCGCCATCAGGTCCGGCATGGCCCACATGCCCTTGCCGATCTGAGCACGACCACGCAGGCCACAGGCCAGTCCGACCAGCACATTGCTGCGCTCGTAAGCCTGGATCCAGTCGGCACCCTTCATGTCACCCTTGCGCAGCATCGGGCCCGCTTCCATGGCGGTATGCATCTCGTCGCCGGTGCGATCCAGGAAGCCGGTGTTGATGAACACCACGCGACTGGTGGCTTCATTGATGCAGGCCTTGAGGTTCACCGAGGTACGCCGCTCCTCGTCCATGATCCCCATCTTGAGGGTATGGCGAGCCATGCCCAGCAGGTCTTCGACGCGTCCAAACAGCGTGTTGGCAAACGCCACTTCCTTCGGACCGTGCATCTTCGGCTTGACGATATAGACAGAGCCGGTGCGCGAGTTGCGCGGCTGATCATCGCTCTTGTTGAGGTCATGCAGCGCAATCAATGAGGTCATGATGGCGTCGAGAATGCCCTCGGGCAATTCGTTGCCGTCAGCATCCAGCACGGCCGGGTTGGTCATCAGGTGACCGACGTTGCGCACGAACAGCAGCGAGCGGCCGGGCAGCGTCAGCTCGCCACCATCCGGCGTCAGGTACTGACGGTCCGGGTTCAGGCGACGGGTGAAGGAACTGCCGCCCTTCGACACCTCGGCCGTCAGGTCTCCTTTCATCAGACCCAGCCAACTGGCATAGACCCCCACCTTGTCCTCGGCGTCCACCGCCGCAACCGAGTCCTCACAGTCCATGATGGAGGTCAGCGCGGCCTCGACGACCACATCTTTGACATGAGCCGGATCGGTCTTGCCGATGGGGTGACTGTCGTCCACCTGAATTTCCAGGTGCAGGCCGTGGTGGGACAGCAGCACAGCGCTGGGCGCAGCGGCATCTCCCTGATATCCCACCAGCTTGCCGGGCTCCTTCAGACCGGTCTCGCGTCCACCTTCCAGTGAGACGACCAGGTGGCCGTCGCGTAGGAAGTACTTCACCGCATCACGATGTGAGCCTGTGGCCAGCGGCGCCGCCTGGTCCAGCACATTGCGAGCGTAGGCCACCACCTTTGCCCCACGCTTGGGATTGAAGCTCGAGCCTTTCTCGCAACCGTCCTCCTCGGAGATCGCGTCTGTGCCGTACAAGGCATCATAAAGGCTGCCCCAACGCGCATTGGCCGCATTCAGGGAGTAGCGAGCATTGTTGACCGGAACCACCAGCTGCGGGCCGGCTTGAGACGCGATCTCGCGGTCCACGTTCTCGGTAGTAACCTCGACCTTGGCAGGCGGGTCCACCAGATATCCGATGTCCTTCAGGAAGGCTTGATACGCCGCCATGTCACTGACCGGGCCGGGGTGCTCGCGATGCCAGGTATCAAGCTTGAGCTGCAGGGCATCACGTTCGGCCAGCAACTCACGATTCTCGGGCGCCAGGTCGTGAAAGATCGCGTCTACGCCTTTCCAGAAGTCCTCGGGATCAATACCTGTGCCGGGCAGCGCCTGATCATTGATGAACTGGTCCAGCTCGGCGGCCACCTGAAGGCGATGGCGAGTAATGCGTTGCGTCATGGGGTCTAGCTCCTCGTTGGGCCTTGGGTGCCCCCCTGGCACCATCCGGCCGGACAGGATGAAAGGTGACTGCTCCCGAAAGATTTTGTGGAAAATAATTCCACATGTAAACCCAAACGCTTCGTCTTTCCCCCAAGGCTAGACCAAAAGATAAGCCTGCGACGTAACCAATGATTAGGAAACAGTGGTGCCGAACAGGCGCAATCGCTAGCATGGAATGAGCAAGGATGCGTTAACAGGAAGGTTTTCAGGCCTGCCGATGGGCTGCCTCACGCTGTGCCGGACCAGATGGATGACGGCAACCACCGGCCCCATCTCGCTGTCTTACTCAGACAGGGACTGGGCAGGCAAGCGAGGGGCAGCGCGCTGGTGGCTCCCACCCAGCGTACCCGATGACTTTGTTAGCTTCGGGCTCCCGCCACACGGCCGCACCTTCCCGCGGAGGATGCCATGACCGATTACACCCCACTCGAAGACATCGAGACGCTGACGACCATCGTCAATCAGGGGGGCCGACTGTCCGCGGCTGGCGCCACCCCGGCCCTGGAGCAGGTGCTCGAACAGTACCTGTCGCACTATCGCCTCGATGCGATACTCGACGACCGGGTCACCCTGCATGCGGGCAATATCGAGACCCCGCGCTTTCGCCTATGGACGCAGGTCTGGCGTCCACGAAAGCCCAGGGGCACCGCGGTAGTGGTCCACGGTTATTACGACCACCTTGGCCTTTATCGGCATCTGCTCAAGCTGTTGCTGGAGCTCGAACTGACCGTGGTGCTGTGGGATCTACCTGGGCACGGCCTGTCCAGCGGTGAGCGTGCCGATATTGAAGACTTCGCGGACTATGGTGACTGCCTGCGCGCCCTTCAGCAGTACCTGGGGGACCATGGCCTCGCCTCTGGCCCCTGGATTGGGCTTGGACAGAGCACCGGAGGGGCGATCCTCGCCACCGACGCTCTGAGCCGCGGTGACGACGGTCACTGGTCTGCGCTGGTGCTGCTGGCACCGCTGGTCAGGCCCTGGGGATGGACCCGGGCAGCATGGGTCCACCTGCTGGTCAGCCCATTCGTCGATAGTGTGCCAAGAAAGTTTCGCCCCAATACCAACGATGATGATTTCGCGACCTTCCTTCGGGAGCAGGATCCCCTGCAGCCGGTCCGCTTACCTACCGGCTGGGTCACTGCCATGCGTCGCTGGATGCCGCGCCTGATGCAACTGCCGCCCTGTCAGCTGCCGACCCTGATCGTGCAGGGTAAAAAGGACATGACCGTGGATGGCCCATGGAATCTGGCCGTGCTCGGCAAGAAGTTCCCCCAGGCCACGGTGCATTGCCACGCCGAAGCGAGACACCACCTGGTAAATGAAGCCGAGGACATACGGCTGGAACTTTTCGAGGAAGTGCGTCACTTTTTGGAGCAACAGCTCAGCGCAGAGCCCCCCGTGAAAAGGATGTCACGACGATGCCCAGACGCCTGACCCAGAGTCGGTTCCTCCCCAACGTCTTTGCCCGCCCATCCAGCACCCGTCATTCCTTCAGCACTCTGCGATGGCTGACGTGGCTGGTGGCGCTCTGGCTCAGCGGCTGCGCGGGAGCGCCGGAGCGCCCCGATAGCTTGCGTCAGGCGCTGCTGGGACTTGGCCACCATGCCGCCGAGCAGGTCGCCCAGGCTCCTCCCCTGGCGGAGACGCCGCTGATCGATCAGGTGCTGCTGCTGTCGCCGCCCAATGTGGATGAACGTCTGTCATTGAGCGTCGCCCGCGTGCAGGAGAGCCTGACCCGCGGCCTGCTGGCCATCGACGATGGCCCCCAGGTACTGGACTGGCAACCCGGTGATACCCCCGCCGCGGACACCCAGCAGTGGCTGATCGATAGCCGCCTGATTGCCGATGGCCCGCGCCTGCGTCTGTCAGATCGAGAGCTGGTGCCCTATCGCTTTGAGCTGCGCCTGAGGCGGCCTGGCGACGGCGCGGCACTGTGGTCGACGGTGCTGAATGGCGCCTTCGACGCCGACGCGCTGTAATCACACCGGGCCATATCCCACGACATGCTCATGCTCGTGGTGGCATTCTGGCCCCACTGGTCAGGTGCCCCCCGTGTCCGGCTAACCTCGCTTGAGCAGACGGTCCAGTTGGCGGTAGCCAATTGCCTCGATCAGTTCGTCATGCCCTGGTGCGTCCTTGGCACCGAGATCGGCCAGCGTCAGCGCTACCCTCAGGACGCGGTGGTAGGCCCGGGCCGACAGTCGTAAGCGCTCCAGCGTCTGCGCCAGCCAGGCGCGCTCGGTGGCATCCAGGGCACAGGCGTTTTCCAGTGCCCTGCCCGATAAGCGCGCGTTCAACCCTCCCCGCGCCATTTGCCGCTCCCGCGCTGCCATCACCCGCGCCCGCACCATGGCGGTGCTTTCGCCAGGCTGCTGAGAGGTCAACTCTTCAACCGGCAGTCCCGGCACTTCGACCTGCAGGTCGATGCGGTCCAGCAGCGGGCCAGACAGCCGCGACTGGTAACGCTGAATCTGTGACGCCGTGCAGCTGCAGTCCTGGCGTGGATCCCCCAGGTGGCCGCAGGGGCAGGGGTTCATGGCAGCCACCAGCTGGAACCGAGCCGGAAAACGACGCTCGTGACTGGCTCGGGTGATGTGAATCTCTCCACTCTCCAGTGGCTCCCTGAGCACTTCCAGCACCTGCCGGCTGAACTCAGGCAATTCATCGAGAAACAGCACGCCGCAGTGGGCCAGGGAAATCTCGCCGGGACGCGGCCTCGACCCGCCTCCCACCAGGGACACCGCGCTGGCAGTGTGGTGGGGAGAGCGAAAGGGACGACAGCCAAAGCCTTCTGACAATGGCAGCGCACAGACGGAGCGAATGGCCGCCACTTCCAGGGCCTCATGATCTTCAAGGGGCGGCAGGATGCCGGGCAGGCGACTGGCCAGCAATGTCTTGCCAGTCCCTGGCGGACCGGCGAACAGCAGGTTATGACCGCCAGCGGCCGCTACCTCCAGGGCGCGACGCGCTTGATACTGTCCGCGCACATCACAGAGATCCAAGGCTGCCTCGACCGGCATCGACGATGCTGCCGCAGTACACGTCTGTAGCGGCACCCGTCCACTCAAGTGGGCGATGACATCCAACAGGTGGTCGGCGGGAAGCACCTCAAGGCCGCTGACCAGCGCAGCCTCCTGGGCATTGGCGGCAGGCAGGATCAATCGCCGCCCAGCCCGAAGGGTAGCCATGGCAAAGGGGAGCATGCCGGCGACAGGGCGAAGACGCCCATCCAGCGCCAGCTCTCCGGCACACTCAATACCGTCCAGCGCCGCCGCAGGCAACTGCCCCGATGCCACCAGCAGTCCCAGCGCAATAGGCAGGTCGAAACGTCCCCCTTCCTTGGGCAGATCGGCAGGGGCAAGATTCAGGGTGATACGACGCAAGGGGTAGTCGAGACCACAGGTCGCAAAGGCACTGCGCACCCGCTCGCGACTCTCTCTGACGGCGGTTTCCGGCAGTCCCACCAAGGTCATTCCGGGTAGGCCGTTGGCCAGGTGCGCCTCGACCTGAACTTCTGGAGCATCCAGCCCCACCCCGGCACGGGTCGTGATGATGGCAAGCGTCATGGGCTCCCTGCCTGACGGCTGACGTTATGGCTGTCAGTAGACCACGATCATCGGCCCCTCGCCGCCTGCGCACGCCAGAAACAGCCGGGCCGGCATATCCCTATGCCGGCCCGCTACATTCGCCAAGTGCTCTGGTAGAGATCACGCCGATGGCGTTTCACCGCCCTTGGCCGCGCCGTCCTGTCCTTGGGTCGCAGGGGGTACGGGGATTTCGGCAGCTTCCTCGCTGACCGCGGGCGTTGCATCGACACCTGTCTGGCCCGCCGCTGCGCGCTCTTCGACCAGGCTCTCCAGGGCTGCGACCTGTTTCTCGAGGGCCTCGACGCGTGAGCGGGTACGCTGCAGCACATCCATCAGGATGTCGAAATCTTCACGCGAGACCAGCTCCAGGCGGTCGAAGGCGCCACGCACCACCTGTTGCACGCCCTTCTGGATGTCTTCCGGGGCCTGAGAAGCGCCCTGCAGACGCTCTCCAATCTGCTGGGCTAAACGGCTGATGCGATCCTGACTGATCATGGGGCTCTCCTTGTGCATCAAAACGGCGACTCTATTGCCGACAGCATACGCAAGCCTGACGCCCAACGCATGTCTCTTGGCTGCCTACGTTGGCTACAACGCTGGCGGGCCAGTTTGGCTAACGACGACGGTCCTTCCCGCCGTCATAACGGAACGTCGCGCGCTCACTGATGGCGCACGCGCCTCAGCTCCAAGCACCAAAGTAGTGCATCGTCATTGATGCAGTGCCGCAATTTACCCCCGCTATGCAGCCTCCCGCATATCCAACACGCCCTCAATTAACTCCAAGTTCATGTAATAAAAGATATTAGGAATAAAGTGGCACATTTCCCGCTATGACAACGTATCCATGCACCGAGCGGAAACAAGCCGCCACCCATGCACGTAGGGAGCCATGCCATGAAACTGATCACCGCCATCATCAAGCCTTTCAAGCTGGACGACGTTCGTGAAGCGCTGGCCGACAACGGCGTCCAGGGCATCACCGTGACAGAGGTCAAGGGATTTGGCCGTCAGAAGGGCCACACAGAGCTCTACCGCGGCGCGGAATATGTCGTGGACTTTCTGCCCAAGGTCAAGGTCGAGGTGGCCGTCGACGAAGCT
Organism: Halomonas sp. DP8Y7-1; assembly: GCF_019801685.1. Classification (NCBI taxonomy): domain Bacteria; kingdom Pseudomonadati; phylum Pseudomonadota; class Gammaproteobacteria; order Oceanospirillales; family Halomonadaceae; genus Halomonas; species Halomonas sp. DP8Y7-1. The sequence goes on along the minus strand of NZ_JAHVIN010000014.1, from coordinate 306,539 downwards.
CGCCTGGACAGCGTGCTGGAAGCGATCTGCAACGCGGCCAACAGCGGCAAGATCGGTGACGGCAAGGTCTTCGTCACGCCGCTGGAAGATGTCATCCGCATTCGCACCGGCGAACGCGGTTCGGACGCGGTCTGATGTCCGCCCCTGCCCTGACTCCCGATAATAAATAGCGAGACACTCTCATGGTTGATATCAGTGAACTCAGCTACGCGCTGGACACCTTCTACTTCCTCATCTGCGGCGCCCTGGTCATGTGGATGGCAGCCGGTTTTGCCATGCTCGAAGCCGGGCTGGTTCGGGCCAAGAATACCGCCGAAATTCTGACCAAGAATATCGTGCTGTTCGCCGTGGCCTGCACCATGTATCTGCTGGTGGGTTACTACCTGATGTATTCGTCCGACGGTGGCGGCATCATTCCCAATCTGGGCTTTCTGATCGGCACTGAGAACAGCGTCGATGCCGTGCTGGCCGGTGGCGAAGATGCCCCCTACTACTCTGCTCGCGCCGACTTCTTCTTCCAGGTCGTGTTCGTGGCCACCGCCATGTCCATCGTCTCCGGTGCCGTTGCCGAGCGCATGAAACTGTGGGCCTTCCTGGCCTTCGCTGTGGTCATGACGGCCTTCATCTATCCAGTGTCTGGCTACTGGACCTGGGGCGGCGGCTGGTTGTCTGAAGCAGGCTTCTCCGATTATGCAGGTTCCGGCATTGTTCACATGGCGGGTGCCGCTGCCGCTCTGGCCGGTGTGCTGGTCCTCGGCCCGCGTAAGGGCAAGTACGGCAAGAACGGCGCGATCTACGCGATTCCTGGCGCCAACATGCCGCTGGCCACACTGGGTACCTTCGTCCTCTGGCTGGGCTGGTTCGGCTTCAACGGCGGCTCCGAGCTCAAGGTTTCCGACGTCGCTTCTGCCAACAACATGGCCCAGGTACTGGTCAACACCAATGCGGCTGCCGCGGGCGGCGTCATTGCAGCACTGATCCTGGCCAAGATCTGGTTCCGCAAGGCGGACCTCACCATGGCATTGAACGGTGCCATCGCCGGCCTGGTCTCCATCACTGCCGACCCGCTGTCCTCCAGCGCCCTGGGCGCCACCCTGATCGGCGCAGTAGGCGGCATCCTGGTGGTGGTCGCCATCGTGGTGCTCGACAAGCTGCGCCTTGACGATCCGGTCGGTGCCATCTCTGCCCACGGTGTTGCAGGTATCTGGGGCGTCCTGGCGGTACCGCTGAACAACGCCGACGCCACTTTCGGTGCCCAGCTGCTCGGTATTGCCGGCATCTTCGCCTGGGTCTTCACCGCCAGCCTGGTCGTCTGGCTGATCATCAAGGCGATCATGGGTGTCCGTGTCAGCGAAGAAGAAGAATACGAAGGCGTCGACCTTGCCGAATGCGGCCTCGAAGCCTACCCCGAGTTTAACGTCGCCAAGAAGTAAGCCTGAGCTTACCCGCGACTCCAGTGAGCTGGCGTGCTCCACCTGGCCCCTTCGGGGGCCTTTTTTATTGCTGGTTGCCAGGGGTATGCTTTGTCACACTAGTCAGGTCAGGCGCAACGGCGCGCCGCCCACGGGTTAGCGACGGACATGCCGCACGCCGCCCCTACACGGACAGGATGAGGAAACCGCCATGAAACTGGTGACCGCGATTATCAAGCCTTTCAAGCTCGACGACGTGCGCGAGTCGCTCTCCGAGATCGGCGTTCAGGGCATTACGGTGACAGAGGTCAAAGGCTTTGGACGACAGAAGGGCCACACCGAACTGTATCGAGGCGCGGAGTATGTGGTGGATTTTCTGCCCAAGGTGAAGCTCGAAGTCGCGGTGGATGACAGCATGACGGAACAGGTCATCGAAGCCATCGTGCAGGTCGCCAACACCGGCAAGATTGGCGATGGCAAGATCTTCGTCACTCCTCTGGAGCAGGTCATCCGTATTCGTACCGGAGAAACTGACAAGGACGCGGTCTAAGCGAACCTTGAAGGGTGGCGGGTGGTCGCCAAAGGGCGATGGCAGCTTTCTTTACGCCACCCCCCTCGACCAGGTCATCCGCATTCGTACCGGAGAAACCGACAAGGACGCGGTCTAAGCGAACCTTGAAGGGTGGCGGGTGGTCGCCAGAGGGCGATGGCAGCTTTCTTTACGCCACTCCCCCTGGAGCAGGTCATCCGCATTCGTACGGGCGAGGCCGACAAGGACGCCGTCTAAGCGAACCTTGAAGGGTGGCGGGTGGTCGCCAAAGGGCGATGGCAGCTTTCTTTACGCCACTCCCCTGGAGCAGGTCATCCGTATTCGTACGGGCGAGACCGACAAGGACGCGGTCTGAGCAAAACTGGCAAGGGCGCGGGCTGAGCGACGATGGCAGCTTTCTTTACGCCACCCCGTTGGAGCAGGTCATCCGCATTCGTACGGGCGAGACCGACAAGGACGCGGTCCGACTAGACCGGCAAGGACGCCGTCATTGCGACGGCTTCCTGGGGATTCCTTCCCGATACCGCTTACCCCCGGCGTCGCAACGGCTCCAGCAGGTCGCTCAAGCCGTTGTGGTCGATCTCGTGCATCAATGCCAGCAGACGTCCAATCTCTCCGGGGGGAAACCCGACCCGAGCAAACCACGCCAGGTAGGGCCCGGGCAGATCGGCGATCAAGGTGCCCTGATGCTTGCCGAAAGGCATCGGCAAGGTAACCAGGCGTTCCAGGTCCTGAGGATTCATCGCTGCTCCTGAGCGGGTGGGTAAGGGGAAGACGCACAGGGTACCGGCCTGCAGGCGGCGTCGCCATCGATTCGCTCCCCATTGAAAGTCTTCCCCTTCGACGCCATGGTCATTCCCAGATATCGACAAGGAGGACGACATGATCACACTCGTGATAGGTGCCAACGGCCAGATCGGCCGCCAGGTCTGCGCCATCGCTCACCGTCAGGGACATCCGATTCGCGCCATGGTCCGCCGCGCCGAGCAGCGCGACTGGTTCGAGCAACAGGGGATCGAGACGGTCGTCGCCGACCTGGAGGACGACTTCGCCGCCGCCTTCGATGGTTGCGATCAGGTGCTGTTCACCGCCGGCTCAGGTCCGAACACCGGGCCCGACAAGACACTGTTGATCGACCTCTACGCCGCTACACGGGTGGCGGACGAGGCCAGCCGCCTGGGGCTGGACCGCATGCTGATGGTCAGCGCCATGCGAGCCGAGCAGCCGCTGCAAGCGCCGGAGAAACTCAGGCCCTACATGGCCGCCAAGTTCGCCGCCGATGCTTATCTGCGCAGCAGCAAGGTGGACCATGTCATTGTCAAGCCAGGCCGGCTCACCGACGACGACGCCACCGGCCGGGTGGCCACGTCACTGGACGAGACCGGGGGCAACAACCAGATATCCCGAGCCAACGTGGCCCTCGCCCTGGTCCATCTATTGGGGCAGAGAAAGATCCGTAACCACGAAACGGTGCTGCTGGACGGCGAACGCGAGATCGCCGAGGCGCTCGGCGACTGACCACCGCCACACCGGCCAGTCCAGGCGATTCAATCCGCCAGCTCCAACGACGACGCCGATGGCAAGTGGCCATCGGCGTCGTCGTTTACGGCGTCCTGTCGAGGTGCCTTACTTCTCCACGAAGGCACGCTCGATGACGTAGTCGCCGGGCTCGCCCATGCGCGGGGAAATATTGAAGCCGAGCTCGTCGAGCAGTGCGCTGGTGTCATCCAGCATGGCCGGGCTGCCGCAGATCATGGCCCGGTCCTGCTTGGGATCGATGGGCGGCAGGCCCTTGTCGTCGGTCAGCTTGCCAGTGCGGATGTGATCGGTCAGGCGGCCCATGGTGTGGAAGTCTTCACGGGTCACGGTGGGGTAGTAGACCAGCTTCTCGCTGATCTCCTCGCCCAGGTACTCGTGAGCCGGCAGCTCCTTGGTGATGAAGTCGGCGTAAGCCAGCTCATTCACGTGACGCACACCGTGCACCAGCACCACCTTCTCGAAGCGCTCGTACACTTCGGGGTCCTGAATCAGGCTCAAGAACGGCGCCAGGCCGGTGCCGGTGGAGAGCATGTAAAGGTTACGCCCAGGCAGCAGATCGTCGCATACCAGGGTACCGGTAGGCTTGCGGCTGACCATGATCTGGTCGCCCACCTGCAGGTGCTGCAGACGTGACGTCAGCGGACCATCCGGCACCTTGATGCTGAAGAACTCAAGGTGGTCTTCATAATTGGGACTTGCCACGGAGTAGGCACGCATCAGTGGCTTGCCATTGACCTCGAGCCCGATCATCACGAACTGGCCGTTCTTGAAGCGCAGGCTGCGCTCACGAGTGGTGCGGAAGGTGAACAGGGAATCGTTCCAATGGTGAACGCTCAGCACCTCTTCCAGGGCAAACTTGCTCATGCCAACTCCTTAAAAGCGTGGGCTTATACGTTTAAAGAATAAGCCTTGATATTAACTCTTGCGGATAATTCTAAGACCGGCCATATTATCTGTTAAATGAATTGTATGGATATGTCTTATCTATTTCTTTGATATAGACAGTCTTCATCGGGAATTTTTGCTATCCGCGGCGGGTGCCTGATCCCCCCTCAAGGAGCCTCAACCATGCGCTACACCCTTCGCCAGCTGGAGGTCTTCGTGGCCGTCGCCCAGCACGAAAGCGTGTCTCAGGCAGCCCGCGCCCTGTCCCTGTCCCAATCCGCGGCAAGTACCGCCTTGGCAGAGCTTGAGCGACAATTCGACTGCCAATTGCTGGATCGCATCGGCAAACGGTTAAAGCTCAATGCCCTGGGCTTCCAACTGCTGCCCAAGGCGGTGGCCTTGCTCGACCGCGCCGAAGAAGTGGAAGAACTGCTACGGGGACAGCAGGGCATCGGTACTCTGGATGTGGGCGCCACCCTGACCATCGGCAACTATCTGGCGACCCTGCTGATCAGCGACTTCATGCAGCGACATCCCGGCAGTCGCGTCCGCCTGCAGGTACGTAATACCCGATCCATCATTGATGCGGTGCGCCACCACCAGCTCGACCTAGGCCTGATCGAAGGGCAATGTGAAGAAGATGACGTTATCACCCAGCCCTGGGTCGAGGATGATCTGGTGGTGTTCTGCTCGCCCCGCCACCCCCTCGCCAACACGGGGCCAGTGGAACTGGACCGTCTGCTGAGAGAGCCCTGGATCATGCGAGAGGAAGGGTCAGGAACGCGCCTGACCCTGGAGCAGGCGGCACGTCATCGTCGTGGACGCTTTACCATCTTGCTGGAGCTGGAGCATACCGAAGGGATCAAACGTGCGGTGGAGTCGGGCCTGGGGATCGGTTGCGTCTCACGACTGGCGCTACGCGACGCCTTTCGGCGTGGCAGCCTGACCCCGTTGCCCACACCGGAGCTGGATCTCAGTCGTCAGTTCACCTTTATCTGGCACCGGCACAAGTACCTCACGGCCGGCATGCGGGAATTCCTTAGACAGTGCCGCCACATGACAGAGGGCATCCAGCGCAGCGACCAGATCGATCTGCCCCAGATACCGTGACGGCGCCCCACGTCGCGCCGTGCCGGTTGAACGGCCGCGACGTGGGGCCTATTTCAGCGCAGATCATCCACCGCATCGCTGATACGCGCACTGTCTGCCTTGGTCAGGTCCTTGGACAGCGTGTGTATGACCAACTTGGCAGTCGGAGCATCGAGCTTATCGCGCAGATGACCAAGGAAGCGGGGGGGCGCTACCATGATCAGCTTCTCCATGCTGTTATCCACTCGGGCCTTGTACAACCGATCGGCCACTTCTCGTGCGAACAGTACTTCGTGGTGATGCGTTGCGACGTCCTCGCTACCCGCTTGGCGAGATGACGTTGCACTGGACTCATGAACATCGCCGCCCTTGTCGGTCACTAGATCCCCCTCATGCAGCCGGCCTTCGGCATGCACGAGACTCTCCAGCTCTTCAAACCGGCGCCCTTCACGGGTGAAAATCCGCGCCCGTGACGCATCGGCTACCACGATATAGGTCGTCATGATCAGTCCTCGCCTCCCTGAGCTCTGTCACTCCGGCACAATGACCGGTACAGAATCACCATGGCAACGGACCTCAGATGCGTCAACTGATGGTTTTCGGCGACACCTGCGTCGCCCATCTCGGACACTGACCACAAGGACACTATTTGGGGTAGGATGCAGCGACTTGGCCCGCCGGCGAGCCAAGTGAGCACACACTCTCCCCCGCCGAGCAAAGATTCATATCTGTGGATAGTCCAAAACGGGCTACCTGCTGGAGGACCCAGACCATGCGCCAGTTCCTGCTACCCCGCGCCCCCCTGGCCCGGCGCACCCTGCTTTGTTGCCACCTTCTGGCCCAACTCGGTGTTCTTGCTGCCGGCCTGTGGTGGCTGATACCACGCTCTCCATGGGTCACCATGTCGAGCTGGAGTGACAGCTGGCCACCTCTGGCCGTGGGCGCGGGGGTCACCCTGCTGACCATGCTGGCCCTGCGTCTGCTGGCGGAGCTGTGGTTACTGCCCCACCACCTGAGTGCCCAGCGCCCCGGCTTTGCGCCAGGCGCCGTAGTGACGCGCTCCTATGACCGGCGTCCGGCGGTACACGATGGCGACAAGGCCTGGACATCGCAGGCACGCTCCATCGAGGACGACGACGCCGTCATCGGCAACGCGCGGGTGACCCGCGAGGCCGAGCCCCTCGCCCAACGCAAGCAACGCGAGCCGGGGCTGGATTTCCATCGTGCCCCGCAGGAAGAGCCCGCCGGACGACGCCAGGAGCCAAGCCTCTAGCGCGCCGCCAAAGCGGCTGTCAGCGTCCTCGCCATAACCGTCGCCGCCATAGCCGTCGGCACTGACAGACGAGCAGTACGCCCAGCAGCGCGCCCAGGGTGTTGGCCAGCATATCCCAGGGATCTCCGCCCAGGCGGCCAGGCACCGGGATCTGTGCCAGCTCGATCAGCACCCCATAGCCGACGGCCAGCCCCACCGATAGCCACACCCTGTCACAGGCCAGCGCCACCAACGCCGCCAATCCGGCATACGCGAGCAGGTGGTTGGCCTTGTCCCATGGCAGGTCTTCGGGCAACTCGCTGGCCGGCATCAAACTGCCCCAGGCGATGACCGCCGCTAGCAACAACGCCAGCCCCCACCACCCGCCTGAATGACGCGGGCGTTGGCGGGTGGCGCCACTAGCGTCAGCCTGTCGCGATGTTGGCATGGTAGGCCGGGCTCAATTCATGCAGCGCGTCCATAAAGGCAGTCACGTTGCTCGGGTCGGTAAACTGGTTGATCCCGTGGCCCAGGTTGAAGATGTGACCAGGCCCTTCGCCGTAGCTATCGAGAATACGGCCAACTTCGGCACGAATCGCCTGGGGAGTGCCAAACAACACGTTCGGGTCCATGTTGCCCTGCAAGGCCACCTTCCGGCCGACCCTGCCGCGCGCATTGGAAAGCTCTGTGGTCCAATCCAATCCCAGCGCATCCGCCCCGGTGTCCGCCAGGTCCTCGAGCCACTGCCCGCCATTCTTGGTAAACAGGATCACCGGCACCCGGCGGCCGTCATGCTCCCGCTCCAGTCCCGCCACGATCTGCTCCATGTACTTGAGCGAGAACTCGCGATAGGCCGGCGTCGACAGCGTCCCTCCCCAGGTATCGAAGATCTGTACCGCCTGTGCACCGGCACGAATCTGCGCATTGAGGTAGTCCGTCACGGCATCCGCCAGCGTATCCAGCAATTGATGCATGACGTCGGGGGTGGCGTAGAGCATGCTCTTGACGTGACGGAAATCCTTGCTGGAGGCTCCCTCGACCATGTAGGTCACCAGCGTCCAGGGACTCCCGGAGAACCCGATCAGCGGCACCCGACCATTGAGCTCACGCCGAATGGTGGAGACCGCGCGCATCACATAGTCGAGATCTCGCTCGGCATCCGGCGCCTGCAGTGCAGCCACGTCAGCGGCGGTCCTCACCGGCTTGCGGAACTTCGGACCTTCTCCAGTCTCGAAGTACAGCCCAAGGCCCATGGCGTCGGGGATCGTCAGGATGTCCGAAAACAGGATGGCGGCATCCAACGGAAAGCGTTCCAACGGCTGCAGCGTCACCTCACAGGCACGATCGGTATCGCGGCACAGGTCCATGAAGCTCCCGGCCTCGCCACGCACCCGCTTGTACTCGGGCAGGTAGCGACCCGCCTGGCGCATCATCCATACCGGTGTCCGGTCCACTGGCTGCCGTGCCAGAGCGCGCAAAAATCGATCGTTCTTCAGTTCCATGCAGGCATCATCCAACAGGAGATTTGCCCGCATTGTACCGCAATGACTGGCTGACGAGAGGCCCCTGCGACCGTGTGTCGTGGCTTACCCGAGTGCTTCCCGTGAGCCCAGCGCGAGTTCCTGATAGACTAAACGCCCCTTGACGGCCCGACCGTTGTCTTGACTTCGAGGTACCTCGTGACGATCCGCTTCATCGCCGCCTCCCGCCTACCCACCCCCTGGGCGACGTTCACCATGCACGGCTTCGAAGATGAAGCCACGGGCAAGGATCATATTGCCCTGACACTGGGCGATATCGACGATGGCGCCCCGGTGCTTGGTCGCGTGCATTCTGAATGCCTGACGGGGGACGCCTTGTTCTCGATGCGCTGCGACTGTGGCTATCAGCTGCAAGAGGCGCTCAAGCGTATCGCTCAAGAGGGGCGCGGGGTGATCCTCTACCTGCGCCAGGAAGGTCGCGGCATTGGTCTGCTCAACAAGATCCGCGCTTACCATCTGCAGGATCAGGGCGCCGACACGGTGGAGGCCAACGAGCGCCTGGGATTCGCCGCCGACTTGCGACGCTATGACCTGTGCGTCCCCATGCTCGACCACCTTGGCGTGCAAGGCCTCAAGCTGATGACCAACAATCCCAGAAAGGTCGATGCCCTGACCCAGGCCGGGGTGCAGGTGGTGGAGCGCGTAGCCCTGACCACCGGGTTGAATCCCCACAATGAGCACTACCTGTCGACCAAGGCTGGCAAGCTTGGACACATGATGGCCCTTGGTGATTTCACTCAAGCAGACGACGTGGACATCGAAAGAAAGTCCTGAGGTTGTAAGGAACCTGAAGGCGGCCCCGACAGAGGATCAAACGTCAACAATGGCGTTCCATGGATTCCTACTGATGAGGTGTCACCATGAAATTCAAGTTCCTGCTGCCCCTTGCTGCCATCGCCGCTCTTCCCCTGACCGCCCAGGCTGATGCTCGCGCCACCGATCTCGCCAGGGCGCTCAACAGCGAACCCCTGTCCATGCGCGACGCGATGGCCAAGCCAGGGGACGACATCATCAATGCGCATATCGCCAGTGACAGCACCGAGGCCCTGCGCAAGGCTCGCCTCCGCCTGCAGTCCCGTCATGTCGACATGACCAACTTCATGCTGAACCTTGATTTAAGCCGAGCTGCTACAAAGTAAGGTTTAATTTTCAACACCCTAAAGACATACGACCGTTTTAATAGAAACCGTCAATCGGCATCATTGAAGACCTTGGCTGGCACACAGCACCGCTGCCCAGCATACTCATTTCAGCGTTCGGCGGGGCCAGCAAGCGCTCACACTGTGAGCTACCTTCAGGCTCCGCTGTAACGGCAAGGAGAGACATCATGAAACGCGCTCTGTTACTCGTTACCGTCACCGCTATTCTCGCCGTCATCCTGCCCGCTTCGGCCATCGCAGCGCCACCCAAGTATGCGCTGGCGCAGCTGGACACAGTGGACGGAGATAGCACACAGCATCAGCTCCGCACCCGTATGCCGGCGATGATCGAGGCACAGCAGCCTAGCCAGGTGCAACGCTATAGCTGAGAGCCCTGATCTTTCTCCGTAAGAGCGGGTCCGTAAGAACGGGTCCGTAAGAGCGGGTCCGTAAGAGCGGGTCAGGAAAAACGAGCCCGGAGAAGCGAGTCCTGAAAGTCGCGCCATGGAACGAAGCGGAGTTAGACCAAGGTTGAAAAGGTATTTGACAGTTAGTTAGTCTGTTAATATTATGTCGCCAAGCAATAGCCATCCCCATCAGCGACCGACAGGTTCGACGCTACGCCTGACCAAGGCGGTGGATGGCTAAGCACTCGTGACAGCCAAGACACGGTAGGCCCAGATGGGCCAAAAAATGCCGGAAAAATTAAAACGACCGTTTTATTTTAAACAGGTCGACCAATGAGAAGGGGGCCAAGCGGCCCGCAAGGAGAGACATCATGAAAGCCAAGATTACCGCCACAGCCCTGCTGATCGCTGCTGCCCTGCCACTGACGGCAAACGCTGATCCTGCCACTGACCGCGCGCAACACATCAACGCCGAGCCGCTGGCACAGGTATCAGGCGCCGCTGTCGATGCAGCACACCAGGTCGGCAACACCCATATTGCCGACAACGGCAGCAATGCCATGGCCAATGCCCGCCTCGAGCTACTGCGTGAGCAAGACAAGCGCACCGACTTCGCCATGAGCGAGCATGACCTGGATCTGGCTCGTCAGGCCACTACCGGTTAACGTTTTCGGCGGAAATTAAAACGACCGTTTAATTAAGGCCAGATCACCGTGTCATCGAGTCGACGACATCGATGGTGACGACACACGATCACCGGTGAGATGGCCTCTTGATCCATGGTTGCGCCGATCGTTTCGGCGTGAACAACAAACGAAAGCCGCGACTCGCTGACCATAGACATGGGATGGGTCACGGCAGCAACACCACTCACGACATCACTGACACAGTTTGACCGATAGAAGCTCCCTGGAGAGCTTCCACAGGAGAGAGACCATGAAAGCCAAGATTGCCGCTACCGCCCTGCTGATCGCCGCCGCCCTGCCGCTGACCGCCCAGGCCGATAATGCCAGTGAGCGTGCCCAGGCGCTTAACGCTGAGCCGCTGTCCCAGCTCACTGCTGACGCCGTGAACGTCGCCAATCAGGTGGGCAACACCCATATCGCCGACAACGGCAGTGACGCCATGGCCCACGCCCGTCTTGAGCTGCTGCGCGAGCAAGCCAAGCGCACCGATTTCGCCATGAGCGAGCACGACCTGGACCTGGCTCGTCAGGCCACTACCGGGTAATGTTTTCGGCTGAAATTAAAACGACCGTTTTATTCAGACCAAGAAATGCCACAGCCTCGGTGCCCACGGCATCGAACTGACCGACAGACGATCTGTCGAGAGCTTCCACAGGAGAGAGACCATGAAAGCCAAGATTGCCGCTACCGCCCTGCTGATCGCCGCCGCCCTGCCGCTGACCGCCCAGGCCGATAATGCCAGTGAGCGTGCCCAGGCGCTTAACGCTGAGCCGCTGTCCCAGCTCACTGCTGACGCCGTGAACGTCGCCAATCAGGTGGGCAACACCCATATCGCCGACAACGGCAGTGACGCCATGGCCCACGCCCGTCTTGAGCTGCTGCGCGAGCAAGCCAAGCGCACCGATTTCGCCATGAGCGAGCACGACCTGGACCTGGCTCGTCAGGCCACTACCGGGTAATGTTTTCGGCTGAAATTAAAACGACCGTTTTATTCAGACCAAGAAATGCCACAGCCTCGGTGCCCACGGCATCGAACTGACCGACAGACGATCTGTCGAGAGCTTCCACAGGAGAGAGACCATGAAAGCCAAGATTGCCGCTACCGCCCTGCTGATCGCCGCCGCCCTGCCGCTGACCGCCCAGGCAGACCGGGCCAGCGAGCGTGCCCTGGCCGTTAACGCCGAGCCGCTGTCCACGATTGATGCTGGCGCACTTGAAACAGCACACCGTGTTGGCAATGCGCATATCGCTGACGACGCCAGCAACGCCATGGCCAATGCCCGGCTGGAACTGCTGCGCAACCAGGCACGCCATACTGACTTCGCCATGAGCGAAGACGATCTGGACCTGGCTCGCCAAGCCACCACTGGCTGATCAGGAGATGTTGCCGAGCGAAGCTAACCGCTCGATACCTGACCCTCCTGCTCCGCTAAGCGCAAAGGCCCCGCCCACCTGGATGTTGCCAGGCAGACGGGGCCTTTTGCTGTACTGCTCTCGGCCATCGCCTGCCTGCAGGGCGCCAGCAGCGATGTTCGATATGTCTTCAGCGCTACCCTGGCGCCACGCTGCCAGCGTAGACCTGAACCAGCACGTTACTCGCGGTACGTCACTTCATCCCTCACCCCGTCACTGCGGGGCTGCCACAAGAGCTTCAACAGCAGCGCCAAGGACAGCATCACGGCAATGCCACTGACAGCGCCCATCCACACCGTGCCACTGATTCCTGCCACAAAGAACGCCACTAGCCCGGCGATGCCGGCGGTCATGGCGTAGGGCAGCTGGGTCCGCACATGGTCGATGTGGTCGCAGCTTGATCCCGCCGACGAGAGAATGGTGGTATCGGAAATGGGCGAGCAGTGGTCACCAAAGATGCCTCCACTCAGCACCGACGCGATCGCCAACGCCATCGGCAGATCCATGGCCGCGGCTACCGGCATGGCAATCGGGATCATGATGGCAAAGGTCCCGTAGGACGTGCCGGTGGTGAAGGCCACCACGGCGCCAATCAAGAACAGCAACACCGGCACCAGGCTGGGCGGAATACTGGCCTCGGTCAGACTCACCAGATAGTCAGCCGTGCCCAGCTCCGACGTGACGCTGCCGATGGACCAGGCCAACGCCAGAATGATGTACACCAGCGTCATGCTCTTGATGCCTTCCACGACGATATCCATCGCCTCGCGGAAGTCGAACAGGCGCTGGCTCATGCCCATGGTCAAGCCGACCATCACCGCCACCAGGGTCGCGATCAGAATCGACTGACCGCCGTCGGCGCTGCCGACCGCTGTGACCAGGTCGTTGTTCGGGAAGTCACCGGTCCACAGAAACAGCGGTGGAATCATGGCCAGCAGAACACCGATAGGCACCAGCATGTTGCGCTTGCGGGCAGTATCCTGTGGCGCCTTGAGCTCCATCGCATCGGTATCAGAGGGCGGCTTGGCGGTGTCTTCCATCAGCTTTCCGGTCTCACGGGCACGGCGTTCCGCCCGCGCCATGGGGCCAAAGTCCCATTGGGTGATGACAATGAAGAAGATCATGCCCAGCGCCAGCCAAGCGTAGAAGTTCAGCGGAATCGATGACAGATAGATCAGGTATTCCGAGCCACTCAGCTCCATCTCGCCAAGCTGGGTGCCAATCAGGCCCATGACAAACACCACCCAGGTGGATACGGGGCCCAGTAGGCACATCGGCGCCGAGGTCGAATCGACGATATACGCCAGCTTTTCACGGGAGACCTGCATGCGATCGGTGATGGGACGCATCACGCTGCCCACTGTCAACGCATTGAAGTAGTCTTCAAAGAAGATCAGCATGCCAAGCCCCAGGGTGCTGCCTTGTGCGCCTCGCGCACTGGCCACCTTGCGGGAAATGGCGCGGGCAATGGCATGGGCCCCGCCGGTACGCTGCAGGACACTGATCAGCACGCCGAACAGGCCACAATAGATCAGTACGGTGGCATTCCACTCGTCACCGATACTCGGCACGATGAAGTCAGAAAAGCTGTTATAGAGGCCGGCTGCGGGATTGTAACCAGCCAGCATGGTGGCCCCGAGCCAGACACCGCAGAACAGTGCGGGTATGACATTGCGTGTCGCCAGCGCCAGCAGAATCGCCAGCAGCGGCGGCAGCAGGGATAAGAGTCCGAAGGACATCGGGAGTCTCCTGGGTTCTTGTCGGTCTTGGCCCGAGGGGGCAACACCATGGGAGGTGGCGTCGCGCGGGCAGCGGGGCATCCTAGGCGCTAACGGCACAAACGGCAACCGCGCTGTCCCATCCCCGCAACCCATCCTCTTTAGGTGCAAGTCGACACGCCGTTCAACCAGGCTGACGAGTCTCCACCTCGACCCCTTTCATGCCCTCCTCAGTGTAGCGCTCCCCTGCCACGGCCTCCCGGTGAAACCAGTCGTTGAGACTCGCCAGATCGGCGTCACTCAAGGACAGCGACAGCGCTCCTAGATTCTCGTCCAGGCGGTTCAGCTTGCGGGTGCCGGGGATGGGGATGATGGCGTCGTCCTGAGCCAGTAGCCAGGCGAGTGCCACCTGGGCGGGGGTGGCACCTCGCTGCTGTGCCAACCCATCCAGCCGATCCAGCAGGGCGATGTTACGGGCCAGGTTCGGCGCCGAGAAACGCGGTGCGTGGCGTCGAAAATCGGTCTCGCTGATGTCAGCACGACGTCGAATCTGGCCGCTGAGGAAACCGCGACCCAGCGGTGAGTACGCCACCAGTGACACCCCCAACCGCTGGCACGCAGGGAGCACGCTGTCCTCCACTCCGCGACTCCAGAGTGAGTACTCACTCTGGACCGCAGCAATGGGATGCACCGCCGCAGCCCGCTCCAGGGTGGCAGGTGACACCTCACACAGCCCCAGCGCACGAACCTTGCCCTGGGTGACTAGCTCGGACATGGCGCCGACGGTCTCTTCGATCGGCACCTCGGGATCGAGACGGTGGGCGTAGTAGAGGTCAATCGTGTCAATCCCAAGGCGTGCGAGAGAAGCCTCACAGGCAGCGAGAACATACTCTGGGCGCGTGTTGATCGACCGGGCGTAGTCGCCAGGCCTGCGCACGATGCCAAACTTGGTGGCAATCACAGCGCTGTCTCGCCTACCGTGCAGCGCCTTGCCCAAAAGTTGCTCGTTATGGCCCTGGCCGTAGGTGTCGGCACTGTCGAACAGGCTCACGCCTCGCTCCAGGGCCTCGTGAATCAACCGGGTGGCGTCACGGTCATCACTGGCACCATAGAATTCGGACATGCCCATGCACCCTAGCCCCAAGGGCAGAACGTGCAGGTGGTCACCCAGTGAACGTGGGGAATGTGAGGGAGAGGTCATCGCAGGCTCCATTACGTAAGGCGGATCACGTCAGACACGTTGTCTGACCTGTTGCATGATCCTGGCCGTGGGCCCGCGGGAGAATTGCTGATAGATTGATACTTGCAGCGTATCAATCCCTGGCGTCCACGTGACACCTCCCGGTCATCCACGATGGATCGACCGCCGGGGGGCAGTGGCGTCCTTGCTTCTCTTCACTAACCTGACGAGCGCCCCATGCCGCCCAGCAGACAATGGTTCAAGCGTTGCGACCGGCTAATCAGCTTTCTCGCCGTTGCCGATACTGGGCACTTTCGCCAGGCCGCCGACAGGCTGCATCTCACTCAGCCTCCGCTGACGCGCCACATCCAGGCGCTGGAACAGGAGCTGGGCGTCACGCTGTTCACCCGCACCACTCGTCAGGTGCGCCTGACCCCGGCAGGAGAGCGCCTTGCTCGCCGGCTGCGCCCCTGCTTTGAGGAAATAGAAGCCGCCTGGCACGACGCCAGCGCACCTACCGACCAGCCCTGCCCCATTGCCATCGGCATGACGCCCGCAGTGGATGATGGCCTGCTGCCCTCCCGCGCATGGCTCGAGGCGCACCTGGACCAGACCGTGGACATCGAGCGCCAACCGTCCAGCAGGCTGCTGTCACGCTTGCTGAAGGATGACGCGAGGCCGCTATCCTTGGCCCTTGTCGGTCTGCCCATCACCCTCCCAGAGCCATTGGAGTGCCACATCGTCGCCGACGACCCGCTATGGGTGTTGATGTCCGACGCCCTTGCCGAGCGGCTTGGAGAGGACCGGGACGTGGATCTTTGCAGGCTGAGCGACCGTCCCCTGTTCTGGTTTTCCCGCAGGGACAATCCGGACTACTTCGACCACTGCGAGCGCCTGTTTCGCATTCACGGCTACCAGCCCCAGCGACTGCGTGAGCCCGACGACCATCACCAATTGCTGGCGCTGGTCGCGGCAGATGAAGGCATCGCCCTGGCGCCCCAGAGCTTTCTGGTCACCCAGCGGCAGGGCGTGACCTCGCGACCATTGTCGCCTCGCTGGAGCGACCTGCGCACTCGCCTCGCCCTCGCCTGGAACCGACATGACGACGCGTCCTGCCGACTGGCACAGCGCCTTGTGGCGGCCCTGCAGAGCAACTGAGGCGTAAGCAGAGCGACTGAGGCGCGAGCAGCACGGCTCAGCCGCGTCGTCCAGGTACGGTCAGGCCTGGCCCCGGGCCTGCCGGATGCGCTGATAGGCATTGCCGATCTCGACGGTGCGGGCCTCGGCGACCTCGCGCATGCTGTCCGGCAGTCCCCGGCTGGCCAGCTTGTCAGGATGGTTTTCGCTCATCAGCTTGCGATAGGCGCGCTTGATTTCGGCATCGCTGGCCTCCGGGCTGATACCCAGCACCTTGTACGCGTCCTCCAGCGGGCTCTGGCTTTCCTGAGTGGCGCCCGCCCCATGGGAGGCTCCACCGCGCAGCATGGCCTCGATCTGGGCTATTTCCGCCTCACTGCAGCCAAGGCCGCGGGCCACCCGCATCAGCATGTTGTGCTCGGCTGGGTGCAGCACACCGTCTGCTGCAATGGCCGACAACTGCACCTGCAAAAAGATCTGTCGCAGCGCACCGCGACCACGGGTCAGGCGTGCCACTCTGGCGATCTCGGCATCCAGATCGAAGTCACTGGCCCGTCCGCGTTCGAATGCGGCACGGGCACTGGCCTTGGTGCTTTCAGGCAAGCGCAGGCGCACCAGCAGTTGCTCGAGCACCTGACGCTCTTCCCCGCTGACCTGACCGTCTGCCTGGCACACGGCGCCCATGACGGCGAAGGTGGAGTCCATGAACTGGCGCTGCATCTCGGCCAGACCCTTGCCGAGCATCACGCCGCCGCGCAGACGTCCGCCCAACCACCAGCCGATGCCGCCACCGATCAACATGCCCAGCGGGCCTCCGGTCAGCAGCCCAATTACCGCCCCGATAACAATGATGGTCAGCATAATTCCTCTCTGTCGGAGCCGTGTTTCAGTCCACGGCGTGCTGTCTGCTCAGGTGGCGCTGGCAGGTGCTTGAACGGTCATCGACTCGCCATCACGCCCACCCACCACCATGGGGGTACGCGAGGCAGGATACCACCGCCACCCGGACGCGGGCGAAAGCGTGCGCCGCCCACCTTTTCATCGAATGGTCATGGGAGTCACCGATACTGGCCGCCAGGTTAACGACGAATGCACTGCCCAGGACGTCTTATGCGACTTTCCTTCACTCGACTCGCCATTGTTGGCGCTATTGTTTCGGCTTGCGCCAGCGTCAGCGTGGCGTCCCACGCCGTGGCGCCGACCCACTGCGCACTGACGCCATCGATCTCTATGTTGCCGGTCTCTGTGCTACCGACCCATATGCGATCGGCCCCCATGTAGGGGGCCGATCGCGTCGTGCTCTGAAGGGACGGTAGGCTGACTCAGCCGAGGCGCTGCCGAATCGCCGCTTCAATTCCCTCAGCGTCCAGACCGCAGTCTCGCAGCAATTCAGCCGGCTTGCCGTGCTCAGCAAAGACATCCGGCAGGCCCAGGTTGAGCACCGACACAGAGACCCCTTCGGCCAGCAACAGCTCATTGATGCCGCTTCCGGCACCGCCCGCCACGACGTTCTCCTCCAGGGTCACTACCAGCTCGTGAGCGCGGGCCGCCTCGAGCACGGCGTCCCGGTCCAGCGGCTTCACACTGCGCATATTGATGTGGCTGGCATCGAGCCGCTCCGCCACTTCGGCAGCAGGACCATTCAAGCTGCCAAAGGCCATCAACACTACGCCCTGGCCCTGGCGACGCGGTTCGGCCACCCCGATCGGCAGCGGCTCAAGGTGATCGGGAATCGCCACGCCTGGCCCCGTACCGCGCGGATAGCGCACCGCCGCTGGACCCGGGTGGTGATAGGCCGCACTGAGCATGGCGCGGCATTCTGCCTCGTCAGCCGGGGCCAGCACCACCATGCCGGGCACACAGCGCAGGTAGGATAGATCCAGGGCACCGTGGTGGGTGGGACCATCCTCCCCGACCAGGCCTGCGCGGTCGATGGCAAAGGTTACGTCCAGATCCTGCACGGCCACATCGTGAATCAATTGGTCGTAGCCACGCTGAAGGAAGGTGGAATAGATCGCGACCACGGGCTTCATGCCTTCGCAGGCCATGCCGGCAGCCAGGGTCACCGAGTGCTGCTCGGCAATGGCCACGTCGTAGTAACGATCCGCATACTCCTTCGAGAAGCGGATGAGGTCAGAGCCTTCGCGCATGGCCGGCGTGATGCCGATCAGGCGCTCGTCTGCCGCGGCCATGTCACAGATCCAATCGCCAAAGACACTGCAGTACTTCTTCTTTGGCGGCGCGGGTGGCGTTGCCACCTCAGCTTCCCGAGCCTTGGCCGCATCGGGCGTCTCGAGCTTGGTAATGGCGTGATAGCCAATAGGATCGGACTCCGCCGGCAGGAAGCCACGGCCCTTGCGCGTCTTGACGTGCAGAAACTGCGGCCCCTCGAGATCACGCATGCTGGTCAGGGCGGCACTCAAGGCATCAAGGTCGTGACCATCGATCGGCCCGACATAATTGAACCCCATCTCCTCAAACAGCGTAGCCGGGCTGACCATGCCCTTCACGTGTTCTTCCGTACGGCGTGCAAGCTCCAGGGCACCCGGCAGATGAGACAGCACCTTCTTGCCGTTCTCGCGCATGCTCAGGTACGGCTTGCTGACCAGAATGCGGGCCAGGTAGCTGGCCACACCGCCGACATTCTCGGAAATCGACATTTCATTGTCGTTCAGCACCACCAGCAGATTGGCATCCACATGGCCGGCATGGGCCAACGCCTCGAAGGCCATGCCGGCGGTCAGGGCGCCGTCACCGATCACCGCGCAGACGCGACGATCCTGGCCCTGGGTACGTGCCGCCAGCGCCATGCCCAGAGCCGCCGATATCGAGGTACTGGAATGGCCGACGCCAAAGGTGTCGTACTCCGATTCGGCTCGCCGTGGGAAGGCCGCCAGGCCACCGTAGCGGCGTATGCCGGTCATCGCTTCGCGACGACCGGTCAGGATCTTGTGTGGATAAGCCTGATGACCCACATCCCACACCAGGCGGTCATGGGGCGTACGAAAGGCATGATGCAGGGCGACGGTCAGTTCGACCACGCCAAGGCCGGCACCAAAGTGGCCGCCGGAAACACCAACGCTGTAGAGCAGGTAGGCGCGCAGTTCATCCGCTACGCGCTTGAGCTGGTCTGCGGTCATCGCACGCAGCGCAGCCGGGGTATCCAGAGTATCGAGCAGCGGCGTTGCCGGCCGCTCGGTGGGAATCGTGTCGAACAGCTTCATGGTAGCCCTGTGGTCGTCAGTGATCGCGTTCGATCATGTAGCGGGCGAGCCCTGCCAGAGGCGCCGCCGACTCGCCCAAGGGGGCGATGGCCTCGAGCGCCTCATCGATCAGTGCCGTCGCCTTGGCCCGAGCTCCCTCAAGCCCGAGCAGGGCGGGATAGGTCGGCTTGTCACGGGCCGCATCGGCACCCGACGTCTTGCCCAGCGTATCGGTGTCACCCGTGACATCAAGCACATCGTCATGTACCTGAAAGGCCAGGCCGATAGCGGCGGCATAGACATCCAGGGCGGCCAGGCGCGCGTCGTCTGCGGGCACCGCGATCAAACCGCCAAGCCTGACGGCGGCGCGAATCAGCGCGCCGGTCTTGTGGCGATGCATGGTTTCAAGGCTGGACAGGTCCGGGCGTTCGCCCACTGCCGCCAGGTCCAGCGCCTGCCCGGCCACCATGCCATCACGCCCGGACGCTTGCGCCAGCGTGGCCACCAATGCCCCCAGGCGAGGAGACGTAGAGCTGGCGAGCAACTCGAAGGCCAGTGTCTGCAGGGCATCGCCGGCAAGAATCGCAGAAGCCTCATCGAACGCCTTGTGCACCGTGGGCTGACCGCGGCGTAGGTCGTCATCGTCCATGGCAGGCAGATCGTCATGCACCAGCGAGTAGGCATGCACCAGCTCAATGGCCGCAGCAGGAATGTCGAGATCGTCGTCGTTGGCGCCCAGCGCCCGACCGGCGGCATAGACCAGAATCGGGCGAAGCCGCTTGCCGCCGACAAGCAGACCATGGCGCATCGCCGCTTCGAGTCTCGGCTCGACCGACTGGCGACCCACGAACAGCGTCTCCAGGCAGCGATCGACTCGCGCCCTGTCGGCGGCCAGACGGGCCAGCATGGTATCAGCGTTCACCCGCGTCCTCCCCGATATCAAAGGGCGACAGCTGCATCCCCCCCTCGGCGTTCTCCGTCAGACTGCGAACCTTGAGCTCCGCATCGTCCAGGCGTTGCTGGGCGTGGCGGGTCAAGGCCACGCCCTGCTCGAACGCCTTCAACGACTCCTCGAGCGACAGCTCCCCCGACTCCAGCCGTTCCACCAGGTGCTCCAGTTGCCCCATGGCCGCGGCAAAGTCCTGAGGCTCGGCATCTTGCTGTGATGGCTGGCGGTCCTGCGTTGCCATGCGCCCCTCCAGACAGTGGGCCAGGGACTGACCCGAAATGGCTTGGTCACGGCCATCGCCGACCGTGCGGGACACCGTGACGCCATCGCCAGGCACCCGGTCACCCTAAAGGGCGACAGTATACACGCTCTGCCCCTGGGGTCGTCTGCCCCGCGTTCCTTGCGCCTTGGTCGAAGACGTCACCGCGTTGGCCAGCGTACATGCACAAGACTCATGCTGCGGTGCAAGGATTTTCAACGTGGCAAAGGCTGCATGTGGTAGGCTATCGACCCTGATTTAGCGCCTTCTCCGCCAACCAGCCGCTGGCTGCCGCCACTTCCAAGAGGTTGATTCGACCATGGCCAAAACGTCCCTGGACAAAAGCAAGATCAAGATCCTGCTGCTCGAGGGCGTCCACCAGAGTGCAGTGGACAATTTTCTCAATGCCGGATACACCAACATCGAGCATCTGCCGACCTCGCTGGACGAGGCCACGCTGATCGAGAAGATCCGGGACGTGCACTTCATCGGTATCCGCTCCCGCACTCAGCTCAATGAGCGGGTGTTCGCGGCAGCCGAAAAGCTGGTCGCGGTTGGCTGTTTCTGCATCGGCACCAACCAGGTCGACCTGGGTGCGGCACTGGTGCGCGGCATCCCGGTATTCAATGCGCCCTACTCCAATACTCGCTCGGTGGCGGAACTGGTGCTGGCCGAAGCGATCATGCTGCTGCGCGGTATTCCCGAAAAGAATGCGCGCGCCCACCAGGGCGGCTGGCTGAAAAGTGCCAAGAACAGCCACGAGGCTCGTGGCAAGACCCTGGGCATCGTCGGCTATGGCAGCATCGGGTCGCAGCTGTCGGTACTGGCAGAAGCGCTTGGCTTTGACGTCATCTACTACGACGTCATCACCAAGCTGGCGATGGGCAATTCTCGCCAGGTCGCCAGTATGGAGGAGCTGCTGGCCCGCTCCGATGTGGTCAGCCTGCACGTGCCGGACCTGCCGTCCACGCGCTGGATGATCGGCGAAGAGCAGATCAGCCTGATGAAGCCTGGCGCCATCCTGATCAATGCCGCCCGCGGCAGCGTGGTGGTGATCGAGGCGCTGGCCGAGGCCATCAAGGAAGGCCGCCTCAATGGCGCCGCCATCGATGTCTTCCCGGTCGAGCCGAAGGGTAACGACGACATCTTCGAAAGCCCGCTGCGGGGTCTGGAGAACGTCATTCTTACCCCGCACATCGGCGGCTCCACCCTGGAAGCCCAGGAAAACATCGGCGTCGAAGTGTCTGAGAAGCTGGTGACCTTCTCCGACAATGGCACCAGCATCACCTCGGTCAACTTCCCCGAGGTGGCCCTGCCGGCCCATCCGGACAAGCACCGCCTGCTGCACATCCACGAGAACGTGCCTGGCGTGATGTCCGAGATCAACCGCGTGCTGTCCGAAAATGACATCAACATTTCCGGCCAGTACCTGCAGACCAATGAAAAGGTCGGCTACGTGGTCATCGATGTGGACAAGGCCTATGGCCCCCAGGCCCTGGAGGCGCTGCGCGAGGTCAATCACACCCTGCGTACCCGGGTTCTCTATTCCGAGACCAACTACGCCGACTAGGCCGCCGGACGCTGTTCCAGCTCGACGACGCCGCGCTCCTTCGGGAGGGCGGCGTCTTGCTGTCGTCCCAGGATGAGCGACAGACGACATTTCATGCCAACAAGACCTATCCTGATCTCTCCCCGCTGAGCGCTTCACAAGGATGCCTGATGCCGACCGGACTGGCCTACCTGATCGTGGTACTGGTGTGGGCCTCGACGCCCCTCGCCATCAAATGGAGCGCAGAAGCCGGCGCCCCCATCGGCAGCGTCATGCTGCGCATGGGGCTGGCGCTGGTGGCCGGCATCGTGCTGCTGCTGGTGTTGCGCAGAACACTGCGCACAGACCGCCGCGCGCTGGTCAGCTACGCCGCCGCCATTCCGGGTGTGTTTGGCGCCATGGCGCTGAGCTACTATGCCTCCCAGTTCTTGCCATCGGGCATGCTCTCGGTGATGTTCGGCATGGCCCCTCTGATCTCTGGCATCATCCTGCAAGCGCTGCCGGGCAGCACGCGGCTGAAGCGCTGGCACTGGATTGGCTGCGGCCTGGGAGTGACAGGCCTGGCGGTGGTCTTTCTCGACAGCCTCGCCCTCGGCAGCGGCCAGCAGCTGGTGGCCCTGGTCATGATGCTGTCCGCCGTCACGCTGTTCAGTGGCAGTGGCATAGCGGTCCAGCGCATCTCTGCGGGACTTCACCCTCTCGAGCAGACCGTCGGCGCCCTGGCGGGCTCCATGCCGTGCTTTCTGGTGCTGTGGCTAGCCAGTGGCGAGCCCCTGACCATCCCCCTGAGTGACCGCGGCCTGTGGGCAGTGCTCTATCTCGCCCTGTTTGGCTCCTTGATCGGTTTCCTCTGCTACTACCTCATTCTGTCGCGGCTGCACGCGGCCAGCGTTGCATTGGTCACGCTGATCACTCCGGTTCTGGCGCTATCTCTTGGCATGCTGTTCAACCAGGAGACCCCTTCAGCCTCCATGCTGGCCGGCGCCGCGCTGATTCTCGTCGCGCTTGGCGCCTATCTGTTCGGTGACCGCCTGAGCCGCCGTCGGGCGGCTCGGCATCACGGCGACACTTGACCCTTATGAGCGTCGGCTTGACAACTCATCAGGCCACGGCCATTTTGTACACAATAAATGACAGCGATTGCGTACCAGGACTGTGCACTCATATCGCACATCTGCTGTCATACACGGCCACCGTCGGTTCCATGGAGGTGCAGTCGGACACAGACCGCGCACACCTCCATCGGTAGCCATCCTTGAAGGCACCTGAACCAGGTATTCGGCCAGACGCCATGCGGTGACGGCTCCTGGCAGCGGTTCGTGTCATGTGCACTACCGCGTGCCGAAAGCGCCTCACCCTGCCTGGGTAACCCTTCGCTTCGCGAAGGAGGAATGCATGCATTCACACACACCCACGACATGGATCCGGCAACCGCTGGCCACCAGCGACCCCGCCGCTACAGCAGGCGTCGTGGTGCAGGGCTCACGTATTGTCGAGAAGCTCGGCGCGGGCCAGGTGCCCAGCGTAGCCGTCGACGAGGTGTTCGATGCCTCCCGGCACGTGCTGCTGCCCGGACTGGTCAATACCCATCACCACTTCTACCAGACGCTGACACGGGCCTACTCGCCTGCGCTCAACAAGGAACTGTTTCCCTGGCTCACTACCCTGTACGACGTCTGGGCCCATCTGGATGAGGCTCAACTGGCGCTGGCCAGCGAACTCGCCATGGTGGAACTGTTGATGAGCGGTTGCACCACCGTGGCAGATCATCACTATGTGTTTTCCGGGGCCCTGGAACATGCCATCGACGTACAGGTCGAGACAGCTAATCGGCTGGGGGTACGGGCAGCGCTGACGCGAGGTTCCATGAGTGTGGGTCGCGATCAGGGCGGCCTGCCACCTCAATCCGTCGTCCAGGACGAAGCCACCATTCTCGATGAGAGCACCCGCCTGATCGACGCCTATCACCAGCGCGGCGATGGCGCCATGATTACCGTGGCATTGGCACCTTGTTCCCCGTTTTCGGTCAGCCGCGAACTGATGATCGACAGCGCCCGCCTGGCCGAGGCCAAGGACGTTCGTCTGCATACCCACCTGGCCGAAACCGAAGATGAGACCCACTACTGCCAGAAACTGTTCGGCATGCGTCCGCTGGATTATCTGGAAGATACCGGCTGGCTCAGCGATCGCACCTGGCTGGCCCATGGCATTCACTTCAACGACGACGAGGTCAGCCGACTCGGCAAGGCGGGTACCGGTATCGCTCACTGCCCCTCTTCCAACATGGTCCTGGGCTCCGGCATGTGCCGAACGCTGGAGCTGGAGGCCGCCGGAAGCCCGGTAGGGCTTGCCGTGGATGGCTCGGCCTCGGCGGACCATTCCAATCTGGCCGAAGAGATGCGCCAGGCCATGCTGATCGGCAGGCTACGTTATTCCCCCAGCCAGGTGCGTCATCAGGACGTGATTCGCTGGGCCACAGAAGGCTCAGCCCGCTGCCTGGGCCGAACCGACATCGGCGGACTTGACGCTGGACAACAGGCGGACCTGGCGCTGTTTCGCCTGGACGAGCCTCGTTTCTCCGGCGCAGAAAACCCGCTTGCGGCGCTACTGCTGTGCGGCGCACATCGGGCCGATCGCGTAATGGTGGCCGGCCGCTGGCGAGTCGTCGACGGGCTGCCCGTCGACGTCGACCTGGGCGCACTGCTGGCCCGTCATGGCGAGGCGGCGGCGCGGCTTCGCCAAGCGGTCTAGCCAGCAGGGCAACACGGCAAGATCGATACCGACACCACGGAACCCTGCTGCGTGGCATCGTTCTTGCAACGCCATTGTTCATCACCGCTGCATCACGGCAGTCAGCCACAAGGACTGACACCTGATGCGGTGGACCGGACTCATCGCCCAGGCCAGGGGACGGCCTGGCACTACAACGACAACAGGAGAGGATCCCGCCATGCATACGCAAGAATCCACTGGCGATAACCGCGACCGGCCCACGGTTCGCTCCACCCACGACGTCAATGCCATGCCGCCACTGGGAAGGGCGATACCGCTTGGCTTGCAGCATGTGCTGGCGATGTTCGTCGGCAACGTGACCGTTCCCATCCTGATTGCCGGTGCTGCGGATCTGCCGGCGGATCAAACCACCTTCATGATCCAGGCGGCGATGTTTGTCGCCGGTGTCGCCACCTTGGTGCAGTCACTCGGTATCGGCCCCATTGGTGCTCGACTGCCTATCGTGATGGGCACCAGCTTCGGCTTCGTGCCGGTTCTGATTCCCATCGCCGTAGGCATGGGCCTGCCAGCAGCGCTCGGAGCTGCACTCTGCGGCGGTATCGCCATGGCCCTGGTAGGCCTGTTTCTCCCGGTCTTTCGCTTTCTGTTCCCGCCAGTGGTCACCGGCACCTTTGTGGTCATGCTGGGTACACTGCTGATGCCGGTGGGCTTTGCCTACTGGGGTGGCGGCTTCGGCGCGGCGGACTTTGGCGCCACCCATCACCTGCTGCTGGGCGCCCTGGTACTGATCGTCACCTTGGGCCTGCACCAGTATGGACGCGGCATCTGGTCCGAAACGGCACCGTTGATCGGCCTGGTCGTCGGTTACGTGGCGGCCACCAGCTTTGGCTTGATTGATTTTTCAGGCATCGGCACAGCTGACTGGCTGTCCCTTCCTGTGCCCCTGGCCATCGGCATCGAGTTTCATCTGGCTGCCGTTCTTCCCGTGGTGCTGCTGGCCATCGTCACCTGCGCCGAATCCATCGGTGATATTGTCGGCACCACTGCCGGAGGCCTGGACCGGGAGCCGACGCCCAAGGAACTGTCCGGTGGTGTCATGGCGGACGGCATCTCCAGCGTGTTCGCCGCCATCTTCAACGCCTTTCCGCAGATCAGCTTCAGCCAGAATGTGGGCATGGTCGCCCTCACCGGCGTCGTCAGTCGCTACGTGGTCGCCATTGGCGGTGCCTTCCTGCTGCTGGCCGGGCTCATCCCCAAGCTGGGCGCGATTGTCTCCAGCATTCCCAACTCCGTGCTGGGTGGGGCCGTGTTGATCATGTTCGGCATGATTGCCAGCGCCGGCATCAAGATGCTGTCTCACATCGACTTCAACAAACGCAACATGGTGATCATCGGCGTATCGCTTTCCGCCGCGGTGGGTCTACCCGCCCAGGAGGGGCTTTACGCCAACCTGAACGAGAACCTTCAAGCCATCATTGAGTCGGGGCTGATTCCTGGTGCGCTATTCGCCATCATCCTCAACCTGGTTCTACCGAAAAGCGACCGAGTGTTCCGTGACGACGTCTAAGCCTCAGCGCCATCACCGGCAGCGACCGAACTGAACCGGCCCTGCTCACGACATCCTTCTCCCGCGCAGAAACAGCACCCACGAGCCCCAACCAGGGCCCGTGGGTGCAGCCACGTGTCCAGACTCAGCAGCTTCTGACGTCACGGTAGCGATGCCGCCGGTAGACCTTGACGCGCTGGCCCTGCAGCGTCGTCATCCCTTCCCATTGGAAACCTGCATGCTGAGCCACTCGCGTCGATGGCACATTGGCAGGATCAATGACCGCCACCAATGACTCGCTGTCGGTGACCGTAAAGGCATGGGTGACGACAGCACGCGCCACTTCAGTAGCCAGGCCCCTACCCCAATGACGCACCGCATAGCGATAGCCAATCGCCAGTTCCTGCTCGCCATCCAGGGTCTCGTGATCGAAACCGCAAAACCCCATCAGGGCACGGGAGACCGGATGCACCACGGCCCAATAGCCAAACCCCTTCTGCCTGTACGTCTGACGACACGCCTCGATAAATGCCTGACTACGCGCAACGTCGCAGACCCCACCGAGGGAATAACGCATGACCCTGGGATCGGCCAACAGCCGGCTCAAGGCGGGCAGGTCGTACGCTTCGAAGGGGCGCAGGCGGCTGCGCGGCGTGGCCAGCACGTCGCCGCTCATCGGTATCGGCGGTTGCTCGTCATTGTGCATGCGGGCTCCGTATCGTCAGGCATGCCAACGAATCTACGTCATCCTGGCAGCGCCTGACCATGGTCTAGCACGAGCCTCTGGGTCTGGCCTCCCTCACGATCTATCACCACCGGGCTCGATCACTCGCCCGATGATCGCGTTCCTTGGTCTAGCCCTTTGGTCGAAGCACGCCCCGACAACCGGTGCTCCCGCGCTAGTCTTGCCAGGTTCGCCCTCGTTGGAGCCACCACGATGTCCGCCTCACCCTCTGCGCTACCTGCCAACGACGACGCTGCCGTCGTCCGCCACGACGACCGCGGGATCGTGCACCTGACCCTCAATCGTCCCGCCAGCTTCAATGCACTGTCCCAGGACATGCTGACAGCGCTGGATGATGCCTTTACGACCATCTCCCCCAGCCCTGACCTGCGTGCCGTGGTGATCGCCGCAGAGGGCCGGGCGTTCTGCGCCGGCCACGACCTGAAGGAGATGCGCGCCCTGGAAGATGAAGACGCCTACCGCCAGCTGTTCGCCCAATGCTCGCGGGTGATGCAGCGCCTGCAGGACTGCCCGGTCCCCGTCATCGCCCGGGTTCAAGGCCTGGCCACTGCCGCGGGTTGCCAGCTGGTCGCGAGTTGCGACATGGCGGTCGCCTCCAGCAGCGCGCGCTTCGCCGTATCTGGCATCAACGTGGGTCTGTTCTGCTCGACACCCGCCGTTGCCCTGACCCGCAACATCGGCCCCAAGCAGGCGGCTGAAATGCTGTTTACCGGTGACTTCATTGATGCCGAGCAGGCGTTGGCGTGGGGATTGATCAACCGTGTCGCCGAGCCCGACGCGCTCGATGACTGCCTTGAGGCACTGCTGGATAACCTGCGCGCCAAGAGCCAGGTGGCGCTGTTTACCGGCAAGTCGATGCTGGCCCGCCAACGGGCACTCCCCTTGGGCCAGGCCTACGCCTATGCGGGGGAGGTCATGGCGGCCAACATGATGGCCGAGGATGTGGCAGAGGGCATCGACGCTTTTGTCGCCAAGCGCCGCCCACGGTGGACACATCGATAAAGGGCGCTCGACTCACGACGTTCTCCTTTCATCCTTCACTTTTCACCCAAGGACTGGTTATGGAAGCGTTTTCCGTAAACGCGACAAGACGCTGCACCTGCAGGTATGCTAGCCCTTCAGCAACAGGTTCATGGCTAGCCCCAGGAGAAGACAGGTGACGGAGAACAAGCGCAGAGCAGCCGGGCGACCGGCCACCGGCAAGACCAGCGGAGGCCATAGCCAGTCGCTGGTGCGGGGACTCAATCTGCTGGAGCTGCTGGCCATGCGCCCCGGCGGGCTGGCCCTGTCCGATATTGCCGAGCAGGCCGACCTGGCCCCCTCTACGACGCACAGGTTACTGCAGGCACTGCTGAGCCAGGGCTTCGTGACACAGGACGAAACCCTTGGCGTGTGGCGCATCGACGTCAAGACCTTCCGCATCGGCAACAGCTTTCTCGAGGCTCGCGACTTTGTTGCCACCAGCCGCCCTTACCTGCGCAGGCTAACCAGAGACACCGGCGAAACGGCCAACCTGGGCGTACGCGATGGAACAACCGCGGTATTTCTGGCCCAGAGCGAATCCCCCCAGATGATGCGCATGATCACCCGCCTGGGCTCTCGTGCACCGCTGCATGCCTCAGGCGTGGGCAAGGCACTGATGGCCTGGCTGCCCGATGATGATCTAGAGCGGGTCCTGGCAGAACGTGGACTGGACCGCGTTACCGTCAATACTCTGTCGAGCCCTTCGGAGCTGCGCCGCGCCATGGCCGAGATTCGTCAGCGTGGATACGCCTGCGACCGCGAGGAACATGCCATCGGCCTGCACTGTGTGGCGGCCTGCATTCATGACGAACTCGGCACGCCTCTGGCCGCCATTTCGGTGTCGGGTCCGGTAGCACGCATCCCCGATGAACGACTGGACGCGCTGGGCGAAAGAGTGCGCGATACCGCTGCCGAGATCACCGCTCAACTGGGCGGGCGCGTTCCCGAGGCCGACGAGTTCAAGCCCTGATATCTCTACCGGCATCATTCCGTCATCCTCCACAGGACCTGTCATGAGCGACGCCTGGCGTCAGTACAAGAGCGCTCCACCCGCCGGTACCGTGCTGCTGGAATGCTCCCGCCTGCCCCCTGGTGACAGTCAGTGCCTGTCCCTGGAAAGCGATAACGGTCGGTTTCCTCTGATCATCGCCCGTGATGCCGGCGGAGAGGTGCGCGCCTACGTCAACGCCTGCCCCCACCAGTACCTGCCCCTGAACGGGCGCAGCGACACGATAATGAGTCGGGACGGCGAACTGCTGATCTGCACCCATCACCAGGCCTGCTTTCGCCTCGACAGCGGTGAAGGCATCTCCGGCCCCGCCCAGGGCGAAGCGCTGGACCCGGTACCCGTGGTTGAGAAAGATGGCTGGTGGGTGATAGGTGAATGAAAACGCTATCCGCGCTTTCACACCGAAGAGCGACCCGCCACATTGATCATGACGCCACCCTTAGGACGTGGCTTCGCAGTGACGCATCAAGAATGCGAGCCCTCCGTCTGGCGGCGGAGCTGGACCTGGAAGATTGGTGCCTAGCCGCAGGCTTTGTGCGAAATCTGGTCTGGGATAAGCTTCATGACAAGCTGACGCCCTCCCCTCTCAACGACCTTGACCTCATCCACTACGCGCCCACCAGGACGTGTCAGAAGAGCGACGCGGCCATCCAGCACTTCCTTGAACAGCAATCCCCCTTGCCTTGGTCGGTCAAAAACCAGGCAAGAATGCACATTCGCAATCATGACGCCCCCTATACGTCGACCGCGGATGCCATGAGCTATTGGGTCGAGCTAGAAACAGCGGTTGGCGTCAGGCTCTCACGCGATCAAGAGATCGAGCTGATTGCCCCCTTCGGACTGGCGCCACTTTTCGCCGGCACCATTACACTCAACCCGAAAAGCGGCAAGGCCGACGCTTTTCGCCAGCGAATCGAGGAAAAGGCCTGGCTTGCTCATTGGCCGAAGCTGAAGGTCCAGCAGCACCCATGACGCTACATCGTCTGCCCGACCTCTCACCAAGTGAGGCTGATCATCACGGCTAGGGAGCGCCGTCGTAGGTCTCCCCCCTCAAGCACAGGTCAGCCATAGATAAGCCACAGATCAGCCACAGATCAGCCACAGATCAGGCAAAGATCATTCCCCAAGAGAGGAATCACACCCCTGCTCCAGCTGATCGAGCCGGTCTTCAAGCCGCCCGACCAGACCCATCAGGTCGCGATATTCCTCAGCGCTGAGCGTGGCCACGACATCGGCTTCCCACTGTCTTGCCTCGGGAATCAGCGTGGACAACAGCGCCCTTCCAGCCGCCGTCAGGCGTAGGTGCTGCACCCGCTGGTCATGATCCGCAGGTTGGCGCAGGATGAACCCTCGCTCCTCCAGCGCCTGCACCGCGCGAGAGATACGCACCTTGTCCATGCCCGTGGCCTGGGCGATCTGCTTGGCCGACAGTTCATCCAGATGGGACAGCCACGCCAGCACCCTCCACTGGGCAATGGTCAGCTGGTAGCGCTCTGCGTACATCTGCGCCAGCGCCTGGCTGAGCCTGTCCGCCAGGCGATTCAGCCGATAGGGAAGAAACTGCTGCAGATCCAGCCTAGCAATATCGGTATTGGTAGCGGTATCGCGCTCACGCGAGCCCATGGCGTCTTCCCCGGAGGATACGTTCGGCCGCCGACGTGAACGCCAGCTTATGGATGAATACCGAACGATAGCCGGGATAGGCAGGGGCAGCAATGCGCTGAGGAACACTGAGGCAGCGTTGTCAGCCTCAACTGGCAAACGCGGCTGCCTTCTTGTACCTCATCAATGCAAGGCTATTGGATCAGCAGTAACCGATCATTCATTGTTTAGTTTTTGTGCTAAGTCGGAGACATCTTCAAGGGTCAGGACCCCCCACACGCTAGCAATCAGGTCATTCTGAGCGTCTTCATCAAGAACCCCATCGCAGCAGGAACGGACTTTCTGCTCGAGCTCATCATCGCTAAGGGGATTTTCCGGACCACCACGATAGCGCTCATCAGCCCAACCGCTGACGTCCTCACGTCCCTTGAGGCGCAGTGTGATGCGCGAGCGCATTTTGTCGAAGCCCTGGGCCTCGATCTCCGCATCGAACTCGGTACGGATGCGCTTTTGCATGTCCTGCATAGCCTCAGATGCGACAAATTCGTCGGAAAACTCGACTTTGCCAGCCTGACGGTTAAGAGCGATCATCGCCAAGGCCGCAGGCAACGAGAACTTGGCCTGCAGATGGTTGGCAGCAATGGGGTAGCGAATCGGATTGAGAATGTTTGAGCCAGCGAAGACGACAACCTCTTCAATGTCTTCAGGCTTCGCATCTGACTCAAGCACCAGGCGTAGCATCAGATCGATGGTAGGGTGGGTCAGCACTCCACAGGGATACGGCTTGATCGACACCCCCGGCTCGACAATCGACCAGGTCCGACCGAAGCCCTGGGAAAGCTTTTCTTCGCTGGCACCACCACCTTGCACCGCCATGAAGCCCCAGGGGCCATCCAGTGCCTCGGGGTCAGCTGTGAAGCCGCGGCTGGCCAGTAGCGCCGCGGTAACGCCATTTTCCGCGGCGCGACCAACATGGAGAGGCTTGGTCATAGTACCGAAGTTGCATCGAATGCCCGCCGCAAGACTGGCGGCAATGCCGAGACCATGGCGTAACGCCTCACCCTTCAGCCCCATCAGCTTAGCCGCGCTGGCAAAAGCACCGAATGTGCCTACGGTGCCGCTGGAATGCATGCCCTGCATGTAGTGCTGAGGCAGCATCCACTCGGAGATCTTGCTTTCGACCTCGAAACCGGTGAGAAACGCTTCCATGAAACGCTGGCCATCGACGCCGCCAAGTCGCTGACTGACCACAAGACTCGCGCTGAGCGGCGGGATGGTGGGATGGGTCAACAAACCATAGATATGGGCGGGATCCTTGCTGACTTGGCTGTCATCCCAGTCGTGGGCATGGCCGGCCGTACCCAGGACGCGGGCAGCCTGAGCTACTGGTGCCTTGGCAGAGCCCTGGCCCAGCACCAAGGCATCGGCTCGCCCTCCAGACTCAACCGCCTCCTCAGCCAGGATCTTGACTGAATGCTCCTCAGAACCCGCAACAAACAGGCCAACCCCATCCAACACGCAGCGCTTGCCGATACGCAGGGCTTCTTCGGGAATGTTCTTAAAACACACCGACTCTATAAACTCTGCAGCTTCAGCGGTGATTCGAGTATTCGAGGGCATCTTGGCAAAGACGTTCGTGGCAACAGACATCGTATTTCTCCTTGAATCGCAATGACATTTGGGTGGGGTCGACCCTGTGGTCGAACACATTGAAAACTGGGCAGGTACTACGCAAAAAACCGCAAGCGAGACAGGCGTGCCCAAAGCGGCCCCGCAAACAAGTTGACCGACAGCGCACGAATCGCGTGGAACCCAGCCACCAAGGCAGCGTTATGTCCCAAGGACTGGGCAGTCAGGGTCATCTCAGCCATTCCCCCCACAGAAAACCCGAGGATCAGGGTCTGCACGCTTTCCCTTGAGCTCGACATTGCGGCAATCACCACCGCCGCCAGCGCCGCCAGCACTCCGATCATCACTAGAACAGGGATGCCGAAGGTGATGGCCCTGGGCAGAGACAGCAAAGTGGCACGCTGAAACTTGGCGCCCAGGCCAAACCCCACTACCACCTGGGCACAGATCAGCAAACCTTCTGGCAGATGCAGAACCTGTTGCGGCGACGCCGGGAGCATTTCTGCGCCAGATAATCCTCCTGCCACCACCAGCGGTGTCAGAAACCAGGCCGAAGGCATGCCGAGCCATGCGGTGCCACGGCTCGCCACGGCGCACACCATCAACAAAGCGATTACCCACCAGATGTCCAAATCGCCACCCGTCGTTGACGCACCCGCTATCGGTAGCTCAGCAGGCCCTGTCCACAGCAGCAGAGATGGCAGCAAGGTGACGATTAGCCCGACACGGATGGCATGCAGTGCAGCAATGGCCGCCCGATTGGCGTGGTAACCCTCGCCGATCTCGGCCATTTCAATCACACCACCAGGCAACAGGCAGAAGTAGGCCGTAGCCCTATCGAGCCTGGCCAGACGAGCGAACAAGGGAGTGGCTATCACCGCCAGCACGACCCCCAACGCTGCTGAAGCCAGCATCACTGGCAACCACCCGAGTAACTGGCGAGCTACCTCGGGGGTGATCCAAAGTCCAACGCTAGCCCCCACTACCATCAATCCGGTGCGCTGAATTGGTTTTGGCGCCTGGGCAGGCAGGCCGGCCGCTGCCCAGCCCCCAGTGGCAATGGCCGCACCCAGCAACCAGCCCAAAGGCAGTCCCAGCGTGTTCCACACACTGCCACCGACAACGGCGACCAATCCGGGTAACAGACACCTGCGCCACCAATAACGCATTCGAGCAGGGGCTGGACCAGGTCTCAGGAAAATGGTCATGACTTAACCGAGGTAGCTGCCGCCATTGAGATGGAGCGTCTGGCCGGTACTGTAGCGGGCCATCGGACCCACTAGATGACACACCAGTGCCGCGACTTCTTCAGGACTGCCGAGTCGTCCAACCAAAGGTCCTTTGCCACCTTTTAGTGAAGGCGGGGGTGAGCCTTTCGCCCGCTCGGTATCAATCTGGCCCGGCACAATGCAATTAGCGGTAATGCCACGCTCTGCATACTCCACCGCCAGCGCCCTGGTAAGCCCAATCACCCCCAACTTCGAGGCGATCACGTTGGCTCTCTCGGCAGCCCCCAGATGTGCACTGACTCCACCGAAGGTGACAATGGAAGCCTGATCGGATTCCAGCAACAGCGGCAGGCAGGCCCTGGCCGCCACAAAGGGGCCATCCAGATTGATTGCCATGACCTGCCGCCAGTCCTCGAGTGTCAGCTCTGCGAACGGTTTGTGCGGACGCACCGCCGCACAGCACACCAGTGCATCGAGGCGCCCGAAATCCCTGGCGGCCACTGCCACTGCGACATCTATGGATTCTGGATCGGCCACATCAGCCGCTAGACCCAATCCTCGGCGCCCCAACGCCTCGACCTCGGCCAGAGTATCGTCCATCGCCTGCCCATGATGGCGAGCAATGATCACTACATCAGCTCCCTGTTCGGCAAGACCCCGAGATACCGCACGACCGATATTGCGGCTGCCGCCGGTGACCAGCGCCACTCGCCCCGTCAACGGTTGGCTTGACAATGCGTTCATATCACTCGCCTCCTGAAGTGGCACTGGCTCCGCCACGCATGCGACGTACAGCGCTGGACAGCGGCTTGTAGAAGATGCTCAGGGCGGCCAGCACGAAGAACAGCAGAGCGACTGGACGTTCGAGGAAGCGACTGGCGTCCTGGTCGAAGATGATCAACGACTGAGCCAATGAATTCTCCACCAGCGAGCCCAACACCACGCCCATGATGATCGGCGCCGCACCGAAACCGTAGCGCTTAAGCCAAAAGCCGATGAAGCCAGCAATCAACATGATGGTGACGTCGACCAAACTCTGATTGACGCCGTAGGCACCTACCACACAGAGGGCGAACACAGCAGGCCACAAGAAGGTACGAGGGATCAGTGAGATACGTGAGAACAGCTTGGCCCCAGCCAGCCCGAACACTAGAAAAACCAGGTTGGCCACCAGCATGGCAGCAAAGATGGAATACAGTAGATGTGGCTGGTTTTCGAACAGGTAGCTGCCCGGGCGGATGCCATGGATCTGAAGGCCGCCGAGGATGACCGCGGCGGTGGCCGAGCCAGGAATACCGAGGGCTAGAGTGGGCACCATGGAACCACCAGTCGCCGCATTGTTGGCCGCTTCTGGACCTGCAATGCCTTCGATCTCACCCGTTCCGAACTTGTCACCGTTCTTCGACCAGCGTCGTGACTCGTTGTAGCCGATCATCGCCGCCATGGTGCTGCCCTCCGCCGGCAGAATACCGATGAAGGTACCGATACCAGAGGAGCGCAATATGGTCTTCCACACTCGCTTGAAGTCATCGCGAGTCGGCAGCTTGATAGCGGTAAGCGAAATACGCTCCTTCGCCCGGTCGATGACATCGGACTGGGACAAGAGCTCCGATACGGCGAATAAACCGATCAAAATGGGAATAAAGCTGATGCCTTCATAGAGTTCAGGTACACCGAAGGTGAAACGCTCCACGCCGGTGGTCAGGTCGACTCCGACTGTGGCAATCAGCAACCCCAGCGCCCCACCAATCAAGTTTTTGACTGGTGATTTCCCGCTGATCGATGCCAGCATCGACAGCCCAAAAATTGCCAGTGCAAAGTACTCAGGTGGGCCAAATGAGTGAGCTATGCGAGCCAGAGCGGGAGCCGCCAATACCATGACAACAAGAGAAATGATGCCACCAATGACGCTGGAGACCGCTGCCATGCCAAGGGCACGCCCCGCCTCGCCGCGCTGAGCCAGAGGAAAGCCATCAAAAGCGGTGGCAGCTGCGGGCGGCGCCCCGGGAGCATTAATCAAGATAGCGGTAATGGAGCCGCCAAAGGTGCCGGCACAGTAAAGCGCCGCCAGCATCGAAATTGCCGGTATCGGCTCCAGATAGATGGTAAAGGGTAACAGCAGGGCAACCGCCATTGACGAGCTCAACCCCGGCAAGGCTCCTACCAGCACGCCGATGATGGTGCCGAGCAGGATGACGCCGAGCGAGACCGGATCGGCGAGGATACTAAGCCCCATGAGAATCGGATCCATGGTTGTCTCCCTATCAGGACAGCCAGGGGCTCAGCACGCCCTGGGGCAACCTGAGCAACAAGGCGTGAGTGAACAGCAGATAGATGCAGGCAGGCACGGCGATGGCATAGAGCACCACGGCACCACGGCGACGCTCACCCCACAGCAGCGGAATAATCAGGCAAGTTAGTACGGTGGTCAGAGTCAGGCCGAGCACGTCGAACAAAAACACCGATATCAACAGCACAAACGAGGTGGCCCACATGCGCCAGGAGATCGCCGGCTTGGCTTCCTCCTCATGCCCGCGCCCCTGAGCCATCATGACCAGCACCAGCACAACGATGACACCAATAATGAGGCGCGGCATATCCGCGGCCTGCATGCCCTGAGCAAAGGACGCAGGCACAGTGCCAAAATTGGTGGTGATGACGTACAGGCCTCCGGCCAGCGTCAGCAAAGCGCAGCCGGGAAGCAGGTCTCGCCGTAGACGCATCATGAACATCCCCTCCATCTAAGAGAGCCAGTCGTCGAGATCGAGTGCGAGCCGGGCTCCATCCTCCTGGTAGCCACCAGCGGGACCCTCCCTGTCCCAGCCCCCGCTGCACGCTCTCTCTTGGGCCAAATCTCGTTGACAACTTGCAACGTCATTGGAGCAAGCCCAGTTCAGTCATGGTGTCCTTGCCCGCTTCATACATCCTGCGGATCTGCGCATCCCAGGCCTCACCCCCGGCAATACTGGTGCTATCAAGACCTATACCCTCGAGGTACTCCTGATAACGCTGGCTGTGCATACCGTCGAGCATGGCCTGCTCCAGGGCATCAACCCGCTCCTGAGGAGTATCCTTAAGCACCACGTAGCCACGTACAGTGGAAAAAGCCACGTCCATGTCGTCCTCAGCCAGAGTTGGCACCTCAGGCAGGGCGCCCATTCGTTCATCAGCCATCACAGCCAAGGGACGAAACTCTCCGGCGGCGATCTGGTCCTGGGTTTCTGATATGTTGAGACCAGCTGCATCGATGTCGCCGCGAGACAGGGCAGCAGCAAACTCTGCGCCACTATCAAACGGCACATAAGAGACCTTGAGGCCCGCCTCGTTGGCAAAGCTCATCGCAGCAATATGGTCAACGCCACCGATCTGGGTGCCGCCCCACTTGATGGTTCCAGAGCGACCGGCCTCAATCAGATCCTCAAGGGTGGCGAAGTCACTATCCCCGCGGACCATGATGATGATTGGATCGTCGGTGGCCCGCACCACGCCACGAATATCATCGATATCTACCGGCGCATTACCGCGCAGCATGGTGAACAGGTGAGTTGGGGTGATGGCCATCAGGGTATAGCCATCCGCCGGCCTACCGCTGACATAGCTCATCGCCACCGACCCACCACCGCCTTTCTTATTCTGGACAAAGACATTGCTGTCGAACTGCTCCTGAGTCGACAGGGCTACCATCCTGGCAGTCGTGTCAGTACCTCCACCTGGAGAGGTGTGTACAGCGATTTCGATCGGATTGATGGGGAAGTCATCCGCAGCCAAAGCGGCGGAAAGGGGACTAACTGCGACGCCCATCGCCAGCATGCTGGATATAAACCAATGGCGCATGGTGGTTCTCCTTTGGAGTCGTTGTTGAGAAGTCACGTCATGATAGATAGCGCTTGGCACAAACTGTAAACTGTTAACAGTTTACAAGACAAAACCTAGCAGAGGGATGCATTGCCAATAAGTAGACGTTGGTCTACCTGTTCTGTTGGCTTAGCCAAAAATCGATCAAGCAGAGGAGTATGGGCCACGCCTTAAGACAAGTGGCTAGTGCCTGCCAGCGCCTGCTCCATTCGTCTCCACCCGGACATGACGTGATCACGTAGCGCTCGGGACGCGCGCTCAGCATCGCGTTCGGCTATCGCGCGGACGATAGCCACGTGCTCAGCGTTTGAAGCCTTCAGGTTACCCCGCTGTACCAGCCCACGACGTCGAAACAAGTGCAGCTGCTTGATGGTGTCATCATAGTAGCGCGCCAGAGTGCTGTTACCGGTATGGGCCATCATGGTGTCGTGAAATTGCAGGTTGAGCTGATAGTAGTCATCGAGATCTTCGCGCTTGGCTGCCTGATCCATGCTCTCTACCAAGGACTCAAGCTCAACAATCAGCGCATCAGTGGCACGCTCTACCAGCAGTTCACCCACTAAAGCAGTCAGGGCGCGACGCACTTCATATAGCTCACGGGCCTCTTCTAAACTCATTTCGCGAACGTAGGCACCATGATTTGCCACGTTACGAATCAGCCCGGCGTATTCAAGACTCCGGCAAGCCTCGCGGATGGGCCCCCGACTGATATCGAACCTAGCAGCCAGTGCACTCTCATTGATACGGTCTCCAGCGGATAATTCACCGGAAATGATCAACTGCTCGATCGCATCTCGAGCAATGGACGTCAGCGTGCTGGAACGCCGCTGGCCGATCCGGTCCTTGGTCGAGTCCATCTCGCCTCCGTCACGGGATTTACTGTCAACAGTTAACAGTACCATGACATCTTTACACTGCAAGTACGAAGCTCACCTAGCCCGGAACATGTCTCAGCTCACCACGACGCGATCCCGGCCTTCCCGTTTACCGACATACAGCGCCTTGTCAGCCCGCTTCAAGAGCGCATCCAGGTCCGTATCCCCTGGTCGCATTTCGGCAATGCCGATCGTCACGCTCAAGGCCAGCATGCTCATGTCGGAACGCGAGGCGAGCCCGGCGATAGCCTGCTGCAGGCGGGCAGCCACCTGTTTCGCATCGTCAAGGCGAGTGTCCGGCAGCGCCACCACAAACTCTTCGCCGCCGAAACGCCCGATAATGTCCTGTGGGCGCAGCGACTGCTGACAGGCCTCGGCAATTTCGATGAGGACCTGATCCCCCTGGCTGTGGCCCCAGGTGTCGTTGATGACCTTGAAGTGATCGACATCCAGCATGAACAGGCTAAGCGGAATGCCTTCCACGCGGGAGCGCTGAAATAGGGTCTGGGCACGCTTCATGAAGTGGCCTCGGTTAGCCAGGCCGGTCAATGCGTCCTGCTCGGCCAGCCGCCTCAGCTGTGACTCCAGAGAACGCCGATGGGCCATTTCCCTGAGCAGCTGCCGATTGTGGCCGCGCTCCTCATGCAACAACGCAAACTGCTTGCGCTGCAGGTATTCCACCCGAAGCAGCGCAAAGAATCCCACTACATTGGCCATGATCAGCAGCAGCGTGATGCGCAAGATGACCACCGCAGAGACATCCGTCGCCAGCACCACAGCCACCAGAAAGCCCACGCTGAGGTACAGGCTGGCGCCGGTCACCACCGTCAACAGGTTAGGAATCAGCAGATAGAACGCCATGATCGCCACGATGACCGCCAGCATCTGCGTCGACAGCGTATCAGGGCGCAGCGGAACGATAAGGATAATGCCGGTCGCCAATATCCAGAGCGGCAGGGCGTGCAACCACAGGCGCTGGCTGTAGTTGCCCCAACGCCCTATGGCCATGGCCAGTGCCAGACAACAGCCGACGACAATGGCCCGCATGATGACCAGCGCATAAAAGGCAACGCTTTGACCGACATAAAAATAATCGGAAATGGTGAACATACCA
The DNA here is from genome assembly GCF_019801685.1 of Halomonas sp. DP8Y7-1. Taxonomy (NCBI): domain Bacteria; kingdom Pseudomonadati; phylum Pseudomonadota; class Gammaproteobacteria; order Oceanospirillales; family Halomonadaceae; genus Halomonas; species Halomonas sp. DP8Y7-1. Next base: position 267,271 of record NZ_JAHVIN010000014.1, on the reverse strand, counting down.
AAGATCATCGCCGCCACGACAATCGCCAGGCGCGACTCAAAGCGAACCCTTGGTTTTATGGTGCGGCGATATACATCTTCACGGTCACGCTCGCGAAACTGCCCGGTCATCCAGTACACCTGGTGATCGGTTCTCTCTCTGAACTCAGGTGCCATCAATGACATCTCATCTCCCTGTCTGCCTCCCCGCCTATACCTGGCAGGTGTTGCCGGCGTCGCCTTGCCGGTCGGCAGAACGCGAGCCTGCAGCTCGTGCAACAGCCTGAGCGGCTGCTGTCCCCAGCAGAACCCCTAAATCATTATTTTATTAAATTAAACAAACGCTTATATTAAAATACAAACCATTGAAATTACACAAGTAAAGATCACCTGCAGTGAAAACCAACATCGATTTTAGGCCGTTAATCGTATCCGTACAGCGATGGTTGAACGAGACCGAAGTGCACTTTAGCCGCCGTGTTATCACGTCTTCACCACCGACAAAAATGTGCTTGTTCAGCATGAAAAAGTCCCGCTAGCAAGACGTTCTGCCGGAAAGTGGAAGCGCATAAACTTCACGCTCAGCTTGTGCGAGCCGTGTCGGAGAACACTCTTTGGGCGTATTCCACTAAAGTCACGTGCCAATTAGTTTCTTTTGAAACTATATTGAAAGGACATCAGCAGTCGTCTCTTCGATGGAGGTGTCTTTCATGTCTCCCCGCCCTGGACGAAGCTCTCTGACCTACCAGAGTGGCTTTCGTAACCACTTCACCAGCGAGGCACTGCCTGGCGCCCTGCCCCAAGGGCAGAATTCGCCCCAGCGATGCCCTTACGGGTTGTACGCCGAGCAGCTCACCGGCTCGGCCTTTACCGCGCCACGTAGCCACAACCTGAGAAGTTGGCTCTACCGCATCCGCCCGTCGGTGGCCCAAAGCGCCTACCATCCATTGGATAGCGGTGATCTTGCCACCGCGCCGCTATCACGGCCCGCCGCAGACCCCAACCAGATGCGCTGGGACCCAGCCCCTATGCCCGAGGCGGTCACCGACTTCATCGACGGCCTGACCACCATCGCGGTCAATGGCGACGCCGGCACCCAGACCGGCTGCGGCGTCCACCTCTATGCCTGCAACAGCGACATGACCGAGCGCTTCTTCTACAGCGCCGACGGTGAGCTGCTGATCGTGCCCCAGCTCGGCACCCTGCGCCTGCGCACCGAGTTCGGCACCCTGGACGTAGGGAATGGCGAGATCGCGCTGATCCCCCGCGGGGTCAAGTTCCAGGTACGCATTGTTGAGGGCGACCAGGCCCGAGGCTATGTCTGCGAAAACTACGGCAGTCCGCTGGAGCTGCCGGGGCTTGGCCCTATCGGGGCCAACGGCCTGGCCAATCCGCGCGATTTCCTGTCCCCCGTCGCCGCCTATGAGGAGGTCAGCGGAGACATCGAGCTGGTGGCCAAGTTTTCAGGCAGGTTATGGGCGGCACGGCTCGACCACTCGCCACTGAACGTGGTGGCCTGGCACGGCAACCTGGCGCCCTGCAAGTACGACCTGGCCAACTTCAACACCATCAACACGGTGAGCTTTGACCACCCGGACCCATCGATCTTCACCGTGCTGACTTCTCCGTCGGATACCCCGGGCATGGCCAATATCGATTTCGTGATCTTTCCGCCACGCTGGATGGTGGCCGAAAACACCTTCCGCCCGCCCTACTTCCATCGCAACCTGATGAGCGAATTCATGGGCTTGATCCATGGCGAGTACGACGCCAAGGCTGGGGGCTTCCTGCCCGGCGGCGCCAGCCTGCATAACTGCATGTCGCCCCATGGCCCCGACGCCGAGAGCTTCGAGAAGGCCTCGAACGCATGCCTGGAACCCCACTACCTGGGCGCGACTCTGGCCTTCATGTTCGAGAGTCGCTACGTGTTCCAGCCCACTGAAAAGGCTCTGGCTGCCGACTTCCGCCAACGCGACTACGTGAGCGTATGGCAGGGACTGCGCTCCCACTTCGACCCGAACCGGCCCTGAGCCACGCGACAACAAGGAATACTGCGATGAAACTGGCTAGCCTCAAGAGCGGGCGCGACGGCGAACTGGTGGTCGTCTCCCGTGACCTGACTCGCGCCGTGCGCGTTCCCCAGATCGCCACCACCCTGCAACAGTTGATGGAAGATTGGGACACCAACGCGCCCCAGCTCGAGGACATCTACCGGCGGCTCAATGACGGCGAGCTGGATCAGGCCTTCGAGCTCGACCATCACTCACTGCACTCGCCGCTGCCACGCACCTACCACTGGGCCGATGGCTCGGCCTATCTCAATCACGTACAGCTGGTACGCCAGGCGCGCAACGCCGAGATGCCAGAGACCTTCTGGAGCGACCCGCTGATGTACCAGGGCGGCGGCGACCGCTTTATCGGTCCCTTTGACGATATCGAGGCGATCAGCGAGGACCATGGCATAGACTTCGAGGGTGAGCTTGCCGTCATCACCGACGACGTGCCCATGGCGACCAGCCCCGAGCAGGCGGCCGGACATATCAAGCTGATCATGCTGGTCAACGACGTCAGTCTGCGTGGCTTGATTCCTGGAGAGCTGGCCAAGGGCTTCGGCTTCTTTCAGGCCAAGCCGGCCTCGAGCTTCTCGCCGGTCTGCGTCACCCCGGACGAGCTAGGCGAGGCCTGGCGCGACGGGCGCGTGCACCTGCCGCTGACGGTTCACCTCAACGGCGAGATGTTCGGCGCGCCCGAGGCCGGGCCCGACATGATTTTCAGCTTCCCCCGACTGGTGGCCCACGCCGCGCGCACCCGCCACCTGGGTGCCGGTGCGGTGATCGGCTCCGGCACCGTGTCCAACCCGGACCCGGATGGCGGTCCCGGCAAGCCGGTGGCCGACGGTGGCGTAGGCTATAGCTGCCTGGCCGAGGTACGCATGGTGGAGAAGATTCTCCACGGTGACAGCACGACACCCTTCATGCGCTTCGGCGATCGCGTGCGCATCGAGATGTTCGACGACAGCGGCCACAGCATCTTCGGTGCCATCGACCAGCGAGTGGTGAAGTACACACCCTGATCCCACCAGCGGATACTCCACATGCAGCTCTACGGCTATTTCCGCTCTTCGGCGGCCTATCGGGTGCGTATCGTCGCCAACCTCAAGGGCATCTCCCTCGACTATCATCCGGTCGACCTGAGCAAGGGCGAGCAGCGGAACAGCGCCAGCCTGGCGCGCAACCCCCAGGGGCTGGTGCCGACCCTGATCACCGATGATGGGCAGCCGCTGACCCAGTCCCTGGCGCTGTGCGAATATCTGGACGAATGCTATCCCGATCCGCCGCTGCTGCCCGGCGATGCCGCACAGCGGGCGCGCATCCGCGCCCTGGCCCAGGTCATCGCCTGCGATATCCATCCGCTCAATAACCTGCGGGTGCTGACGCATCTGACCGGCGCGCTAGGCCTGTCCCAAGACTCCCGGCTGGCCTGGTACCGCCACTGGGTCGCCACGGGGCTGACAGCGGTCGAGACCATGCTTGAGCCTCATAGAGGCAGGTTCTGTGTTGGCGATCAGCCGACCCTGGCCGACGTCTGCCTGGTGCCTCAGGTGTTCAATGCCGAGCGATTTGACTGTGACCTGTCCGCCTATCCCGCGATACAAGCGATCTGCGAGCAGGCTCGCTGTCTACCAGCGTTCGCTACAGCGGCACCCGAGGTTCAGCCCGACGCGCGCTGAGATCGGCTACACTACTCGGCTACGCTGCTCCGCTATCTTAGCCAGCTACCTTAGCCAGCTACCCTGGTCAGCCACCCGAGGCCCCACCAGGCGCTGCCGGTATGGCCGAGCAGCCCGCCATATCATCGTGAAGGGAGCGTCGCGCGGCGCTCCCTTCGCGTTCCCTGACACTTGCCATCGCCGATCTGGAGCTGCACGTGCTGAACCCGACATCCCGCGCCACGGTAGGCCTGCTGGCCGCGCTGACCGCTCTGGGGCCGCTGGCCACCGACATGTATCTTCCCGCCATGCCCGCCATGCGTGAGGCCCTCGGTACCGGCGCCGACCAGATCCAGTTGACCCTATCGCTGTACCTGATTGGCTTTGCCATGGCGCAACTGCTGTGCGGCCCACTGTCGGACCGTTTCGGCCGCAAGCCGATTCTCGCCGCCGGCATGGGTATCTTCCTGCTGGCAAGCCTGGCCTGCGCGTTCGCCCCCAACATCGAGACACTGCTGGTGGCGCGCTTCTTCCAGGCCCTGGGCGGCTCTGCCGGACCGGTGCTGGGCCGGGCCGCAGTACGCGACATCCACGGCCCCTTCGAGGCCAGCCGTATCCTTTCCTACATGGCCAGCGTCATGGCCCTGGCCCCGGCGCTGGCACCGGTGGTGGGCGCGGGCCTGCTGGTGTGGTTCGGCTGGGACGCGATCTTCCTGGCACTGGCGTTCTACGCCCTGGCCATGCTCGGGCTGATCGCGATGATGCCGGAGCCGCTGCCCAAGGATCGCCGCCAGTCGATCAAGCCCTCGGCACTGGCTACCACCTTCCGCTCATTGCTCGGACAGCGAGACTTTATCGGCTATACCCTGGCCAACGCCGCGGCTTTCTCCGGCCTGTTCGCCTTTCTATCAGGCTCATCCTTCGTGCTGATCGACTACATGGGTGTCAGTCCCGATGTCTACGGCTATCTGTTCGCCGCTATCGTGCTGGGCTTCTTTATCGGCTCGATGGCAAGCGCCAAGCTCAGCCGTCGGCGTAGCCGACACCAGCTGCTGACGGTAGCAACGCTGATCGCTGCCCTGGGCGGTATCACCATGGCCTTGCTGTCAGTGGCCGGGGTGCATACGCCCTGGGCGGTCATCGTCCCCAACATGGTCTACATGGTCGGCTTCGGCATCATCATGCCGCAGACCATGGGAGGCGCCCTGGCGCCCAACCCCCATTGTGCGGGCTCGGCCTCGGCGCTGTTCGGGTTTATCCAGATGAGTATCGCCGCCGCCGCAGGCGCGCTGGTCGGCCAGTTACACGACGGCACCTCCCATAGCATGGCGATCGCCATCGGGCTTTCCGGGATGCTGGCGCTGGTCTGCTACCGCTGTATTGTGACCAGACCTCCTGCGGCTCCAGTAGGCACGGCCGCCACCGAGAACTGACCAGCAGGCGCTCACGCCAAGCGGCCCCGTGGAGGTGAACTGACCCGACGGGGCCGCTGGCATTGCGGCGCTGCTACTGGCGCCAGGCGCGCACGAAGGTCCAGGTGCCGATGCCCCAGGCGCCATTGACCAGAAAGCCAATGGGGAACACGGCAAGATCGATACCGCGCCCCTTGAGCGGGAAGACCACCAGCATCGCCACCAGCGTCAGCGCGATACCGCCGAACAGGCCCGCCTTCCACCAGCCACCGCGCTCAATACGTGCTGCCGCAAACACCAGCATCATGACCAGGCCCCAGACACCGCCCCAAAAACTTGCAGAAAACCAGGCGGGGACGTCGAGAGGGGCGACCGGCGTCATGGAATAAGGTGAAAAGGGGATCACTCCGTAGGCGTTGAGCAATCCCACCACAGGTTGGTGGAAGCAGATGACGGCAAGAAATCCGGCGGCGAAGGCAAGGGCAAGATGGCGGGACATGGCGACTCCTCCTGAGAAGCGTGGACAGGGATCATTCTCTGACACCAGCAGCGTCCGGCTGGCATTCATCAGACTCCCACGGCGGCCTATATCGCTCAAGGGCCATCAGGAAAAGCGCCGCGTCCGCCATCGTGGCGGGTTGGCTCCCCATGCCTCACTGTGCATGTCTTCAGCGGGCCCTAGCCACCTGACTGAGGATAGAGTCCCCCCTCGCCGATCAACACGGCCAGGCCGGCAATCTCGATGCTCACCTTGCCCTTGTCATCGCGCTGGGCACGCGCATGGATAAGGCTAGACCGCCCCATCGCATCGCCCTGATGAATTCGCCAGTCGGCGCTCTTGCCCTTCATTTCTGTCCCTAGAAAACCTGCCAGTGCGGCCGCAGCGCTGCCCGTTGCCGGGTCCTCGACAAAGCTGCCCCCGTGACGGGAGAACATTCGCGCGTGAAGCGTGCCGGCGCCCTTCGCCTGTCTGGCGTTGTCGGCACTTACGTAAAAATAGACCTGCTCCACGCCGCTGGGCGAAACGTGAGAATGCCAGACACTCGAGGCCAGCTGAATGCCCGACAGGGCATCGACACTGGCCAACGGAACCAGGTGGAACGGCAGCCCACAGGACGCCTGGACCGGATCACCCGCGATGTCATCCGGGGCGAGACCGGCAAGCTCGGCCGCGTTGGCTTGTCCCAGGGTACTGGTGCCAACCTCCGGGGCACGGGCAGTGCGAAAGCGCGCCCGATCGCCTTCATAGGTCACCTTCAGGGGCCCTGCGGCAAGGTCCAGCACCAGTTCGCTGCGGGCGTTATCCACCAGTCCCTGGGCCGCCAGCAGGTGCGCCGTGCCAATGCAGGGATGCCCGGCAAAGGGCAGCTCCCTGTCGGGGGTAAAGATGCGCAGCGGAAAGTGAGCGCCGGCCTGGGCCCGCCCGACGAACACCGTCTCGGCCAGGTTGAGTTCATTGGCGATCGCTTGCATGCGCTCCGCCTCAAGGCCATCGGCATCGAGAAATACCGCCAGGGGGTTTCCGGCGAAGGGCCGGTCGGTAAACACATCGAGCAGATAATAGCGGGTCAAGGACGGTAGCATCGGCGACTCCACGGGAAGCAGGTTGGACCAGCAACAGGCAACATTCACCCGGGCCAGGTAGCGCCTTCCAGCATACTGGCCTGGGCCGCTTTCTCGCCAGCACATGGCGCGCCACTTTTCTCTACGGCAAAGTCAGCGCCAGGCCACGGCAACGGGGGCTATCAGGGGTTCCGAGCTGACCCCAGACAGCTGAGAGGCTTATCGAGGCTGAACTGACTGTGCTCCGGCGTTACACTAGCGCCCGTTCCCACTGCCGAGGCCGCTGTGATGTCCCACCTGCTCTCCATCGATTCCCTGTCCCGCGACGATATCGACCACCTGATGCGGGTGGCGGCCACCATGGAACCCATTGCCCAGCGGCGCAAGGTCACCAGGGTTCTGGAAGGCGCGGTACTCGGCAACCTGTTCTTCGAGGCCAGCACCCGCACCCGCGTCAGCTTCCACACCGCCTTCTCGCGGCTTGGCGGTAGCGTCTGTGACACCACCGGCTTTACCTTCTCGTCGATGGCCAAGGGAGAATCCCTCTACGATACCAGCCGGGTGATGGCAGGCTATTGCGACGCGATCGTGATGCGTCACCCGGATCAGGGATCCGTGGCCGAATTCGCCAGCGCCACCCATGTACCGGTGATCAACGCAGGCGACGGTCCCGGCGAGCACCCGAGCCAGGCGCTGCTGGACTTCTACACCATCGACAAGGAGTTCAACCGCCAGGGCAAGGCGCTGAAGGGCGCTCATGTGCTGATGACCGGCGACCTGAAGTTCGGCCGTACCGTGCATTCGCTGATCAAGCTGCTGGCACTATACGCACCGATGCGTATCACGCTGGTGGCGCCGCCCGGGCTGGAGATGCCGCAACATCTGATCGAGCGCGTCAGCCGTCAGGGGTTGGACGTGAAAGTGCGCGACAGCCTGGCGGGCGATTTCTCCGACGTCGATGTGGTCTACACCACTCGCATCCAGAAGGAGCGCTTCACCGCCGAGATGAGCGAAGGCTTCAACCTGTCGCGGGATTTCACCGTCCATCGCGCCTTCATGGACAGCCGCTGCAACCCCTCGACCATCATCATGCACCCACTGCCCCGTGACAGCCGGCCAGAAGCCAACGACCTGGACGTGGACCTCAACGGAGACCCGCGCCTGGCGATCTTCCGTCAGACCGACAACGGCATCCCGGTGCGTATGGCGATCTTCGCGACGCTATTGAAGGTCGAGCATCTGATCGAGCGAGACATGCGCGATGTTCCCTGGTTCGTGCCAGCCACCGTCGGGGTCGATGACGCAGCGTTCTAGGCCGATCGTCCCGGGCTGCACTCATCCGGCGGGCGCCTGAAGGAAGCACTATGCGCCCGCCGCGCAGCACCCGGAGCCTATGCGGTATAGGTGACGAGTTCGAGCAGCGCGCAACGCAGCGCATCGTCGGCGCAGGCATCTATGCAGTGTTTCCGGAACTCCCGCCGTGGGCGTCAGCGACGCTCCTGCCAGAAACGCGAGAACAGCTCAGCCTGAGTGTTGATACCAAGCTTGGCATAAAGGTGCTTCTTGTGGACTCGGACCGTTTCCACCGAAATCGCCAGTCGGCGAGCGATCTCCTTGGTCGAGCTGCCTCCCAACATCAACTGACTGACCTCACGTTCACGCTCGGTTAGCCCGAAGCGGGTCGCCGTTGCATCCACGCCATCGCGCTGTGGATGCCACGGATGAGGCCCGGCCGTCGCCCCCGACTGCTCGAAGTACATGCGCAGGCGCATCAGTTCGCCGAGCCAAGGCTCAATCAGATGAAGCAGACCGATTTCCCCATGCCGAAAGCGCCGGGTGGCTCCCAAGGACAGACATAACGTCCGGCCAGCTCCCAGGGGGCGGTTGATTTGAACCTCATCACTGACGATGTTGCGCCGAAAGTAACGCTGATAGTACTCAGTAGAGGTGAAACGCACTGGCGCCACGTCATCCAGCGTCACCAGTCCACTGTGTGCCGAGTCACATGCCGCGATGTAGAACGGATCCAGCAGGTACAGCCCTCGCTGATAGTCCTCGAACAAGCTCTCATCGGCACCATCGTCCTCATCACTATCCGCCAGAATGGTCGGCGGCTTATCAGAATGGAAGACGACAGCCACCCATGTATTGAAGACGACGTGCCGGGCCAGAGTTCTGGTGATGCTGTCCCAGAAGTCATCGCTTTCCAGCCGCGCAAGTAGACGTGCAACGTCGCGGTGCCAGCCCAGCGTGTCCAGCACGCCCGCGGTTCCTTCTTCACTCACTTGGTTCATCTGCAGGGCCTCACCCAAGGGGGGTAACCCTGCCATGGAATAGGCAGGCCCGGTGAAAAAAGGATACTGATGTTTTACCGAATGCCAACCAACAACAACGCAGTGGAGTCTTCCATGCAGTTAGCCCTGGCACAACTTCCCGGCATTGAAGGGGACATCAAGGCCAATCTGGAGGCTGCCTTGTCCACCTTGATGCGTCATGGTGATCAAGTATCGCTGATGATCTTTCCCGAGACTCATCTCAGCGGCTTTGCCGAGCCTGGTCATGTCGAGGATCGTGCCTTGTCGCTTGACGGTCCTGAAGTCGCGCGCCTGGTTGAGGCAAGCCGTCAACAGGACTGTGCACTAGCGATTGGCCTACTCGAGCGCGCCGTGGACGGGGTCTACAACACGACGATCTTGATTACCCCTGAAGAAGGTATCGCGCTCACCTACCGCAAGACCCATCTGTGGCCGGACGAGCGAGAGCTGGTAGGCCTGGGGGATCGCATTGGCGTCACTCGCTGGCGCGGCCTGACCGTGGGACTGATGATCTGCTACGACATCGAGTTTCCCGAAACCGCCAGGGCACTGGGTGTGCTCGATGCGGACCTGATGATCGTCACCAACGGCAACATGGACCCCTATGGACCAGTGCATGCGCGAGCCGCCCAGGCTCGCGCACAGGACAACCAATGCTTTCTCGCCATGGCCAATCGCTGCGGCGAAGGTGCTGGCTTGATCTTCGCGGGGCGCAGTGCAGTGTACTCCCCATTTGGAGAGACCTTGTTCGAGGCCGGCCGAGAACCTGGCGTGCACCGCGTCTCTCTCGACCTTAATCAGCGCGCTCATGCTCGACGCGACTATGACTACCTCAGGGACCGGCGCGCCGAGCTGACGCTCGAGCGCGACGATGATCCGCAAGGCCCCGGTTTCCGTCTCCCCTGAACAGCCCCGACGCTCGACTTCTAACAACGACAGCCGCCGCGGCGGCCACCATCAACAACCATAAAGCGAGTTTCTCAATGTCCTCTTCCAAACCCCAGCTTGGCCTGTGGCAAGTGGTTCTTTTTGGCCTTGCCTATATGACGCCGATTATCGTCCTTGGCACCTTTGGTGTCCTGGCCGTCGTCTCTGAAGGCGCGGTCTCGGGTGCCTACAGCGCAGCACTCGTCGCCATGCTATTTACCGCACATAGCTATGGACGTATGGCTAGCGCCTACCCCGTCGCCGGATCCGCCTATGCCTACGTACGCCATGCGATCAACGACCGACTGGGATTCATGGCCGGTTGGGCCATTCTCCTGGACTATTTGTTTCTGCCCATGGTGATCTGGCTTATCGGCGCGGCGTACCTCCATTCCGCTTTCCCTGCGCTGCCTGTAGCGGTCTGGCTTATCGCCTTTATAACCGTCACCACACTCATCAACATTCTGGGACTGACACTGGCCAGCTTGGTCAACAGCGTGTTGATGCTGGTGCAGGTACTCGTCATCGCTGCCTTTGTCGCCTTGGCCGTGCACTATGTCATGGGCGACCCCAGTCAACCCTTGTGGAGTCTGGCGCCATTCTTCGGTAGTACCGACAACCCTCAACTTCCCCTGCTGATGGCGGGCGCCGCAGTGGCCTGTTACTCGTTCCTGGGTTTTGATGCCGTCACAACCCTGACGGAGGAGACCCACCAGCCTGAGCGCACCCTGCCCCGAGCCATTCTGCTGATTACTCTGCTGGGCGGTCTGATCTTCATCCTGGTGTCCTACGTCGTGCAGCTTGCCGCCCCGGGATACGCTTTCGCCAACCCGGATGCCGCCGCCTACGAGATAGCGCGCAACATCGGCGGCGATATCTTCGTCTCCATCTTTCTGATCGGCCTGGTCGTGGGTCAGTTCGCCTCAGGCATCGCTGCTCAAGCCAGCGGTTCTCGACTGTTGTACGCCATGGGCCGTGACGGTGTGCTCTCGACCCGCTTGCTAGGTCGCCTGGGACGCTTCGGCACACCGACAGGCGGACTCATACTCAGCGGCGCCGTGGCACTCCTGGCGCTCACCATGGATGTGCTTTCCGCCGCATCTTTCATCAATTTTGGCGCTTTTCTGGCCTTTGCCCTCGTCAACGTCGCCGTCATCGCCCACTACTACCTCAAGCAACGACGCCGCGGTCTGCGTGACACCCTGACCTATCTCATCGCACCACTCATCGGGCTGCTGGCGATCCTGTGGCTGATGGCAAGCCTTGATAGCGCTGCCCTGACGCTAGGAGGCATCTGGCTCGTATGTGGTCTCGCGTGGCTCGCCTGGCTGACCCGTGGATTCCGTCAGGCGACTCCAGAGCTCAGTCTGGAAAGCTAAGGCCAACCAGTGACGCTCTGACCACAAAACCGACCAACAGCCAGCGGTCTTGGCCTCGGCTGTTGGTCGGGGTGTCTAGGAAGAGGACCCCTTCACACTCTGAACTCCCACCGTGGGCGTCAGTGCTTCGCGCCTTCTCGCCGGGCCTTCCCACGCGTCCAGGCAACGCTTCGACACCATCTCCATGGCCGCCCGTCGATGGCCAACAGCCCAAGGGCGATCAGCCCCAGGCCCGCCAGGTGGCGCCACTCCAGGCGCTCGTCCAGCACCCACATTCCCAGCAGAATGGCGCTGGCCGGGATCAGCAAGGTGACCAGCAGCAGGTTCGTTGCCCCCGCACGCTCCAGCAGTCGAAAGTAGATCAGATATGCCAGGGCGGTCGAGAAGAGTGCCAGGCTAACCACCGCCGTCCACGTTGCCAGCCCCGGCCAGGGTGATTGCCAGAAACGCTCTACCCCCAAGGCCAAGGGCATCAGCACCAATGCCGAGGCCGTGACCTGGCCACAGGCGGCGATCAGGGGCGGACAGCCCAGGGTGCGAAAACGGCGCCCGAAGACCCCGGCAAAGGCATAGGACAGGGCGCCAGCCAGCACCGCAAGCGCTGCCCATGCGTGGCTCTCGGTACCCGCGTGAACCTCGCTGCCCAGCATATACACCACACCGGCAAAGCCGATCGCCACACCCAACAGCCGACCTGCGCTCAGGGGCTCGTCACGGGTAAGAAAGTGCGCCACGACGAGGGTAAAAAATGGCGTGGTGGCATTGAGAATCGACGCCAAGCCACTGGCAATAACCCCCTGTCCCCAGGCAATCAGGCTGAACGGCAGCATGTTGTTGAGCAACCCCATGGCAAAGAAGGCAGCCCACAGCCCTGGGTCCAGGGGCATGCGCTGGCCTCGCAGCAGTATCAGGACGTTCAGCGCCACAGCGGCCAGGCCCACTCGCAGGGCCACGATGGTGAGCGGCCCAAGTTCCGCGACGGCCACTCCCACGAAAAAGAATGAGCCACCCCACAATATCGACAAGCCCAGCAATAGCGCCCACTCCATGGGCCCCATAATGCGATCGATCATCTTCATTTCAACGACTCCGGTCGGGACACCCTGGCAGCCTATGTCGGTGAAGCGGCGAGGGAACTTCGTTTGTTGCTGCGAAAGTCGAGATAGCGTCGAGGTGGGGAATAGACAGAAACGAGATAATGGTCACGCGACTCGACGCCACCCCAGAGGCCTTCCCTGCCTGGCGGTGGCGATCGGCGTGGTAGAGTGGCAGATGGGCGGGGCGGCACACGAGGTAACGGGCATGTCACGCCACCAGTGTGCAGGTGTTTTGAAAGCAAGAGGCGGAGTGTGTCAGGCGCCGTCGGGGCGCATCTTGTCCCCATGAAGATTGCCGCAGCCTCTGCAGGAGCCCGCCATGAACGAGATACCCGAAGATAGTCCGCAACGCTTCGCTTCCGATGAGGCCAGATGGGCCGCGGTACTGGCCCGCGACGTCGCCGCGGTGGATGCCTTCATCTACGCCGTGCGCACCACCAGAATCTATTGCCGCCCTACTTGCCCATCGCGCCGTCCGCGCCGAGAGAACGCCGAGTTTTATGCCGATGCGGCCGCCGCCGAGCAGGCCGGGTACCGGCCCTGTCAGCGCTGCCATCCCCAGGCCGCCTCCTTGCCCCAGCGGCACGCTCAGAGTGTCGCCAGGGCCTGTCGACTGATACAGCACGCTGACACGCTGCCATCGCTTGACGAACTGGCCCAGGTGGCGGGACTAAGTCGTTTCCACTTCCATCGTGTCTTCACTGCCGTCACCGGGCTGACGCCCAAGGCCTACGCGGCCGCTTGCCGCAGCGAACGGGTTCGCCAAGCGCTGACTCGGCAAGACACGGTCACCGACGCGATCTATGCGGCGGGCTTCAATTCCAGCGGACGCTTCTATGCCAGTGCCGAACGTATCCTGGGCATGGCCCCCAAGCGCTACCGTGAGGGCGGCAAGGGCATGGAGATTCAGTTCGCCCTGGGAGAATGCTCACTGGGCACGATACTGGTGGCGACCAGCGACAAGGGCATCTGTGCCATTTCCTTGGGGGACGATGCGGAACAGCTCTTGCAGGCGTTTCAGGAGCAGTTCGCGAACGCCAATCTGACCCCCGGCGACAAGCGCTTCGACGCCTGGGTGGCCAAGGTGGTGGCATTCGTCGAAGAGCCTGGTGTCGGACTGTCACTGCCGCTGGATATTCGCGGGACCGCCTTTCAGCAGAGGGTCTGGCAGGCGCTGACCGAGATTCCCCTTGGCAGCACCATCAGTTACGCCGAGTTGGCAGAGCGGATCGGCTCGCCCAAGGCGGTGCGAGCCGTGGCAAGGGCCTGCGCCTCCAACTCCCTCGCACTGGCGATTCCCTGCCACCGGGTCGTGCGCAGCGATGGAGCCCTGTCCGGCTACCGTTGGGGCGTAGACAGAAAGCGCACCCTGCTGATGCGAGAGTTGGCACAAGGAAAAGCCGCTAAGTGAACGGGAAATACGGGGCATCGAGAGAGAGGAGGCCCCTCAGCGGCTGGGCAGGCCTTCCTCTTGGGCGAAGTAACCCTCCAGGATGAGGACGGCGGCGATGCCATCGACGCTCTCCTTGCGGAAATTCCCCCCATGTCCCTGCTCACGGGCGATGGCCTTGGCCTCCCGGGTGGTGCCGCGCTCGTCGAACATCTCGCACTCGACACCGTAGCGGCCAAACAGCCGCTTGCCGAATTTGCGCGCGCGGGTGCTCATCTCGCTCTCGCTGCCGTCCATGTTGAGCGGCAGCCCCACCACAAAGCGGTCGGGCTGCCACTCCTCCACCAGCGCGCTGATATGATCCCAGTCGGGAATGCCGTCCCGCGCCGGCAGCGGAGGCAGCTCCCGAGCACTGCGCAAGAGCTCGTTGCCGACCGAGACACCAATACGGCGGGTGCCAAAGTCAAAGGCCAGGATCAGGCGCTCGCCCGGGGCGCGCTTGGAGCCGGCCATCAGCCGTGCCCGGCTTCACGGGTCATCAGGTTGAGGTCGACACCAAGGATGCCGGCACTGGCCGTCAAGCGCTGTTCCGGCGGCGTCTCGAACAGCACATGGGCGCTACCTTCCACGGTGAGCCAGGCATTCTCCATCAGCTCGTTCTCGAGCTGACCGGACTCCCAGCCAGCGCAGCCGAGGCATACCAGAAACTTCTCGGGGCCTTGGCCCTGGGCCAGTGCCTGGAGCATGTCCATGGACGTGGTCAGGGCGATGTCATCGGTGACCTGGATACTGGAGTCCCAAGGTTCGGCCGAGCCGGTATGCAGAATGAAGCCGCGATCCTTGTGAACCGGACCACCGTAATACACGGGGGCCTCGGCAATGGCGCCTTCCTCGACACTGATTTCCAGCTGCTCAAACAACGCTTCGAGGGTCAGGTCGGTGGGCTTGTTGACGATCACGCCCATGGTGCCGTTGTCATCGTGATCACACAGATAACTCAGCGTTCCTGCGAAATTCGGGTCTTCCAGATGGGGCATGGCCATCAGGAAATGATTCTTCAAGCTTTGCATGTGTCTCCCAGGCGGTCTCGCGCGCCATCCAGATGCATGGCCGGGGAAGGGCTGTCAGCCCATATGCCCCGGCAGAATGCCCCCATTGTACCATTCGGGGGCATCGCACTCAGTGACTATCGCGCTCAGCGACAGTGGGCCAGGCAAGCGTTGTCCGGCGCCACCCCGTGAGCCGAGTCAGCGCCCGGCGTGATGCGCAGCCACACGACGCTCGATGGCGTCCATCAGCAGTCCAGCGATGTCCGTGCCGCGCTGGTCATCGATCTCGCGCACGCAGGTGGGGCTGGTCACGTTGATCTCGGTGATGTAGTCACCGATCACATCCAGCCCAACGAACATCAGCCCCTTTTCCTTGATCACCGGTTTGACCTGCTCGACCAGCCAGTAGTCGCGGTCGGTGAGCTCGCGGCTGACCCCTCGGCCACCGGCGGCCAGATTGCCGCGGGTCTCGCCAGCGGAAGGGATACGGGCCAGGCCGTAGGGTACGGGTTCGCCGTCCACCAGCAGGATGCGGGTATCACCGTCCTTGATCTCGGGCAGGAAGCGCTGGGCCATGATCTGGCGCTGGCCGCGTTCGGTCAGAGTCTCGATGACCGCGCCAAGATTGCGGCCTTCGGGGCCGATGTGGAAGATCCCGCTGCCACCCATGCCGTCCAGCGGCTTCAGGATGACGTCGCCGTGCTCGGCCTGGAAGGCGCGGATCTCGCTGTCGCGACAGGACACCAGGGTCGGTGTACAGCACTGCGGAAATTGCTGGGCGAACAGCTTCTCGTTGCACTCGAACAGCGGCCGAGTGGGGTTGACCACCAGTACGCCTTCGCGCTCGGCGAAGGCCAGCAGGTGCACGGCATTGAGGAAGTGGCTATCCACCGGCGGATCCTTGCGCATCAGGATCACGTCAAGCTCGGCCAGGGGGAGTGACTCGGCCTCGCCCAGGTCGTACCAGTGGGTCGGATCACGGTGTACCTGGAGCGGGCGCTGCCGGGCATACGCCCGTCCTTCCCGCAGAAACAGGTCTTCCTGCTCCATGTAGGACAGGCTCCAGCCACGATCCTGAGCGGACCATAGCATGGCGAGGCTGGTGTCTTTCTTGTAGGTCAGCTGGTCGATGGGGTCCATCACCACGCCGACGCGAAGGGGGCGATTGGTCATTCGGGCGTCGTCCGCTAGCGGTTGATGACGTCAAGTATGCCCGACACCCCCGGCGCCACCAAGGTCAGTCACTGTCGGCAACCGAGCCCGATTCCCTGGGCGCCAGCCGCACGCCGCTGTCCTCGATGACGATCAGTCGGCGCTTGTAGAGCCTGCCGATCGCCTGCTTGTAGGCATTCTTGCTGACGCCCAGGCGTGCCTTGATCTCTGCAGCCTGGCTCTTGTCGGACAGGGGCAGATATCCCCCGGCATCTCGCAACGCCTTCAGTACCTGCTCCCCCACCACGTCCAGGCGGGCCTCGCCGGGAGGCAGCAACGACAGATCCAGCCGTCCATCCTCGCGCACGCGCTTGATGTAGCCCGTCAAGCGCTGGCCGCGACGCAGCGGGCGGCTGATCTCGTCATGGTACAGAAGACCCCAGCAGCGGTGATCGACCACCGCCTTGACCCCGAGCTCGGTGGTATCGGCAATGATCAGCACCACCTGGTCACCGGTGCGGTGCTCGTCGCTATGATCGCTGAGGTAGCGCTCAAGCCGCTGAGAGGCCACCGGACGACCGCTGTGATCCTCGCTGACCTTGACCAGCACACGGCGCCCGACCGCGGGCGTCAGGCGCTGTTCGCTGCGGGGCAACAGCAGGTCACGCTCGTGCCCCCAATCGAGAAAGGCACCGAAGTCGGTGACCTGCACCACACGCAGGTCGGCCACCTCACCCACCATCACCTTCGGCGCGCCGTGGCCCTGGCGGGTCCGTGAGGAGGAAGAACGGCTATTGCTGGAGCGCGGGGGCGCCCCGCGATGGCGGGAATCGGACATGGGGAAGGGTTCCGCAAAAGTGTGCAGCGCCTATTATGGCGACTACCGCGGGCACATGATACCGCCCGCGGCAGACCCTACGATCAGGCAACGTCAGCAACGCTGCCCTTCAGTTCGGCCAGCGGGGACCCCGACGCCCCAGGCGCCGGCTGTTGGCCGACGTCTTGCGCCCCAGCGGCCGGATGGCTGCGGTCCATACCTGATCAGGGCTGTGGCCTTTCATCACGGCCCGCTGTGCGGCCAGGGCCGACTGGGTGAACGCCGTCATCTTCTCCGTGACCATGCGCACATCCTCGTTGGGCGCCACCGCCCACAGACCTCGCATACCCAGCAAGCGCATGCCCATGACCCACTGCGCTTCGACCATCATCTGGGTCATTTGCATGCCCATCAACCAATAGCCAAGGGGGGATCCCCACTGAGCGGACGACATTCCGGCAGGACGTCTTGCCATGGCGCGACTCCTTCATCATCGGGCAGAAGTACCCTTTGCAGGGTGGTTGGGTAGACGCTCTCCCTTACAAACTACCCGGTCCGGGCGCCCAGCGCTCCCCATAATGACGGTGATGGACCTCATCTACAGCGACTGATGAGACAAGCTCAGCTCTCGCGCTTGCCATCCACCAGGCGGCTAACACCCAGGGGGTTGCCGTCCTTGAGCGCTTGCGGCAATAGGGTATCCGGCAGGTTCTGATAGCACACCGGGCGCAGGAAGCGGTGGATGGCCGCGCTGCCGACCGAGGTGGTGCGCGCGTCAGAGGTGGCCGGATAGGGGCCACCGTGGACCATAGCGTGGCATACCTCGACCCCGGTGGGCCAGCCGTTGGCCATCACCCGGCCGGCACGGCGCTCGAGGATGGGCAGCAAACCACGGGCCGCGTCGATGTCGCCGTCGTCCATCTGCAGGGTCGCGGTCAGCTGGCCCTCGAGGCCCTCGGCCAGTGCCTTGACCTCATCCAGGTCGACACACTCGACAACCAGTGAGGTCGAACCGAATACCTCGGCCTGCAGCGCCTCATCATTGAGGAAGTCGCTGGCCTTGGCCACGAACAGGCCGGCCTGACACTGGTTGGGTCCTTCACCCTCGGGGCCACGCGCCACTTCACGGGCCTTGTCGCTGCCGACCAGATTGTTGACGCCCTGGGTGTAAGCGTCATGAATACCCGGTGTCAGCATGGTCTGAGCGGAGGCACCCTTGACTGCTTCGGCGGCAGCCTCGACGAAGCCGTCCAGAGCCTCACCCTTGATCGCGATCACCAGCCCCGGGTTGGTGCAGAACTGGCCGGCCCCCATGGTCAGCGAGCCGACGAAGGCCTCACCCAGCGCCTTGCCACGGGCCTTGAGCGCCTCGGGCAGCAGGAACACCGGATTGATCGAGCTCATCTCGGCGTAGACGGGAATCGGCTCGGGGCGCGCCTGGGCGGTCTGCATCAGGGCGGTGCCACCACTGCGAGAACCGGTGAAGCCCACCGCCTTGATCCGCGCATCGCTGACCAGCCCCTGGCCGACCTCGCGACCGGAACCGAACAGCAGCGAGAACACGCCTTCCGGCAGTTCGCAGCGGGCCACTGCCTTCTGCACCGCGCGGCCAACCAGTTCGGAGGTGCCGGGGTGGGCCGAGTGGGCCTTGACGATGACCGGGCAGCCGGCGGCCAGGGCCGAGGCGGTATCGCCGCCGGCCACCGAGAACGCCAGCGGGAAGTTGGAGGCGCCGAACACCGCCACCGGACCCAGGGCGATATGGCGCTGGCGCAGGTCGACCCGCGGCATCGGTTCACGGTTCGGCAAGGCGGGGTCGTGGCGCACGTCGAGCCATTCGCCGGCACGCACGACGGAGGCGAACAGCCTGAGCTGGCCGCAGGTGCGTCCGCGCTCGCCGGTCAGACGTGCCTGGGGCAGGCCGGACTCGGCCATGGCCCGCTCGATCAGGGCGTCACCGAGCGCCTCGATCTCGTCGGCGATGGTCTCGAGAAAGGTCGCCCGGGCCTCGAGGCCGGTCTCGCGGTAGCGATCGAAGGCCGCCCAGGCCAGTTCGCAGGCGCGCTCGACCTCGGCTCTGGAACCCGCCTTGTAGCCAGGCTCGAGGGTCTCGCCGGTCGCCGGATTGACGGCGTGGATGGACTCGCCCCTGGCCTCGACGGCCTGGCTGCCGATCAGCTGCTTGCCTTCCAATGAATACATAAAAACTCCTTGCAAACTTGCCTTAAAGCGACTCGATTACCGGTGCTGAAGCTGACACACGCTTCAGCACATTGCTCAGCGGGCGCGTGGTGATATCACACTCGATACGCATTTCATCACCATCTTCAAGGGCAATATCATCACCGAAACTCAGTACAGCGGCGCCAAAAAAGTGAATGTGCAACTGGTTCGGCTGACAAAAAGTTGCATACTTGAAATGGTGGTATTCAAGGTTACTCACCGAGTGACACATGTGCTTTTCACCGCTCATGAAGGGGCGATGCCAAAGCGGTTCGCCATCCCGATGCAAGGACACATTCCCCTTGATCTCATCGGGGAGTTCGCCAACGAATATCTCGGGACCGATGCTGCAATCGCGCAGTTTTGAATGCGCCAGATACAGATAGTTCTGTTTTTCCGTCACATGATCGGAAAATTCGTTGGCCAGGGAAAAGCCGACTCTGAAGATGCGGCCTTGGTCGTTGACGATGTAGATCCCGGCAAGCTCGGCTTCTTCCCCACCATCCAGGGCGAAGTCCGGCATCGTGATCTCTGCAAAAGGAGCACGAAGCGTATGACCCGTGCCCTTGTAGAACCATTCAGGCTGCGCACCGACCTCGCCTGCGGCAGGCTTCCCTCCAGCGACGCCCAGGTCAAACATGCGCTGAGTGTCGGTGGGCTGTGCCGTCTTCGCCTCGACGTTCTCGCCTTCGTGCATCTGGCTACGCGGAGCGGCGCTGCCAAGATGGGTCAGGCCGGTCCCGGTCAACAGCAGGTTGGCAGGCTCGGGGTGGGTGATCGGTGCGCGAAGACGACCATCGCTGATGGCCTTTTCATAGGAAAGGGTAGTATCCGTGCGAAACTCGGACAGCACCGCTTCCAGCTTACGCTCCTCGTTCGCCGCATGGAGCGCAATGGTGTAGAGAGGCTGTGCCAGCAGCTCAAGTTCATCGCCGTTGACGATGGCCGCAACGATCTCATTACTATCGTTTACCACTTGTACAATATGCATAAAAATCCGCCTTGTTAATTAATAAACGCAAGGGACAAACCAGGAATATAAGTAATCACCAGCAGCGCAAGCAGCAGCACCAGGAAGAAGGGAAGCGAGGACCTCAGGAATTGCAAGGTATTCAGCCTGGCGATGTTACAGCTCACGAACATCAGCACCCCGAGAGGCGGAGTGATCTGTCCGATCAAGAGATTGAACAGCATGATGACGCCGAAATGAACGAGACTGATATCCAGAGCATTCAACAGCGGAATCAAGATCGGAACGAGCACAATGATTACGGCAATGGTTTCCATGAACATGCCGATAACCAGCAATGCAAGGTTAAGCAGCAACAGCACCATCAACGGATCTTCCGTCAGCCCAGTAATCCATGTAACCACTTCCTGCGGTGCCTGCAGAATACTCAGCGACCATGCCAAGGGGGCCGAAGCAGCGATGATCATCAGAATGGAAGCAGCTTCACGCGATGTCGAGACAAGCAGCCCGCCCATATCCTTCCAGCTTAAAGTCTTGTAGACAAACTTACCGACGAAGAAAGAATATGCGACAGCGACGGCGGCAACTTCGGTAACCGTAAAGATCCCCATGCGAAAGCCGACGATGATCAGCACGGGCATAAGCAGCGCCCATACCGACTTCTTGAAGTAACTGGCCACACGAGAACGCTGGAATCCTTCATCCTTCGGATATTGCTTGACGATGCTGATACCGGTGATGAGAAGGGTCAGCAGCAGAGCGATCAGCAGGCCTGGCAAGATACCTGCAATGAACAGATCGCCGATGGAAATATTGGCCTGCCAACCGTACACCACCATCAGGATTGAAGGCGGAATGATGGGCGACAAGGTGGCAGAAGAGGCGGTCAGTGCAACCGAGAATCCCCGATCGTAGCCATTGCGCTCCATCTGCGGGACCATGACCCGCGTGGTGGCTGCACAGTCGGCAAGAGAAGACCCGGAAATGCCCGCCATCAAGACGCTGGAGAGAACGTTGACGTGGGCGAGACCGCCTCTCAGGTGACCTACCAGCGACCGTGTAAAGTCAAAAAGCCGTTCGCTGATGCCACTCTTGTTCATGATCCCGCCGGCGAGCATGAACAGCGGTATTGCCAACAGAGGAAAGGACTCGACCCCGGAAGAAACCCGCTGCGCCAGAACATTCAGCGGAATGTCGAGGGAAAGAATGGACACGACAGAGGCGCCGAGCATCGCCAAGGCGATCGGCATACCCAAGAGAATCAGGGAGAAAAGTATAGCGAGTATAATAATCAACATTTCACACCTATACATTTTCCATGTCGGTTTCGAATGCATTGAAAGAGCATTCGATCACGGTGTTCACCATTAAATGAAAAACGCTAAATACAAAGAATATCGGCATAGCATAAGCGAACCAGGCAAGCGAGATCCCTAGAATAGGCGACGTACTACTGGCAACCGTCTGGCAGTACTCGTATCCGAGGAACGCCATGGCTCCAAGAATCACGATGGAAAGGAGTAAAACCAGCGTATGTACAACACTCCTGACGCTTCTCGGCATCGCAGACACCACTGAATCGACGGTAATATGCTGCTTTTCAGCAAAAGCCACACTGGTTCCAACAAATGTCAGCCAGACGATCAATAGCTTCGACACACTCTCGCTCCAGACAAAGGGAGCCCCCAGAATGTATCGAAATGCCACCCCCAGTGTGAGAAGCAGCGCCATCACACCAAGGATCACACCGATGGACACCTTCTCGGTCGCAAGCAGACCGCTGTTCACTTTCACGAGAAAACTAGTCATGTATCACCATAGGCCAAACGCCGCCTTGCCCAGCACGATAGCTCTGCGAGGCAAGGCGTTAGGTAGCCGTAGTTAGTTGCGATAGGTTTCAATCGCGGACATGACGCGACGATAGTCTTCTTCACCCCAGCGATCGACCAGGTTCTCCCTGGCTTGTACTGCGGCTTCCTCGAAGGAGGCACGGTCGATATCTTCGATCACATTGATCTCACCGCCAGCACGAAGCTCTTCTAGCATCGAGTCCTCACGCCCGGTCTGCAGCTCGTAGTTCTCCTGGGCAAGCTCCTGCACCACCTCACGGAGAATATCCTGATGGCTTTCCGGCAATGACTCGAACTTCTGCGCGTTCATCAGGACAACCTGGCTCTGCAGCATGTGCCGGCTCATGATCAGTTGATCCTGAACCTCATAGAACTTGCGGGAATAGATGGTGGGAATCGGGTTTTCCTGACCATCGACAGTCCCCTGCTGGAGCGCCAGATAGACCTCGCTGAACGGAATCGGGGTGGGTGAGGCATCAAAGGCTTTTACCATCTCGACCCATGCCGGCGACTCGGGCACGCGCACTTTGAGACCCTTCATATCCTCGACGCTATGCACCTCATCACCGTTGAAGGTGAGGTTGCGCCAGCCCCAGTACCAAGTCTTTGCCAGAGGTACCAGATTATGCTGCTCCTTCAGCTCGTCGAAGATCGGCTGATAGGCCTCCCCTTCGAGGATATGCCTTGCTTCTTCCCAGCTCTGGAAGATAAACGGCGCGTTTGAAATCTCCATGCCGGGAAGAAGAGTACTGGCTCCAGAGTATCCTGGTACAACAATGTCGATGGAACCATTCTTGGACTGCTGGAGTAGCTGTACTTCAGAGCCCAACTGCTCACTCGGGAAGACTTGAACCTTCAGCTCGCCATCGGTCCTTTGTTCTACCCGCTCGCCGAGCTCACCAAGCAATTCATAGCTAGCTTCACCAGGATTAAAAGTGTGGCCAAGTCGCAGCGTGGTGGCGGCGTGCGCGGTACCAGCAGCAAACACCAAGGCACCTGTTGAAAGCGTAAAGGTTGCAGCGGTCAATAATGCTTTTGTTTGTCTCATCGAGTCACCTGTTGTCGCTGTTTTTTATCGTCCCTGGTGAGGGCGACCGGGCAGCATGCGGAGCCAAAGCTAAAGCAAATGCATATTGCGCGCAATGATCATTTTGTGAGACTATAGTCTAATCGTCACGTTTGCCAAAGCTGATAGGCTTTCCGCCAGTTTGTGATTTCTCTTCTAGAGGCCGTCCATGCAGCTAATTAACAACACGCCTGCTGTCATTCGTTTGCATCCCCAGGACAATGTAGGCGTCGCCACTCGTTCCCTGCCGAAAGGCATGCCGATTGACGACGATTCAAACCTGTCCTTGCAGAACATTGACGCGGGTCACAAGGTTGCTTTGAAGGCAATCGCTGCTGGCGACAGCATCACCAAGTATGGCCAGGTCATCGGCAACGCCAGCCATGATATTGCGCAAGGTGAGCATGTGCATACGCACAATGTTTCGATGCTAGAACGGACCACTTCTCTGGAAGGATTCTCGCCGGCAGTAATGACCAACGCCGACGAGAGTATGCGGCATTTCAATGGTTATCTGCGCTCGGATGGCCAGACAGGAACCAGGAACTATATCGGGATCCTCTCCACGGTAAACTGCTCTGCAACGGTCGCAAAAATGGCCGCAGAACAGCTTAACTCGTCCGGAGACCTCGAAGCCCTGGGCTATGACGGGGTCGTTCCGGTAACCCATGGCTCCGGCTGTGCCATGAATACTGAAACAGAAGGCTTCGCCTTTCTGGAGCGCGTCATTGCAGGCTATGCAAGACACCCAAACTTCGCCTTCGTCCTGATTATTGGTCTCGGCTGCGAGACGAATCAGGTCAAGCAACTGGTGGAGAAATCGGGCTTGACCGATACATCCCGTCTCTACTACTTCAATATTCAAGATGTTGGCGGCACCAGGGCAAGCATTAAGTTGGCACGCGACAAGGTCCTGGATATGGCCCAGAGCCACCCAAGAGCCGAGCGCCAACCTAGTCCTCTCAGCAACCTTACCGTCGCGCTTCAGTGCGGCGGTTCAGACGGCTACTCGGGCATTACCGCGAACCCGGCCCTTGGGCACGCCGCAGACCTCATCGTCAAGCACGGCGGGAGCGTGATCCTCAGCGAAACACCCGAGATCTATGGCGCCGAGCACCTGCTTCTGGATCGAGCCATCAGCAAGGACGTGGCGAGCAAGCTGCTGGATCGCATTGCCTGGTGGAAGCATTACACAGAGATCAATGGTGCCGAGTTGAATAACAACCCATCTCCCGGGAACAAGGCTGGTGGTCTGTCAACGATCCTGGAAAAATCGCTGGGTGCCGTCGCCAAGGGCGGGTCGACCAGTCTCAACGACGTACTCGAGTATGCGCAACCGCGCACGCAGCCAGGGTTCAATTTCATGGACAGCCCAGGCTACGACCCGGTATCGGTGACAGGGCAGATCGCATCCGGGTCCAATATGGTGTGCTTCACGACGGGACGGGGTTCGGTGTCAGGCTACAAGCCCGCACCATCCATCAAACTCGCGACCAATACCACTATGTATGAACGCATGGCCGAAGACATGGATATCAACTGTGGTGTTATCGCTGATGGAATGGCGAGTGTCGAAGAGGTCGGCGAGATGATCTTTGAGCGTATTATCGCGGTCGCATCCGGCGAATCCAGCGCTAGCGAAACCCTGGGGTATGGCAACAATGAGTTCGTCCCGTGGATGGTGGGCGCCGTGACCTAGCTCGCATCCTTGACTGTAACGGCTATGGGCCACAGACACCCGCGCAACCAAAGCTTACCGCGGGTGTCCCTTGCGTCACGCACCGCTACGCAGCAGCACGGGGATACACCTCGAGTCGATGCTGTCTTATGTGCTAGCCGGGTAGGGTATTTCGGGTCCCAGCTGGCCCAAGGCTAAATGCGTCGAGTACCGCCTGTCCGAGGAGGAAACGACCAGCCTGCAAGACCCGGTGCTGAGTCATCAACCTTACTTCGCTTTGCTTCAGCGCCTTTGCCGCTAGCGGTAGTCAAGCCGGAGTACAATGATGTGAGCCAAGCGATTAGAGTTTCTTGAAGGACAATCCCTTTATTGACGCTATCGCCATCTCATCGTGGCAGGCGCCAGGCGGATAGACCACTACAACAAGAGCTGAAAAGAATATTTGCGACACGCTATTGGAGAGTCGAGATGGGTACGCTAAAGGATCAGCTCTACCACATATTAACCGAGAGCATGGAAAGCGGTAGCCTCGAAACGGGGCTCGTTCTGCTCGAAAGCAATATTTCCGAGCTTTTCAAGATTAGTCGCTCCCCTGTGCGACAGACGCTGGAACGGCTTCACAAAGAAGGAAAGATCAGCCGCTTTGATGGCAGAGGATACCTGGTGGGGAGTCAGCCTGCCGACGTCATCAGACGCCCACTTACCGAAAAGGACTTCGCACAGTCCAGTGGAAAGATGGCGGTTCGGCGGACTGACTCCTGGCGAAAATTTGCTGAAGAGATCGAACGCGATATCGTTCTCTGCTCCATGGTGGGTCGAATGGAGCTAAATGAACTAAAACTGGCAAAATTTCTCGATGTTAGCCGAACCACGACACAAAAAATTCTACTTCACCTTCAGTCGCTGGGTGTCGTCGACAACAACAAGTACAGTAGCTGGACGGTAGTACCACTGGATGATGTCCGTCTTCATCAGCTATACGAGGCTCGACAACAGCTTGAGCCTTTCATGATCGCCCAGGCCTGCGCAAGACTGCCTGATGCCGATATCAAACGCTACATTGACCGCCTCGATAGTGCAGAGGGTCAATACCCCAACATCCGGGGAGAGCTTCTCGACGAGCTGGAAAACGATCTTCATCAACATGCCATGGTAGCGGGAGGTAACGATGAGATCGTTACCATGCTTCAACGCACCCGCCCCATACTGTTGATCAGCAAGCATCTTCTTGGTAGCAAGATCGATTTTCCTCAGAACGATCCCTTCTTTGATGAGCATCGCGAGGTATTCAGTTTGATGCTTTCACGAAAATCTTCTCAGGCACGCGACGCCTTGTTCAGACATCTCACTGCCTCGGAATCGAAAGTTCAGCATCGACTGGAGCAGTTTCGTGATAATCCGGAAGTCGAAATCCCGGAGTATCTGCGGAGCCCTTGAGACTCATAAGTCAACGTTTTCATCATATCTTCGATTAAAAAAAGCATGCGCGCCACATACCTGTAGCCTGTCACTATCAGCATCCATCTGTCAGGTATGTGGAACAGCCTTATTACAAGAATTTTTTGCCACTTACTTCATAGATTGTCATCAATATCTGGTCGCCATGCGTTAAGCATGGTCGACATAAGGCTAGTGAATAAACGATGATCAATCCTAGGAAAGGGCTGTCGTGTATTGGTCAACAGTAGCCGCTGAATAGCCAGAGTCGACCTTATTTTATCTATCTTCATAGTAGCCCAACGCCCCCATCAAAGACCCAAGCATTGCAACAATATGTTACTGAAAGATCGTATTCCTGTGAGTGCCGCACAACACTCGATTACAGCGATTTTTTCATTTGATCGATCCCATCGCCTCCAGCCTTTTCTCTAGGCATCCTTAGGCTCACTACACGCTACTTTTCCAATCAAGACTAAACTAAAGTCTAAAAAACGTTCATTGTATGCAATAAACACAGCGTGCTAGATTCGTTATTCCCTACAATCCATAATTAGACGATCCAGGCATGCCAATGAAAGCCATAATCAACACAAAAACCGCCAAAACTGTCACCGCAGCACTGATCTTCGCAGCATCCAGTTCTGCCTTCGCCGCCTATCCTGAAAAGCCCATCACCATCATCGTTCCCTGGGCTGCCGGTGGAGGCACGGACGCCACCGCCCGGACCATTGCCACCGCACTCGAAGAAGAACTTGGCCAGACGGTCAACGTTGTCAACCGCACTGGCGGCAGCGGTGTCGTTGGTCATAGTGCCATGGCCACGGCTCGCCCCGATGGCTACACCCTGGGCCTGGTGACTGGCGAGCTCAACATGATGCACTGGCAGGGACTGACCAACCTGACCTACGAGGACTACACCCCCATCGGGCAAATCAACTTCGACTACCCGGGGATCCAGGTCCGCTCAGATGCTCCCTACGAATCTCTGGAAGACCTGGTAGCGGCGATCCGGGAAGAACCCAAGGGAACCTTCCAGGCATCTGGTACCGGTCTGGGGGGCGTCTGGCACCTGGCCTTCGCCGGTTTCCTGATGGATCAGGGTATGGAAGCTGACCGCGTCACCTGGATTCCCAGTCAAGGCGCCGCACCGGCCATGACCGAGCTTGCCGCCGGCGGCCTGGAGATCGTTCCAAGCTCTGTTCCTGAAGCGCGTTCGATGATCGAAGCAGGGCGTGCCAAGAGCCTGGGCGTGATGGGGCCGGAGCGCATCGAGAGTTTCCCGGACGTTCCCACCATCCAGGAAGCGATCGGCAGCGACTATCTTGTCGGCGAATGGCGCGGTATTGCTGGACCAAAGGGCATGGACCCCGAGGTAGTCGCAACCCTGGAGGCCGCACTGGAAGCAGCCTACAACAGCGAGACCTATCAGGACTTCATGTCCCAGCAAGGGTTTGGCACGGAGTGGCGTAACGCGGAAGATTTCGGCCAGCTGATGGTCGAGATGGACGCTGTCTACGGTGAGATCATCGAGAACGTCGGCCTGGGCAAGTAAGGATTGTTAGATGAGAGATTTCATCTTGGGGCTAGCCTTCATGTTGTCCGGCTGCATCGTCATCTATGTAGCCCGACAGTACCCGACGATGGCTAGCCTGCAATTTGGGCCATCTCTGTTTCCCTCCCTCATTGGGGGAGGGTTTCTTATAGGTGGTTTGTTCCTGTCGGCAAAGCAGGTTCCCGTTTTAAAGGCGCAGTATGCCGCCAATGCTACGGAAAGGGACAGACTGCTTCCAATCCGGCCGCTCTTGGCGTCACTTCTGCCCTGCGTGATGATTGTCTTTTATATTATCACCAGCGAATTCCTGGGCGCAGCGGTTAGCCTCGCCATTGGTATTTTCGCCCTGATGCTTTTCCGGAAGGCATCACTTCTTCTTTCCTTCGTCGTGTCTATCCTCGCCTCGCTAATCATCTATTTTATTTTCTCCACCTACCTACTGATTCCCCTTCCCGAAGGGTTGATGAGATTCTGGGGATAAGTCATGGATACCATTCTTCTAGGGTTACAACTAGTCTTCAATGTCGAGACCTTGCTCGTCATTTTAGCTGCTTCCGTCTTTGGTGTTTTCGTCGGAGCCGTGCCAGGTCTTACCGCTACCATGGCGGTAGCATTACTGGTGCCGATCACCTTTTACATGGATCCGGTCCCGGCGATCGCAGCGATCGTGACCACATCTGCCATGGCGATATTCTCCGGCGACATACCCGCCACCTATTTGAATATTCCTGGCACACCATCATCTGCGGCCTATGTAGGTGACTCCCACCTTCTGGCACGTTCCGGACGGGCCAGGGAGACCCTTGGCGTCAACCTGGTTTGCTCGGTATTTGGTGGAATTTTCGGCACCATCATTCTAGTTTTTGTGTCTCCTTCGCTAGCTGAGGTCGCTCTTCAGTTTAGTTCATTTGAATATTTCTGGCTGGCCTTGCTGGGATTGAGCTGCTCGATATTTATCGCTATTGGCTCCAGGGTAAAAGCCTTCCTGTCATTGATGATCGGCCTTCTCTTGTCCACTGTCGGGCTGGACATGATGAGTGGTGCTCCCCGCTTTACCTTCGGCATCCCGGATCTTATGGCCGGAATCAACTTCATACCGGTCATGATAGGCATGTTCGCGCTCAACGAGTTGATGCTGTTCTATGGATCACGTGGTGATGGTAAGGCCATGCCGTCGCTTTCCAAGGATAGTGTCTTCACCCAGGCTCCAGGCCACCTGAAGGCCTACTGGCCCAACATGTTTCGCGGAGGGTCGATCGGCACCCTGATCGGGGCGCTCCCCGGCGCCGGAGCCGATATAGCCGCCTGGATTTCCTACGCCATAGGCAAAGGTCGCTCGAAGCAAAAAGACGCATACGGAACTGGCCATATTGAAGGCATTGTCGATGCCAGCTCGGCGAACAACTCGGGCATCAGCGGCGCCTGGGTGCCGGCTTTGGTGTTTGGCATACCCGGAGACTCCATCACGGCTATCGTCATCGGGGTGCTGTATATGAAAGGCATGAACCCCGGACCGACTATTTTCATGGATGGCAGTGGGTTGATCTATGCTCTATTTGTCGTTTTCTTCCTGGCTAACTTGGTGATGCTTCCTATTGGCTATGCCGCAATAAGGTCTGCAAAAGTATTTATCCTCACGCCAAGGAAGGTACTTATGCCGATTATTCTTTGCTTCTGCATCGTTGGCGCATTTTCGATCAATAATTCGATTACTGATGTATGGATCATGCTTATTATCGGCGCGGTGGCATCGATCCTTGCGAGATGCGATTTCCCAATGGCGCCCGCCATCCTGGGGCTGGTGTTAGGCACCACCCTGGAAAACAACTTCATGAGCTCCATGCTCAAGAGTAATGGTGACCTGCTGGCCTTCTTTTCACGCCCGATCAGCGCAGGGCTGGGCGCCCTCGTCATTCTGCTGTGGCTGTCACCATTGCTGACCGTGGCCTACAAGAAGTTCAAGAACGCCAACTCCAACAAGGCACAGGAATTATCATGAGACGCTATACGACACCGTGGTTGGAAGATGTCCTGGTGACACTTTTCAGAGAAGCCGGCGCATCCGAAGAGGTCAGCCGAACGACCAGCGCCATCCTTATCGAGGGGGACCTGCTGGGACACCATACCCACGGCGTGAAACTGGCCAACGGCTATCTAAAGGACTTGAAGTCCGGCCATGCGCGTGGTGATGCGTCACTGCTGGAATCCCGTCAGATCAGCCCTGTGGCGGCGGCCTACGACGGGCACTATATCCTCGGACCTTACCTGGTGCAGAAGGCGCTTGAGCAAAGTGCAGATGCGGCCAGGGCGTCGGGGATCGGTATTGTCAGCATCAAACGGTCCCACCACATTGCCTGCCTGGCCTCCTATCTGAAGCCCTTTATCGACCAGGGGCTGATGCCAATCATCATGACGTCTGACCCGGCGGTAAAGTCGGTAGCACCATACGGGGGGCTCGACCCCGTCTACACACCGAACCCGATCGCCATGGGTATCCCGAGCCGGGTCCAGCCGATCATGCTCGATGTCAGCATGTCCACCGTCACCAACGGCAGCGTGGCCAAGGCCAGGGCCGAAGGCTCACGACTCGCTCATCCGGTCATTCTCAGCAACCAGGGGAGTGTCAGCGATAATCCCGCTGACTACTTCACGGATCCTCAGGGCAGCATTCTCCCGCTTGGGGGGAGTGAATTTGGCCATAAGGGCTTTGCCATGGGATTGATGGTCGAGGCACTGACCTCGGCCCTTGGCGGTTTCGGACGCAAGGACGACCCAAGCGGATGGGGGGCCTCGGTGACCGTCATAGTGATCGATCCGGAGCTATTTGCGGGGAGCAGTGATTTTCTCGACGAAACCGACCACCTGGTGGAAGCCTGTCTGCACGCCAAGCCCATTGACCCCGAACGACCTGTGCGACTGCCTGGCCAATCGGGACTCAGGCGTCGCACTGAGTTTCTCGATCAAGGCATCCCGCTCCCCGACGAAGTGGTCGCAGAGCTTCGCAGCGCCATCGACAACTCGTCACTGAAAGGAACACTTGACGCCTGAGCCATCGAGGCTCGCTACAAAGCTGCGCGAGATGCAACTGAACGGAGCTTTGCCGCCAAACGAAAAAGGCCCGACGCCTCGAAACAGAGGCCGGGCCTTTCACAGGGTGCGGACCAGGGTGCCGGATCAAGGCAGTCGAGAGAGCGCAGCACGCCCGACAATAGTGAGCACTCACATGTCCCCAAACCTCGATTGAAGCAGGCTCAATGCCACCACCGGGGCGGTTTCGGTACGCAGGATGCGTGGCCCCAGGGTCAGGGCAGCGAACCCCTTGGCGCTCGCCGCCTCAACCTCGGTGAGGGACAGGCCGCCTTCCGGGCCAATCAGCACACAGGCGCGGTCGACGGCGTCAACGCGATCGAGGACCCCAGGCGTACCGGGGTGCAGCACCAGTTTCAGCGGCTCATCGCGCTGGCCAAGCCAGTGCTCCAGTGTCTGAGGCGCATATACCGGGGGCACCGTGGCCCGCCCGCACTGCTCACAGGCACTGACCGCCACGGCTTGCCAATGCGCCAGCTTCTTGGCCTCGCGCTCCCCCTTCAGACGCACATCACCGTGCTCGGTGTACAGCGGCGTGATCGCCGCAGCTCCAAGCTCGACCGCCTTCTGGATGGCATAGTCCATCCGATCCCCCTTGGAGATCGCCTGGCCAAGGTGAACCGACAGGGGCGACTCGCCCCTACCGTCTCTTACCTTACGTATGTGAACGCTTACTTTCTTTCGGTCGACCTCAGCGATGCTGGCGCAAGCCTCCTGACCTTGGCCATCGAACAGCACCAGCGAATCGCCTGGCTTGAGCCGCAGTACGCGCCCCACATGTCGCGCGGCTCCTTCGGGCAGAACGACGTCGCCGCCAGCGACAAGCGCGGCGGCGACGTGAATGCGGGGGCCCCGGAAGGCGATATCGCTCATCAGTGAGCGGTCGGCGCCTGTTCGCCCTGAGCCGCACCTTGCTGCTCTGCTTCGCGACGCTTCTTCTGGGCGTACAGTGCTTCGAAGTTGACCGGCGCCAGCATCAGCGGCGGGAAACCACCGCGGTTGACCAGGCTGTCAACACACTCGCGAGCATACGGGAACAGCACGTTGGGGCAGAAAGCACCCAGGGTGTGGTCCAGCTGGTCGCCTTCGATACCCGTGATGCGGAACAGGCCAGCCTGCTCGATCTCGGCGAGGAAGCAGGTGGTGCCACTCTCGCTGTGGGTCACCTGGGCGGTCACCTTGATCACCACCTCGTACAGACCCTCGCTGACCTTGGCGCTGCGCGTATCCAGATCCAGTCCGACCTTCGGCTTGAACGGCTGGCCAAAGACGCCTGGGGAGTTGGGCGCTTCGAAGGAGATGTCCTTCACGTAGATGCGCTGCAGAGAAAACTGCACCTGCGGCTTTTCCTGATCCTGCTGACCGGCGGCCTGGGCACCGGCGTTCTGGTTGTTGTCATCTGCCATGGTAAAAATCCTTGAAACGGGTAATCAGAAATCAGTGCGGGCGATCATTTCTTGACGATGGGCAGGTTATCGGTCTGCCACTGGGTCATGCCACCCTTGAGCTTGAACACACGCTCGAAACCGGCTTTTTTCAGCTTGGCCGCTACGGCGCCAGAGCTCTGGCCATGCTTGCACACCACTACGATGGGCGATGACTTGACCTTGTCGAGCTCGTTAAGGCGATTGTCGAGGTTGCTCTGGGGGATATTGCGCGCACCGGCAATATGCCCTGCCTTGAAGTCGTTCTTGTCGCGCACGTCGAGGATCACGGCGTCCTCGCGGTTGACCATCTGAGTGGCCTCACTGGTCGTGACGCCACCGGCATTGGCATTGCGCAGCTCATACAGCAGCCAGGCCGTCAGCACGGCCAGGAAGGCCGCCACCAGCAGCGGATGGTTCTGCACAAATTCGAACAGCTGATCGATCATGGGCTCGGCTAACTCTTGTCGGATGCAAAGATGGTGAAGGCCTGGGGCGCAGGATCAAGGCGCGGGGTCAGACACCACCTGCGAAGCGCTCGATCACCGCCAGGGAAGCACGCCAGCATAGCCTGCGTCTCCCCTGACCGCCGCGGGGCGGCCAGTATACACGACTCAGCGCTGATGCCTCGCGGTCAGTGCCCCCTCGGGGCAATGACGCTTGACGCCAGCGTGCGATATGATGCCGCAAGGAAGTTCGTGTCGCGAGCCCGTTCGCCTACGCCATAAGCCCGTCAGCGACGTTTGGCATGCCATGCTGCACGCTTCCCGCAACGCCAGGCACCAGCGTTAATTCACGACACCCCAGGACATCCCCCGTCATCCACCGCGATGACCACAGAGAAGGATGCCGGGCGAGGTCACCTTGAGCTAGAGGCTATTCCTCATGACGGACACTGCGACCGCACCGCGCCCGGTGGCGCTGATCATTCTCGACGGCTACGGACACAACGAAGATACCGCGTCCAATGCCGTTGCCGCCGCCGACACTCCTCATATGGACCGCCTGTGGAAAGAGCGTCCCCACACGCTGATCCACACCGACGGGCGCCATGTGGGCCTGCCGGACGGCCAGATGGGTAACTCAGAGGTCGGCCATATGAACCTGGGTGCCGGGCGTATCGTCTATCAGGACTTTACCCGCATCACCAAGGCCATCGAGGACGGTGAGATCGACCACAATGTCGTTCTGACCGCACCGATCGACGCTGCCATCAGTGCCGGCAAGGCCGTCCATCTGCTGGGTCTACTTTCCCCTGGTGGCGTACATAGCCACGAGGACCACCTGCTGGCCATCGCCGAGATGGCCGCCCGCCGCGGCGCCACCCGCATCTACCTGCACGGGTTCCTGGACGGCCGCGACACAGCGCCCAAGAGCGCCCAGGCGTCGATCGAGCGCGCCAACGCCAAGCTCGCTGAGCTGGTGGGCAAAGATAACGGCTATGTGGCGTCGATCATCGGTCGCTACTTCGCGATGGACCGTGACAACCGCTGGGAGCGAGTGGAAAAGGCCTACCGCCTGATTACCGAAGGCCACGGCGAGCAGCAGGCCGAAAGTGCCGAAGCGGGTCTCGCCGCCGCCTACGAACGTGGTGAAACCGACGAGTTTGTGGCCGCTACCAGCGTGCGGCCCAACGGCGAGGCCGTCACCGTCAACGATGGTGACGCCCTGCTGTTCCTCAATTTCCGCGCCGATCGCGCCCGCGAACTCACCCGCGCCTTTGTGCTCGAGGACTTCGACGGCTTCAACCGTCAAGCACGGCCGACGCTGGCCGCCGATGGTCTGGTCATGCTGACCCAGTACGCGGCAGACATTCCCGCTCCCTCGGCCTTCCCGCCCGCAGACCTGACCAACACCCTGGGTGAGGTGATGGAGCGTCGCGGCAAGACCCAGCTGCGTATCGCCGAGACCGAAAAGTACGCCCACGTGACGTTTTTCTTCTCCGGCGGCCGCGAGCAGGAATTCGAAGGTGAGAAGCGCGCTCTGATTCCTTCCCCCCAGGACGTCAAGACCTACGACGAAAAGCCCGAGATGAGCGCCTTTGAGCTGACCGACACCCTGGTCGAGGCCATCGATGGCGGTAGCTATGACCTGATCATCTGCAACTACGCCAACGGCGACATGGTCGGCCACACCGGCGACTTCAACGCCGCCAAGGCCGCCATCGAGGCAGTGGACAAGTGCGTAGGCCGCGTGGTCGAGGCGATCGAGAGAGCGGGGGGTGCCTGTCTGATCACCGCCGACCACGGCAACGCCGAACAGATGGTGCATCCGCAGACGGGCAACCCGCAGACCGCCCACACCACCTTCCCGGTGCCACTGGTGTATGTCGGCAGCCGCGAGGCCCGGCTCAAGGATGGCGGGCGCCTGTGCGATCTTGCTCCCACGCTGCTGACGATGATGAACGAAACCGTGCCTGAGGAAATGACCGGCGAGGTGCTGATCGAACTGTCGTGAGACGCTTCTTCGTACCCTTTCGTCAAGGCCGACCCGCCGCCCTTGCACGCTCAGCCATGACGCCGTCTCCCACGAGGCGGCGTCATGGCCTCGCAAGCACGCCTCATGGCCGCTGCGGCACGTTTCTGCTTGCCGCCGCCCTGTGGCTGGGCGGTCTGCCTACCCCGCTGTCCGAGATAACGGTGGCCTCCTTGCCCGCTGCCTTCGCCAGCCCCGATGAGCGCGAGGCCCAGGCCACCCTGGACGCCATCGGTGAGCGCATTCAGGAGGCCAACCGGCGCCTGGCCAGCACCGATAGCGCTCGCGACGATGCCAGCGCTGACCTGCGTGAGGTGGAAACCGCCCTGGCCGACACCCACCGACAGCTGGATGAGCTGCAGGCCGAGCGCCGGGATATCGACCAGGAAATGGCCGAGCTGGAAAGACGCCGAGAGCTGATGGAGGCGGAACGCGAACAGCAGCAGGCCGCCCTGGCTCGCCAATTGGACGCGCTGTACCGCATGGGAACCACCCCACAGCTGAAGTTGCTGCTGAATCAGGACGACCCTGCCCGGCTCGACCGCCTGCAGGCCTACCTCAACCATCTGGCCGAGGCACGCAACCAGCGACTGGATCTGCTGGCACAGCTCAACCGACGCCTGGACGAGAACCGGGACGCGCTGGAGCAGCGCACACAGCGCCTTGCGGCGCTCAGGGCCGATGTTGAAGCCCGCAGCCAGTCCCTGGCCCGCCAGAGCCAGGAACGCCAGGCCCTGGTGAACGAGCTGGACCAGCGTTATGACACCGAAGCCTCGCGCCTGGCAGCGCTCGACCAGGACAGGGCCCACGCCGAACGCGTGCTGCGCGACGTACAGGAGGCCATGACCCGGCTGGAGCGACCGCCCCCGTCTACCGCCATCGAGCGCACTCGCGGCGATCTGCCATGGCCGGTACAGGGCATGATGTTGAGCCGTTTTCACCAGTCCCGTGGCGTCCACCGCAATGGCATCCTGATCCAGGCAGCCTCGGGCACCGCTGTCGAGGCAGTGCATGCCGGGCGCGTGGTGTTTGCCGACTGGATGCGCGGCTTTGGCAATCTGTTGATCATCGATCACGGCGATCAGGTAATGACGCTCTATGCCCACCTACAGCAGTTCGAGACGAGCGTCGGCAGCCGGGTCGAGCGCGGCCAGGTGCTTGGCCGCGTTGGCGTCAGCGGCGGCCGGGACGCCCCCGGACTGTACTTCGAGGTCCGCCGACGCGGCAGCCCGATTGACCCCAGCGGCTGGATCGCGCGGCGCTGATCCCTGCCATTTCCATACCACCTGCCTGGGGCTATGCTTGAACCTTGCCCCTACGTCGAGCGGAGACCGCATGTTCCAACACCGAGCCGCACATCGCCCCTCGCGCCCTGCGACCGTCCCCGGGCTCGGCCTGGCGTGGTGCCTCACCGCCCTGCTGGCCTGGCCCGGCACCAGTCTGGCCCAGACCAGCACCGACGATACGCTGCCGATCAACGAAATACAGGCCTTCTCGGAGGTCTTCGAGCGGATCAAGCGTGGCTATGTCGAGGAAGTCGACGATGCCACCCTGCTCAAGAATGCCATGCGCGGCATGTTGTCCGAGCTCGACCCGCATTCCAGTTATCTGGACGAGGACGCCTTCCGCAACCTGCGCGAGACCACCCAGGGCGAATTCGGCGGCATCGGCATCGAGGTCGGGCTCGACGACGGCCAGCTCACGGTCATCACACCGATCGATGATACGCCGGCCCAGCGGGCTGGCCTGGAAGCACGCGATGCCATCCTGCGCATTGATGACACCCCGACGGACCGCCTGACGCTGCAGGAAGCCGTGGATATGATGCGCGGTGACCCAGGTACCGACATCCGCCTCACCGTGGTGGGTGCCGGCGACGGAGCCCCAAGGGAAGTCACCCTGTCTCGCGAGATCATCCGCACCGACAGCGTGAAGAGCGACGTGCTGGAGCCCGGATATGGCTATCTGCGCATCAGCCAGTTCCAGTCGCGCACCGGTGAGCAGGTCGAAGATGCCCTGGCCGAGCTGCGGGACGAGGGCGCCCAGTCGGGTATCGTGCTGGACCTGCGCAATAACCCTGGAGGAGTACTGCAATCAGCGGTGGACGTGGCCGACGCCTTCCTCGACAGAGGCCTGATCGTCTATACCGAAGGGCGCTTGGCCGACAGCGACATGAGCTTCTCCGCCACTCGTCGCACCGTGGCGCCCGACGTGCCTCTGGTCATCCTGATCAACGGTGGCAGCGCATCCGCCGCCGAGATCGTGGCAGGCGCGCTGCAGGACCAGCGTCGCGGCGTGGTAATGGGCACCGAGAGCTTCGGCAAGGGATCGGTGCAGCAGATCCTGCCCCTCGGCAATGGAGAAGGGCTGAAGCTGACCACGGCGCTCTACTACACCCCCAACGGGCGCTCGATTCAGGCCCAGGGCATCGAGCCCGATGTGGAAGTCGTGCGGGGCCGACTCGAGGTCGCGGAAAGCAGCGGCTTGAGGATTCGTGAAGCCGACCTGCAAGGGCACCTGGGCGAGGATAGCCAGCGTGACAGGAGCGACCAGAGCGACAGACTGGCTGGAGACTATCAGCTCGGCGAGGCCCTGAACCTGCTCAAGGCGCTGAATGTCATCAGCCAGCGCACCCCTCAGTAAGACGCAGGTGGCCAGGTCATCCTGGCCACCGTCTCCTGGGCCATCTCACCAGGGCCATCACCAGAGCCATCACCTAGGCAATAACGCCTGCCGACCGGTGCGGACTGTCATCAGCGACACGACGCCGGCAGGCGCCCGCGCGACCCGGTTGCCTGCTGCATGATCAGTCGCTTGAGCAGTGACACTCGATCGACGCCAGACAAGCCCAGGTTGCGCAGCAGGGTAATACCGGGGTGGCGGCTTCCGAAGAGCCGTCTGAAGCCATCCATCATCACCAGCATCATGCTGTTGTCACCGCGCCTGCGGCGCTCGTAGCGCGCCAGCAGGCGAATGTTGCCCGGAGACACGCCTCGGCGGCGGCCCTCCAGCAATTCTTCGGCCAGCACTGCCGCATCCAGAAAGCCCAGATTGACCCCCTGACCGGCCAACGGGTGAATGCTATGGGCAGCATCACCGACCAGCGCCAGGCCTGGCTGGTGGTAGCGCTCAGCGTGACGCTGGCTCAGCGGAAAACGGATCGCCTGGTCGAGGACCTCGACCGCGCCGAGGCAGTGATCCACGGCAGCCCCCATGGCCTGTCCCAACGCCTCGGACGGCATCTCACACAGCTGCTGCGCATGCTCAGGCGAGGTCGACCAGACGATCGAGCAATAGTGGCTGTCGCCGTCGACCGTCAGCGGCAGAAAGGCCAAGGGTCCGCTGGGCAGAAACGCCTGGCGCGCTACCGCGCCATGCTGACGCTCGGTCCTGACGGTGGTGACCACTGCCTGATGCCCTGTGTCATGTTGGCTGACCTCGATCCCCGCCAACTCGCGTAGTGGTGATCGCGCCCCATCCGCACCAACCACCAGTGGCGCCGACAGCGTTCTGCCATCCTCCAGGCCCACCTCACGCATATCATCACTACCGGCCAGACTGACGATTCGCTGGCCATAAAAGCGCCTGATCTGCGGCAGCGCGTCCAGGCAAGCTTCCAGTGAGGCCAGCACCAGGTCGTTCTCGACGATGTGGCCCAGTACCGAAACCCCGGCCTGGTCGGCGCGAAAACGAATCTCGCCGGAGCCCTCGGCATCCCACACCTGCATGCCGGTGTAGGGCGTTACGCGCCGTGATGTAATATCCGTCCACGCACCAATCCCCTGAAGCAGCCGCTGGGATACAGGCGTCAAGGCGCTTACCCGAGGGGCAGGCGACGCCAGCGGCAGCCTCTGCCGGTCAAGAGGGCCAGGGCGTGGGTCGACCATCGCTACCGACCAGCCGGCGCGTCCCAGCAGTACGGCTAGAACCGCACCGACCATGCCGATGCCCGACACCACGACATCATAGGCTTCTGGCGCCGTCGCACTGGCCGCGTGTTGATCTTGCTCGCTCACCTTAGCCCCCGCCTGTTGTCGAATGCTGAACCATTGCCTGACGCCATCGCGCTGGCAGGCACAGTGTACCGCCATGCCCCTGGCTTCGCTCGCCGCCTTGCTGTCTCATCCTCCTGATGGAGATGCTGCGCTTCCCTGAGGGAGCGCCAAATACATCAGCCGAACGCCACTAGGCAGCCGCAGCGCAGCGGATCATCGGCGCAGGCAGTTATGCCCTAACGCTCTATCCCCATCGCTCGCCTGGTCAAGGTCCCGCGCAGCGGGCCACTCAGGTTGAGCCCGATCAGGCCCGCTGCACGAGCATGGGACAGCAGCGGCTGGTCGATGCCAAACAGTCGGATCAGTCCGTCACTGAAGCGCACCACATTACGCTGGTCCGCCTGGCGCCTCCGTTCAAAGGCCGACAAGGTGTCACTGCTTCCCGGGGCATGGCCATCTTCCAGCCCTTGGTCAATCGCCTCGACCAGGTCCATCACGCCTCGCAGGGCGAGATTGAAGCCCTGCCCCGCGACCGGGTGGAGGGCATGGGCGGCATTTCCCATCACCGCCAGGCCAGGCCGAGTCGTCTCACGTGCGGTCACCAGTGACAGCGGGTAGACGTGTCGCTTGCCCACCTTGACGAAGGCACCAGCGCGGTCGCCGAAAGCCCGCTGCAACTCGTCGAGAAAGCCCCGGTCAGACAGCGCCAGACGACGCTGCTCGCTTTCCCTGGCATGGGTCCACACCAGCTCCATCGACTGCCCGGGCAAAGGCAGCAGCGCCATCGGCCCTTCGCGGGTGAAGCGCTCATAGGCGACGCCTCCATGGGGCCGGGAT
Source organism: Halomonas sp. DP8Y7-1 (assembly GCF_019801685.1). Classification (NCBI taxonomy): domain Bacteria; kingdom Pseudomonadati; phylum Pseudomonadota; class Gammaproteobacteria; order Oceanospirillales; family Halomonadaceae; genus Halomonas; species Halomonas sp. DP8Y7-1. The sequence continues at coordinate 227,886 of NZ_JAHVIN010000014.1, read as the reverse complement.
ACCGCCACATTGGCGATCAGCGCAACCTGCTCGTAGGGGGTGGCATCACTTTCGATGCCCAGCGCCTCTTTCAAGCCTGATCGACCGCCGTCAGCCATGACCGTAAGGCCTGCCTGCAAGGTACGACCTGATGACAGCACCAGTCGGTGTCCGCCAGCACAGGCAGAGATGTGCTCGACCGTTGCGGGACAGTGCCAGTCCAACGGCAGCTCAGCGAGGCGGTGATGCAACACCTGCCCCATCCACGCATTAGGGATCACATAGCCCAAGGCATCGACGCCCATTTCCTGCGCACGCAGCCGTGTCGCCCCCAATCGCCCTTTCTCACTGACATGAATCAGTGAGATGGGGCTCGCCTGGGGGGCCATGGCCGACCACACACCCAAGGTCTCGAAGTGCGCAGCGGTCCCTGCCGCGATAGCGCTTGCCCGGGCATCGAAGCTGGGCTGCCAGTCACTGGCTGGGGCCGTCGCAGCGGCCATTGGCGAGGCTTCGATGACAGCTACCCGCAAGCCACGATCGTGGATCAAGCGCGACAGTGCGACGCCCAGGCTGGCGCCGACCAGTCCGCCACCAATAATCGCGACATCAACCTGCTCAACGCCGGCCGACACCTCCTCGCGTGCCACCCCCAAAGGCGCACTGGCGCTCGCCATTTGGCCGGGGGCATCACCTCCGGTATCCGCACCAGCCTGGGCATTGTCTTGCGCATCGGCAGCCGCTACCGCCTGTGGTGCCGCCTGATCCTGGGGACGACCTTCGGTCATACTGTAATCCTGTAAACATTTTACGTAACAAACTTTCTGAACATGATGAAGCGATCAGAAAATAACCACATTGTGTAACAATAAAGCCAGCAGCTAGTAGCCAAAAAGTCGCTCCTGGCATCGCTGATTCCCCCTGCCAGACACAAGGTCCTGCCAGGGCCACCTTGCCGGCCAAGCGCCCTCAGCGTCCTTTCCGGTCGATCTCGATCAACTGCCTTGGCCACCTGACGTGACCCTCTAAGTTGGCTGCCAGCAATAAACAGCAGCGTTGCCTGACCGTCACACCAGCAAATGGCGACAGTGACAGCATCGACCAGTGGCGTCTCGGTGCTGTCGACAGCAGCAGAGAGCGACCGCTGACGACGTCGCATGTCGCACGGGCGCGATAGGACACGAGATTCAAGCTGTCGGCGGTTTTATCTATTTTCGATACCGTTAGCACCACGATCACAACAAAATAACCAGCAATACGCAGCATAGCAGGCTCTGCGTCAGAGTGAAGGTTGCGTATCGAGAAGGGGTTCACTGGACGGCAGAGGGCATGACCAGGCGAGAGCGCAGCAGGGCAAGGCGCTCAACCAGGGAGCGGACGAGCAAGGCGACGTAAAGACAACGGCAACAACGAGCAGGGGAGAGCGGAGAGATCTAGCCGCCGCGGCTATCGCTTGGGCGCTCAGGGCAAAGGCCGCGGCGAGGGGGAAACGGACGGTGCAGGCGACACCCGCTGACACCTGGTCCGTGGCAGGGCGTGCCCAGGCAGCGGTAGAACGCCACCTGGGAGCGCACCTCAATGGGTGGTCGGCGGCTCTTCGTCGACCTTTTCCACTTGCGGCGTGCCCGGATGCTGTTCGGTATAGAGCAACATCGCCGCCATGCGCGCATGCTCGGTCAAGGCGAACAGGTCGTTTTCGTTTTCCGCGCTGTCATCGATATCGGTGTCGATGGCCGCCAGGCCTGCCAGGTCGTCGATGGCTTCCGCCAGCGCCGCCGACCATGCCTTGCGCGGTTCTTCACCGGCATCCTCAACGACCTCCAGAAAACCGAGCGTCCACTCCTTCAGGCCCTGCGCGCGCTCAGCCAGGGAAAACAGCTCGTCAGGCAGCAGCGGCTCAAAATTCAGCTCGCTGCCTGACAGCGCATCCAGGGTCTGGCGGCGCCAACCCAGCAGACGTTCAGCGCTGGCTTCATCCTTGGGCTGGTCGACCCCCAGGGTTAAACAGACCTGCTGCAACCAGCCTTCCGCCGTCAGATCGTGGAGCCCCAGCTCGGCACACAGACGGCCATCCAGAAAGGCCGGCGACTGCATGCTGCCGTGCAGCAGGAAGGTATCGGCAATGGTGGAAAAATCCTGGCGTTCGTTAATCAGTGACATAGCAATTTCCGCTGAAAGAGACGGCATCGGGGAGGGGACTGGGAGGACCGCAGCAACGCCTGGCACCCCCACGCTATCGGCGAAGGTCCCGAGGTCATGATGCCTCGCGTTGACCCCCCGCTGACGGCTCTCTTATAGTGACTCGCAATCGATACCCCTGATGGTAACGCATTCTGCCCCTTCGGCGCTGCGTTGACCGAGGCCCTTCCGGAGCCAGGCCCATGACAGATACCACGCGGCATACCACCGACATTACGCTGCTGGAGCGCCCCTATACCATTGCCTGCGCCCCAGAGGAGCAAGAGGGCCTTGAGCGCGCTGCGCGCTACCTGGACCAGGCTATGCAGGGTATTCACGCACGCGGCAAGATGGTGGATCGCGAGAAGATCGCGATCATGGCGGCACTCAACCTGGCCCATGAGCTACTTGGCTTGCGTGACGAGAAGCGCGCCAGTGAGGCCAGCCTCAGTGAGCTGAACACCCGACTGGAGCAGGCCTTGGCCACCGCCCCAGCCCGCGAATCACGTGACTGAGACGCCACGAGGCACGTGACTCAGACACACTAAAGGACCACACCCGCCAGCGACGGTTTGCACTGGGCGCTTGTCCCTCATTGGCATCTTCGCTTTGGAGCAGCCTCGCTGTCTGTTAGCATGGAGCTGTTCCCTGGGGTGTGCGCCAGTCGTTATAGTCCCTCGAGCCTATGAGCAGTACCCAGGGGGCCAATAGCTAGCCGGGCCCGTGTGCATGTCCGTGCGACGGAAAGCCTGACGGCTCGGCTGCGGCCACCCACCTTGAACCTATGGGTTCAAGGGCCAGAACGACAGCGGCATTCTGGGGAACCTTGAACGATGAATCTGTGCTCCAACCACGAAGCTCAGACAGCGCTCGGGCACTTGTCACGCACCGAGCTGCGACGCGAGCTGCGTCGCCGACGCCGCGACTTGAGTCAGCAGCAGCAACAGACGGCGAGCCTGGCATTGGTCGCGACACTGCGTCGCCTGCCGGAGCTGTTGACCGCTCGACACGTGGCGCTCTACCTGCCCAACGACGGGGAAATCGATCCTCGGCCCCTCATTCGCTGGCTGCATCGCCGCCGTGCCCAGGCCTATCTCCCGGTACTGCGCCCCTTGGCGGCCAACTGCCTGTGGTTCGTTCGCTACGACGCCCGCACCCCCATGGTGACCAATCGCTTCGGCATATCCGAGCCGGACAGCCGTTTCGGGGCGCATCCGTCACACCGTATGCCTGCCTGGGCTCTCGATGTCATCCTGCTGCCTCTGGTCGGCTTTGACTCGGCAGGGCAGCGCATGGGCATGGGAGGGGGCTTCTACGACCGCACCCTGGCCTTTGCCCATCCAGCGCAATACAACGGCGGCCCCAGGCCTCGCCTGATTGGGCTCGCCCATGATGTACAGCGAGTGGACCACCTACCGATCGCCTCCTGGGATGTCCCCCTGGATGCCATCGTCAGCGATGCAGGCGTCATTCGTCCTGCGCACTGAAACAGCCGCGGCTCAGGTCCTGAAACGCATCCGGCCGCCCATGGTGGGCGGCCGGATCGCGATATCTGCCGATGTCGTGCTCAATGGCGCGGGAGATCTCTCCCTCTGGTCGGTTTCAGCCGCCGACCAGCGCCTGGGCATAGCCGGTGGCGACGACTCCCAGACCGAAAACCAGCACCAGTGACATGATCAGATCGGGCTTGCGTCTCATTCCTGACTCCGTATATACGGCCGCCTGCCGTATTGTCTTGATGTTATAGGTCGAAGCAACTAAGGAAACACTGCATAAATGCCTGTGCAGACGATTCGCTGCGTTGCGCGCTGCTCGAACTCCTCACCTATACCGCATAGGCTCCGGGTTCTGCGCTGCGGGCGCCTTGCACCTCATTCCGCTCGGCTGATTTATTCAGCGCTTCCCAAGCTCAGACTATAGGCTGGGCACTTATGCATGGCAATTACCACTCTAGTGGCATGACGCACGTCTACAGACCAGCTCTGGCCCAGCAAGTAAGTCAGCGCTCGCGCGCAGGATACGCCGCTTGATCCCAACTGCCAAGATGTCTTGGCACGCTATTCACTGTCCTGCGTCATGACATGCGCGGATGACGGCATTCCCCTTCGACAAGGCCCTGCTGGCCACCGTTACTCATTCAGTGTCAGTGGCGCTGACAGGGCCGATACAGTGCCATGCACGGGGCGCTTGGCGATGCCCTGAAGCGATGCCAAAAAGCCATGTCCCAACGCTATGCCATGAACAGTTGGTAGGCGGGATTGTCGCTTTCCTTCCAATAGCGATAGCCAATGGCATCGAAATGCTCTTCCACATGACTGCGATCGCCATTGGGAATCTGCATACCGACCAGCACTCGACCATAGGCCGCGCCATGATTGCGATAGTGGAACAGCGAAATGTTCCAGTCCTGGGGGAGGTGGGTCAGGAAATTCATCAGTGCCCCGGGACGTTCGGGGAACTCGAAGCGATAGGCTTCTTCAACAAACTCGGTGCGGGGTCGACCTCCGCCAAGATGGCGAATATGCAACTTCGCCAGCTCGTTGTCGGTGAGGTCCTCGACCGGATAACCCGCCTCGAACAGACGGCCGATCAACGCCTGGCGATCCTCACCACCGGGCTTGACCTGCACACCGACAAAGATATGGGCCTGGTCGGCGTCGGCGTAGCGATAATTGAATTCGGTCACCATACGCTTGCCGATGGTACGGCAGAACTTCTTGAAGCTGCCTGGGCGCTCAGGAATCGTCACCGCCAGGATCGCCTCACGCTGTTCACCCAGCTCGGTCCGTTCGGCAATATGCTGAAGGCGGTCAAAGTTGGTGTTGGCGCCAGAGTTGATGCATACCAGCGTCTGATCCTGGGCGCCGCTCTCCTGGATATATTTCTTCAGTCCGGCCAGCGACAGCGCCCCCGAGGTCTCTGACACGGCACGGGTATCCTCGAAGATATCCTTGACCGCCGCACACATCTCGTCGGTGTTGACGGTAATCACGTCATCGACCAGGTCGCGCATCAGTGAAAAAGGCACCTTGCCGATCTGCGCTACGGCGACGCCCTCGGCGAATACCCCCACCTGGTCCAGCACCACCCGTTCACCCGCCTCAAGGGCAGCCTTGAGACAGGCACTGTCCTCGGACTCGACCCCGATGACCTTGATCTCAGGGCGCAGGTACTTGATGTAGGCCGCCATGCCGGCGATCAAGCCGCCGCCGCCCACCGGAATGAAGACGGCGTCAATGGGGCCGCTATGCTGGCGCAGAATCTCCATGGCGACGGTCCCCTGACCGGCGACCACGTCGATGTCGTCAAACGGCGGGATGTAGGTATAGCCGTGCTGCTCCACCAATTCGTGAGCATGCTCTGCAGCAGCGGCGAAGGCATCGCCCTTGAGGATGACCTTGGCGCCCCAGCCTCGCACGGCGGCGACCTTGATTTCAGGGGTGATGCGCGGCATTACGATCACCGCCTTGACGCCCATCAACTTGGCGGCAAGCGCCAGTCCCTGAGCGTGATTTCCCGCAGAGGCCGCGATCACGCCCTTGGCCTTCTGCTCGTCGCTGAGGTGGGCCATACGGTTATAGGCGCCGCGAATCTTGAACGAGTGCACTGGCTGCAGATCTTCACGCTTGATCAGAATCTGGTTGTTGAACCGTCGAGACAGCATGGGAGCCGGGGAAATCGGCGTTTCACGGGCCGCTTCATAAACCCGGGCCTGGAGGATCTTCTTGACGGTAGCTTCGAGCATTCTGGTATCCAGCGTGAGGGGGCAAGCAAAGCCCCTATTGTTAGCATCGCGCTGCACCTGGCGTCCAGCGCCAGTCGCCTCGGCTGCTGTCTGTGCACGTTTACCCTATAATGATCGCCGCCCACCCATTTTGAAGACCCCTGCGCAGGTATCTCATGACCCAGGACGAACTCAAGGACGCTGTCGCGGCAGCCGCCATCGATGAAGTGCGCCCGATGCTTGGCAAAGACATCGTGATCGGCGTCGGCACCGGCTCGACCGCGAACTTCTTCATCGATCGGCTCGCAGCGCTGCGCGGCGACTTCCGCGGTGCCGTAGCCAGTAGCGAGGCCAGCGCCAAGCGCTTGAAGGACCATGGCATCGATCTGTATGAACTGAACGAAGTCGGCACACTGCCAGTTTATGTGGACGGCGCAGACGAAGTGAATGCTCACTTGCATATGATCAAGGGCGGGGGTGCCGCACTGACCCGCGAGAAGATCGTGGCCGCCTGCTCGACCACCTTCATCTGTATCGCCGATGCGTCCAAGCGAGTGGCACGACTTGGCGACTTCCCGCTGCCGATCGAGGTGATCCCGATGGCCAGGTCCTACGTGGCGCGTGAAATGGTCAAGCTGGGTGCGGACCCGGTCTACCGCGAGGGCGTGGTGACTGACAACGGCAACCAGATCATCGATTGCTATGGTCTCGAGATCGACGATGCCGTCGCCCTCGAGCGCCAGATCAATGCCATCGTCGGCGTTGTCACCAATGGGCTGTTTGCGGCTCGTCCCGCCGACGTGCTATTGCTCGGCAGTACTGAAGGCGTCAGTCGTCAACTGCCGGCGTAAGCTCCCGTGCGCGCTCACTGCTTCGTGCATCGATAAGCGCATCCAGCCCATCGAGGGTCGCGTCCAACGCACCTCGATGGGTATCAAGCACGTGCTGCCCGGCCTCACTGAGCCGCTGACGCTGTTCATCATCTTCCAGTAACGCCGCCACTCGCTCACTCAGTTCCTCGGCGTCGGCAACCTCGACCAGCGCTGCGGCATCTCGCAACGCCTGGGCGACGTCCGCGAAGTTCTCCAGGTGAGGCCCGGTAACCACCGGCACCCCCATCATGGCGGGCTCCAGCAGGTTGTGTCCTCCGATCGGCACGAGGCTTCCCCCCACAAACGCAAGGTCGGCACACCCGTAGAGGGCCTGCAGCTCGCCCATGCTGTCACCGAGATACACATGGACCCTAGCGCTGGGCACACGTCCGCGGGAACGGCGGACGATGTCGAAACCGGCCTCACGGCACAGTTCGGCGACGTCATCAAAGCGCTGCGGATGCCTCGGTACCAGCACCAGCAACGCATCCGGGAAGCGCTCCAGCAGCCGTCGATGCACCTCCAGCAACTGCTCGTCTTCACCCGGATGGGTCGATCCTGCGACCCAGACCGGGCGATGACCAATGGCTGCGTGCAAGCGCTCACTCACCACCTGAGAGGCGGGATCCACCGTCATGTCGAACTTCATCGAGCCGACGACCTGAATATTCTGGGGCGCCATGCCTAGCGCGATGAAGCGCTCAGCGTCGTCTCTGGACTTGGCCGCCAGCCAATCGACACAGGACAGCGCCTGGGCCATCAGCGGGCGCAGCCGGCGATAGCCGCGAAAGGCACGTGGCGACAGCCGTCCATTGACCACCGCCACGGGAATGCTCTGCTGGACACAGGCGTTGAGCAGGTTAGGCCACAGCTCGGTCTCGAAGAAGATGGCCTGCTGCGGTGCCAGGCGCTGGACGAAACGCCGCGCCGCGCCAGGAAAGTCCAGCGCCACGAAAACGTGGCTCAAGGGGGCCGCAGCCTCCGCCTCAGGCACGTCCTCGGCCAACGAGGCCACGCGCTCGGCGCCGGTGGCGGTCATGGTGCTGACCACCAGCCGATGATCAGGGTGCCGCAAGCGCAGCGCTCGAATCAGCGGACGGGCGGCGACGACCTCTCCTACCGATGCGCAATGGAGCCAGAGCCTTGGACGCTCATCGGCGAAGGGCAGCAAACAGCCAAGGCGCTCTGCTCGAGGTCGTCCCACCAATTGTTCCCGCCATACTCGTCGCCAGATCACCGGCGAGAGCAGGCAAAGCGCGCCTGAATAGGCAAGCCGCGGCCAGCGCATGCTCAGCCCTCGCGGTCGAGGATGGTCGATATCATGGCGGTGGTAGAGACACCGTCCTCAAAGCCCAGCACCTTGACCTCGCCACCGGCAGCGCGGACCGCCTCGCCGCCCGCGATGTCCTCGGGCCGATAATCCCCCCCCTTGACCAGTACATCCGGCAGCACGGCTTCGATCAGCCGTGCCGGAGTCTCTTCGGCGAAGGGCACCACCCAGTCGACGGCCCCCAGGCCCGCCAGCACTTGCATCCGACGGTGAAGCGGGTTGATCGGTCGCTTGGGTCCCTTGAGCCGACGGATAGACTCGTCATCGTTGACCGCCACGATCAGGCGATCACCCAGCTGTCGAGCGTGCTCCAGGTAGGCCACATGGCCTGCGTGCAGAATGTCGAAGCAGCCGTTGGTCATGACGACCCGTTCACCGCGCGCCTGAGCTGCGCGCACCGCAAGCACCAGCGGACATTCTTCGATGACGCCGAATTCGGCCAACTTATCGCCATGCAGAGCGGTATAAAGCTCGGCAATCGACAGGGTCGCGGTGCCGGGCTTGGCCACCACCAGGCCCGCCGCCAGGTTGGACAAGGTCATGGCCTCGGCAAACCCATGCCCGGCGGCAAGAGCCAGCCCAAGCACGGCAATCACGGTATCGCCGGCACCGGTCACATCGTAGACCTCACGTGCTCGGGTCGGCAGGTGCAAGGGATCTTGCCCTTCGCGAATCAGCGTCATGCCCTTTTCGCTGCGGGTGATCAGCAGCGCTTCCAGGTCCAGCTCCTGGCGCAGCGCTTCTCCCTTGCTGGCCAGGATGTCATCGCTCGGGCAAGGCCCGACCACCGCCTCGAACTCGGCCAGATTGGGGGTAATCACGCTGGCACCGCGGTAGCGGCGAAAATCGCTGCCCTTGGGATCCACCAGCACGCGCTTGCCGGCACGGCGCATCTCGGGAATGACCGCTTCGACATTGGCCAGGGTGCCCTTGCCATAGTCGGACAGGATCACCAGGTCGAAACTGTCGGTGGCCTCTACCAGTCGCGGGGCCAGTTCGCTGGTATCGATCTTGTCGAGCCCGTCCTCGAAATCCAGGCGGATCAGCTGCTGGTTGCGGCTCATTACCCTAAGCTTGGTAATCGTGGGCACACCAGGAGTACGGTGGAAGTGAGTACTTACTCCCACCTCCTCCAGGCGAGTCGTCAGGCGGTCGGCATTGTCATCGTCCCCGACCAACCCAGCCAGCGCCGCATGAGCGCCCAGCGAGGCAATGTTCAGCGCAACGTTGGCGGCGCCCCCGGGACGATCTTCGCACTCTTCCACCCGCACCACCGGCACCGGCGCCTCGGGCGAGATCCGCGAGGTTCCCCCATGCCAGTAGCGGTCCAGCATGACGTCGCCCACCACCAGTACGCGGGAGCGCTCAAGCGCGGTCAAATCAAGCTTCATCGGGGGACTCCCTATCGAGGTCGGAGCGGGAAGAGGCGGCAGTATCGGCCAGCAGTCGGTCTAGCTGCGCAATGACGTCGTCAGCGCTGATCAGGGACATCGCGTCCGGGTGACGCACCCGCTGCCCCCAGGTGATAGTGGCAGCGTCCTCGTGCAGGAACTGGCGCACGGCGTCGGGGTAGCGATTGACCACATAGTCTCGCCACAGGTATGGGGCGGCACGATCCGGATTGGTCGTCGCAAACAGGCCCACCACCGGTGTGTTCAGGGCATTGGCCATATGCACGGGTCCTGAATCCGGAGCGATGACCGCACGGGCCCGATCGATCAGCGCCAGCAGGCCCTTGAGCGACGTGCCACCGATGGCGTCGATCACCGCATCACTCTGGCACAGGCCCTGGATGCGCGAGCCCATCTCTCTTTCCTGGGTGCTGCCGCCACCGGTCATGACGGTCTTCAGGCCATATTGGGTCCAGGCATGCTCGACCACGGCGGCGTAGCCTTCTGCCGACCAGTTGCGGAAATTGCGCAGACGCGGGTTTGCACAGGGGCTGATCAACACGTAGCCCGCCTCCCCGGTCAGCTCACGGGCTTCCTGGTAAGCCGCCTCGGGTATCGGCAGGCGCCACTCCAGGCTGTCATCCTCGACGCCCATCAAGCGAGCAAAGTCCATGAAGGACTCGAGGACGTGAGCACGATCACGCGGGGCCAGCTGACGATGGGTAAACCAGTACTGACGATCCTTGGCGCGAGCCGGATCAAAACCCACCCGAACATCGGCCTTGAGTCCCAGTGACAGCACACTGGCCCGCAGCGCTTGCTGCATGTGCAGCAGCACATCAAACCGGGTATCGGCCAGTTCTCGCCACAGCGCGCGCATGCCCTTGAGGCCAGTGGACTTGTCGTAGACGATGAACTCGACCCCTGACAAGCCCGTCAGTAGACTGTGTTCGCCCTTGCCGATGATCCAGGTGATCCGCGCTTCGGGCCATTGGCGCTGCAGGGCTCGAACCGTGGGCACCAGGTTGCAGACATCTCCCAGGGCGGAGAGACGCAGCACGCCGATGTGGGCTGGACGAGCGGGCAGAGGATGCTTCATGCGGTTGGCAACGTATCAATCAGGAAAGGTGGGCATTTTATACGATGCCACTAGTTTATGTGACGCTGGTCTAACGCCACAAATCGGAGCGTCCTTGCTGGACCCGGAATACTGGCGAGACAGTGGTCATGTCGTCGGCCAGGCGGCTGGTCGAGGCCAGAGTCTGTTTCTCGATCTGGGCGAGCAGCAATGGGTGCTGAGACCCTATCGGCGTGGCGGTATGGTGGCACGCCTGTCTCGCAGTCACTACCTGTGGACCGGCATCGAACGCACCCGCGCCTTCCGCGAGGTAGAACTGACCGCTACGCTGTTTGACGCCGGGCTGCCGGTGCCACGGCCGATCCTGGGGGGCGTCATACGTCAGGGGCCCACCTATCAGGCCGCGCTGATCACCCAGCGCCTGCCCCAGACTCGTGCTCTGGCCGAGGCACTGGCCAGCCACGAGGTCGATGCCGAGCTGCTGGCCGACGTCGGACGCGTGATCCGGCGGTGCCACGTCCAGGGCCTGGATCATGTCGACCTCAACGCACGTAACCTGCTCATCGACACCACAAGGCAGGTCTGGCTGATCGACCTTGATCGCTGTCGCCTGCGCCGCCCCGGGCGCTGGCAGGACGCCAACCTGGCACGTCTGGGTCGCTCCCTTGAGCGCTTCTGTGCAACCTCAACAGCCGCCGCCCAGGCACTGGCAGAGATCCAGCGAGGCTACCGTTCTGAGGAAGGCTCTGGCTCCCACTAAGCGTCGATGACGTCAGCGTAGACATCGATCAGTCCCTCGACGTGGCGTGACAGCAGGAAATGCTGTTTCACCCTGAGCCTTGCCTCGCTGCCCAGACGCGCTCGCAGCTCACTGTCGGCCGACAGCTCGGCCATCGCAGATGCCCATTCCTGGGGCGCCTGGGGATCTGCCAGGCGGCCACTGTGGCTATCGATAAGTTCAGGAATGGCACCACTGCGTGAGCCGATCACCGCCTTGCCTGCCGCCATCGCTTCGATCACTGTCAGTCCGAAGGCTTCATTGCGTGACGGCACGCACACCACGTCGAGCACTTCGAATAACCGCGCGAGATCCCGTCGAAACCCGGTGAAGGTCACCCTCGATGACAGTCCCACCTCCTCGACTCGCGCCTGGAGCTCCGCCACGTACTCCTCGCGGCTACCCTCTTCTGCTGCCAGACCGCCAACGATGACCCCGTGCACGTCGAGTGCCGGATGTTCGCGCAGCAGCAGAGCCAGCGCTTCGATGAACACCTGCTGTCCCTTGCCGGGTGTCAGCCGACCCGCCACCCCGATGGTCACCGCCTTGGCCGGCAGGCCCAGGCTACTTCGAAGGGCGCGCCGCTCACCCGCATCCAGGCGCGGTGCCAACGCCCCCGGATCGATCCCCAGATACAGCCGCTGGATACGTTCGGCGGGCAGTGGAAAGGCCTTGAGGTTACGACAACGGGTCGCGTCACTGATCGACAGCAATCGATCGACCTTGCCGTAGGCCCAGCGGTGGTAGAGGTCCTTCTTCGGCCGCGTGACGCCCATATGGTCGGTAAAGATCACGCCCAGACTCGGCCTCAGCGTCGCCAGCAGTGCAGCGAGTCGCAGATCGCTGGACTTGTGGCAATGCAGCAGACGAATGTCGTGCTCGCGCAGATACGCCAGCCAACGCCCCACGGCAAACAGCGCGGACGTGCGCGAGGCAGCGGTCAGAGGGACGACACCAGCGCCTTCGAGGCTTTGCGCTACCCGTGAGTCCGCCAGTGCCAGAGCGTGCGTCTCCCACCCACGGGCGGCCAGCTCCGGTATAATCCTCGCCGGATACATTTCCAGTCCGCCCCAGCCGTCCGACAGGCAGATATGCATGACCTTGTGACTCAAGGTGGTCTCCTTTCCGATGGCGGGCTCGGGAGCCCTGATGACATCAACGACGGCCACGGCCGACGCAAGCACCCCTCGACTGCTGGTGGTGCGCAACGACAAGCTTGGCGACTTCATGCTTGCCTGGCCAGCCCTGGCCACGCTGAAGGCAGCACGCCCGGCACCACATATTACCGCGCTGGTGCCATCCTACACGGCGCCCGTCGCCAGGCTATGCCCGTGGATCGACGAAGTGATCCTGGACCCAGGCGACGACGCGCCGAAAGCGCAGCAGCGCCAGCTGCTCGCATCTCTGCGCCAGGGGCACTTCACCGCACTGCTGACGCTGTTTTCCACCACGCGGATCGGTTGGCTAGGGTTGCGTGCCGGGATTCCGCTGCGCATGGCCCCCGCGACCAAGTGGGCGCAACTATTCTACAACCGCAGGATCACTCAGCGCAGATCCCGTTCTGACCGGCCCGAATACGTCTACAACCAGCAATTGGCAGAGGCGATGGTCGAGGCCTTGGCGCTGTCGCCGGGCGAAGCCGTCAGCCCCCCCTTCTGGCCTCAACCCGAGGATGACAAGGAGCAACGTCGCCTGGCGCTGGCCAGCCAACTTGGTCTTGCCTCCACCGGGAGCTGGATCTATCTGCATCCTGGCAGCGGGGGGTCAGCGGTCAACCTCAGCCCCGACGCCTACGCCCAGCTGGCACAGGACGTCGATCGCCGCATGCGGCAGCAGGGCGCCACTCAGCCCCACTGGATCGTCACCGCTGGGCCCGGGGAAGACGCGGTAGCGAATACTCTTGTCGCCCGCCTGGAAAGCGCTGGCCTAAGCGCCCGGCGTCTGCCCCCTGCCGCAGGGCTCGCTGACTTTGCCTGCAGTATCGCCGCCGCTGACGCCTTCGTTGCTGGCTCCACCGGCCCGCTGCATATCGCGGGCTGTCTCGACGTGATCACGGTAGGCTTCTATCCGTCCCACCGATCAGCGACACCGCTGCGCTGGCAAACCTGCAATGCCCCTGAACATCGGCTGGCCTTTCACCCGCCCCCAGGGGACCAGGCTCGCGACATGTCCGCGGTAGACCTGGACGAGGCCGCAGCAGCCATTGCGGCGACACTGGTCGACGCCGACAGGCGAGCCACGTCATGAGTCGTGTCTTGCCAACCCAGTGTCGCTAGGCCTGTCTCGCTAGGCCTGATATGCCAAGCCTGATTTGCTAAGCCCAGGACCAACGGCACCCATCGACTTTTGTTGTGTACACCCGCATAGTCCTGACACGCTGATGCACACTGGACACCGCGTCTACTGTCCGTCAGCGGGTCGTTCGCTTCATCTTTCGCATCACCACAGCAGGCATGTCGCCATGACTCCGATTACCGGCATCATCATTACTCTCAACGAACAGGACAATGTCGAAGGGGCCATCGCGTCGCTGCAACCCGTGTGCGATGAAATCATCGTGGTGGACTCCGGCAGCGACGATGACACCGTAGCGCTGGCCGAGGCGGCGGGTGCGAAGGTGATTCATCAACCCTATCTGGGTGATGGGCCGCAGAAAGCCTTTGCCGTCCCCCAGGCACGACATGACTGGATCCTGGCGCTGGATGCCGATGAACGGCTCGATGACGACGCTGTCGCCGCCATTCGCGAGCTGACCTTGGAAGACCCACAGACGGCCTATCGCTTTCGTCGACGCAACTTCGCAGGTCGACACTGGATACGTGCCGCGGGCTTCTATCCTGATCCGGTAACGCGGTTATACAACCGCACGACCTCGGGCTATCTGCCCAAGAAGGCGCACTCATCCGTCAAGGCGCCAACGGTGGTCGATGTCGATGCTCACCTGAGCCATTTCACCTACCGTGACCTGTCACACTGGATGCAGCGGATCGATCAGCTGTCGACCCGGGATGCCTGGGCGATGAAGGAACGGGGTGTCACCCCCTCTGCGCTTCGCCCCAGCCTGCATGCGCTCACCGCCATGCTGCGCAAGCTGGTGCTGAAGGGAGGTCTGCTGCAGGGTCAGGATGGTATGACCGTCGCGATCACGACGGCATTCCATGCGTACATGAAGTATGCAAAGCTGAACGAACTGTACGAAAACGAGCGAGCCGAGCGCCAGGGAAGCCGTCCAACCGGGTCGTCAGGTAACGACGACTCGACGTCGACGCGCTAGTGCGTCAAGCGAAGGATTCGCACCTCCGCGGTCAGCACTGCTGATTCGCGACTCCCGGGCGACAATGGCTTCATGGATTGACCTTTGGGCGCCTCGAACATGCCTGTACCTTTCCCTATCACGTCTCCCTGGCTGCGCTGGGCCGTCCACCTGCTGCTGGGCCTGGCCATAGGTCATGCCGTGGTCATGGTCACGCGCCTGCCCGGTTGGTGCCTGCCGATACCGGCGATCATCTGGTGCCTGGTGGCTGGCTGGAAGCGCTGGGGCGATCCGCCACCGCCTCGCTTGCGCATCCGGGTCATCCCCTGGGCGTTGGTTCCACTGGCGTTCTGGGGGATCTATGTCTATCTGGCCAGCAGCTTCGGACAGGTGGATATGGGTGCTGTCTACTTTCACCTCCAGGCGGGCATCTCGCAGCATGGGGGCAGCGAGCGGACGATTGCCGCCATCATCTATACCTTGGCCATGGTGCTGATCCTTGCCGGCTATACCTGGCTGGTGCGGGCCGATTACCGCTGGCAACGCTGGGACCACTGGCTGGCCTTCGTGCTGCTGCTGGGCAATCCCATGTTCTACTCCATGGGCCAGCGCGGCGCCGCGGTGGTCACAGACCCAGGGACCTGGCTCGATCGTCGCTACGTGGATCCGGTCATTCTCAAGGCGCCCCAGCGCCCGCCCAACCTGCTGCTGATCTATCTTGAAAGCCTGGAGCGCACCTACTCGGACACGGCGCGCTTTGGCGACGCCTACGCCGACCTCGCGGCACTGGAGCCCCAGGCCGTCGTCTTTGACAACGTGCGCCAGATCGATAATACGGGCTGGACCATGGCCGGCATGATTGCCAGCCAGTGTGGCACGCCGCTGATGCCAGCGGGGCTGCTGCATGACAGTCAGTTCGATCCCCTGCACCACGTGGTTCCTGGAGTCGACTGCCTGGGCGACCTGCTCGCACGCCTCGGCTACCGCCAGACCTTCATGGGCGGAGCCAGCACCGAGTTCGCCGGCAAGGGGTTGTTCTACACCGACCACGCCTACCAGCGCGTACTGGGCCGAGAACAGCTGGTGGAGCGCCTGGATGACAGCCGATACCTCAACAGCTGGGGGCTCTACGACGATAGCCTCTACGAGATGGCGGTGGCCGAGATACGCCGCCTGGACCGCCAGCAGGGGCCATGGAACATGACGCTGCTGAACCTGTCCGCCCATGCTCCGGCGGGCTATCCGTCCCAGGCGTGCGAGGCCGAACAGGGTGTGCACGACGGTGTCGATATCCTGTACGCGGTGAAGTGCTCAGGCTGGCTCACCCGGCGTCTGCTTGAGCAGCTGGAAGACGAGCAACTGCTGGATAACACCCTGGTCGTCATTGCCAGTGACCACCTGACCATGCGCGTGTCCGCCTGGGACCAACTGATCCAGACCCCCAGGACCAACACCTTGATGATGATGGGCAACGCGTTGACACCTGCCCGTATCTCGACCCAAGCGACGACCATGGATACCCTGCCGACGCTGCTGGAAGCCATGGGGTTTACCATCGACTGGCACCGAGCAGGCCTTGGCGTCTCCCTCTTTTCAGGCGAGCCAACGCTGGCAGAGCAGGTAGGGCTGGAAGCCCTCAACGGCTATATGCGTGAAGAAACCGCGCTGCAGGAGCGTCTCTGGGAAGGCCTTGCGCCCGCCTATCGCACCAGCGGACAGCCGGATGCGCCACCGGAAGCTCCGCACCAACCTTGATGGCGATCCCCGAACGGCGATCAGGCGTTGATACGAGACGGTGTATCGAGAAGCTGCTGATCCGCCGTGATCGCTTCCAGCAAGGTGTCAGGGGTAATCTGCTTGAGGCAGTTGGTGTGGCCCAACGGACACTGACGTTCGAAGCAGGGCGAGCAGGACAGTGCCAGGTAGTGAATCCGCGCATTGCTGGTCAGGGGCGGCGTGTACGCGGGTGACGAGGATCCATAGATGGCCTGGATGCGAGTCCCTACCGCCGCGGCCACATGCATCAGCCCGGAGTCGTTGGTCACGACCTGACGACAGTCGCCCAGCAGGTCGACAGCATCTTCCAGGCGCGTCGCACCACACAGGTTGTGGGCGTGCTCGAGGCCGCTGACAATCTCTTCTCCTGCGGCGCGATCCTTGGGCCCACCCAGCACCCTGACCTCAAAGCCTTGCGTGATCAGTTCAGCGGCCAGCCGATGAAAGTAGGCCAGGGGCCACTGCTTGGCGGGGCCGTACTCTGCACCAGGCATCATGCCGATGGCCGGCCGCACGCCAAGGCCGTGTTCACGATGCAGGCGAGCCAGGTTGTCGGCGTCCTGCCGCAGTGACGGGCTGGGTATCTCAAAGTCACCCGCCGTGGCAGTGGCCGCCGGCAGACCCAGCGAGACAAAACGCTTGACGGTCTGGTCGAGAACGCGACGATTCAAGGTCCTGCGCTCGGTCAAAAGCCCGTAGCGATGTTCACCGGTGAACCCCACCCGCCTTGGCACCCGGGCCAGAAACGGCACCAGCGCTGACTTCCACGAGCGCGGCAACACCAGGGCCAGGTCGAAGCGGCCCTTCAGCGACTGTGCCAGACGATGGCGCGGCGCAAGGCCAAAGACGCCATGACCGACGCCCAGCTCCACCACTTCGTCAACCTCATCCATGCGCTCGAGGATGGGCCGGGACCAGGACGGAGCCACCACCGCCAGGCTGGCAGCCCCCTGCTGCTTGAGCGTCATGAACAGGCTCTGGGCCATGACCATATCGCCCACCCAGCTCGGACCAACGACCAACAGACGCTGACCGGACAGGCGCGTCCCTGCCCGGTGCAGTGGAGCAGCGTGGGCTGCATCAGCCATTCAGCCACTCCAGATAGCGTGTCACGCCTTGTGCCACCGTATGGAACTCCTTGTCATAGCCGACCTCGCGCAGACGAGAAATATCGGCGCGGGTGTAGCTCTGATAGCGTCCCTTGAGTTCATCCGGAAAGTCGATGTACTCGATCTTGCCCTTGCCGTAGAAGTCGATCACCGTCTCGCCGATGGCCTTGAATGGCTCCGCCCGGCCACTGCCGAGGTTGAAGATGCCAGACACCTCGGGGTTGTCCAGGAACCACAGGTTGACGTCGACCACATCCCCGACGTAGACGAAGTCGCGGCTCTGCATGCCCGCTTCATAGCCGTCCCATGCGCCAAACAAGCGCAGGTCTTCACCGGCACTGATCTGGGTGTGGTGATGGTACGCCACGCTGGACATCTTGCCCTTGTGCTGTTCGCGCGGGCCGTAGACGTTGAAGTAGCGGAAGCCGACTACCTGGGTCGTGAGGGTGTCCTGACGCGAGCGTACGTACTGGTCGAACAGCAGCTTGGAGTAGCCGTAGACGTTGAGCGGTTTTTCGTGTTCCGGCGACTCCACGAACACCTCGCTTCCACCGTAGGTGGCCGCCGAGGACGCGTAGAGGAACGGAATGCCTTCCTGCTCGCAGAAATGCAGCAGCTCCTTGGAGTAGGTGAAGTTATTTTCCAGCATGAAGCGGCCATCCCACTCGGTGGTATCCGAGCAAGCGCCCTCATGGAAGATCGCCTCGATGGGCGGCAGCTGATTCAGCTCTCCGCGCATGTGGGCCTGCACCCTGGCGAGAAACTCGTCCTTGTCCATGTAGTCGCCCAGCGTCAGGTCCGCCAGGTTGACGAACTTGGTGCCATCCCTCAGGTCATCGACCACCAGGATGTCTGTGCGTCCACGGTCATTGAATGCCTTGACCAGATTTGAGCCGATGAAGCCGGCTCCGCCTGTCACTACGATCATGGGGAAACCTCTGTTGGCGCTGTGCCTATAACCGAATTGCCTGTGATTGTATACTTGACGGCTCGTGAATTCATGGCCAACGGTGCTTCCCAATGACACAGTCGACGCCAGACGTGGCAACCTTCCAGGGCCTGATCCTTGCCCTGCAACAGTACTGGGCCGAACAGGGCTGCGTGATCATGCAGCCGCTGGACATGGAAGTCGGTGCGGGCACCTTTCACCCGGCGACCTTCCTGCGCTCCATCGGACCCGAAACCTGGAACTCCGCGTACGTTCAACCGTCACGCCGACCCACCGATGGCCGCTACGGCGAAAACCCCAATCGCCTGCAGCACTACTACCAGTTTCAGGTGGTCATGAAGCCGTCCCCGGCCAATCTTCAGGAGCTCTACCTGGGTTCGCTGGAGCGACTTGGCATCGACCCCCTGGTGCATGACATTCGCTTCGTCGAAGACAACTGGGAGTCCCCCACCCTGGGTGCCTGGGGCCTCGGCTGGGAAGTCTGGCTCAATGGCATGGAAGTGACCCAGTTCACCTACTTCCAACAGGCTGGTGGCATCGAGTGCTTCCCGGTTACCGGTGAGCTGACCTACGGTCTCGAACGTATCGCCATGTACCTGCAGGACGTGGACAGCGTCTACGACCTGGTATGGGCCATTGCCCCGGACGGCACACGCGTCAGCTATGGCGACGTCTATCTGCAGAACGAGCGCGAACAGTCGACCTACAATTTCGAGCACGCCGACGTGCCCGCCCTGTTCGGCAACTTCGACCATCAGGAAAGCGAGTGCCAGAAGCTGCTGGCAGCCAACCTTCCGCTGCCGGCCTACGAGCAAGTGCTGAAGGCCTCTCATACCTTCAACCTGCTCGACGCCCGTCACGCCATCTCGGTCACCGAACGCCAGCGCTATATCCTGCGCGTGCGCACCATGGCCCGTGACGTGGCCCACGCTTACTACGCCTCACGCAAGGCAGCCGGCTTCCCGCTGGCGCCGGAAGCACTACGGCGTGAACTTCTCGACGACGAACCCCTTGCCGCCCAGGGAGACGCATAAGCATGGCTGCCCATACCCTCCTGGTTGAACTCGGTGTGGAAGAACTTCCGCCCGGAGCCATCGACACCCTTTCCGATGCCTTCGCCGAAGGCATCCGCCGCGGCCTGGTCGATGCCGACGTCGACTTTCAGGCGATCGCCGCCTACGCCTCACCACGACGGCTGGCCGTGACGGTGGAAGCCCTGGCCGACAAGCAGCCCGACCGTGAGATCGAGAAGCGCGGCCCCGCTCTCGCTGCAGCGTTCAAGGACGGTGAGCCGACCAAGGCTGCTCAGGGCTTCGCACGTTCCTGTGGGGTCGAGGTGGACCAGCTGATTCATCTTGAAACCGACAAGGGCACCTGGCTCGGCTTTCGTGAACAGCAGCAGGGGGAAAGCACGGTTGCCCTGCTGCCCGCCATCATCGACAAGGCCGTGTTGGCGTTGCCGGTTCCCAAGAACATGCGCTGGGGCGCTTCTCGCGTAGAATTTTCCCGCCCGGTGCACTGGCTGGTGGCGCTGTACGGTGACGAGGTCGTACCGGCTACCGTACTTGGACTTGAGGCAGGTCGCGACACTCGTGGACACCGTTTCCATGCCCCGGAAGCCATCAGCCTGGGGCATGCTGACGACTATCTGCAGGCGCTCGAGGATGCCTGGGTGCTCGCCGATCGGACCCGGCGCCGCGAACGCATCCGCGAACAGGTGCTGGCCGAAGCCGAGTTGCTCGAAGCCACCGCGGTGATCGACGAAGACCTGCTCATGGAAGTCAGTGGCCTGGTGGAATGGCCAGTGGCGTTGACCGGCAGCTTCGATGAGCGCTTCCTCGACGTCCCCGCCGAATGCCTGATTTCCTCCATGAAGGCCAACCAGAAGTACTTCCACCTGCTTGATGATGAAGGCAAGCTGAAGCCCGCCTTCATCACGGTGTCCAACATTGACAGCCGCGAGCCGGACAAGGTCATCGCGGGCAACGAGAAGGTCATCCGTCCGCGCTTGGCGGATGCCGCCTTCTTCTACGACACCGATCGCAAGCAGCCCCTGGCCAACCGGATCGATGGCCTGGCCAACGTGGTCTTCCAGAAGCAGCTGGGCACCCTGGCCGACAAGGCCGCCCGCAGCGCCGAGGTCGCCGCTCACATTGCCGGCCAGATTGGCGGCGATGCCTCACGTGCACGCCGAGCCACCACCCTTGCCAAGTGTGACCTGGTCACCGAGATGGTCCTCGAGTTTCCGGAGCTCCAGGGCATCATGGGCCGCTACTATGCGCAAAATGATGGGGAAGACCCGGAGGTCGCCCAGGCTCTTGAGGAGCAGTACCTGCCCCGCTTCGCATCGGATGCCATTCCTGCCACTCTGACCGGCAAGGCGCTGGCGATCGCTGATCGACTGGATACCATCACCGGCATCTTTGGCATTGGGCAGCGTCCCAGTGGCACCAAGGATCCTTTCGCGCTTCGCCGTGCCTCCATCGGCGTGCTGAACATCATGGTCAAGGGCGAGCTCAATCTTGATCTACGCGAGCTGCTGGAACTGGCGGTGGCACAGCACGCTTCGCTGCCCAAGGCCGAGGGTCTGGTAGAGGACGTGCTGGGCTATATGCTCGACCGCTTCCGTGCCTGGGCCCAGGACGAAGGCATTGGTGCAGAAGTGTACCTGGCCGTGCGTGCCCGCCCGGTGACTCGTCCCCTGGACTTTGCCCGCCGTCTGCGCGCCGTGGCGCATTTTGCCGGCCGTGACGAGGCCGCGGCACTGGCCGCAGCCAACAAGCGCGTCAGCAATATCCTGAGCAAGCAGCAGCACGATGGTAGCGTGTCAGTGGACGAGAGCCTTCTCAGCGAAGACGCAGAGAAGGCACTGCAGCGTGCTGTCAGTACCTGTGATAGTGAAGTCACCCCGCTGTTCCAGCAGGCGCGCTACAGCGATGCCCTTGATGTGCTGGCAAGCCTAAGAGCCCCGGTGGATGCCTTCTTTGATCAGGTGATGGTCATGGCCGACGACGAAGCCGTTCGCGCCAATCGCCTGGCTCTGCTTGCAAGCCTGCAGGCGCTGTTCTTGGAAGTTGCCGACATCGCGGAGCTTCAGCAATAGCAGGACGCTGTTCTCGCTTGATAGTTTCGGCAAAGGCCGACCCAACATGGGTCGGCCTTTCTCATGTCCTTCGCCAGCGGGAAGGAAGGTACCGCTCAGGGGCTGAATACAGGACATAAGGGCTGACAATGTTTCACGTGAAACATCGCCTTTTCGCCAGAGGTGGTTCCTCCTCGGCAGAGCTGACCGCCAACTCTGACGGAACGTCAGGACACCGTCCGTGTGGCTAGCTCTTCATCGACGATCACCACGTGCTTGCCAAGCGATCCCCGAGAATCGGTACCATCGCTCCTCTCAGCCCCTCGAAACACCTCCGACCAGCGACTCCAAGGTGTACGTCGCCCAATTCTAGGACGCAAGTGATGGCGTTGCATGTGATCCAGTAGGCGCTCGAAATCCAACCGGCTACCCACACTGATGCCTTCAAACTGGAGCAGCTTTCGGATAGCAGGACCAATAACGTCACCGCGAACGTTGCTGCCTTCAAGGAAACCCAGCAAGGCAACGCGGCCATTGGTCGCCATCGATGGCAAGATAATGTCTACCAAGAACTGGCCGCCCACCGTATCCAACGCGACGTCCACACCCTGGCCATCCGAGGCTGACAGGATACTCTCCACCAGATCGTCGCTGTCCTGGTGACGATGGATCACAGCAGCCGCTCCCATGGCCACAAGTTGTGGGGATAGCTCCGGTCTCGAGGTGACGACCAACGCTCGCGCCCCGCCGGACGCAGCAAGTTCAAGCGCC
Source organism: Halomonas sp. DP8Y7-1 (assembly GCF_019801685.1). NCBI lineage: Bacteria > Pseudomonadati > Pseudomonadota > Gammaproteobacteria > Oceanospirillales > Halomonadaceae > Halomonas > Halomonas sp. DP8Y7-1. The sequence continues at coordinate 205,616 of NZ_JAHVIN010000014.1, read as the reverse complement.
TGCAGTGAGACATTGCCAGTTCCGGGCAACAGTACATGCTGCCCTTCCAGCCCAACGAGCCCTCGTAACGCTCTCCAGGCAGTGACGCCAGAGATGGCCAGTGCCGCCGCCTGCTCCAGGCGCCACCCCACCGGTACGCGCAGCAGCGCGCGACGCGGCATCACCACTTCCTCCGCCAGCCAACCGTCACTTGGCCCACCCACCTTGGAGTCGTGAAATGCGGGACGGAAGGACCCTGACTGCCAGTCCACCACATAGTGCCCAAGCACGGCATCGCCATCCTTCAAGTCATCGACCTCGGCTCCGGTCTCGATGACGACGCCCGCCCCTTCTGACAGAGGAATATAGGGGCGGCGCATATTTGGCAGGTAGTTCCCTGCCTGAAGCGCCACATCACGAAAGTTGACCCCTGCCGCAGCGACTCGAATTCGCACCTCATCCGGCCTCAGTACTGCACGAGCGTCATATTGCGCCTTTACCCCCTCGGGCCCCGTGCGTACTGAGCGAAGTGCTTTGACGGAAACTCCTGCTCCCCCACTCTCTGTCATGGTCATCACCTTACTCCCCTCATTCCTGGAAGCGTTAAGCATCAGGGACAACATTGACCAGCACCATCGAAGCATCCGCAAACGCGTGTTGCGCTACACTCAAGAATCAGAGAATACCTCGTCGGTCGACGAAGGCCCCCTGTCCCAGGAAGACTCCGATGCCGTCTCACCATGACACCCAACTGTCTGGCCTTATCGCACTTCTCGAGGTGGCACGGCATGGTTCGCTCAGAGCTGCAGGAGAGCACCTCAACCTCACCAGTGGAGCGATCAGCCGTCGACTAGATGCCTTGGAAGATCGCCTTGGTGTCCCGCTGCTGCTAAGGACAACTCGGCGCGTGACCCTGACCGACGCGGGCCATGCCTACCTGGAGCAGGCGGTACCGGCCCTCGGCATACTGGAAAACGCCGAACAGTCCCTCAAGGGCCAGCAAGATCATCCTGCGGGAACGCTGAGAGTCTCACTCCCCGTCAACTTCGGTCGCCTGCACATTGCGCCGATCCTTCCCGACTTTCTCATCAGATACCCGGATATCCGTCTGGAAGCAGACTTCGATGATCGTTTTGTCGATATTCTGGAATCAGGTCATGACCTGGCCGTTCGGGTTGGATCTCTCGAGGATTCAAGACTCGTCGCCTTCCCCCTCGCCTCTGACGAACGGCTTCTGGTGGCATCGCCCCATTACCTGCAGCGCTATCGAACGCCCTTGCATCCGCTTGATCTGCTCGAGCACAACTGCCTTCACTACACGCGGTTCCAGGGCATTCAGCGATGGCGCATGCGTAGGGGGGAGGACGTCCACAGCCTCCCTATTCGAGGAAGCTTCCGTTCCAACTATGGACATGCACTCGTTATCGCTGCCGAAGCTGGCCTCGGTATCCTGCACACGTCCAGAGCGATCGTTCAGAACCAGATGGAACAGGGACGCCTGACGAGGGTTCTTGCTGACTGGTCGCTACCGGATATCAGCGTGCATGCTCTCACGCCAAATCGTCATCCTCCCCTCCGTGCCCGCCTGTTCATTGAGTTCTTGCGCACGGCGCTGAATCACTCAACGTATCGTCCCCTGCAGCATGACAGCTAGTGAGAAGCCACCCGACGACAACGGCATTGCGGTGATTGTTTCACGTGAAACATCGCTCTACACTGCTGTGATCCTGCTCAGCACTCGCCATCCACACACTACTTCCAGCAGACTCCGATATGCCCCAGGGACTCGTCATTCTCGATCGTGACGGAGTGATCAACCGTGACTCCGACAACTACATCAAATCACTGGATGAGTGGGTGGCTTATCCAACGGCCATTTCGGCTATCGCACGTCTGACACAGGCGGGCTGGCAAGTTGCCGTTGCTACCAACCAGTCAGGCATCGGCAGAGGATATTATGATGTCGCGACTCTCGAGCTGATGCATGCGCGGATGACCTCTCTGGTTGAAGCTCAGGGCGGCAACATTGACCATATTGCCTACTGCCCCCACGTCGACACCGACCAGTGCGACTGCCGCAAGCCACTACCGGGTCTGCTCCTGCAAATCCAGTCGGCATTAGGCTTGGAAACCCTGAGAGGGTGCTGGATGGTAGGTGATAGCCTGCGTGATCTTCAGGCGGGCGACGCGGTGGGCTGTCGCCAGGCCTTGGTCCGCACCGGTAAGGGTGAGCGGACGCTTGCTAAGCACCCGGAGCTTCAGGCAGCGACGAGTCACGTTACGGTCTATGACGACCTCGCCCACTTCGTCGACGTGTTGCTATCTGCGACCCATCACGCCGACTGAGCCACAGAACATGTAAAAGAGGCCGGACAGTTTGTGCATGCACTACACGGCTGCTCGGTTCTCGGCATGTGCGGTATCAGACTAGCTGTCATCGAAGCGCGGACATGCCTGCGTAGAACGTTGTAGTCCTTTGAGATCCGTAGATACCGGTCTGACTCACCCATGAGTGCAGTCTATAGGGCACCCGCAAGAAGGCATATCCCGCGCCCAATCGCCGTCATTTATCGCTGGCATTCGATCATATCGATGTTTCACGTGAAACATGTCGGCGTAGAACGGATCCTGGTGTCTCTCTGGTGCACCCTTCAAATTTCTGCAAAAGTACGCGCAGTAAATTGGCGTCACCTTCGTGAATTCAATGAGTTATGAAACATCATCGTGGCAAAGCCAGCGCAGCCCACGTTACCATTTAACGTTGCCAGGTCCATCTTCTCAGGGGTTTTCACCCCATCTCTTCTGTTAGCGTAAACAGCTTGCTCCTCCCCTGGCGGCTTGCCATCAACGCGCTCCGCTATTCTTTTCTCCTCTCCTCTTCCCTTCCCTTCCCTTCCCTTCCCTTCCCTTCCCTTCCCTTCCCTTCCCTTCCCTTCCCTTGAAGAGGGTGCCACCGCCACATCGGGACACAACCCACAGAAGGCATACGCTATCTAGAAATATTATTCACAGGCGCGTTCCGAAAAAGGCATCAACAGACGTTTTACGCGCAACGTTATCCACAGCTGGGATCCAGGAAACACTATGTATATCAATTGGCTTCAATCGCGCCTCCAGACGCTGTCCACAGGGAAATTGATCTGGGAGGCTTGATCTAAAATGTCCGGTCAAGGGTTCGTCATCCGGGCTCTTCACCGCGACTCTGCAACATGCATCCCGGCAAGTTTTATCCATCGCTCACGAAAAAGCCCGACCTGAGAACAGATCGGGCTCTTCCTGGGACGATGTTTCACGTGAAACATCGAAGCCACCATGCTCCAACTGGACTATCTACACGTCCAGGTTGGCCACCAGTGCATTGCGCTCGATGAAGTCACGGCGTGGCTCGACCTCATCGCCCATCAGGGTGTTGAACATCATGTCCGCCGCCACGGCATCCTCGATCGACACACGCAACATGCGGCGGGTGTTGGGATCCATCGTGGTTTCCCAAAGCTGTTCCGGGTTCATCTCCCCCAGACCTTTGTAGCGCTGAATAGAAAGGCCACGCTGGGATTCATGCATCAGCCAGTCCAGCGCCTCATAGAAGGTCTTCACGGGCTTCTTGCGCTCACCCCGTGCCACGTACGCCCCCTCTTCAAGCAGCCCTTCCAGAGTCTCACCCAGGCCTGCAATGGCCTTGTAGTCAGCGCTGGTGAAGAAGTCGAGTCCCCACACATAGTCGGTGGTTACACCGTGAGCGATCAGCGTCACGGCAGGCAGGAAGACTCCCCTTTCGTCATCTTCCTGGAGCGAGAAGGTATAACGCGGGCCACCTTCATAGGCGACCAGGTCATCCATTTCCTTCTGCAGGTGCTCGATCCAGTTCTGCATGGTAACTCTGTCACGCAGACTGTTTTCACCGTCGAGCTTGGCCGCGTGCACAATCTTGCGCAGCACCTCGCTGGGATAGACCCTGGACAGACGATCGATCCGCTTCATCACGTCACGATACTGATTCACCAGAGTTTCAAGTTGAGCGCCAGTAATGCCCGGGGCATCCTCGCTGACACACAGACGCGCACCATCCAGCGCTGTCGTGGTCAGGTAGTCAGTCATCGCCTGCTCATCCTTGAGGTAGAGCTCTTGCTTGCCGCGCTTGATCTTGTACAGCGGCGGCTGAGCAATAAAGACATGACCACGCTCGATCAGCTCGGCCATCTGCCGGAAGAAGAACGTCAACAGCAGCGTACGGATGTGCGATCCATCCACATCGGCGTCGGTCATGATGATGATCGAGTGATAACGCAGCTTATCTGGGTTGAACTCCTCACGCCCGATACCGCAGCCAAGCGCGGTGATCAGCGTACCCACCTCGGCGGAGGACAACATCTTGTCGAAACGTGCTTTCTCGACGTTAAGAATCTTGCCCTTCAGCGGCAGGATGGCCTGGGTGCGTCGATCACGCCCTTGCTTGGCGCTGCCACCGGCAGAGTCACCCTCTACCAGGTAGAGTTCAGACAGGCCGGGATCCTTCTCCTGGCAGTCTGCCAACTTGCCGGGTAGGCCAGCGATATCCAGCGCGCCCTTGCGGCGAGTCATATCGCGGGCCTTACGTGCAGCCTCTCGGGCCCGGGCAGCGTCAAGCATCTTGTTGACGATAGCCTTGGCCTCATTCGGCCGCTCTACCAGATATTCCGAGAATGATCTTCCAAGCTCCTGTTCCACCGCCGTTTTTACTTCGGAGGAAACCAGCTTGTCCTTTGTCTGGGAAGAGAACTTCGGGTCAGGTACCTTGACCGAGATGATCGCCGTCAAACCCTCCCGGGCATCATCGCCGGAAGTGCTGACCTTCATCTTCTTCAACAAGCCTTCAGACTCGATGTAATGATTAAGTGTGCGAGTCAAAGAAGCACGGAAGCCCGCCAGGTGCGTGCCACCATCCCGCTGCGGGATGTTATTGGTATAGCAGAAGATATTCTCGGCAAAGGTGTCATTCCACTGCATCGCCACCTCGACCGCGACACCATCTTCCCGCTCCACATTGAAGTGGAAGACGGGATTCAGCACGGTCTTGTTCGTATTGAGGTGATCGACGAAAGCCTTGAGCCCGCCTTCGTAGTGAAACAGTTCTTCCTTGCCGCTCCGTTCATCAAGCAGGCGGATGGCAACCCCAGAGTTCAGGAAGGACAGCTCGCGCAGACGCTTGGCCAGGATATCGTAATGGAATTCGATATTACCGAATGTCTCAGGCGACGGGCGGAAGTGGACACGTGACCCGGTCTTCTCGGTCTGTCCCACGACGCTAAGCGGAGCATCAGGCACACCGTGACGATACACCTGCTCGTGCACCTGCCCAGCGCGCCAGATGGTGAGCTTGAGCTCTTCTGACAACGCGTTGACAACAGACACGCCTACGCCGTGAAGGCCGCCGGAGACCTTATAGGAGTTGTCATCGAACTTACCGCCAGCGTGCAGGACCGTCATGATGACCTCTGCAGCGGACACGCCTTCCTCTTCGTGGATATCCGTCGGAATGCCGCGGCCGTTATCGCTCACGGTGATGGACTCATCCGGATGGATGATCACCTTGATTTCGCTACAGTGTCCGGCCAGCGCCTCGTCGATGGAGTTGTCCACCAGCTCGAACACCATGTGATGAAGGCCAGTACCATCATCGGTATCGCCGATGTACATCCCGGGCCGCTTGCGTACGGCATCCAGGCCTTTCAGTACCTTGATGCTCGATGAGTCGTAAGCTTGTTCGCTCATTGACCACTCCGTCATGAAGTCTGTCTGTCTATGGCCTGCAGCTGGCCTCGTCCATCGGCGAGATGTTTCACGTGAAACATTGCCAAGGGTGTATCGGGCTGCCACAGGTCGGCCAGCACCTCGTGATCCACGCTGGTAATAAAGGCCTGGCACCGCATCCGCTCCAGCCACTGGCAAAAGACCTTGCGATGGTCATGGTCCAGTTCGGCGGGCAGATCGTCGATCAGGTAAAGACAGGTTCGCCCCGTCAACCTTTCCAGCATCCTTCCTTGTGCAAGCTTGAGTGCGCTCACGACGAGTTTCTGCTGTCCTCGTGAAAGCACTTCTACAGCCGGGCGCTTGCCGAGCCTGATGGAGAGGTCAGCTCTCTGCGGACCCTGCTGGGTAAATCCCATCTGACGATCAGTGTCCCTGGCACCTTCCAATACCTCGGACAGCGAGCGCTGACGATCCCACCCACGGGTGTAGCGCAAACGTAATTCCGGCAGGCTAATCAAGCCTTCGAGGGTTTCGTGGAAGATGGGGGAAAAGGCATCGACCCACTCATCGCGCAGTGCGTCCATCCTCTCCCCTGAAACTGCCAGCTCATGCTCCCAGACTGCCAGCGTCTGGGCGTCCATTCTACCATGCCTGAGCAGGGCATTCCGATGTTTCAAGGCCCGTCTAAAGCGCTGCCAGGCTCCCAGAAAGTCATGTTTCACGTGAAACACTCCCCAATCGAGAAACTCGCGACGCCCGGCTGGAGGACCTTCCAACAAACGGAATGCATCCGGATTGATCAACTGGAGGGGGAGCGTTTCGACAAGCTGTGACAGGCGCTCGACGCGCTCACCGCCAATACGCAAGGTGAGCTCACTCTCATGCCGGCACCGACGCAGTCCGATGGCCACCGGAGGATCTCCGGCCAGGCGCCCATGCAGGACGAGCGTATCAACCTCGTGATGCAGCACCTGGGCGAGCTTGCGGGCACGGAAGGAGCGCCCCATGCCCAGCAGGTGAATCCCTTCAAGCAGGCTGGTCTTGCCACTGCCATTCCGGCCAGTGATCAAGTTGATTCCTGGCGAAGGCAAAACATCAAGGGCCTGCAGATTACGCAGGCCCTGAAACACCAAACGGTCTAACGGCATGTATCAGCCTTGAGCACGGCACATGACATCAAAGGCGCATCGGCATCACGACGTAGAGCGCATCACCACCACCCGGCTCTTCCATCAATGCACTGCTGTTAGGGTCGCCCAAGGTCATCTGCACCCGGTCTTCACCGACAGCATTGAGAACATCGATCAGATAGCCGACGTTAAAGCCGATCTCCATGGCAGGTCCGCTGTACTCGATAGCAATGTTCTCTTCGGCTTCTTCCTGCTCAGGGTTGTTGGCCATCACCCTCAAGTTGCCTTCCTCAAGGTTCAGACGAACGCCACGATACTTCTCGTTGGAAAGAATCGCGGTGCGCGACAGGACCTGACGAAGCTCGGCTCGCTCGGCAATGAAGACCTTGTCACCGCCCTTCGGGACCACTCGCTCATAGTCCGGAAACTTCCCGTCTACCAGCTTGGAGGTGAAGGTAAAGTCACCGGTGTGGGCGCGAATATGGGTCGAGCCGAGGGTCAGACTGACGGGCTCTTCCGAGTCATCCAATAGACGCACCAGTTCCAGGACGCCCTTGCGAGGCACGATCAGCTTCTGGGAAGCACTGACCTGGATGTCGGCGGGCCGAGAGCACACCGCCAGACGGTGGCCGTCGGTCGCGACGGAGCGAACCAGGTTAGGGGCGAACTCCAGCAGCAGACCATTCAAGTAATAGCGCACATCCTGCTGTGCCATGGCGAATGAGGTCGCATCGATAAGCTGCTTGAGCGTCCCCCGCGGAAGCGCCAACTCTACGCTGCTCTGGCCATCTTCGATATTCGGAAACTCAGCCACCGGAAGCGTCGACAAGGTAAATCTCGAACGCCCACTTCGCAGAACGGCACGACCATCCTCGATGGACAGCTCAAGTTCAGACTGATCCGGTAGTGACTTGCAGATATCCATCAGCTTGCGCGCCGGAACTGTGATCGCGCCGGGCTCGTCGACCTGGCTAGCGACAGTGCGGCCGACCAGCTCAACCTCTAGATCGGTACCGGTCAGCGCGACTTCGTCTTGCTCGACCTGGATCAGCACATTGGAAAGCACCGGCAAGGTCTGCCGACGCTCGACCACGCCGGCGACCAGCGTCAACGGCCGCAGTAGCGCTTCGCGGGAGATGGAAAATTTCATGTCGGCTCCACTTCTTGTCCGAGAGAGTGAGACGGGGTATCAGTCAGTGACATAACTACGGCGCCACAGGCGCTGCGTGTCTTGGTGGCATAGTATCGCCCAGGGTCAGACGTCATCGATACATCCATGGCCCCGGGCAACCCCTCTGGGGTGTGATGACACAGCATTGAATGCCGTGGTTGGCCACTCAGCCTCAGCTTGTCAGCAACCGCAGCAGGTTCTTGTAGTCTTCACGGATGTCGGCATTTTCTTCCTGCAACGCCTGAACCTTTCGGCAAGCATGCAGCACGGTGGTGTGGTCACGGCCCCCAAAGGCATCCCCGATTTCGGGCAGGCTATGGTTCGTCAGCTCCTTGGCCAATGCCATGGCGACCTGACGCGGGCGAGCCACTGAACGCGAACGTCGCTTCGACAGAAGGTCGGCCAGCTTGATCTTGTAATACTCAGCGACAGTTCGCTGAATATTGTCCACGCCTACCTGCTTGTCCTGGAGGGCCAGCAAATCCTTGAGCGACTCCCGAATAAAGTCCTGGGTAATCGGCTTGCCCATGAAGTGCGAGTCAGCGATGACTTTCTTCAGGGCACCTTCCAGCTCGCGTACATTCGAACGGATCTTCTGGGCAATGAAGAACGCCGCATCGTGGGGCAAGTCGACCTTTGCCTGATCCGCCTTCTTCATCAAGATCGCGACTCGCGTCTCGAGCTCGGGGGGCTCGATGGCAACCGTCAGGCCCCAGCCAAAGCGAGACTTGAGGCGTTCCTCGACCCCACTGATCTCCTTGGGATAGCGGTCAGACGTCAGAATCATCTGCTGACCACCTTCAAGCAGCGCATTGAAGGTATGGAAAAATTCTTCCTGGGAGCGTTCCTTGCCGGCAAAGAACTGGATGTCATCGATCAACAGCGCATCGACACTACGATAGAAACGCTTGAAATCGTTGATGGCATTCAGCTGCAGCGCCTTGACCATATCGGCAACGAACCGCTCGGAATGGAGATACACCACTCTGGCGTTCTCACGGCGCCCAGCCAGCGCGTTACCGACCGCGTGCATCAAGTGTGTCTTACCAAGACCCACCCCACCGTACAGGAACAAGGGATTGTAGGCACCGCCGGGGTTTTCCGACACCTGGCGAGACGCGGCTCGAGCCAGCTGGTTTGACTTGCCCTCGACGAAGGTCTCGAAGGTGAAATTGGGGTTCAGGCCGCTGGAGTGCTTGAGGCTACCCTCTACCTGTACCTGACGCTCCCCTCCAGCGGAGCGCGCCACCGGGTCGTTGCCCTCGTCCCGCAGCCGATCGACTTCCCTTTCATCGCCGACATCGCCACGGGGTGGGGTATGCACCGCTGGGGCACGTGGCGCGCTGGCGGAGACCGGATCACCCAGATCCCGCGTCTGGGGAGCGGGCGACGCTGCCCGTCGGCTACCCACAGTGAGCATCACTTTAGGCGGCTTTGCCGGCGCAAGCTCCCGCATCAACTCACTGATTCGCTTTGCATACTTGTCACTGACCCAATCGCGCACAAAGCGATTGGGTGCCAGCAGCCGAAGCTGATTGGACTCCCCTTCTTCCGCCTGCAATGGGCGAATCCAGGTGTTGAACTGCTGGGAACTCAGTTCATCCTGAAGGGTTTGTAGACACTGTTGCCAGAGAGCGAGCGACACGCGAGCTACCTTGGTTGAAGAACGACCGCATATTGTAGCTGCGTCTGAACGAGTTATCCACACGACTTGAGGACCTGAAAAACATTGTGGACAACACATGTTTGCTACCCATGATGAGTCGGGGACAAGCTGAACGCATCATCCGTGCTGTGGATAATCTCGCATCCTGTCCACCTTCCTTGCACCGGCTGCCCTCAGCTGCTCAACGTCTTCTCCACATTCTTATTTGCAACGCAACATGATGATATGTTGATAGTTGTATGGCTTATCCACAATCTTTATCCCCAGTAATAATCACAACATCAGTCAAGAACTTCCTTTAGTAGTAGTGTTAAGGAAGCGCTGCTCTGTGAAGTCACAAGCCCCCACATCGCCAGCGACCGGCGCGCACTCCTCGATGTCGGGCGCTCAGTGAAAAGATTGCACCCGGGGCTTGAAATCACTAAAATGTCCGGTCTTGAGCCGAATACCCCCGGAGGCCCGAGCGGATTCCGGGCGCCTCTGGATGTCTATCCGTTCCAAAAAACCACTGTGGGATTAACGAGTTATGAAGCGCACATTCCAACCGAGCGTTCTCAAGCGCAAGCGCGCGCACGGCTTCCGTGCTCGCATGGCTACCAAGAACGGCCGCGCCGTTCTGGCACGTCGCCGTGCCAAAGGCCGCAAGCGCCTGAGCGCCTAAGCAGGTCCTGCGTGACCTGTCTGACCTTTCCCCGGCACTGCCGCTTGCTGACTGCCGGGGACTACCGCCGTGTGTTTGATGGGGCGGTGTACAAGGTTCACGGCAAAGGCCTGATGGCGCTGGCTGTTCCCAATGAACTGGGGCACCCGCGCCTGGGCCTTGTCTTCAGCAAGAAGAACGTACGCCGAGCGGTAGATCGCAACCGACTGAAGCGACTGGCTCGAGAGTCCGTTCGCCATGCCCAGCACCGACTTCCCTCTGTGGATATCGTCCTGCTGGCCAGACGTGGCATCAACGAGGCCGACAACGATACCGTGCAGCGACAATTGTTCGGTATGTGGCGTCGCCTTGAACGAGAGGCTGAAAAGTCACGACTCTCGAAAGATCCTCGCCAGGCCGGTGCTGCCCAGCCAGAGCCGCAGCGACGCCGCAGCTAGGTAGTGAGAGACTGTGCAATGCCGACCACACTCCGTCTGAGCATGAGCGAGTCCCTCTCCTGGCCCCTTGACGTCACCTCTCGCGACGCGGAACGTCTTCGTACGAATCTTGGCCTGCCTCTGGCAGGCTTTCGTGTATTTCACGCAGGCGTCTCGCGTGACGCCATCGGCATGTTCACTTCCCTTCGGGCAGACCCCTCATGGACGTAAAACGACTACTCCTGCTGATACCCCTGGCGGTGCTCGCCTATCTGATCATGGTGCAGTGGAACCAGGATTATGGTCAGCCGCCGAGCACTCCCGATGCTCCGGCTATCACCAGCAACGCAGCAGATGCCAGCGACGCTTCTTCTTCTCAAGGCCTCGCGGCACCCAGTTCCGCCAATGATGTTGGCAGTGAACTGCCGGGCAGCAGCGAGCCCGCCGCCAATAGTCGAGATCTCGTCGCGGTCATCACCGACGTGCTCGACGTACGCATTGATCCTCAAGGTGGCGATATCGTCTACGCCGCCTTGCCGCAGCACCTGATGAGCCAGGACGGAGATCGTCCTTACGTGCTGCTGTCCAACAACAGCACGCTGAGCTACGTCGCACGTTCAGGGCTTCAGCTTGATGGCAACAGCGGCCGCATCGCCTTTGCCCCGGAGAAGACCGAATATCGCATGGTCGATGGCCAGGACAGCCTGCAAGTCGACATGACCGCCACCGTCAACGGCATCGATATCATCAAGCGCTTTACCTTCAAGCGTGACGACTATGCGGTCAATGTCTCCTACCTGCTGGCCAATGGTGGCGAGTCCGCCGTCAGTGCACGCTTCATCGGGCAACTGGCACGGGACAACAACCCCGATCCTTCAACGGGTCCCAAGATGGGCATGCGTTCCTTCCTGGGTGCTGCCTATTCGTCACCGAACAACCGCTACGAAAAGATCGATTTCGAGGACATCCAGGCCGGGAACTTCCAGAATCGTGAAGTCGAGGGCGGCTGGGTCGCCATCATTCAGCACTACTTCACCTCTGCCTGGGTGCCGCCGCAGCAGCAGGACAATCTTTTCTACGCTGCCACCGATAGTCAGGACCGTAACGTCGCCGCCTTCGCTGGTCAGTCTCAGACGCTGGAACCGGGGGCAGAAGCCAGCCTTGGCGCGACCCTGTACATGGGCCCCAAGGTCCAGGAGCGCCTCGAGGCCGTTGCCCCCAACCTGGAGCTGACGGTCGATTTCGGCTGGCTGTGGTTTATCGCCAACCCGTTGTTCTGGCTGCTGGATCATATCCACAGCCTGATCGGCAACTGGGGCTGGTCCATCGTGATCCTGACCATCATGGTCAAGGCTGCCCTGTGGCCGCTGTCTGCCAAGGCCTACAAGTCCATGGCACGCATGCGCAAGCTGGGTCCGGAAATGCAGCGTCTCAAGGAGCGCTTCGGCGATGATCGCCAGAAGATGTCTCAGGAGATGATGAAGTTCTACCAGAAGGAAAAGATCAATCCTCTGGGTGGCTGTTTGCCGATCCTCATCCAGATGCCGGTGTTCATCGCGCTTTACTGGATGCTGCTGGAATCCGTCGAGCTGCGCCATGCACCGTTCATGCTGTGGATTCAGGATCTGTCGGTGAAGGACCCGTACTTTGTGCTGCCGATCCTGATGGGGGCATCAATGTTCGTGCAGCAGCTGCTCAACCCGACTCCTCCGGACCCGATGCAGGCGAAGATCATGAAGATGCTGCCGATCGTCTTCACCTTCTTCTTCCTGTGGTTCCCTGCAGGTCTGGTCATCTACTGGGTGTGCAACAACTGCATCTCGATCGTTCAGCAGTATGTGATCACCCGCAAGATCGAGGACGACCCCGAGGTCGGCAAGGGCTTGAAGACCAAGTAAGCCCCGTGTGATCAGCAAGTGAACCCCCGCCTCGGCGGGGGTTTGTCGTTTCAGGCCGGCGAGCCTGACAGGCGTGTCCCGCCAGGCTGGCAATGCGCTGTCAGGCACCCGACAATAGGCCCAATCCTTCAGGAGCTTGGATATGACCGCCCCGCTTTATACCCAGGACAGCATTTGCGCACTTGCTACCCCGCCCGGGCGTGGAGGCGTCGGCATCATTCGCGTGTCAGGCCCTGCCTGTCGGGACATTGCCAAGGCGATGCTGGGCCATCAGCCTGAGCCACGCCAAGCGTTCTATGGCCCTTTCAGGGGCGCTGACAGCATTATTGATGAGGGTATTGCGCTGTTCTTCCAGGGCCCCCACTCCTTCACCGGAGAAGACGTGCTGGAACTGCAGGGGCATGGCGGTCCGATGATCATGGATATGCTGCTGGAGCGCTGTGTCTCCCTCGGCGCCCGGCTGGCAAGGCCAGGCGAATTCTCTGAACGCGCCTTCCTCAACGACAAGCTTGACCTGGCCCAGGCAGAAGCCATCGCCGACCTGATCGACGCCAGCTCTCGGACAGCGGCAGAGAACGCTCTGCGCTCCCTGCAGGGTGAGTTTTCCAGCCGCGTCCAATCGCTGGTTCAGCGACTGATCGAGCTGCGCATGTACGTCGAGGCGGCCATCGACTTCCCTGAGGAGGAAATCGACTTTCTTGCCGATGGCCACGTCGCCGCCAAGCTTCAGCAATTGATGGACCAGCTGGCCGATGTGCGAGCCAGCGCCGGCCAAGGTGCCTTGATGCGCGAAGGCATGAGCGTGGTCATTGCCGGACGCCCCAATGCCGGCAAGTCGAGCCTGCTCAACGCGCTGACAGAGCAGGATACGGCGATCGTCACCGACATCGAAGGCACCACCAGAGACGTCCTGCGTGAGCATATCCACCTGGACGGGATGCCGCTGCATATCATCGATACGGCGGGCTTGCGGGACACCCCGGATGCGGTGGAGAAGATCGGGGTTGCACGGGCCTGGAGCGAAATCGAGAAGGCCGACCGCGTGCTGCTGCTGGTGGATGCCACGACCACCAGTGCCACCGACCCTATGCAGATATGGCCAGAGTTTGTCGAACGACTGCCAGACCCTGCTCGCCTCACCCTGGTACGCAACAAGGTTGACCAGAGTGGTGAAGCAGCAGGGCTCGATCTATCCACAACCCCACCTACCCTCCGGCTGTCAGCCCGCTCTGGCGAGGGTGTGGATAACCTGAAGTCCCATCTCAAGAGCATCATGGGCTTCCAAGCCACCACCGAAGGTCGGTTCTCCGCACGACGGCGACACCTGGATGCACTCGACAGGGCCAAGGAGGCCATGGATAACGGCAATGCCCAGCTCATGGGCCATGGTGCCGGCGAGCTGCTGGCCGAGGACCTGCGAGACGCGCAGCAAGCCCTGGGAGAGATCACGGGTGAATTCAGCGCCGATGACCTGCTGGGCGAGATCTTCGGCAGCTTCTGCATAGGGAAGTGACAGCGCTCGTCAGACCGCATACGCCCTTCTCAAGCCGCTACGGCACAATGCCGGGGGTCGCTGCGTACAGAAGATAGTGAGCGACTCTCTACACTGGAGGGACATGCTGCCCCCTTCAGGAGTCGCTCATGAAAGCGCTAGTCATGTCAGCCGCCCTCGGACTTGCCTGCCTATCGGCCAACGCCTCGGCAGACTGGAACCTGATGGATGACGAATCACGCCTGTGGTTCGGTTCAGTGAAGAATGAAAGCGTCGGTGAAACGCATGTCGTTGACTCGCTAACGGGCAATATCGACGACGACGGCAAGGTGGCTATCGAGGCCACCACCGCCTCTCTCGATAGCGGTATCGATATTCGCGATGAGCGCATGCAAGAGCACCTGTTCCCGACTCCTAGCCTGGCGATCAGCAGCAACCTGGACCCCATGCAGTTTGCGTCGCTGATGCCCGGCAACACGCTCTTGGCCCGGGTACCCGTTAGCGTCACTCTAGGCGCTGCTGGCAGCGACTATGACGCCACAGTGATGGTCGTTCGACTTTCCGAATCGCGCTGGCTGGTCGTCTCCGATCAGCCGATCTGGGTCGACGCCTCCTCACTGGGGCTCGTCCAGGGTATCGCCACCCTTCAAGATATCGCCGGCCTGTCTTCCATCGCGCGGACGTCGCCGGTGGGTTTTCGGCTGCTGTTCGAATCGCCCTAGGCGCGGTTCGCATCCGTCCGGGAGCTGCTGGTGTGGCGCCAGGTAGCAGCTCTATGGTGGCTCAGAACCTGGGCCTGGCGCCCTACTCTTCTACCCACCAGTGCTGTTCATGACGAGCCTGAGGTCCCAGCAATGGAAGCCAGGTGTCGATGGCAGCGCCCATGCGCTGGTCGACGCCCCAGGGAGGATTAGCGATCAACATGCCGCTGCCGTACATGCCGTGACGGGATTCGCCAGGAGGGGCCAGGCTGACCTCGCTGCGCCACAGTTTGCGCACACCGCTTGAGCGCAGCTCCTCCAGCATGTCCTGATGACGTCCAGCCGGCAGCAGTGGGTACCACAGCATGATCACGGCATGCCGAACCTTGCCGAGCACATGTACCAGGGTCCTGGCCACCTCCTGGTACTCGGACTTCTGCTCGAAGCTGGGATCCATCAACACACAAAGCCTTGGTGTTTTCACCGGCACCAGGGATTTCAATCCCGCCAGTCCATCACCATGGATGCATTGGATAAGCGGCAGCGTGTCGGCATCCACCAGCGATTGCTGGGTCAAATGGCCGTGCTCACCCGGGTGCAGCTCAAACAAGCGAAGGCGGTCCTGCTTGCGCAGACGATGCCCCAGCCACCAGGGCGAACCAGGATAGTGGGACAATCCTGTCGACCCTGATTGCAACGAGGCGACAGCATCGAGCCAGACACTCAACAGCTCCTGCTCTTTCACGTCGCCTTGGTGACGAGATACCCACAGCCGCTGAACACCGGTTTCGTACTCTTTGAGACGTGCCGTTTCAGCGGCAGCGAGAGGATAGCTACCTCGTCCCGAATGCGTATCTACAAACGTAATGGCACTATCTTTACGTAATAGATGTTCGGTAACACTGTAAAGCCATAAATGCTTGTGAACATCGGCGAAATTGCCGGCATGGTAAGCGTGTTGATAAGAGAGCATGGCATTCCGCCTGGTGTGCATCGCGATGGGGAATCCGCGGTCATCCATCGCAGGATAAAGAGGAATATGATAGCGGGACAATCGCCCAGAGGTCGCGGATGGCATCTGCCGAATGTCTGACCGCTCCAGCCAACACAAAGGCCCGCGTCCTTTCGGAGCGCGGGCCTTGATGTCGACGGGCCTGGAATCAGGCGTGTCGTCTTATCCCTGCTGGCCGGTCGGCGTCAGGGTGATCTCGACGCGACGGTTCTGCGCGCGACCTTCCTCGGTATTGTTGCTGGCCACCGGCTGGTTTTCACCATAGCCGCTGACATAAAGGCGGTTGGACGCCACGCCCTGGCCTTGCAGGTAACTGCCGACGGACTGCGCGCGTCGCTCGGACAGGCGCTGGTTGTAGCTGGCGTCACCGGTAGAGTCGGTGTGGCCAGCGATGTTGATGCGGGTTTCCGGATACTGGGTCAGGACATTCGCCACATCATTCAATGCGCTGGTGGCACTGCCGGTGAGATCGGCGGAATCGAAGCCGAAGGTCACGCTACTCGGCATATTGAGCACGATGTTGTCGCCTTGGCGCTCTACACCGATACCGGTGCCCTGCATGCTCTGGCGCAACTGCTCTTCCTGGCGGTCCATGTAAACGCCAATCCCGCCACCAACAGCAGCACCGGCGGCGGCACCGATCAGCGCACGGTCACGCTTGCTGGTGCTACCGTCACCACTGATGGCACCTGCCGCTGCGCCCACTGCGGCGCCCACGGCAGCGCCGATACCGGTGTTGTTACGATCGGTCTGGCCAGTGTAAGGGTCCGTTGTGGAGCAACCAGCCAGAATCACGGCGGCAGCCAGTGGGGCAATCAGTCGAATCTTGCGGCTCATAGCGTCAACGTCTCCTTCCATGTATTACATCGTCCCTTTCAGTCATCGCTGAACAGGGTCAAAAGGTCGTTCAAGAATAATAGACCTTGGGCAGAAGCTTGAACCCTGGCGGCATCTTGCACAATAAGTCCCTTTTCACGCGCCCTGTCGATCTTCGGCGACAGTTCATCAAACGGACGTCCTGTGCACGCCTGCCAGGTCTCAACCGGTACGCCCTCCACCAGACGCAGTGCGTTCATGGCGAATTCCAGCGCCACCTCATCATCTGTGACACGTCGATGTCCAGCAATGAAGCCCCGGGGATCGTTCAAGCGGCGCAGATACGCCTCTGGCTGGCGGGTCTTCCAGCGCCGCTCGATGGCGAACCCGGTCGCGCCGGGTTGGCTGATCTTGGCGTGAGCCCCGGCACCGATGCCGAGATAATCCCCAAAGCGCCAGTAGTTGAGGTTATGTCTCGCGCGTCTGCCTGACTGGGCATAGGCTGAAATTTCATAGCGTTGAAAGCCAGCGGCCTCCAGGCGCTCATGACCTTCATCCTGGATATCCCAGAGCACTTCTTCCTCGGGCAGCGTCGGCGGATGAGCATGAAACTCGGTGTTGGGTTCCAGCGTCAGCTGGTACCAGGAGAGATGCTCCGGCGCCAGGGCAATGGCCTGCTCGAGATCTGCCAGAGCCAGCTGCGGCGTCTGCCCGGGCAGACCATGCATCAGATCCAGATTGAGATTATCAAAGCCCGCCTCGCGCGCCTCGGTCACCGCGTGAAGCGCATCTTCACCGCTGTGGATGCGCCCCAAGGCCTTGAGCTGTTCCGGATGAAAGCTCTGGACCCCCAGCGAAAGACGATTGATACCCGCCTCTCGGTAGGCCGCGAAGCGCCCCCTCTCGAGGGTCCCCGGATTGGCCTCGAGGGTGATTTCAATGTCAGCGGCAAAGGGCAGCCGCTTGCGCGCTTCATCGAGCAGACGCTGATAAAAGTGGCCGGACATCAAGCTCGGCGTCCCTCCACCAATAAAGATACTGGTGAGCTCACGCCCCTGGGCCAGACCAGCGTCGTTGTCGAGATCGGCCAACAAGGCAGACAGGTACGCCTCTTCCGGCAACTCTGCCTGTCGGCCAACGCCGTGTGAGTTGAAATCACAGTACGGACATTTGCGCACGCACCAGGGTACGTGCACGTACATCGACAGTGGGGGCAGGGTAGCCATCGTCACTGCTTGGTCCGTTCGAGTTCGGCCAGCAGCTGAGACAAGGCACGACCGCGGTGGCTGAGCCGGTTCTTTTCGGCAGCGCTCAGCTCTGCCGCGGTTGCACCCTGGTCAGGAAGCCAGAACAGCGGATCATAGCCGAATCCGCCTTGCCCGCGCGGATGGGCAAGAATTTCGCCGCGCCAGTGAGACTGCACGATCAACGGCACGGGATCCTCGGGATGCTCGAGCAATACCAGTACGCACCAGTAACTGGCACCACGGCTGCCTTCAGGCACGTCGGCCAGCGCCTCAAGCAATGTATCGTTGTTGCGGCCATCATCCTTGGGCTCGCCAGCAAAGCGCGCCGAATAGATCCCCGGACGTCCGGCCAGGGCATCCACTGCCAGTCCTGAATCGTCAGCCAGGGCTGGACGGCCACTCACTCGGCTGGCTTCTCGCGCCTTGAGCAAGGCGTTCTCGACAAACGTCAGCCCCGTCTCCTCGACCTCTTTCACGTCGAAATCCGATTGGGCCTGCACCTTGATACCCAAGGGGGCCAACATCTCGCCCAGCTCCCTTAGTTTGCCGGCATTGCCGCTTGCCAGCACGAGTTCTGTCAGGTGGCTCATGGTCTCGCTCATTGGTGGAAAGTATCTTGAAATCCCCGGCGATACGCCGGAATGTTTGCCTATACTCTAGCATGGGCAAGATGAGTTCCGATTCAGCACAAATACTGATACGTGAACCAGAAAAAAGCCGCCATATCATGCCGTCGAAGGCGGGTAGAGCCCCTCGTCCGGTCGTTGTTTTCTTCACAGGAGCCGTTTTTTGGCAAACTTTACTGTGCAGGTGTTACAGAATCTTACAAAAGATATAAAATAGGCGCATAATGACCAACACGACTTAGTCATGCCCATCCGCCGAGGGCAGGCGGCAGCGGATGCACGGAGACACGACGATGAGCCACGCCACAGGACAGATAGTGCTGGTGACTGACCACAACCCTCAGTCGCTGCTCTTTATCAATTACATCAAGGATCAGTTCCACTGCCCTGTATCCATCGCTGCGCCTGCCGACACCATTGATGTCGATGACTCCCAGCCGGTGCTGGTGTTGATGGATGCCGACCATGTGGACGATGCCGCCATGCAGCACTGGCAGGATGTCAGCTCTCACCATCATGGGCTGTTGCTCACTGCCTTCAACCTGCGTGATGAAGAGCATGCGCTGGAGGTGCTCTCCTTTATGCATCTACGTGGTGTCTTCTATCGTCAAGACAGCCTGGAGAGCATCTGCAAGGGGATCGCCAAGCTGTTCGAGTCCGACGACCTGTGGATGTCGCGGTCGCTGATGACCCGACTCATCGAATTTTCGCGACGCCAGCAGCTCAATGCCTATCGTCCTGCCTGTGGACTGACCCAGCGGGAAATGGAAATCATCGGCCTGCTGGGGTCGGGGGCGTCCAACATGGAAATCGCCGAGCGTCTTTGCGTCAGCGAACACACGGTAAAGTCCCACCTCTACAACGTGTTCAAGAAGATTCGGGTCAGCAACCGCCTGCAAGCCGTCAACTGGGCTCGCCAGAACCTCGGCGCCCCGCCCCCCAGACGTAGCACTGCCATGCGCTGATCACTGCCCTGCGCTGATCAAAAGAAAAACGGACGCCGGCAATGCCGGCGTCCGTGCTCTGCACTCATGCCATAGTCAATGATGTGATCGTTAAGGCTAAGGTAGACACTCACTGCCTCTGCTGGCTCGCTACCATCAACGCGCCGACCACTCGCTACCATCGTCGCGCCGACCACTCGCTACCATCAACGCGCCGACCACTCGCTACCACCATCGCGCCGACTAGAGGACGCGAATGTGCTCTTCAATCAGGCTTGCCAAGGTCTCTGCAGCGTTGTCTGCTGTACTATCGAGGCGCACCAGATGCAGCCTTTCCTCGTCAGTGAAGTCCTCGAACGCATCCTGCTGCGCTGCCAGCACGGCAAGACTCAGTGATTCGTCCCGTTCATTGCGAACCGCCCGCTTGCTGATACGACGTCGCAGGGTCTCGTCATCGGCTTCAAAGCTGACCAGCAGTACCGGCAGGCCTCTGGCTTCCGCCTGCCATCGCAACAGCTCACGCTGACCGCGCTCGAGGAAGGTCCCGTCGACGCACACCATATAGCCGGCATCCAGCAGGATACCCGCACAGGTCGCCAGCCGCTGATAGGTCTTGTCTGTTGCCTCTCGGGTGTAGATATCCGCAGGCAGACCATCGCCCTCGGCCTGTGGACTAAAACCATGCAGCAACATGCGCTGCACGTCTGAACTCAGTCTTACCGCTCCGAGGCGACCCACCAGTGTCTTGGTGAAGCGGCTCTTGCCACTGCCGGAGACGCCTACACCGATCACCAACGGAGGGAACCGGAACTCGGCATGTCGCTCCGCCAACGTCAGATAGCGACGGAAGGCATTCATGGTCTCGGCCATCAGCGCGGGTCGCTCATGACCCGACGTGAAGCGACGTTGCAGCACACGACGCATGCCCGCCATTGCCTCGATGACCTGCAGCAGCGACAGAATCCGCGCCAGCTCGTAGTCGCCGCTGCGGCGCAGGTAACCGTCCAGAGCCTGATGCGACAGCGTCATCTCTCCGCGCAGCTCCAGCTCAACCCTGAGGCTTGCCAGATCATGGCCTGGGTCGGCCATCTCAGGATAGTCAAAGGGCTGCGGGTCCTGGGCAGCACTCTGGGCCACCACCAGGCGGCCGTTATCGCAAAGCCGTACATCGGAATATTCCATGTACCAGCGGCTCGGGCGCAAACGGTCCTGGCGAACTTCGATGATCGGGGCCAGTCGATCGAACTCCTGGTCCAGCCACACCTTGAGTGACGCCAGACGTTGCACGTCCTCGTCACCGGACAGCAGGGCCTTGCAGGCGCTGTGTTCTGCCTCGCTGCGTTGTTTCAGCACGCTTAGCGCATCGGGCAGTGCCACCTCGGGCGGCAACGGCTCGGCGTGAAACTCTGCCAGCACATCCAGCAGTTCTTCCAGGGTAAAGGGCTCCAGCGCGGTGTCCGGCGAAGCGGCGTCATTGCCAGTCATGGTCGGCTCCTTTCAGGCCTGGGTCGTCATCTGTGCAAAGGCGTGTTCTGCGGCGTCCAGAGTACGCTGAATATCTTCCGGCGTGTGAGCGCTGGACATGAAACCGGCCTCATAAGCGGAGGGCGCCAGATAGACCCCTTGATCCAGCATGGCGGCAAAGAAACGGCGGAAGGCATCCGCATCACAGGCAGTGGCCTGTGCAAAGTTCTCCACGCTGCTCTGGGCGGTGAAGAACAGGCCGAACATGCCCCCCGCACGCTGCGTGATGAGATCCACACCCGCCGCTCTTGCCCGGCTTTCCAAGCCGTTGCAGAGGGTCTCGACACGCTGTGCCAGCGCATTATGGAAACCAGGCTCACGCAATTTCTTCAGCAGGGCTACCCCCGCTGCCATCGCCAAGGGGTTACCCGCGAGGGTGCCCGCCTGGTAAACCGGCCCTAACGGAGACAGTTCGCTCATGATCTCGCGGCTGCCGCCAAAGGCGCCTACCGGCATGCCCCCACCGACGATCTTGCCCAGGCAGGTCAGGTCAGGCGTCACCCCGTAGTGGGCCTGGGCGCCACCCAGAGCCACCCGGAACCCGGTCATCACCTCGTCAAAGATCAACACGCTCTGGTGGCGGTCACACACCTGGCGCAGTGTCTTGAGGAAGTCCGCGTTGGGCGGAATGCAGTTCATGTTGCCGGCCACCGGCTCGACAATGATGCAGGCAATCTGGCTACCGATTTCCTCGAAGCAGCGTTCCACCTCGTCGCTGTCATTGTAGGACAAGGTAATAGTGTGCTCAGCCAACGCAGCAGGTACCCCAGGGGAACTCGGCTCGCCATGGGTCAAGGCGCCGGACCCTGCCTTCACCAGCAGCGAATCACTGTGACCGTGATAGTTACCCTCAAACTTCACGATCTTGTCACGCCCGGTGTAGCCGCGAGCCAGGCGAATCGCCGACATGGTCGCCTCGGTACCGGAATTGGTCATGCGCACCATCTCGATGCTCGGGATGATCTCGCAGATCAGGTCCGCCATGGTCGTTTCGACCGCGGTGGGGGTACCGAAGGACAGCCCCTTGTCCAGACGCTCACGCACGGCGCCAAGCACATCAGGATCGGCGTGACCGGTGATCATCGGGCCCCAGGAGCCGACATAGTCGACATAGCGCTTGCCTTCGACGTCAACGAGATAGGCGCCTTGCGCACTCTCCATGAACACTGGCGGACGATGCAGCCCCTTGAACGCGCGCACCGGTGAATTGACGCCACCGGGGATGTGCCGACAGGCCTGTTCGAAGAGCTCAGCGGATGTGGTCATGGAAACCTCTTTGCCCAAGTGTAAGTTCTGACGTCGGTGCTAGGCACCGATACGGTGAATGAAGGCCTGTGGATAACCCTGTGGAGGGCATGGGATAACCCGGTGAATGTGGCCCAAATGTCTCGCAAGTTGCCCGATTCTGTGACATATGACGCAGGCTACCCATCATACCTTGACCTCGTCTGGCGAAAAGCGTGGCGTCGGCATTTTCCACAGCCTGCGAGGCAGCGACTGGCCGTGGCCGGGATCCCAGCCGTGGGCCAGCGCCTGCCAGGCGAAGACCTGGGCCTGTTCGCAAGCCTGTACCAGAGTTTCACCTGCCGCCAGCCGCGCTGCCAAGGCGGAAGCCAAGGTGCAGCCGGACCCATGATAGCTCGCGGGTAGTCGTGGCCACGTCCACTGACGATCGCTATCGGGTGTATGCAAGGTGTGGGACACCGTGTCGCGCGCCTTGCCGGGTTCGGGGTCATCGGTGCCGGTCACCAGCACGGCCTGACACCCCTGGTGCATCAGGCTGACACAGCGTTCCGTGTCATCCTGATAGTCGGCTCCGGCCAGCCGTGCCAGTTCACCACGGTTCGGCGTCAGGATATCGATCATCGGGAGCAATTGCTGCCGATAGGCATCGATCAACTCCTGGGTCGCCAGTGATGCTCCGCCTCCCGCTCTCAACACAGGATCTGCCACCACGGGAATTCCCGGTCGCCGCTTGATCACGTCAACCACTGCATCGAGCCCTTCCAGATCCGCAATCAAGCCAATCTTGATCGCCGCAATCGGCAGCGAGGCCAGTGCCTTGGCCGCCTCTCTGATGCCAGACGCCGGCAGCGGATGCAGCGAGTGCACATCACGCAGATCCTGTACCGTCAGTGCGGTAGGAATGGTCATCGCCCAACCGCCGCAAGCCGCCACGCTCTCGGCATCAGCGACCAGCCCAGCACCTCCGGTAGGGTCATGGCCCGACAGCACCAGCACTATCGGCAGATGGGGTGAATATTCCGCGTTCAAGCTATTCAAAAGGGTTTCACCACAGCCAGGATGATGATCGCTACCAGCGCCAGCACCGGCAGCTCATTGAAGACACGGAAAAACGTGGCACTGCGTCGGCAGCGGTCTGCTGCCAGCTGCTTCAGGTAGATCAGGCAAACATGGTGATAGGCCACCAGCGCTACCACCAATGCCAGCTTGGCATGCAGCCAGCCCTGACTCATCCAGCCAGGGTTGAGCCATACCAGCAGGGCACCAAACAACAGCACAGCCACCATGGAGGGGGTCATGATGCCGCGATACAGCTTGCGCTCCATGACCATGAAGGTGTCCATGGTCGCGTACTCACCCTTGTCTCTGGCCTGGGCGTGGTACACGTACAGGCGGGGGAGATAGAACATCGCCGCAAACCAGGTCACGATGGACATCAGGTGAAAGGCTTTTATCCACAGGTACATGGCAACTCCTCAGGCTGTGGATGAATCAGACAGGCGGTAGTACCGCTCGATGGCGTCACGGGTGATGATACCGGAAATTCGTTTCTGCTTCGGTCGATAACCATGTTCTACATAGAGTCCATCGACCTTGCTTTCGTTCAGCACGTTCAATGCTTCCGTCAGTGTTGCCTGTAGGTGGATGGGCACCAGGTCGAGTCGCTGACCGGGTATTTCCAGCAGGTCGAGCAACGCCTGCTTGTCCTCGGCCTGCTCGGTTTCCGGTGGAGGCGAGCGCAGGGGGGAGCGATCCACGTTCTTGCCAGCAATGCTCTCCGCTGGCGATTCCGCCTCTATCAACGCTTCCATCATGCTGTCGTCCGGATCACTGACCTTATCCTTGGCCGCTGCCTCCCGCTCATCTTGCTCGATCAGGTAGCGCGCCAGATCCGCGGCCTTGAGGGCAAGGGTCGGTTTGTCATCCGTGGATCGCTCGATAATGATCCAGACAGGCTTGGCCTCCAGCAAGGCGCGAGCTTGCCCCTCGGAGACACGCCGCTTGGTTCTCACCAGGCTGCGTTCCATGACCGCTGGCACCGACACCCGGGACAGTGCTTGCATCAACGGTTGCTGGAGCGGATGCAGGCCGTGCAGCTTGACGCTGATAAAGAAGCCATCGCAACGACACAATTGCCGGGTGGTAAGGCCCGCAACGACCACTGCCAGCATGCCCGGTGGCAGGATGTGCGGAATATGGGTCAGTTCCAGCAGTGCCATCAACGCAGCGAGAGGCGCCTGCAGCACCGCTCCCATCATTGCCGCCATGCCAATCATGGCGAACAGACCGGGATCGGCCGCCTTCTCAGGCCACAGCCAGGTCCCGGCCAGACCGAACATGGCTCCCGCTGCTGCGCCAATCACCAGCACCGGGCCAATGATGCTGACCGGCACACCGCAACCTACCGCGAACGCCGTCAGCAGCAGCTTGCCAAGCACCAGGGCCAACAGAATGTCGAGTGCCAGCCGATTGAACAGGGCATCTGACAGGCTGTCATAGCCGATGCCTTGTACCTGGGGATAGCACCAGGCCAGTAACGCCGCCAGGGCACCGACCATCGTCAACCGCCACCACAGCGGCAGGCGTGCCAGTCTCTCGGAACGGGACACGTGAATGAACAACCCCGCCAGCAATCCGATGCCAAAGGCCATGACGGCAATCCAATAAATATTGAATAGCGATCCCAGGGCCAGGTCGGGCACCGCGAAGGCGGGCTCGGCGCCATACACCAGCTGCGATACCAGAGCCCCCATGCAGGCCGCCAGGATCACCGGCATGAAGCCGACAATGGTGTACTCCATCATCACCACTTCCATGGCGAAGATCACCCCGGCGATAGGGGTATTGAAGGAAGCCGCGATACCGGCCGCGGTACCGCAGGCCACCAGCACACGCAGACTGTTGTGAGGAAGGCGCAGCAACTGGCCAAGCCCACTGGAGGCCGCGGCGCCCAGGTGAATCGCGGGCCCCTCCCTCCCGGCAGAGAGACCGCCTACCACCGTCACCACCCCGACCCACCATTGATTCAGCCAGTTACGCAGCGGAAAGCGTCCCTGGTGATAGGTCAGGCGCTCGATGACATGGCTCACCCCAATCTTGCGGGCCGCCAACGGCTGACGCCACAACGCAAACCCGATGATGGTCACCGCCAGGATCGGGAGTACCATGCGCAGCCCGGTAGACAGCTGTTCGAAGGCCTCAGGGTCGTCATGGGGCATGACCAGCATCGCCCCCAGCATCAGTGCAAGGCGAAACACCACCATCAAACTACCGGTGATCAAGCCGGTCGCAATGCCCAGTACACACAGTTGCGGCAGGGCATCGACGCTCGCCAGCTGGCGGCGGAAGGCATCGAGACTGAGATCTGGCAGGCGCATGGCTTCCTTGTTTCCTTCCGTGAAGGCAGAGGGCGGGTCCCTGTCACACCCAAGTGGCCACGGCTCGAGTGAAGTGACTGTCTCTTGTGTATCATAGAACGGGACCCGGCACCCAGACGGCTGGCATGACTCGGCTCTGCCCCGGGGACCTCCCGAATGCGTCGGGGCCTTGGCGCCAGGCCGGTTATTGCGCCGGCAATGGGCTACTTATCGTTCAGGCAATGCGCTGATAGAGCAAAGTGCAAAGGAGCATCACGTGATCAAGGTTGGAATCGTCGGCGGTACCGGCTACACCGGTGTCGAACTGCTCAGACTGCTGGCTCGCCACCCTGGCGTCGAGGTGGATGCCATCACCTCACGCAGCGAAGCAGGTCTCGGCGTGGCCGAACTGTACCCCAACCTGCGCGGTCACTATGACGGACTGTGCTTTAGTGAACCTGACCCAGAGCGTCTCGCAGCCTGTGATGCGGTATTCTTCGCCACGCCCCACGGCGTTGCTCATGCGCTGGCGGGTGACCTTCTCGAGCGCGGCACTCGCGTTATCGACCTGTCAGCAGATTTTCGCCTGCGCGACGCTGCCGTGTGGGCCGAATGGTACGGCCAGCCTCATGGTGCTCCAGGACTGCTTGAAGAAGCCGTCTACGGCCTGCCGGAAGTCAATCGCGACCAGATCAAGCAAGCGCGGCTGATTGCTGTACCGGGTTGCTATCCTACCGCCGTACAGCTCGGCTTCCTGCCGCTGCTGGAAGCAGGGCTGATCGATCCTGAGCAGCTCATCGCCGACTGCAAGTCCGGGGTGACCGGTGCGGGCAGAGGCGCAAAGGTTCCCTCCCTGCTGGCCGAGGCGAGCGAATCCATGAAGGCCTACGGCGCTTCTGGTCATCGCCATCTACCTGAGATACGGCAGGGTCTTGGGGATGCCGCAGGCCAGGATGTTGCCCTGACCTTCGTGCCACACCTGACACCGATGATCCGTGGCATACATGCCACGCTCTACGGACAGCTCACCGGCGATCCTGGCGACCTTCAGCAGCGCTTCGAAGAGCGCTTCGCCAATGAACCCTTTGTCGATGTGATGCCCGCAGGCAGCCATCCGGAGACCCGCAGTGTCAAAGGCGCCAATCTCTGCCGTATCGCCGTCCATCGCCCTGGCAACGGCAATACGGTTGTCGTGCTCGCGGTCATCGATAACCTGGTCAAGGGGGCGTCGGGGCAGGCCATCCATGCGCTCAACCTGATGTTCGACTTTGATGAGACGGCGGGACTCGATGCCCCAGCCATCATGCCCTGACCGACGGAAATCCTGCCCCGACGGTTTTCCGGGACAGACAGGTCACAACGGGAAGATGGCGCGATAGGTCGCGAGAGACATGAGAAGGAACACGCTGTCGTGCCGTCACGCTGGCGGCGCGGCGCTACCTCCTTGGAAAAGTTGACCCTTTTACTCTGGTTTAGGGATAATACCCGGTGTTGTTCGTCTTGGGCGCCTGACGCCTGGAATGACACTCCATGTGACCTGACCCCCGGAGCTCCTAATGAGCGGTGCCGAATCCTTTGTTCCTACTCCGTTGCTGCTGTCCGACAACGCACAGCGTCGTCTCAAGGCGCTGATGGCCGAGGACGGTGCCGAAAAGATCGCCCTGCGCGTGTATGTCACAGGTGGCGGCTGTTCGGGATTTCAATACGGCTTCGACGTCGCCGACAGCTTCAACGACGACGACACCGAAATCCCTTTCGGCAGCGTTTCGCTGGTGGTTGACCCGCTGTCCTACCAATACCTGGTGGGCTCGACCATTGACTACGAAGAGGGCCTGGCCGGGGCTCGCTTTCTGGTCCAGAACCCCAACGCCACCACGACCTGTGGCTGCGGTGCATCGTTCATGGTGTAACCCGCCGCAAGCCAGACATCTGACGCAGCCCAAGGGCTGCGTCTTTCGTTGCAGGCTAGCGACTCCTTAGGTTCTCCCCAAGACTCCCTTCAGACCCGGTTCCCTCGGCCTGGTCGATCCCCGGGCATGCCCCTGGCAACACGCCCAGCGTTGGCCCAGCGGATTCTTCCCCAGCTTGACCCCCTCGCCGCAACTCGCCATGGTAGTTACGGATTTCACAATAACGTCAACTGGGGAAAACCATGAAAACCGCCCTTACCTCTGCCGCACTGGCCTCTGCCCTGATGACCTTCGGTATCATCGGTACCGCCCAGGCCGAGACCCTGAACGTGGCCACCGATCCCAGCTTCGTACCGTTCGAGATGATGGATCAGGAAACCGGCGAAATGGTCGGTTTCGATATGGATATCATCAAGGAACTGGCCGAGCGTGCCGGCTTCGACTACGAACTGCGCACCATGGACTTCAACGGCATCATCCCAGCCGTCCAGACCGGCAATGTCGACATCG
Organism: Halomonas sp. DP8Y7-1; assembly: GCF_019801685.1. Lineage (NCBI taxonomy): Bacteria > Pseudomonadati > Pseudomonadota > Gammaproteobacteria > Oceanospirillales > Halomonadaceae > Halomonas > Halomonas sp. DP8Y7-1. The sequence goes on along the minus strand of NZ_JAHVIN010000014.1, from coordinate 177,582 downwards.
CGATTGCGGGCATCACCATCACCGATGAGCGCGCTGAAATCGTCGACTTTTCCGATGCCTACTATGATTCCGGTCTCAAGATTCTGGTCAGCGCCGACGAGGAAGGCGTGGCAGAGATTGGCGACCTCGCCGGAATGCGAATCGGCACCAAGATCGGCTCTACCAGCTACGACTTCCTGCAGGAAAACCTGGGCGAAGATGCCGAGATCACGCCGTATCCGGGCACTCCTGACATGTACATGGCCTTGCTGGGAGGTAGCGTCGATGCCGCCTTCTACGATGCGCCCAATGTCGGCTACTTCTCTCAGACTCGTGGCGAAGGCAAGGTCAAGGTCGTAGGCCCGCTCTATGAAGGCCAGCAATACGGCATTGTCTTCGTCAAGGGCAGCGAGTGGGTCGAGCCGGTCAACGAGGCGCTGGCAGCCATGAAGGAAGACGGCACCTACGACGAGATTCACACCAAGTGGTTCGGCGCTCCTAGCGAGTGACATAGACCCGCTTAACGCGGTGAAAGCACTGGCCAATTGCCTGCGACGGGGCTGCCCAGCGTCTAGGCAGTAACGTGATGGCGAGAGGACAGTGCTTTCCAGGGGCCGGAGCCATACCGGCCCTTTTCGATCCTGCCCGGACGTCACTTCGAGGCGCAGTCTCGACCCTCGCGTCAAGGCAAGCGGCCTTGTCCTGATCTCATAAGCATGACGGAGACCCACTCGTGGACGTCAATTTTCAATTCGACTGGTCGGCAGCCCTGTCCTCCATTCCTCAGCTGCTGACCGGCATCCCCTACACGCTGATGATCTCCTTCGGTGGTCTCGCCATCGGTTTTATCATCGGCATCATCTTTGGTCTGTTAAGAATCTCGCGACACGCATGGCTACGCATTCCTGCGGTGGCCTATATCGAGATCTTCCGTGGCACGCCCGTGCTGGTTCAGGTCCTGTTTATCTTTTACGGCCTGCCCAGCCTGCTGGGAGGCCCCATCGATGCCATTACCGCCGGTATTGCTGCCATCGCCGTCAACTCAGGCGCCTATATCTCGGAAATCGTGCGCGGAGGCGTTCAGTCCATCGAACGCGGCCAGGGCGAAGCGGGACTGTCTCTTGGCCTGTCACAGCGCCAGACCTTCCGCTACATCATCTGGCCACAGGCATTCAGACGCATGATCCCTGCTCTCGGCAACCAGGCCATCATCAGCATCAAGGACACCTCTCTGTTCGCGGTCATCGGTGTCGGAGAACTGGTACGTCAGGGCCAGATCTATATCGCGACGACCTTCACCGCACTGGAGGTCTATTTGATGGTGGCGCTCATGTATCTCGCCATCACCCTATCCTTGTCGTTTGCCCTGCGCATGCTTGAGCGCAAGGGCCTGGTGGGTCAGTGAGGAGCCGTCATATGGAAAATCACCGTCAGTCCCAAGCTTCTCAGTCTTCTGCTTCGATGCCCCAGGGCGAGCCCATCGTCCGCATTGGCAAGTTGAACAAGCACTTTGGCTCCCTGCACGTACTCAAGAACATCGACCTTGAAGTGGCGCAGGGAGAAGTGGTCGTGATCATCGGCGCCAGTGGCTCCGGCAAGTCGACCTTGATTCGCTGCGTCAATGGCCTCGAAGAATTCCAGCAGGGCGAGCTGCGCGTCGATGGCAACGATCTCAAGCCCTATGGCAAGGCCAGTCGCGCCCTGCAGACGATCCGCACCGAAGTCGGCATGGTCTTCCAGCAATTCAATCTGTTTCCGCACCTAAGCGTCCGTGACAACGTCACTCTGGCGCCGATGAAAGTGCGCAACATGGCGCGAGATGCCGCTGAGGCGACGGCAGAGCGCTTGCTGGACAGGGTCGGGATCAAGGACCAGGCAAGCAAATATCCGACACAGCTGTCAGGCGGCCAGCAACAGCGCGTCGCTTTGGCCCGAGCACTGGCCATGGAGCCGCGCCTGATGCTCTTCGACGAGCCCACCTCTGCACTCGATCCGGAGATGATCGGTGAGGTCCTGGACGCCATGCGTGAGCTCGCCAAGGAGGGCATGACCATGATGATCGTGACCCATGAGATGGGCTTCGCTCGCGAAGTCGCCGATCGGGTCATCTACATCCACAAGGGTGAAATCGTGGAGCAAGGCAAGCCTGAAGATATCTTCGACAACCCTCAAAATGAGCGTACCCAGAGCTTCCTGTCACGGGTACTCAAGCACTGACAACGCTTCCTGAAGCACTGAAAACGCCCTGTCGAGATATCGACAGGGCGTTTTTTTGGCTGTGGACAACTTTTTTGCGCATTCGCCGCTAACCCAGTCGTGGCGCCGACTACGAGGTATCCGCTGAAATGTTCACCGTCACGAGGACAACGCTGCCTGAGCACGGTGGATAACACGTGGACCCTCACGCTTGTGGGCAACCTCGGCTTTCATCCACAGCCTAAGAACATGGCGTCAAGAGCTGGTACGCCTCTTGTCCAACAATCGATCAACATTTCAAGCTATTGTAACAATTAGGGTTTTATAGGTTTTCCACAAATTTTGTCCACACCAGTAGTTACTACCACTACAGAACTTCCTTTCTTATTCTTCTTATTTTTTTATAGGAGAAAAACCAAGTGAGGATCTGGCCGACGAGGGTGTGGAAAACCCTGACGTTTACCCACAGGAGGGTTTATACTGGCGGGCTAATTTTTGCATGACCCATCATTTCCGACGCTGGCGCGCTGCGCCGAACGAGGTGAACCTTGGAGTATCCCGACCGCTTTGACGTCATCGTCATCGGCGGTGGCCATGCTGGAACGGAAGCTGCCCTGGCCTCTGCCCGCATGGGTTGCCAGACCCTGCTGTTGACACACAACATCGAGACCCTTGGTCAAATGTCCTGCAATCCCGCTATTGGTGGGATCGGCAAGAGTCATTTGGTCAAGGAAATCGACGCTCTCGGCGGCGCCATGGGCTTGGCGACGGACCTGGGCGGTATCCAGTTCCGTGTGCTGAATGCACGCAAGGGACCCGCGGTGCGCGCCACTCGTGCTCAGGCCGATCGCGTGCGCTACAAGGCTGCGATTCGTGGAATGCTGGAAAATCAGCCGAATCTGACGCTGTTTCAGCAGGCTGCCGGTGATCTGATCGTCGAACAGGACACGGTACGTGGCGTGGTTACCGAAACCGGGCTGCGTTTCCTGTCAGACACCGTCGTGCTGTGCACCGGAACCTTCCTCGGAGGGGTCATTCACATCGGCTTGGACAACAGCCGCGGTGGCCGCGCTGGCGACCCGCCCTCCAACGCATTGGCAGAACGTCTTCGCGCTTTGCCCTTCCGGGTTGACCGACTCAAGACAGGGACACCACCGCGTATTGATGCCAAGAGCGTTGATTTCGCTCGACTCGAGGAACAGCCGGGTGATGCCCCAACGCCGGTGATGTCCTATCTCGGTTCGCGGGAGATGCATCCTCGTCAGGTCAGTTGCCACATTGCGCACACCAATGAGCGGACCCACGAGATCATCTTCAACAATCTCGATCGCTCGCCGATGTTTTCGGGAGTGATCGAGGGCGTCGGTCCTCGCTACTGCCCATCCATTGAAGACAAGGTCCACCGTTTCGCTGACAAGAACAGCCACCAGGTCTTCATTGAACCCGAAGGACTGGATACGCACGAGCTATACCCAAATGGTATTTCTACCTCGCTGCCCTTCGACGTCCAGCTCCAGGTGGTCCGTTCCATCGAGGGCCTCGAGCGTGCGCACATCACACGCCCGGGCTATGCCATCGAGTATGACTTCTTCGATCCGCGGGATCTGAAGCACTCGCTGGAAACCAAATTTATCCACAACCTGTTTTTTGCCGGCCAGATCAATGGCACCACCGGCTACGAAGAAGCCGGTGCCCAGGGGCTATTGGCAGGCTTGAACGCCGCCCGTCGGGCGAAATCCCTGGAAGCCTGGTGCCCGAGACGCGATGAAGCGTATCTGGGGGTGCTGGTGGATGACCTGATCACCATGGGCACCAAGGAGCCCTATCGCATGTTCACCTCCCGCGCCGAATACCGGCTGCTGCTGCGGGAAGACAATGCCGATATGCGATTGACCGAACACGGCCGTGAACTGGGACTGGTCGACGACGAGCGCTGGTCCCGTTTCAGCGAGAAGCGCGAGGCGGTAGAGCGGGAAAGTGCACGCTTGAAAGCCACTTGGGTTCAGCCTGGCAGCGAGGCGGCGAAGTCGATCGAAAGCGTCACCGGCAAACCCCTTGGTCGCGAATACAGCCTGATGGATCTGCTCAAGCGTCCCGAGCTTGGATATGCCGATGTGGCGGGTGCCAAGGGAGATCCTGTCAGTGACGACACCGTGGCCGAACAGGTTCAGATTCAGGCCAAGTATCAAGGCTATATCGATCGTCAGCAGGACGAGATCGACAAGCTCAAGCGCCACGAATCCATGGCACTGCCGGCGGATCTCGATTATGCCCGCGTCGAAGGGTTGTCCCACGAGATTCGCCAGAAGCTGGCGGAAGCGCGGCCCGAGACCCTGGCTCAGGCCGGACGCATCAGTGGGGTGACCCCTGCTGCGGTGTCGATCCTGCTGATCCATCTCAAGAAGCGTCGGCTGCTGGATGATCAGAAAGTGGTGACAGGATGACAGCGTCCATCGATAGCGCGCTGGAGGGGCGTCTGCGCGCCCGCTTGGTCGAGGGTCTCAAGACCCTCGAGATTGCCGTCAGCCCCTACCAGGTCGATCATCTGGTCGCCCTGGTCGTCTTGTTGCACAAGTGGAATCGGGCCTATAACCTCACCGCGGTGCGAGACCCCCTGGAAATGGTGTCCCGCCATCTGCTGGACAGCGCTGCCGTGCTGCCCTGGGTCGAGGGGCCGCGGATCCTGGATGTCGGCGCTGGGCCCGGTCTTCCGGGGCTGGTACTGGCAATACTCAGACCTGATCTGGACATCAGTCTGCTCGACAGCAACGGCAAGAAGGTTCGCTTTCAGCGCCAGGCAGTGATGGAGCTGGGGTTGACCCGGGTGACCCCGATCCAGGCCCGAGTGGAGTCCTTTGCGCCGCCAGCGGGCGGTTACGACCAATTGATCTCCCGTGCCTTCGCCAGTCTCGAGGATTTCATCGGCATGACACGCAGCCTGCTGGCGCCTGGCGGCCAGTGGCTGGCCATGAAAGGACCGGCAGTAGATGGCGAGCTTGAGCGGCTGGATGATGATATTCGCGTGTTGTCACGTCATCCGTTGAGAGTGCCGTTCGCCGATGGGGGACGAGAACTGGTTATGCTGGAACCCGACGCCGGGGATCGCTAGGCTCAACCTTGGAACGACCTGTCGGGCCCAATTTGGCTGGCCTGCCACCCGAGAATTTCCACGCAAGGATGACGTCGTGACGAAAATCATCGCCTTGACCAACCAGAAGGGTGGGGTCGGCAAGACCACCTCTGCCGTCAATCTGGCCGCCAGCCTGGCGGCGCTCGATCGCCGGGTGCTGCTGGTCGATCTTGATCCCCAGGGGCACGCCACCATGGGCAGTGGCGTTGATAAGCATAGCCTCGAAGGCAGCGTGCTGGACGTCATCCTGGGCGACAAGCGCCCCGTGGAAGTCATCCTTGACTGCCCAGAGGCGGGCTATGCGCTGCTTCCGGGCAATGGTGATCTGACCGCTGCCGAGGTTGAGCTGCTGGACCGTGGAGAAGGGCGCGAGCGTGCCCTGGGCAAGGCATTGTCCGAGGTGGCAGGCGAGTATGACGTGGTCATGATCGACTGCCCGCCGTCATTGAACATGCTGACCGTCAATGCGCTGACGGCAGCGGACGGGGTACTGATTCCGCTGCAGTGTGAGTTCTATGCTCTCGAAGGGCTGTCGGCGCTGCTGGACACGGTTGAACAGATCAAGGACAGCGTGAATCCGGGGCTCGAAATCTATGGCATCCTGCGCACCATGTTCGACGCCCGCAATAGCTTGACGCGAGACGTCAGCAAGCAGCTGCGTGACTACTTCGGTGATGCCCTGCTGAAGACGACGATACCGCGTAACGTGCGGGTTGCCGAAGCGCCCAGTCATGGCCTGCCTGTCACCAAGTACGCGCGCTTTTCAAGGGGTAGCCAGGCCCACCGGGTACTTGCCAAGGAATTGATTCGCCGGTTGTCACTGTAGCCGCGCGGCGGGACGGTCGACTTTTCAAAGCGTGCTGTGATGAGGATGAATCGATGACACGCAAACGCGCCCTGGGACGGGGTTTGGACGCGCTGATCGGGGCGGGCGCCAGACGCCGTGAAAGCCTGGATCTTCCCGAGGTCGACGCTGAATTGATGGAAGCCGAGGATGGCGGCGCCGATGCTGTGGCCCCGGCCATGGCGGAAGAACGACTTGAACGCCTGCCGCTGGGACAGCTCAGCCGAGGAAAGTATCAGCCCAGGCGCGATATTCAGCCTGAGGCGTTGGAGGAGCTGGCCGACTCGATCCGCGCCCAGGGCGTGATGCAGCCTATTGTCGTTCGCCCTATTGGCACCGATCGCTACGAGATCATTGCCGGTGAACGCCGCTGGCGTGCCTCGCAGTTGGCCGAGCTGGATGTGATTCCTGCGGTCATCCGCGACGTCTCCGACGAGGTGGCGCTGGCGCTGGCGCTGATCGAGAACATCCAGCGCGAGAACCTCAACCCGGTCGAAGAAGCGTTGGCGCTCAAGCGCCTGCTCGATGAATTCGAGCTGACCCAGCAGCAGGTGGCCGACGCCGTGGGGCGCTCCCGCGCCCAGGTCACCAACCTGTTGCGCCTGCTGACCCTGGATGGCGAAGTCCAGACCCTGCTCGAGCGCGGTGATCTTGACATGGGGCATGCCCGTGCGCTGCTGTCGCTGCCTGCGGCCAAACAACGCAAGGCGGCCCACGAAGTGGTCAACAAGGATCTGACCGTGCGTGCCACCGAAGCACTGGTGAAGCAACTGGCCAGCGGCAAGCCAAAGGCGGCCAAGGCAGCTCCACAGCAGGACGTGTCGCGGCTGGAAACGCGCCTGGCGGACCTGCTCGGTGCACCGGTCAAGATCAGTCACGGCAAGGCGGGCAAGGGCAAGGTGACGATCCAGTACTCCAGCCTGGATGAGCTGGATGGCATCCTCGAGCATATTCGCTGAAGAGAGCGGATAGGCGCGGCATAGGTGTGTGCGATTTCGCGCAGTAAACCACTTAGGTCGCTAACAACTTTAGCGACCAGTTCTCCGCATTTGGTCGTAAGCCAGCGCGAAGTGACGACAAATCGTTGCGTCTTTGGTTGAAGCCCCAAGGGGGCTTCCCTATAATCGCGCCGGAGTCTGTCGGTGGTCTGTCGCCGACAACACGATGAATATTGAATGCGCGCAATGCGGCGCGTCGGGAGAATCACTTGGCGGCCAGGATTCAACGACCCCAGGTGCAGCGTCTGCTGATGGTGCAGCTTGCCACCGTTGCGCTGATCAGCGCGGTTGCCGCTGTGACCAGCGGTGTGCCGGGGACATCCTCTGCGGCCCTGGGTGGGCTTGTGGCCTTCCTGCCCAACGTGTTCTTTGCCTGGTGTGTGTTCCGCACGCAAGGGGCGCGTCATTCAAAGATCATCGTCAACAATTTCTATCGTGCGGAAGCCGGCAAGTTCGGTTTGACGGCGGCGCTGTTCACTCTAGTGTTCATCGCAGTGCCTCCCTCAAACCCGACTTTTTTCTTTGGCGCTTATGTGGTGACGCTGTTCGTTCATTGGCTGGGGCCCTGGCTAGTGAAACGACCGTCGCACACCTGACAACGAGGCAGACATGGCAGGCACGAATCCGACCCCTACGGAATATATCCAGCACCACCTGCAGAACCTGACCTTCGGGCTGCATCCCGACAATGGCTGGTCCATCGCGCATTCCGCTCAGGAAGCGTCCGACATGGGCTTCTGGGCCGTTCACCTGGACACGCTGGGCTGGTCCGTGGGCCTGGGCCTGATCTTCCTGTGGCTGTTCAAGAAGGCCGCCAACACGGCGACCACCGGTGTGCCTGGCGCGCTGCAGAACTTTGTCGAGCTGATGGTCGAGTTCGTCGACAACTCGGTCAAGGACACCTTCCACGGCAAGAGCAAGCTGATCGCGCCGCTGGCGCTGACGATCTTCTGCTGGGTGTTCCTGATGAACCTCATGGACCTGGTGCCGGTAGACTTCCTGCCGATGCTGGCGGCCAAGATTGGCGCCATGTTCGGAGCCGATCCTGCCCACGTCTACTTCAAGGTGGTGCCGACCACTGACGTCAATGCCACCCTGGGCATGGCGCTGTCGGTGTTTGGCCTGATCATCTTCTACACCATTCGCACCAAGGGCTTCTCCGGCTTCATTGGCGAGCTGACCCTGCACCCGTTCAACTCACCGAACAAGCTGGTTCAGGCGCTGTTCATCCCGGTCAACTTCCTGCTGGAGTTCGTGACCCTGCTGGCCAAGCCGATTTCCCTGGCCCTGCGACTGTTCGGCAACCTCTACGCCGGTGAGCTGATCTTCATCCTGATCGCCATGATTGGCCTGTGGCAGCTGCCGCTGCACTTCACCTGGGCGGTGTTCCACATTCTGGTCATCACCCTGCAGGCCTTCATCTTCATGATGCTGACCATCGTCTACATGAGCATGGCGGTGGAAAAGCACTGACGGTTTCGCATTACCCCTAACCCTTAACCCTAACCCACTGATAAACCTTAGTTTCAACTAAAAACTGGAGAGACCACCATGGAAGCACAAGTTCTGGGTATGACCGCCATCGCCGTGTCCCTGCTGATCGGCCTGGGTGCCCTCGGTACCGCTATCGGCTTCGGTATCCTCGGCGGCAAGTTCCTGGAAGGCGCTGCACGTCAGCCGGAAATGGTTCCGATGCTGCAGGTCAAGATGTTCATCGTCGCCGGCCTGCTGGACGCCGTGACCATGATCGGTGTGGGTATCGCGCTGTTCTTCACCTTCGCTAACCCGTTTGTCGGTTAATGTCCGACCGCTCGTCATGAGCCGTCGAACCCTTAACCCCAAACCCGTAACGCGAGAGGTGCTGGCGTGAACCTGAACCTTACCCTAGTCGGCCAGGCTATCGCCTTTGCGTTCTTCGTCTGGTTCTGCATGAAGTTTATTTGGCCGCCGGTCATGCAAGCTCTGCAGGAACGCCAGAAGAAGATCGCCGATGGCCTGGATGCTGCCAGCCGTGCGGCGCGGGATCTCGAAGTGGCCGAGAAAGAGGCCGACGAGACTCTGCGCAAGAGCAAGCAAGAGGCGGCCGAGATCCTGGAACAGGCCCAGAAACAGGCCAACCAGAAGCTCGAACAGGCACGCGAAGACGCCCGCCTCGAAGGCGAGCGCATGATTGCCAAGGCCAAGTCTGAAATCGAGCAGGAAGTGGCACGCGCGAAAGAAGATCTGCGCGCACAAGTGTCACGCCTGGCGGTGCTGGGCGCTGAGCGAATTCTGGAGTCCTCCATCGACGAGAAGCAGCACGCTGCCATCGTCGACAAACTCGCCAAAGAGCTCTGAGGAGGTGCCCCATGGCGGAAACGTCAACTATCGCTCGCCCATACGCCAAGGCTGCCTTTGAGCACGCCGTGGCCAAGGACGCGCTCGAGGACTGGTCCGGCATGCTGGCCCGCGTCGCGCAGGTCGTCAGCGATGACGACATGCGCGGCCGAGTGCTCGGCAACCCCAAGCTGTCCAGCGCACAGAAGGCTGATGTTGTCGTCGACGTCTGTGGTGACGCCGTCAATGACGACCTCAAGAACTTCGTTCGTCTGGTCGGCCAAAAGGGTCGCCTGACGGCGCTCGGCGCCATCGCCGAGCAGTTCGAGGTGCTCAAGGCCCAGCAGGAAAAGCGGGTCGAGGTGGAGATTGTCTCTGCCTTTCCGCTGGCCGAAGCCCAGGAACAATCGCTCGCGAGTGCACTGGCCAAGCGTCTGAACCGCGAAATCTCCATTACCACTCAGGTGGACAAGACGCTCCTGGGCGGCGTGATCCTGCGTGCCGGCGACACCGTCATTGACGGTTCGGTACGCGGTCGATTGAACCGCCTCCAGGAAGCCCTTTCCGCCTGAGTCTGAGGGACATGGCATGCAGCAACTGAATCCTTCCGAGATCAGCGACATCATCAAGCAGCGCATTGAGAAGCTTGACGTCGCATCCGAAGCCCGTAATCAGGGTACGATCGTCAGCGTGTCTGACGGTATCGTGCAGATTCACGGCCTCGCCGACGCAATGTTCGGTGAGATGATCGAATTCCCCGGCGGCATCTTCGGGATGACCCTGAACCTCGAGCGCGACAATGTCGGTGCCGTGGTCCTGGGTGATTACCTGCAGCTGGAAGAGGGCATGACTGCCCAGTGCACCGGCCGCATCCTCGAGGTGCCGGTGGGCCCCGAGCTGCGTGGTCGCGTGGTCGACGCCCTCGGTAACCCCATCGACGGCAAGGGCGACCTGGGCACCAAGGAAACCGACGCGGTCGAGAAGGTCGCGCCTGGCGTCATCACTCGTCAGTCCGTTGACGAGCCGATCCAGACCGGTTTCAAGTCCATCGACGCCATGGTGCCGATCGGCCGTGGTCAGCGTGAGCTGATCATCGGTGACCGCCAGATTGGTAAGTCGGCGATCGCCATCGATGCCATCATCAACCAGAAAGGCACTGGTGTTACCTGTGTCTACGTGGCTATCGGTCAGAAGCAGTCGACCATCGCCAACGTGGTGCGCAAGCTCGAAGAGCACGGCGCCATGGAGCACACCATCGTGGTTGCTGCCGGCGCCGCCGACCCGGCCCCGATGCAGTTCCTGGCCGCCTACTCCGGCTGCACCATGGGTGAGTACTTCCGTGACCGCGGCGAAGATGCCCTGATCGTCTATGATGACCTGTCCAAGCAGGCCGTGGCGTACCGCCAGGTGTCTCTGCTGCTGCGTCGTCCGCCGGGCCGTGAAGCCTTCCCTGGTGACGTCTTCTACCTCCACTCTCGCCTGCTCGAGCGTGCCGCTCGCGTGAACGCCGACTATGTCGAGAAGTTCACCAATGGTGAAGTGAAGGGCAAGACGGGCTCGCTGACCGCTCTGCCGATCATCGAGACCCAGGCCGGTGACGTGTCTGCGTTCGTTCCGACCAACGTGATCTCCATCACCGACGGTCAGATCTTCCTCGAGACCGACCTGTTCAACTCGGGTATCCGTCCGGCCATCAACGCTGGTCTGTCGGTATCTCGTGTGGGTGGTTCTGCTCAGACCAAGATCATCAAGAAGCTCGGCGGCAGCGTCCGTCTGGCGTTGGCCCAGTACCGCGAGCTCGCGGCCTTCTCCCAGTTCGCCTCCGACCTGGACGAAGCGACCCGCAAGCAGCTCGAGCACGGTCAGCGCGTTACCGAGCTGATGAAGCAGAAGCAGTACTCGCCGATGTCGGTTGCCGAGATGGCCATCTCTCTGTTTGCCGCCAACGAGGGCTTCCTCGATGACGTCGACGTCAACAAGGTGCTGGACTTCGAGCATGCGCTGCATGAGTACATGAAGTCCGAGCATGGCGCCTTGATCGACAAGATCAACGAGTCCGGCGACTACAACGACGAGATCAAGGACGGCCTGAAGCAAGGTCTCCAGAAGTTCAAGTCTGCTCAGAGCTGGTAAGCGCCCTCTGGCCCGCCTGACGGCGGGCCAGCTGGTCGAACAGGATTCTGAGGGTCACCGAACAAGGGTAGATCGCCATGGCAGTCGGAAAAGAGATTCGCACGCAGATTGCGAGCATCAAGAACACGCAGAAGATCACCAATGCGATGCAGATGGTGGCGGCGTCGAAGATGCGCAAGACCCAGGAACGGATGTCGGCAAGCAAGCCTTATGCCGAACAGATCCGTTACGTGGTGGGTCATCTCGCCCAGGCCAACCCGGAGTACAAGCATCCGTGGATGGAAGAGCGTGAGGCCAAGCGCGTCGGTTACATCGTCGTCTCCAGCGATCGCGGTCTCTGCGGCGGCTTGAACGTCAACCTGTTCAAGGCGACGGTCAAGGATGCCCAGGCATGGCACGAGAAGGGCGCTGAGCTCGACTTCTGTGCCCTTGGCAGCAAGGCCAGCAGCTTCTTCCGCAAGTACGGTGGAAGTCTGGTTGCGGCCAAGAGCGGCCTCGGCGAGTCGCCGAGTCTTGATGATCTGATCGGTAGCGTGAAGGTGATGCTGGATGCCTACGATGCAGGCAATCTGGATCGTCTTTACGTCGTGCACAACGAATTCGTCAACACCATGACCCAGAAGCCGGTCGTCCGTCAGCTGCTTCCGCTGACCGAGGACACCGCCAAGGTCGAGGATGACGACGAGAACAAACGTCCCAACAGTTGGGACTACCTGTATGAGCCGGATGCCAAGGCGCTGCTCGACAGCCTGCTCGTGCGCTACGTGGAAGCGCAGGTGTATCAGGCAGTGGTCGAGAACACAGCGTGCGAGCAGGCGGCACGCATGGTTGCCATGAAGAGCGCGACCGACAACGCGGGCAACCTCATCGATGATCTGGAGCTGGTGTACAACAAGGCCCGTCAGGCGGCCATTACCCAGGAAATCTCCGAGATCGTTGGCGGTGCCGCCGCTGTTTAAAGGTATGCAGGTTTCATTTGCAGGTTTTAGAGAGGAACCAAGATGAGCGGACGTATCGTACAAATCATCGGCGCGGTGATTGACGTAGAGTTTCCGCGGGACGACGTGCCCAAGGTCTACGACGCGCTGAAGGTCTCCGACAAGGAAACCATCCTCGAAGTCCAGCAGCAGCTGGGTGACGGCGTGGTGCGCTGCATCGCCATGGGCTCTACCGAAGGGCTCAAGCGCGGCATGAACACCGAGAACACCGGTGCGGCTATTTCTGTTCCGGTGGGCCAGGAAACTCTGGGCCGGATCATGAACGTGCTGGGCGAGCCGATCGATGAAGCGGGTGACATCGGCGAGCAGGAACGTATGCCGATCCACCGCGGAGCTCCGGGCTATGCGGACCAGGCAGCGACCAACGAACTGCTCGAGACGGGCATCAAGGTCATCGACCTGGTGTGTCCGTTTGCCAAGGGCGGTAAGGTCGGTCTGTTCGGCGGTGCCGGTGTCGGCAAGACCGTCAACATGATGGAACTGATTCGTAACATCGCCACCGAGCACAGCGGTTACTCCGTGTTTGCCGGTGTTGGTGAGCGTACTCGTGAAGGTAACGACTTCTATCACGAGATGCAGGAATCCAACGTTCTCGACAAGGTGGCACTGGTCTATGGCCAGATGAACGAGCCGCCCGGCAACCGTCTGCGCGTCGCGCTGACCGGTCTGACCATCGCCGAGAAGTTCCGTGACGAAGGTCGTGACGTTCTGCTGTTCGTCGACAACATCTATCGTTACACCCTGGCCGGTACTGAAGTATCCGCACTGCTCGGCCGTATGCCGTCTGCGGTGGGTTATCAGCCGACGCTGGCCGAGGAGATGGGCGTTCTGCAGGAGCGTATCACCTCCACCAAGACGGGCTCCATCACCTCCGTCCAGGCCGTCTACGTGCCTGCGGATGACTTGACCGATCCGTCTCCGGCCACCACCTTCTCGCACCTGGATGCCACGGTCGTACTGGCGCGCTCCATCGCCGAGCTGGGTATCTACCCGGCCATCGACCCGCTGGACTCCACCTCTCGCCAGCTCGATCCGCTGGTCGTGGGCGACGAGCACTACAACGTGGCTCGCGGTGTGCAGGGCGTGCTCCAGCGTTACAAGGAGCTCAAGGACATCATCGCCATCCTGGGGATGGACGAGCTGTCCGACGAAGACAAGCAGATCGTGGCACGGGCGCGTAAGATTCAGCGCTTCCTGTCGCAGCCGTTCTTCGTTGCTGAGGTCTTCACCGGCTCCCCGGGCAAGTACGTGTCCCTGAAGGAAACCATTCGTGGCTTCCAGGGCATCCTTGACGGCGAGTACGACGAGCTGCCCGAGCAGGCCTTCTACATGGTCGGCACCATCGACGAGGCCGTCGAGAAAGCCAACCAGATGAAGTAATCCCTCTAACCGGGAGACGTCATCATGACGAAAACCATCCAATGCGAGATCGTCAGTGCCGAAGGCTCGGTCTACTCCGGTAGCGCCGAGCAGGTGGTGGCGGCTGGCATCCTGGGGGATCTTGGTATCCTGGCCGGCCACACGCCGCTGCTGACCGAGTTGGCACCTGGTCCCGTGCGCGTGCTCAACGAAGGCCGCGAGGAGAACTACTACGTCTCCGGCGGTTTTATCGAAGTGCAGCCCGAGAAGGTGATCGTGCTGGCTGATACAGCGGTTCGCGCATCCGATCTGGATGAGGCGTCCGCCGAGGAGGCGCGCAAGCAGGCCCTGAAGGCCATGGAAGACAAGTCTGCGGAAATGGATTACACCCGTGCCGCAGCGGAGCTTTCCGAGGCCATGGCTCAGCTGCGTACCATCCAGCAGCTGCGTCGCAAGGCTGGCAAGAGCTAACCGCTCGCGCCCCGGCAAGCAAGCCCCCGCCCCCCGAGTGGTCTCCACTCGGGGGGCGTTTTTTTGCTGGGTAAGGTGGTCGCCGCCAGGGTGGCTGCCGGAGCAGGGCACGAAGGGCGACGAGACGGCTTATGCGCAGTCCTTGCTCATGATCCGTGCCGGTAGATCTGCGTTGCTGGAGCGCTTTTGTCACGAGAGCGTGGCATCATATCGACTTTCGTTTAATGCTCTGGGGCAGCATGCCTCCCGGCAGGTGCTGACAGCATGGCGAGTCCTCCAAGACGGCCGTGTCGCCGATCATGTCACTGCCCTTGCCACCGAGCACGCTGGTTGAAGCATGTTGCCACGCCCCGGGTCTGCGCATAGGCCGCACGGCACGTCGCAGCGCCACATTAAGGCCTCTTTCTGTCACGCCCAAGGAGACGCCCATGACATTGACTGCTTCCTTGATGCAGCACCAGCAGGCCCTGTTGGCGGCCCTGGCGCAAGGTGACAGTGAGGCGCTGGACGCCCGCTTGCCTCAGGTACGGTCGGCTGATCTGGCGGATATCCTCGAGCAGATGCTGGAAGATGAGGCCCAGGTGGATAGCGCCTTGGCGCTGCTCAAGAGCCTGCCCATGGAGCGCCAGGCCAGCGTTTTTGGACACCTGCCGAACGATGCCCAGGATGAAATGGCGGGGCGGGTAGAGGATGCCTGGTTGTCGCGCATCCTCGACAAGATGGGGTCCGATGAGCGAGCCGATCTGTTCAAGGTGCTGGGAGACGACCGCAAGGAGGCGCTGCTGCGCCGCATGGCCAGGCGTGAGCGGGAAGCGTTGAAGCGCCTTGCGAGCTACGAAGAAGGCACCGCTGGTGCGCTGATGACCGCGGATTATGTGGCGATCCCGATGGGACTCACGGTCTCTAGAGCCATGATGAGGGTGCGCCAGACCGCCCCCGACGCGGAAACCGTGTATCAGCTGTACGTAGTGGATGAACAGGGGCGTCTGGCAGGCACCATGTCGTTGCGTCAGCTGATGGTGGCAAGGCCCCAGGCGACCATCGATGAACTGATGATACGTGACGTCATCAGCATCAATGTGGATGCCGAGCAGGAGGAGGTCGCGCGGGTGGTGGCACGCTACGACCTGCTGGCCCTGCCGGTGATTGATGGCGACGTGCGGCTGGTGGGTATCGTGACCCACGACGACGCGCTGGATGTGGTCGAGTCCGAGGCCACCGAGGATATCCACAAGGGGATGTCCATCGGCCAGCTGGAGGGTGGGGTTTCGCGAGTGCCGTTGTGGAGCCTCTATCGCAAGCGGGTCACCTGGCTGGTGCTGTTGGTGTTCGGTAACCTGTTTTCTGGCGCTGGTATCGCCCATTTCGAGGACACCATCGCGGCTCAGGTGACCCTGGTGTTTTTTCTGCCGCTGCTAATTGGCAGTGGCGGGAATGCCGGTGCCCAGGCCGCCACCTTGATGGTACGTGGCATGGCGACCGGCGATGTGGGGATCAAGGACTGGGGCAAGCTGCTGGGGCGAGAGTTGCTGGTCGCGGGATCGCTCGGTCTGACCATGGCGCTGGCGGTGGCCCCCATCGGCGTGATGCGGGGCGGTGAGGCGGTTGCCATGGTGGTCGCCATCAGCATGATCTGCATCGTGCTGTTTGGCAGCCTACTGGGCATGTGCCTGCCGTTTGTGCTGGACCGCCTGGGCTGGGATCCAGCGACGGCCTCTGCTCCGCTGGTGACCACCTTGATCGATGCCTCCGGTGTGGTCATCTACTTCTCGATTGCCGCCCTGATACTGACAGGCTCTTGATGGCCCTCTTGCCGGGAGCTCTGCCTCATCTTCCAGCGTGTGAACGGTGGTGACGCGCCAACAGCACGGTAGGTTGTCGGTGGTTGACCCAGGTGGGGAAAACGCTGCCCGTGGGCTCCGCTTCAAGGCTCTGGGCGGACATCCGGCGCGGCGGCGTGTATGCTCTTGCACGCGTTTGCCTGTCACCCTTTCATGCTTACGGGTTATCCGATGGATTGGCTACAGATAGTTGTACTTTCCCTGGTTCAGGGAATTTCAGAGTTCCTCCCCGTCTCCAGCTCCGCTCACTTGATTCTGGTTCCGGTGTTCAGCGATTGGCCCGATCAAGGATTGGCCTTTGATGTCGCCCTGCATCTGGGGAGTCTGGCGGCCGTACTCATCTACTTTCGCGATGACATCCAGCGCATGATCGTGAGCTGGTGCAGAAGTGTCGCTGGCCGTGGCACCGATCAGGACGGCAAGCTCGCCTGGTGGGTCATCCTTGCCACGATTCCCGTCGGCGTGGCAGGCCTCCTGTTCAAGGACATCATTGAACAGTACGCGCGCTCCCCCATGGTGCTGGCATTCGGTTTGATCGCCTTTGGTCTGTTGCTGGGTCTGGCTGACTGGCGCTTCCGTGGGTCCCGCAGTGAATATCAGCTGAGCTGGAAAGACGCCCTGTGGATTGGCATCGGTCAGGCGTTGGCGCTGATCCCGGGTACCTCGCGTTCCGGCATTACCATTACCGTAGCGCTGTTGCTTGGCATGGGCAGAGAGGCCGCGGCACGCTTTTCCTTCTTGCTGTCGATTCCGGTCATCATCCTGGCTGGCGGGCTGGAAGCCTGTGAGCTGCTGCAGTCCGGTATCGATGTGCACTGGGGAGATCTGGCGATAGGCACCTTGCTGTCCGGCGTCAGCGCCTATCTGTGCATCCACTTCTTTTTGTCATTCATCAAGCGTATCGGCATGCAGCCTTTCGTCGTCTATCGCGTGCTGCTGGGCATCGCGCTGATCTGGCTGTTTGGTTGATGCTCAAGGAGGCCCCCATGATCAGCGCCAAGACTGTGCGACGTTGCTGGCTTTTGCCTGTGCTTGCATCACTGTTGATCGGTTGCAGCGATGAGCCCGACACCACCACGTCGGCGGTGACCCTGGAAGGCGACATCTTTGGCACCTTTTACCAGATCACCGTGGCGGATCCGCTGACCGAACAGCAGCTGGAAGAGATCGAGCAGGGCGTGCTCGACGAAATGCACGATGTCGATGCTTCCATGTCGACCTGGCGGGATGACTCCGAGCTCAGTGCCTTCAATCAGGCCCCGTTGGCTCAGTGGCAGCCGATCTCCGACGAGTTCATGGAGGTCCTGGCCATCAGCCAGTCGGTCAGCCAGCAAAGTCACGGTGCGTTCGATGTGACCGTCGGCAGTCTGGTCAATTTGTGGAGTTTCGGTCCTGAAGCCGAACCCGAACAGATTCCCGATGAGGCGGTGCTGCAGCAGCGCCTGGCCGAAGTTGGCATGGATGCCCTCGAGATTGATACCGACACTGCCCAGGCCAGACGCCTGCGCGACGTCTATGTGGACCTTTCCGGCGTCGCCAAGGGGTTTGCCACGGATGAAGTGGCGGCGTTTCTCGACCGCCAGGGCATTGCCAACTACCTGGTCAACCTGGGCGGCGAGGTCAAGGTGAAAGGCCACCGTGACGGTGGTGATGGCCTATGGCGCATCGGTATCGAGGTACCCGAGAACGGCACTCCCAAGGCACAGCATGTGGTCGGTCTGGACGATATCTCGGTAGCCACCTCAGGCGACTATCGCCATTACTTCGAGGTGGATGGCAAGCGCTATTCCCACACCATCGATCCGCGCACTGGACGTCCGATCACCCATCGCCTGGCGTCGGTCAGCGTGGTGCATCCCTCCAACGCCTGGGCAGATGCCTGGGCCACCGCCATCAGCGTGATGGGCGAGCGGGAGGGCATGCAGGCGGCGATTGCCGCGGAGCTGCCGGTCGTCATGCTGGTACGTCAAGGCGAGGGATGGGAGAGCTGGGTCAGTCCCGCCTTCGTCGAGCGGTTTGGCAGTGATGTCGTCGACAAGCTTGGTCTCAAGGTAGTGTCCCAGGACGACATCCCGCTAGAATAGAAACACTGTTCGCAAGAAGGCGCGACCTGGCGCTGACCAGACTATGCTGTCTCAAGGGCAGCGGTCCCTGCTGGTCAAGGTCATGGCGTTCTGGTCCGTCCGGATCTTTTTCTCTCCTCTACACGACAAGGAGTCACAATGAGCCTCGATGTGGTGATTCTGGCCGCCGGACAAGGCACCCGCATGCGCTCCAGCCTGCCCAAGGTACTGCATACCCTGGCTGGAAAGCCGATGGTGCGTCACGTGGTGGACACTGCGTCGGGACTTGGCGCACAGCGTACCCACGTGGTCATCGGACACGGCGGTGAGCGGGTGCGCGAGGCGCTGGCCGATACAGGAGTGGGATTCGCCCATCAGGCGGAACAGAAAGGGACCGGACATGCCGTGGCCCAGGCGCTGGGACAACTGGGAGATGGCAAGGTCCTGGTGCTGTATGGCGATGTGCCGCTGATTCGTCGCGATACGCTGACGTCATTGCTCACCCAGGTGAATGATCACAGCATGGGCCTTTTGACGGTCACTCTGGAAGATCCCAGCGGCTACGGACGCATCGTGCGCGATGAGCAGGACAATGTCGTGGCCATCGTCGAGCAGAAGGATGCCAACGACGAGCAACTTGCGATCCGTGAGTGCAACACCGGCATCATGGCCATGACCAGTGCGCAGTTGAAGCGCTGGCTGCCCGAGCTGTCCTCCGACAATGCACAGGGTGAGTACTACCTCACCGATGTGATTGCCATGGCGGCTGCCGAGGGTGTCCGCGTTGCTACCGCTCAGCCGTCGCGTCCGATCGAGGTGGAAGGCGTCAACAACCGGTCTCAGATGGCCCGGCTCGAGCGTGCCCACCAGCACAGCATCGCCGAGTCATTGATGGCCAGTGGTGTGGCCCTGGCCGACCCTGCACGACTCGATGTGCGTGGGCGTCTGAGCTGCGGTCACGATGTCTTTATTGACGTAGGCTGCGTGTTCGAAGGCGAGGTTGAGCTGGGCGAAGGCGTGCGGATTGGACCCTACACGGTAATTCGTAACAGTCACATTGGTGCCGAAAGCGTGATTGAGGCGCATAGCATCATTGATGGCGCCGTATTGGCGGGACTCAATCAGGTCGGCCCCTTCGCCCGGCTGCGTCCTGGCTCGCGACTGGCGGTCAAGGCCAAGGTGGGCAACTTCGTCGAGACCAAGAATGCCGAGGTCGGAGAAGGCAGCAAGATCAACCACTTGAGTTATGTGGGCGACGCTCGCCTGGGCCGTGAGGTGAATATCGGTGCAGGTACCATTACCTGCAACTATGACGGTGCCAACAAGCATCGTACCGAGATCGGCGATGCCGCCTTTATCGGTTCCAATTCAGCGCTGGTGGCGCCGGTCAGTGTCGGTGAGGGGGCAACGGTAGGCGCTGGTTCGACCATCAGCCGAGACGTGGCCGATCACAGCCTGGCGGTGACCAGGGCACGTCAGATTGCCAAGGCCAACTGGCCGCGGCCGTCCAAGGACGATGAGTGAGGGTGTCCGTGCCCTGATGCGTAGCTGATGTAAATCATGATGTTTTTCAAGGAGTGACCCCTATGTGTGGTATCGTCGCCGCGGTTGCCCAGCGCAACGTACAGAATATCTTGCTCGAGGGACTCAAGCGCCTCGAGTACCGCGGCTACGATAGCGCCGGGATGGCGGTGCGAAGCCCCATGGGTAGCCTCGATCGTCAACGTGCCGTGGGCAAGGTAGCGGCCCTGGAAGAACGCCTGCAGGCGACGGGCTTGCCCGGTCACAGTGGCATCGCCCACACCCGCTGGGCGACCCACGGCCGTCCCAGCGAGCCCAACGCACATCCTCACCAGTCCCGGGACCGCCTGGCGGTGGTGCATAACGGCATCATCGAGAACCATGAGTCGCTGCGCCAAGAGCTCAGCGATCAGGGCTATCAGTTCGAATCCGAGACTGACACCGAAGTCATCGCCCATCTGCTGGAGCGCGAGTCGCGCCGCGACGGCAATCTGCTGAGTGCGTTTCAGCGGGTTGTCGCCGGGCTGGATGGTGCTTACGCGCTGGCGGTCATGGCGGTGGATGAGCCGGGGGTCGTGGTGGGGGCACGCAAGGGCAGCCCTCTGGTGGTGGGGGTCGGTATCGACGAGGCGTTCCTGGCCTCTGATCCGCTGGCGCTGTTGCCCGTCACCGATCGCTTCATCTACCTGCTCGAGGGAGATGTGGTCAGGCTGTCGGGTGACGGTCAGATTGAGCTGTTTGATGCCGACGGCGTTGCGGTTCAGCGTGAGATCCACACCTTCGAGCACGGTGATGGAGCGGCCAGCAAGGGCGCCTACCGTCACTTCATGCTCAAGGAGATTCACGAGCAGCCGGAGGTGATCGCCGCCGCTCTGGAAGGGCGTCTGGGGGATCGCAGCGTGCTGGTGGAAAGCTTCGGTCCCGATGCCGAGCGCCTGTTCAAGGACGTTCGCCAGATTCACATCGTGGCCTGTGGTACCAGCTACCATGCGGGAATGGTGGCGCGGTACTGGCTGGAGCGCTACACCAATGTGCCCGTGCAGGTGGAGGTGGCGTCCGAGTATCGCTACCGTCAGGTAGTGGTTCCCCAAGGCACCCTGTTCGTGACGCTCTCCCAGTCGGGTGAGACGGCGGATACCCTGGCCGCCATGCGCTTTGCCATGCAGCAGCAGAACTACCTGGGTAGCCTGGGGATCTGTAACGTGCCGGGGAGTTCGCTGGTACGCGAGGCCGACCTGACCCTGATGACCCAGGCGGGTCCCGAGATCGGCGTGGCCTCTACCAAGGCCTTCACCACCCAGCTGACGGCGCTGATGCTGTTTGCGCTGGCGCTGGGACGGGTGCGTGGCATGGACGAGGGCGAGCAGGCCGAGATCGTCGATGCCCTGCGTTCGCTGCCCACCCTGTGCAGCCAGGTACTGGGTCTCGACCGGGACATCGAGGCCATGTCCATGGCCTTTGCCGAAAAGCATCATGCGCTGTTCCTGGGCCGTGGTGCCCACTTTCCCATCGCCCAGGAAGGTGCGCTCAAGCTCAAGGAAATCTCCTACATTCACGCCGAGGCCTATCCGGCGGGCGAGCTCAAGCATGGCCCGTTGGCACTGGTGGACAGCGACATGCCGGTGATCTCGGTGGCCCCCAACGACGAGCTGCTCGACAAGCTCAAGTCCAACTTGCAGGAAGTCAGGGCAAGGGGCGGAGAGCTGTATGTCTTCGCTGACGAGAACGTGGGTCTACATGAAAGTGACGGTATCCGCGTCCTGCATCTGCCCCATGTGCACGATGCCTTGGCGCCGATCCTCTACACCCTGCCACTGCAGCTGCTGTCCTACCACGTGGCGGTACTCAAGGGCACCGATGTGGATCAGCCCCGCAACCTGGCCAAGTCCGTGACCGTGGAATAGCCACGGGGCCTGCGGTAAGCCACAAGAGTGGTTCTCTACCATAGACAAGCGACGGCGCCGAACACTCAGTGTTCGGCGCCGTCGCTTGGAGAGGCCGTTAACGTTTCGCATCCACTGCACAACACTCTTCGATATGTGTGCAATGGCGTGCATTGCGAACTGCTGCAGTGCAGAAAATGTGTCTTTGACGTAAGGCTAGTTCCCTGAAAATAGGGATAAAATCCTCTCTAGTGTGCCAATAGATGCCATTATGTGCTTAGCCTTATTGAGCACATAATCAAACACCATGGATGCATCTTCGTTCCTATAGTCGCTTATCAAGCGCTTGTGATGTTGGCCGGTAGCGGTGAAGCCCATCTCCTGAGCCTATAACGATAACGACCGAGGACTGGCGATGATCAGACGATGCTCCAGCGGCCCCTTACGCTCCCCTGTCATGCTCTCTCCTGTGGTGCTCTCGGCTGCCATGCTGACCGGCGTTCCTGTGCTCGCCATGGTGCCTATGAAGGCCGTTGCCCAGACCACCATGCAGGAACTCAACGAGCTAAAGGCCCAGATCGAACTGCTGAAACAGCAGCAACAGGCGGCGATGGCGCTGGTCGAGCAGCAGCAGGCCCAGATCGACAGCCTGATCAGCCAACAGACCCATATGCAGCATGAGGTGGCCGAGGTCAGCGACAGCGTGGTCAGGCGCACCGACGACGGCGACTTTCTGGTGGGCGAGACGACGGTGGCCATCGGTGGTTATATCAAGGCCCAGGCGGCCTTCTCCGACAACGGTCTGAGCGACGGCAAGGCCAACGAGACGGTGACGGCGGGGCTGTTGCGTGCCACCGATGATGACAAGGACAATCGGGTCAGCCTCAGTGCACGTGAAACGCGCTTCAATATCGGCACCTCCACGCCGGTGGGGGGCGATACCATGAACACCTTCATCGAGATGGACTTCTACGGTGCCGACGATGAAGCCAACGAATTTGTGTCCAACTCCTACGCCCCCAGGTTGCGGCACGCTTACTTGAGCTGGGGAAACTGGCTGGCCGGCCAGACCTGGTCGACCTTCATGGACGTGAAGGGACTCGGGGAGCTGGACGCCTTCAGTACCCATACGGGCTCCATCTTTGTGCGACAGCCTCAGCTCCGTTACACCTACCCGCTGGACTGGGGCAATCTGCAGTTCGCGGTGGAGAACCCTGAGGATGGCGACGACGACCAGGACACCCCGGATATGGTGGCCCGAGTCAACGTGGATCAGGACTGGGGACATGTCTCTGCTGCCACCGTCGTCCGACGCTTCAGCCTGGACGATGCCGAGGATGACGACAGTCGCTGGGGGGCCGGTTATAGCCTGACCGGGCGTTTCCCGGTGTTCGAAAAAGATGACCTTATGCTCCAGGCCAACTACGGCAACCTGGGGCGTTACATGGCCCTGGGTGCCTATCCCAACGCCAAGGTCGAGGATGGACAGCTCAAGATGGTCGAGTCCTGGGGGGCGTCCGCCATCTATCGGCACTACTGGACCGACACCTTGCGCTCAAGCGTTGCCTACTCGGCCACGGAACTCGACAGCCATGGCAGCGGCAATGATACGGACAGCTACGACAGCGTTTTTCTCAACCTGATGTGGTCTCCCTTCGCCAATACCACTCTGTCAGCGGAGTACCAGCGCTACGACCTGGATGAGGTCGACGGGGACACCTTCGATCTAGACCGCGTGCAGCTCTCTGCCAAGTACGACTTCTAGGCAAGGTTCCACCCTCGATGGCGCACCACGATGTACCCAACGGAGACCAGGGGGGCATACAACCGTGAGAGAGGTGTCATGAAGAGCCGTCATCGCGGATGGCGTCCGGTCTCGGTAGATAAGGGAGCTCGCGCTGTCGCCGGACGATAATAGATCGGGGTGGTATCCTGTCGCCCCTGATGGCTCGGCGAGAGCAAGACCTTGTGTGAATCTCCACCTGAACGCCCGCTGCATATCGGCTTGCCCATGTGGGCGAATCCCGACTGGCGAGGCGGGCTTTACGCCCCTCATGCTGGTCGCGACGGATGGTTGTCAGACTACGCCGAAGTATTCAATGCGGTGGAGGGCAACACGACCTTCTACAGCGGTACGCCTAGACCTGACACCGTAGATGCCTGGTCGCGGCAGGCGCCTGCGGGCTTTCGTTTCTGCTTCAAGCTGCCCCAGCGACTGACCCACGGCAAGCGACTCAGGCAGGTGGGGCAAGAGGTGGAGGCATTCCTGGAGGCGCTGGCGCCTCTTCGGGACAGGCTTGGGCCCGTCATGATCCAGCTACCGCGAGACTTCGGTCCGGACGAAATCCCGGCACTGGCGCAGACGCTCGAGGACTGGCCGTCCGACTACCCCTGCGCGGTGGAGCTGCGACACAGTGAGTTTTTCCACAAGGGGACCGCTGAACGGGATATCAACGCGCTGTTGATAAGTCATGGTGTCGATCGCGTCATGCTCGACGTGCGGCCGCTGTTTTCAGGCCCACCGATGGACCATCCCGGGCTGATCCAGGCAAGGCGCGAAAAGCCAAGACGCCCACTACATGTGCTCTCCACAGCAAATTTTCCTGTCATTCGTTACATCGGGCATCTTGACAAGGACGTAAATGAGCACTATTTCGCGCCCTGGGTACGGCAGCTATGCCTGTGGATAAAACAGGGGAAAACCCCTTTCCTGTTTGTGCATACCGCTGACAATCGTCAGGCCCCAGAACTGGCTAGAGTGCTCTACGCCAGAATCGCAAGGGAAATGGGGTGGCCAGAACTCTGCGCTTTCCCCGGAGATCGACAGAATCTGCTGCTTTGACCAATGTTGGCTGGCGTTTGTTGGTGTCATACGCTAGTTTGGTCGGCTGTTCGTCACTTGCCATGGGCCAGGGCGGCCGTCGCCTTACCTCGGACGACGACCCACCTGAACCCAACGGTCTCGACCAGCGCCCAACCGGCGTTGGGGAAGAGTGTTGTGCCGGCAGTGATCCTGCTGACATCCGTCAGACCCCTTGATTATCGGTAGTACCGTGACCCGGGCTATCGAGGACGTGGCGACTACAAACACAACGCCGTCATTGCATCCGATCGATCAATGACGACACGTATCCTCAGGGTGATTTATGTCCAAGACTACACATGCGCAGTGGTCATCGCGCCTGTCCTTCATTCTTGCTGCTACCGGCTCGGCCGTTGGTCTCGGTAACATCTGGAAGTTTCCTTACATGGTGGGCGAGAGTGGCGGTGCCGCCTTCGTTCTTGTCTACCTTCTGTGTATTGGCCTGATTGGCCTGCCTATTCTGGTGACCGAGTGGATGATCGGTCGGCGTGGGCAAAGCAACCCGGTCAATGCCATGGCCAGCGTGGCCAAGCAGGCCGGTCAGCCCAAGATCTGGGCGTTGGTGGGTATCTCCGGTGTGATCGGTGCCTTCCTTATCCTGTCGTTCTACAGCGTGATCGGCGGTTGGTCCCTGTACTACACCCTGGGTAGCGTCACTGGCGACTTCAGCGGTCAGGATGCCGACGGCATCGGCGCCCTGTTCGGTGGCATGCTGGCGAGTCCTGGTCTGCTGCTGCTGTGGCACTCTATCTTCATGTTGCTGGTGATCGGCATCGTGGCGCGGGGCGTCACCAAGGGCCTGGAAGGTGCGGTCAATGTACTGATGCCCGCGCTGGCGCTGCTGCTGGTCGTGCTGGTGGGTTATGGCATGACCACTGGCCACTTTGGCGAAGCGCTCAACTACCTGTTCAATCCGGATTGGTCAGCGCTGAACGGCGAAGTGGTGCTGGCAGCTCTGGGGCATGCCTTCTTCACGCTGTCTCTGGGCATGGGCATCATGATTGCCTATGGCTCTTACCTGGGCGAAAAGGTGGATCTGATCAAGACCGCTCGCACCGTCGTTATCATGGATACCGTGATCGCACTGGGCGCTGGCCTGGCCATCTTCCCCATCGTGTTCGCCAATGAGCTTGACCTTGCCTCTGGTCCCAGCCTGATCTTCGTTACCTTGCCTCTGGCCTTCGGTAACATGGGTGGCGGCTTGATTCTTGGCCTGATGTTCTTCCTGCTGTTGACCTTTGCTGCCCTGACATCGGCCATTTCGCTGCTGGAGCCGGTGGTGGAATTCGTGGAAGAGCGTACGCCCCTGTCGCGTTCGGCCTCGACCGTCGTTGCCGGTATCGGTGCCTGGGCGCTGGGCATTGCCGCGCTGTTGTCGTTCAACCTGTGGAGCGAGCCGGTACTGTTTGGCCTTGGCGTTTTCGATCTGCTCGATAAGCTGACCAGCAAGTTCATGCTGCCGTTGACCGGTCTTGGCGCCATTGTGTTCGCTGGCTGGTTCCTCAGCCGCGAGGGTGTCGCAGAAGATCTGGGCCTGTCCGGCGGCAAGGAAATGGTGTGGGTGGCACTCACCCGGGTTATCGCGCCCATCGGCGTTATCGTGGTGTTTATCTCGAGCCTGTAAGCCGCTCGTCAGATCGGCGTCGCTGTGGCGTCGATCGACTCTGTGCTTCCAAGACCCGGCCTTGTGCCGGGTCTTGGCGTTTTCGCCGATCTCTTTGGCCTGCCGTGTATTGTAGGGCTAAAGACACATCGCAAGCGCATCGAGCCGCGTTTAGCTAGGGCTGGTTAGTCAGGGCTTGAGCTGGGCAGGGTTCGTCGTGAGTAGGCGGGAGACGCTGCCACGCCCATTTTTTAGGGCGGAGCCGATCACCTGCCCTCGTGGCGGGGCAAGATGAGGAATGGCATGCCCAGAGAGGACGTTGCCATTCATTGGCGTCAGGCAGGAACGTCGGTGGTGGCAGGCCTGCCTGATCTGATGAGGCTGTCTGGCTAGTGCATTTCGTCTTCGTTGCCGTCTTCCGGCAATTCAGCGATGTCTTCAGAAAGGCGCTTGAATTCGCGATGCAGCTCGATGCCGCGGCGGGCCCTGAGGTTACGCTGGGCCGCGCTACGGGAGCGCTTCTCGTGTTCGGCGACTTCCATGCTCATGAAGATGTCGAGGAGTTCACTCTTTACGGAGGTTAACCGTTCGACATTACGCATGATCGACTCTCCTATGCAGTGAATGTGCCGGCATCCAGGACGCTGCGCGACACTGCCCTTTTACTATACCCCAGTTGACAAAAAGATGACGGTGTGGGTGTTAATTCTGCAACGCTCTGCCAACGCTTGAGAAAAAAGTGCCTTTGTTCAAACCATTGGCCTCTATCAGGGGGATGTCGATTGGTTGGGCAATCCTCGTCGGCATCGGGCATACTGGAATGCAACACCGGCCCGACAGCCATGGAGCTGTATGACATGCTGCCATGCACGATGTCGGGCGGGACAAGGCTCAAGGCCTGCTACCTCGGGGCCTCCCGTCAGTCAAAGGAGTAAAGGGTGAGTCGCGCGCTGTTTGATGAAATGCGACGTCGCATGGAACACTTCCGGCGGTCAGAGCAGAAGGTGGCACGCTTCGTTCTGCGTAACCCCGATGAAGTTATCCACATGCGTATCGTCGATCTTGCCACTGAGGCAAAGGTCAGCGAGCCCACGGTCGTGCGCTTCTGTCGCGCACTTGGCTGTGACGGGTTTCAGGATTTCAAGCTGAAGCTAGCGCAGATGCTGGCGTCAGGTAGCCAGTTCGCTCAATTCTCGATGAATGACAGCGACTCCGTGGCCGAATTCTCCCACAGCATCTTCGACTCGACGGTGGGCACCCTGCTGTCGATTCGCGATCGCCTGGACAATGATGCGTTGAACAGGACCATCAACGCGCTGGCCATGGCCAATCGTGTCGAGTTCTATGGTTTCGGCGCGTCTGGTGCAGTGGCCTTCGATGCGCAGCACAAGTTCTTCCGGCTGCAGATTTCTACCGCTGCCTATGCCGACCCCCATATGCAGAACATGTCGGCGGTGACGCTCAAGGAAGGCGACGTGGTGGTGGCCATTTCCCAGACCGGGCGTACCCGCGCCCTGGTCGCCAGCGTCAAGCTGGCACGGGAGGCGGGAGCCACCGTGGTCGGCCTTTGCCCGAGCGGATCGCCGCTGGCGGATGAGGTAGACCTGCCGCTGTTTATCGATGTGCTCGAAGACACAGAAATTTATACGCCGATGAGCTCGCGAATTGCGCACCTGGTGCTGATCGACGTGTTGGCGGTAGGTGTCGCCAAGACCCGAGGTCCCAAGTTGGCCGAACAGCTCAAGGCGGTAAAGCGTAGCCTGAACCCGTTGCGTTATCCCGAATCCGACTCATCTTGACGCGCACAAGCGGAGACTGACGACCCGCGCCTTGGGGTCGATGGTCTGCTGTCCTTTTATCCAGCATCGCTATGGTAGACTGGGCGCCCACTTTCTCTCCAGCGGTGCCTTCTCCATGGACGACGTCACGGCGATCATTGACGGCCTCAATTCGGCGCAGCACGAGGCGGTATGCGCTCCTCAGGGCAACATGCTGGTGCTCGCCGGCGCGGGCTCCGGCAAGACCCGCGTGCTGGTGCATCGTATCGCCTGGCTGATGCAGGCCGAGGGGCTGTCACCCTACGCCGTATTGGCGGTGACCTTCACCAACAAGGCCGCCAGGGAGATGCGCACGCGTCTTGAGGCCCTTCTGGGACTCTCGCTGAGGCATGTCTGGGTGGGCACCTTCCACTCGATTGCCCATCGCTTGCTGCGTACTCACTGGCAGGATGCTCGTCTGCCCCAGCACTTCCAGATCATCGATTCCGATGATCAACTGCGTCTGATCAAACGCCTGTTGAAAGATAATCAGGTCGACGACGAGCGTTTCCCGCCGCGCCAAGTGCAATCCTTCATCGGTGGTTGCAAGGAAGAAGGGCTTCGGCCACACCAGGTACGTACCAACGGCGACGCCTATGTCGAGCAGATGGTATCGCTGTACGACATCTATCAGTTGACCTGTGAACGTGGTGGTCTGGTCGATTTTGGTGAGCTGTTGCTGCGCAGCCTGGAGCTTTTGCGTGACAATCCTGCATTGCTGGCCCATTACCAGGAACGCTTTGCCCATGTGCTGGTGGATGAGTTCCAGGACACCAACACCTTGCAGTACGCCTGGTTGAAGCTTCTTACTAGGCAGCGCACGCCGATGACGGTGGTGGGTGATGACGATCAGTCGATCTACGGTTGGCGTGGGGCCAAGGTGGAGAACATCCGTCGCTTCGAGCAAGAGTTTGCGGATACCAAGACCGTCCGACTCGAACAGAACTATCGCTCTACCAGCGCCATCCTTGATGCGGCCAACGCGCTGATCAAGCAGAACTCTGATCGCATGGGCAAGGAGCTGTGGACGGCTGGCAGTCGCGGCGAACCCATTTCCGTGTATGCCGGTTTCAATGATATGGAAGAGGCACGCTTTATCGTCGATACCATCAAGGAAAAGGTCGATGAAGGGTTCCAGCGCCAGGAAGTGGCCATTCTGTATCGCTCCAATGCTCAGTCTCGAGTGATCGAGGAGACCTTGATTCGCCAGGGCATGCCGTATCGCATCTACGGGGGGCAGCGGTTCTACGAGCGCCTTGAGATCAAGAACGCCTTGGCATATCTGCGCCTTTTGCTGAACCGTGACGATGACGCGTCCCTGGAACGCGTCATCAATGTGCCCGCTAGAGGTATCGGTACGCGCACTGTAGAGGGCTTGCGCGATCGTGCGCGCCGCGCGGAGGTATCGCTGTGGCAGTCCATCCATGACACCCTGGCCGACGGCTCTCTAAAGGGGCGTGCCGCCAACGCCGTGACGGCATTTGCCGACCTGATCGAAGGTCTCGACAATGACACCTCGGGGATGGCGCTTCACGAGATCATCGCCCACGTTAACCAGCGCACGGGACTGATTGATCACCACCTCAGCGAAAAGGGCGAGAAGGGCCAGGCTCGAGTCGAGAACCTGGAAGAACTGATCAATGCCGCGCGGGCGTTCTCCCAGGGCGAGACATTGGATACCGTGGAGGCTGGCGAGGGCATGGTGGCGCTCGAGGCCTTTCTGGCCGAGGCGGCGCTCAACGCTGGCGAGCACGAGGCCGACGAATTCGAAGACAGCGTGCAGCTGATGACGTTGCACTCCGCCAAGGGGTTGGAGTTCCCAGTGGTATTCATTGCGGGAGTCGAAGAGGGGCTGTTTCCCCACCGCATGTCCCTGGAAGAGCCCGGCCGCCTCGAGGAAGAGCGCCGACTCTGCTACGTCGGGGTGACCCGGGCGATGAAAAAGCTGTATCTGACCCATGCCGAGATTCGCCGCATGCATGGCAAGGAAACCTTTCAGCGGCCGTCTCGTTTCCTGCGCGAGTTGCCCGAGTCGCTGCTGGAGGAAGTGCGTCTTCGCGGCCAGGTATCGCGTCCCGTCAGCGCGCGGCCGACGCCGCCACGCTTTGCCCAGTCCGGTGTCGAGGCCAGCGGTGACCTGCCTGCACTGTCATTGGGGCAGCGGGTTCGCCACCCGGTATTTGGTGAGGGAGTCATCCTCAATGCAGAAGGTGAGGGGGAGCGTGCCCGGGTGCAGGTCAGCTTCGAAGGCCACGGGGATAAATGGCTGGTACTCGGGTTTGCCAAGCTCGAGGCGCTGTAGCCCACTGCCGTCTTTGCCAGCTGCGCTCTTGAGCGCAGCGTCTCAGGCCTGGCTTGCAGGCTAATTTCTCTTTCCCGCATACTTCCCGGCGGACACCACGCCGGGGAGAGCAGCCTTCGACCCTGCTGCTTTGATGCCGGCGTCGACATAACACGCTTCAGGAGCTCGCCCCATGGAACGCCGTTCCTTTCTCAAGACCGCCGGCCTCGGCGCTGCAGGCGTCGCCGCCGCCCCCTTTGTCAGCACCGCCAGTGCCCAGGAAACCATTACCTGGAACATGGTCACCTCCTGGCCCAAGAACTTCCCTGCATTGGGAACCGGTGCCAATGACCTGGCCGAGCGGATTGAGCGGATGTCCGGCGGGCGCATGAAAGTTAGGGTTCACGGTGCAGGCGAGATGGTGCCGGCCATGGAAGTCTTTGACGCAGTGTCTCAGGGCACCGCCGAAATGGGACATTCCGCTTCCTATTACTGGCGTGGCAAGGTGGCGGCATCCCAGTTCTTTACCGCCGTGCCATTCGGCATGACCACCACCGAGACCAACGCCTGGCTTTACAACGGCGGTGGTCAGGAATTGTGGGACGAGCTGTATGCCGGGCATAACCTCAAGCCATTTGCGGTGGGCAATACCGGGACCCAGATGGCAGGCTGGTTCAAGAAGGAGATCAACTCACTGGAAGATATGCAGGGGCTCAAGCTGCGTCTGCCCGGTCTTGCCGGTGAAGCCATGTCAGGCATCGGGGTCACCACGCTGACGATTCCCGGCAGCGAGATTTTCACTTCGCTGCAGACCGGTGTGCTCGATGCTGCAGACTGGGTCGGACCGTACAACGACTTGGCCTTTGGTCTGCACCAGGTCGCGGATTTCTACTATACCTCTGCCTGGAACGAGCCGAGTGCCATCCTTGAGGGGACGGTCAATCTGGATGCCTGGAACGCGCTTCCCGACGACCTCAAGGCCATCGTGACCGAGGCGGCGAGAGCCTCCAACCTGGCGATGATCAGTGAATTTGCCTTCCGCAATGCCGAAGCCCTGGACGCGTTGGTCAATGAGCACGGCGTGCAGCTGCGTGCCTTCCCTGACGACGTGATCTCGGCGTTGCACGAATCGTCGGAGCAGGTATTGCAGAAGCAGGTGGACAGTGACGAGGCGTCTGCGCGCATCTACGAGTCATATCGCAACTTCCAGGCCCAGGTGCGCAAGTTCTCGGATGTGGGCGAGTTTGCCTATCTCAAGGCGCGGGACAACGTGCTGTCTTGATGTCTGAACGCCCGGGCAACGGTGGACGAGTGCCGTTGCCCGGTGGCAGGCCGCCGGATCAAGCATGCACGCCTCGGATGCGGCCATTGTCGTCCAGTGCCACCAGCACGTGGCGTGCTTCGGTGACCTTGTGGAGGTCGTCCTCGCTGTCGTGAGCTGTACGAACCCATACCTCCACATCAATCTTGATCGAACTGTGGCCAATATCACCGACCTGGGTGTAGACGCAGACCAGAGAGCCCACACGCACCGGGCAGAGAAAGTCCATTCCCTCGATCGCCACGGTGGCGGTTCGTCCCCGTGCCTCTTGGCTGGCGGTCCACTCTGCGGCCTGGTCCATCAGGCGGGCTAACCAACCAGCGGGAATGTCACCGTGCGCGTTGGTGTCCTGGCGAGTCGCCGCGAGCTTCAAGGTCAGTTGACCCTTTGGCACAGGAACGTCATCGACTTCGGTCATCATGATGAGTGGCATCCGGCGTGAGTTGTTGTCATCGCTGACGTTCGCAAGCAAACGCCATCGTCGCTGACGTCATGAAACCACCCCGGAGCGATATACTCCACCGTTCGTGCGTTACCCTGCAGGGACGTCGCGCCGAGGACCACCACGCCCAGAAGCTTTGATAGACGTTCTGGCAGAAGCTCTGGCAGAAGTTCTAGGTGGTTGCCTTGGCAACCGTGTGGCACGGATGATGTGAAAACTCAGGAAGATAGCCGAGCGAAGGCGTCATTCTGTCTGACGTGATGCTGAGCCAATGCCGGGAGGCCAGATGTCCAGCGTGTCCCATTTTGCTGCCACCAGCAGGCGCATCGTGATGCTCCTGTGGCTGGGCTGGGTGGCATGGTTACCCTTGCCGGCGACGGCACACGATGTCGCGGGGGCATTGAACGCAGTAGGTTCGGACACCATGGCCGAGCTGATGCTGCGCTGGGGGGAACAGTTCGAAGAGCAGCGTCCAGGCGTTCGTCTGCAGCTGCAAGTGGCAGGATCCGCCAGTGCTCCACCCGCGTTGATTGCCGGCACTACGCTGTTGGGCCCCATGTCGCGGCCCATGCAGGATGATGAGAAGGCAGCATTTGCGGCACGTCACGGCTATGCCGTCACTCCCGTGGTCGTGGGCAAGGATGCCCTGGTCGTGGTGGTCAATCGGCATAATCCCCTCGAGCGTCTGAACCGCCAGCAGCTCGACGCCATCTTCTCCGATACGCTGGCCTGTGGTGCGGAAGAAAGCATCGACCACTGGCAGCAGCTGGGGCTGGATGATCCCCAGGGCAGCATCCATCTGTACGGTCGTAATGCGGTCTCCGGTACTCACGGTCTGTTTCGGCGTCGTGCGCTGTGTGATGGTGAGTTCAAGGTATCCGTCACCGTCTCGGCGGGATCGGCAGCGGTGGTCGCCGCTGTCGGTGACGACCCGCGAGGCATCGGGTATGTCGGTTTGAATCATTTGAACGCTGACGTGCGTGAGGTGGCCATTGCCGATGGCCAGCGTGACGTGAGACCTGAGCGTCAGGCGCTGCGGGATGGGGACTATCCGTTGGTTCGCGACTTGCTCATTTACGTCAACCGGCCCCCGGAAACACCGCTGCCGGAGGTAGAGCGTGCCTTCCTGGACATGGTGCTGTCGCCGTCGGGTCAGCGCGTGGTGAAGGAACTGGGCTTCGTGGCGCTGTCTCCCTCGGCATTGATGGCACAGCGACGAGCGCTGGGGCTACCGGCGTTGGCACGAGAGGAACGTTGATCAAGCCGCCTTCTGTCATCCAGATGTCATGAAGATGTCGTAATCTTCCGCTATGCAACAATGGCTGGCCTAGATGTCTGATCCTACCTCCACCAATCCTCTCTATCGGTCCCGCCAGCGGCGAGATCGACTGGCCACCCTGCTGATCACGGCAGGGGGGATCGGTGTGCTGTTGACGGTCATTGCCATCGCGGTATTTCTGCTGGTGGAGGTGGTGCCCCTGTTCTGGCCCGGGGCAGACGGAATGTCTCTGAGTGCGCTGTGGTCGGCCCCCGGCACCAGTGGCGAAGCTGAGTTTCGCTGGCTGCCTCATCGCCTCGAAGAGGGGGTGGTTGCCCAGGCCAGTCTGGCGCCGTTGCTGTGGGGGACGCTTGAGGCCGCTATATGGGCGCTGATAGTGGCCATACCGTTGGCACTAGGCGCGGCGGCCCACTCGAGTCTGTATATGACGCCGGGACTGCGTGCGCGCATGAAGCCGACCCTGGAGCTGATGGAAGCCATGCCCAGCGTCGTACTGGGTTTCATTGCCGGGCTGGTGCTGGGCCCCTGGGTGGAACGCCATCTGGCCGAGGCAGTGTCCGTCGTGCTGCTGCTGCCCCTCGCGATGATCACGCTGGCGCTGGGCCATCGTCGGCTACCGGTCCCCGTGCAGCGGTACCTGTCGCTGAATTCGGCCGCCTTGTGGTTATTGCCCTGCCTGTTGTTGCTGGTACTCGCCGCGGTGCAGCTTGCCCCGCTGTGGGAGAGCTGGTGGTTCGCTGGCGACCTGCGCGAATGGGTCGAGCAGCGCTGGGGTCTCGATGTTCAGGCCCGCAATGCCATGATCGTGGGGCTGGCGATGGGGTTTGCCGTGATCCCCGGCATTTATGCGCTGGCCGAGGATGCGCTCAGTGATGTGCCGCGAAACCTGGCGGAAGGCGCCCAGGCCATGGGTGCCACGCGCTGGCAGACCCTGACCCGCGTCATGCTGCCGATTGCCCTCCCGGGGATCTTCTCCGCCATCATGATCGGGGCCGGTCGAGCGGTGGGAGAAACCATGATCGTGTTGATGGCCAGCGGTAACAGCGCCCTGATGACGGCGACGCCGTTGGATGGCCTGAGGTCGCTGGCCTCGAGCATTGCGATTGAACTGCCTGAAGCGGCACCAGGCGGCACCCACTACCGCTTGCTGCTATTGGCGGCCCTGGCGCTGTTTCTGTTTACCTTTCTGATGAACACCCTGGCCGAGCTGGTGCGTGCAAGACTCAGGCAGCGCTTCCGGCGTTCGCGGGGTGATACATGAAGATTCCCGGCCATACGGCGGTCGGCAGCAAGACGCTAAGACGTCCGCATGAGGGGCCCTGGGCGTGGTTGGCTGCGGCCTCGGTAGCGCTGTCGGTATTGATGCTAGGCGCCTTGATTGTTCTGCTCAGCGTGAAGGGGCTGGCCAACTTCTGGCCGTCGACCCTGCACGAGGTCATCCTTGATGACGGCGACACGGTCATAGGCGTGCCTTTTGAGCAGCGCACGCTGCCCGGTGGAGAAGGCGTCGAGCGGCGCTACTGGATAGCCAATCGTGATGATGGCGGTGGCATCTGGCGCTGGTTGAGCGTCCCGCGGCTGGCGAGTGACCAGACGCCTGATGACCTGGTCGTGCTTGAGCGACGTCACTGGGGCACCTTCTTCGGTCGCCTGGTGGCAGTGAGGCTGGAGGGTGAACGGCTGACGGGAGAGGCCGCGTGGCTGGCCATGGAGCAGCGGCTCAAGGAGCTTGATGCCCTGCGCCAGGCCCGACAGCAGTTGACCCGTGATGACATACTGCCGTTGATCCGGCGCATGGAGCGTGAGCCGTCGTCGAGCGAGACACAGCACCGCCTGGATGACCGGCAACTGCAAGCGTTGCAGGCGCGGGCGAAGGAGCTTCGTCGGTTGCAGCAGGGCGGGGTGCTGGTGCTTGAGAACAGCCAGGGCCAGCGTCAGGAGCAGCCCTTGGAGGAAGTGCTGGATGCCTGGCGCCCCAACGCCATGGCCTGGTACGAAAAACTGGGCCACTGGGGAGGAGAACTGTGGCAATTCCTGTCCGAGGGGCCCCGGGATGCCAACACGGCCGGCGGCGTGTGGCCTGCGATCTTCGGCACTATCTTGATGGTGTTGCTGATGTCGGTGCTGGTCACGCCCTTCGGTGTGCTGGCTGCCGTCTATCTCAATGAAGTGGCCCATCAAGGCCGCTTGACTCGGCTAGTGAGGATTGGCGTGCGCAATCTGGCCGGGGTGCCCTCCATCGTATACGGCGTGTTTGGCCTCGGGGTCTTCGTCTATGGTATCGGCGGCAGCATTGATCGGTGGTTCTTCGACTCATCTCTGCCATCGCCGACCTTTGGTACCGGCGGATTGCTGTGGGCATCGTTGACCCTGGCGCTGTTGACCCTGCCAGTCGTGATCGTGGCCACTGAAGAGGGCCTGTCACGGATTCCCCTGCACCAGCGCGAGGGGGCACTGGCACTGGGGGCAACACGCTTCGAGACCTTGACTCGGGTGGTGCTGCCGATGGCCATGCCGGCCATGCTGACAGGATTGATTCTGGCGGTGGCCCGGGCCGCGGGAGAAGTGGCGCCGCTGATGTTGGTCGGCGTGGCAAAGCTCGCACCACAGGTTCCAGTGGACGGTGAGTTTCCTTTCCTCCACCTTGAAAGAAAGTTCATGCACCTTGGCTATCACATCTACGATGCCGCCTTTCATTCCAGCGATGTTCAGGCCGCCATGCCGCTGGTCTATGCCACGGCTCTGTTGTTGGTAGTGGTTATTTTGGTGCTTAACCTGACTGCAATATTCATGCGGCATTATCTGCGCAAGCGTCATGGTGCGCCGGTGCGTCGATGATGCAGGGAGAGTCAATGTCCATCGATGGAAGGCTGCCCCAACGCCAGCTCAGCCAGGCCTCCCTGGGAAGTCGGCGCGGGGCGGTCATGGCGTTTTCGGAAGCCGATACGTGCCTGGATATCCAGGGGCTAAGTCTGGCCTATGCGGGCAAGCCCGCATTGAAGGATCTGACGCTGCGCATCCCGCGGCACCGAGTGACGGCCTTCATCGGGCCGTCGGGCTGCGGCAAGTCGACGTTGCTGCGGGCACTTAACCGGCTGCATGACCTCAACGAGGACGTCAGCCGGCGCGGCAGTATCTATCTCGATGGGCACGACATCCATGATTCGCGAGTGGCCGTGTCGGAGTTGAGGCGACGGGTAGGCATGGTCTTTCAGGCACCCAATCCTTTTCCCATGTCGATCTACGACAATGTCGCCTTTGGTTTGCGACTGCAGGGGGGACTCAGCAAGCGGCGCATCGATGATGTGGTCGAGTGGGCGCTGAAGTCAGCCGCACTGTGGGAAGAAGTAAAGGGGCGCCTGCGTGCGTCAGCCTGGTCACTGTCAGGTGGTCAACAGCAGCGACTGGTGATTGCGCGGACCCTGGCGGTAGAGCCCGAGGTGCTGCTGCTGGATGAACCCGCCTCCGCTCTCGACCCGATCTCGACGCTCAAGATCGAGGAATTGATTCGCACGCTGAAGCCACATCTGACCCTGGTACTGGTCACTCATAACATGCAGCAGGCGGCACGCGTGTCCGACTATACGGCGTTCCTGCATAACGGTGAGCTGGTGGAGTACGGACCGACCGACACCCTGTTCACGCACCCGCGCCTGAGGCGCACCGAAAACTACATCACCGGACGTATGGTGGGCTGATCGCCCCCTGCACCTCCCTTCAGGAGACCTCCATGGATATCACCAGCGATACCCACAGTCAGCATATCTCGCGCCAGTTCAATCACGAGCTTGAAGAGCTCAAGACCCACCTGATGGCCATGGGTGGCCTGGTCGAGAAGCAGGTGCAGGATGCTGTCAGCGCACTGCTCGACTCCGACTCGGCGTTGGCCTCCCGGGTGGTCGACAATGACCGCGCGGTCAACGATATGCAGATCAAGATTGATGACGAGTGCACCCGCGTGCTGGCCCGCCGCCAGCCGGCCGCCTCGGACCTGCGCCTGGTGCTGGCGGTGATCCGCGCCGCATCCGATCTCGAGCGTATCGGTGATGAAGCCAGCAAGATCGCCCGTAACGCCATCGAACTGGTGGACGGCAATAATGGCACTCGCGGGTTCGTCGAGGTGCGCAATATCAGCGAGCACGTTCGCCACATGATGCGCGATGCACTGACCTCCTTTGCCCGCTTCGATACTGAGCTTGCGATGCAGGTGGTGCAGGAAGACGAGCGCGTCGACAGCGAGTATCAAAGCGCCATGCGATCGCTGATGACCTTCATGATGGAAGATGCTCGGTCTATCTCGCCAGTGCTCGCCATCATGTGGATTCTGCGAGCCCTAGAGCGCGTGGGTGACCACGCCAACAACCTGGCCGAGTACGTCATTTACCTGGTCAAGGGCCTGGATATCCGTCACGTCTCGCCGGACAAGATTGACCCGGATCTGCTGGACGACGACGCCTCGTCTTGACCTGAACGCCGCAAGCGGCGTCAATAGGCCGGCCCTGTCAGGGTCGTTGCCGGTACCCTGAACTGCGGGCCATCGTCGAGACGATGGCCCGCAGTCGTTATGGCCTTGTTGATGTCATTGCCAAGGATAGAAGTCATGCTGAATGCTATTGAGGCGGTTCGTCGCGGTACGCGGCTGGTCTATAGCCGTGGACTGCGCCGCTACGTCTTTCTTCCCATTCTGGTCAATCTGCTGGTCTATGCCGGCATGCTCAGCTATGTGCTGGGTGAGTTTGGTGGCTGGCTCGACAGCTGGATGGCCATGGTCCCAAGCTGGCTGGAGTGGCTCGACTGGCTGATCTGGCCCCTGTTCGTGGTCAGCCTGATCGTGATCGTGTTCTTTTCGTTCACCCTGGTGACCCACCTGATTGCTGCCCCCTTCTACGGCTTTCTGGCAGCGCGTGCCGAGGTCGAGCTGACGGGTCAGGAGCCCAGCGACGACCGCGGTTGGCTCAAGACCGGTGTTGATGCACTCGGGCGTGAACTGCTCAAGCTGGCGTATATTCTGCCGCGCATGATCGGCCTGTTCATCCTCAGCTGGATACCCGTGGTGAATCTGGTGGCACCGCTGCTCTGGGCGGCCTTCAGCGCCTGGACCATGGCGATTACCTATCTCGACTATCCGATGGACAATAACAAGGTCAGTTTTCCCGATATGCGCAAGCGACTGTCGGCGCGCTGGTGGCCGAGTATCAGCTTTGGCGGCCTGGTGACGCTGATCACCTGGATACCACTGGCCAATCTGTTTCTGATTCCCGGCGCAGTGGCCGGGGCTGTGCTGATGTGGGATCAGCACTATCGCCAACTGCCGGTGGTGCGTCGCTGATGGCGACCTGTCACCTGGCCGGTGCAAGGCGCTGCCGATGTTGACAGGGTTGCCTGGGCTGGCCATCTACCTGTTGGCGGCGGTGGCCGAGATCGCCGGCTGCTTCGCGGTATGGCGCTGGTGGAGGGCGGATGGTGCGGCCTGGTGGCTGTTGCCCGGTCTGTTCAGCCTGGCGCTGTTTGCCTGGCTGCTCAGCCAGGTAGACGCTGACTATGCTGGACGCGCCTTTGCCGCGTACGGCGGCGTGTATATCGCGGCATCGTTGGGCTGGATGTGGTGGGTGGAGCAGCGCCCCCCCGATCGCTGGGACATGATGGGGGCGGCGCTTTGCCTGGCGGGCGCTGCGGTTATCTTGCTGGGTCCCAGGAGCTGAAAAGACACAGTGATGCCAGCCTGGCTTGAAGCGGGGCTGGTGTGTCCCTGGGTCGGGGTCAGGGCGAGGCGGCCGTCTGGCGGTTTTCCTGCACTCGGCTCGAGGGGAAGATACAGCGGAAGGTGGCGCCTTCACCCGGATGTGAGTCGATGTCGAGGCGCGCATCGTGGCGCAGCAGCACGTGCTTGACGATGGCGAGGCCTAGTCCGGTGCCACCGGTCGCCGTGCTGCGTCCCTTGTCTACCCGATAGAAGCGCTCGGTGAGGCGCGGAAGGTGCATCGGGTCGATGCCGTCGCCGTCGTCCTCCACCTCAAGACAGGCGCCATCACCGTAGGCCCGCCAGCGTAGCTGGATACGTGCGCCATCGCCGGCATAGCGCACGGCATTGAAGGCCAGGTTGGAAATGGCACTGTGAATTTCCTTCTCACTGCCCTTGAGCCCACGCGGATCGTCGATGGACACCTCGATCTGCTGGCGCCCACCAGACAGCGCCTGTGCATCTCGCTTGACGGTCTGCAACAGAGTGGTGGGGTCGAGCCGCGTGTGGTCATCGCCGCCCTGATCGTTTTCCAGTCGCGACAGCAGCAGCAGATCATTGACCAGGTTCTGCATCCGACGGGTCTGGTTCTGCATCTGCGCCACCCCCTTGCCGAGCCGTTCGGGCAGCATGTCGGCCATGTCGCCGTAGGTCTCGAGATAGCCGGTCAGTACCGTCAGTGGCGTGCGCAGCTCATGGGAGACGTTGGCCACAAAGTCTCGGCGCATCTGTTCCAGGCGATGCAGGCGTGTGATATCGCGCGCCATGACCAGGCGTTCATCGTCACCGTACAGGGTGATCTGGAACTGCAGGATCATGTTCTCGTCGATGGGCGATGGCAGGCTCAGCGGCTCACGATAGTCCCGCTCGTTGAAATAGCCGACGAAGCGCGGATCACGCAGCAGGTTGGTGATATGTTGACCACGGTCCAGCGCCGGCTTCAGGCCTAGCATGCGCTCGGCAGAGCTGTTCCACCATTCGAGATCGCCATGGCGATCCAGCATGACCACACTGTCGCGCATCGCTTCAGAGGACTCCTGGATACGCTGAAGCGTTGAGCGCAGGCGTCGTTGGGTAATGCGCTGGCCCTTCTGGTAGCGATAGAGTCGATCAAACAGCTCGCCCCACAGACCGCTGGCGGTAGGAGGTTCCTGCTGGGGACGATGGGTCAGCCAGTCGTGCATGGCGTGCAGGTTGCGCAGATGATAGGCGAGACCAAGCGTCAGGCCCGCTCCGACGCCGACACTCGTCAAGGAAAAGGGCCAGCCCAGCAGGGCGCCGATGCCGACCAGCAGGGTCAAGCGCCA
Organism: Halomonas sp. DP8Y7-1; assembly: GCF_019801685.1. Taxonomy (NCBI): domain Bacteria; kingdom Pseudomonadati; phylum Pseudomonadota; class Gammaproteobacteria; order Oceanospirillales; family Halomonadaceae; genus Halomonas; species Halomonas sp. DP8Y7-1. The sequence goes on along the minus strand of NZ_JAHVIN010000014.1, from coordinate 137,197 downwards.
GACTTCTCGTCTCCACAGTCGACCCACGTCAGCTCCTGGCTCCGTTCACCTATGTCCTCCTGTCTGCCGCCAGCCGTACAGGCGCTATCAAGCCTGCGTGGAAGGGAGGCAAGACGTCACATCTTGGCCGAAAAACGGTAGCCGGTGCCGCGCACGGTCTGGATCAGCTGCTGATGTGGCTCGCCAAGGGCCTTTCGCAGGCGGCGAATGTGCACGTCGACGGTGCGTTCCTCGACGTAGACGTTGCCACCCCAGACCTGATCAAGCAACTGGCCGCGGGTGTAGGCGCGTTCCTGGTGGGTCATGAAAAACTGCAGCAGGCGGTATTCGGTGGGCCCCATGTCGAGCGACTTGCCGTCGACGCTGACGCGGTGGCTGACAGGATCGAGCTTGAGCCCGTCGACTTCCACCGGGTCTTCAACGCCGCGGGGAGTGGCACGACGCAGCACCGCTTTTAGACGGGCGACCAGTTCCCGGGGAGAGAACGGCTTGGTGATGTAGTCGTCTGCACCTGCTTCAAGCCCCTGAATCTTGTTGTCCTCCTCACCCTTGGCGGTGAGCAGGATGATCGGCAGCTCGGCGGTGGTTTCTTCCCGCTTGAGGCGGCGTGCCAGCTCGATGCCACTGGTTCCGGGCATCATCCAGTCCAGCAGCAGCAGGTCTGGCTGATCGTCCACGATAATCGCGTGAGCCGCCTGGGCATTGTCGGCCTCGAGGACCCGGTAGTCGGCCATTTCCAGAGCCACCGCGATCATTTCGCGGATGGGCGCTTCGTCGTCGACGATCAATACGGTCTTGGCTGTCATCCCGGGCCTCTTGTTCAGGGTCTTCCTATCAACGGTGACAGATGACACCACGTCAATGTGACATTTAGATGACATTGGCCGACCTGTCGAGCCCTCGTCAGCTCGACAGGGTCATCCCAGGTCGGGATAGAGACTCAGCGCCAGGCCGGCAAACAGCAGCAGGCCCGACCAGTGATTGTTGAGAAAGGCCTGGAAGCAGCGATCGCGATCACGCTCCTTGATGAGTTTCTGTTGGTGGATAAAGGTAGCCGCCATGGCCAGCCATCCCAGCCAATAGAAACCGCCGATATTCAGTAGAGCGCCCGCCCAGGCCAGCAGGCCCAGCGTTGCCAGCTGCAGCAGCGCGATGATGCGAGTGTCCCAGCGACCAAACAGCACTGCGGTCGACTTGATGCCGATCTTGAGATCATCGTCACGGTCCACCATGGCGTATTCGGTGTCATAGGCCACCGTCCACAGTACATTGGCGGTGAACAGGATCCAGCCGACCGTGGGTACCTCGCCCAGCACGGCACCGAATGCCATGGGAATCGCCCAGGAAAAGGCCGCCCCCAGCACCACCTGGGGAAAGTGGGTGTAGCGCTTCATGAAGGGATAGCTGGCGGCCAGCACGGCGCCGATCAGCGACAGCCATACGGTAAAGCCGTTGGTCAGCCATACCAGCACGAAGGCCGCTGTCAGCAGACCGACGAACAGGATCTTGGCTTCCTGCTCGCTGATACGCCCAGTCGCCAGAGGGCGGTGTTTGGTACGTTTGACGTGACCGTCGAAATGGCGGTCCGCATAGTCGTTGACGACACAGCCTGCTGCTCGCATCAGGTAGACGCCAGCGACAAAGATCAGCAGGGTGTCGCGGGCGGGAATGCCGTCCGCCGCTACCCACAGCGCCCACAGTGTTGGCCACATCAGCAGCCAAGTGCCGATGGGGCGATCCAGACGCATCAGCGCCAGGAAGTCGGGAATTCGGGCGAGGCGTCCGGGGGGACGCAGCAGGGAGCGGTCCATCGTGGTCTCTCGAGGGCTAGTGGAAAGTCGCTGTCACAGGCATCGTGGCGGGCACGCTTCAGTCGTGTCCGCATCCGCTGGTGTGGCGTTGAGCGTCGAAACAAGACGAGACAGTTCATCCATGGGTGTCGCCGGGAGCGACCATTTACTGCCAGGTCTGGTCAGCGCTTGTCGACATGACGGACCAAGCCTAGCGCGGGGAGACGGGCGTGACCAGTACAGCGCGGTCGCTGTCTAGCCTGGAGACGGGTCGAGTGACAGCGCCTCGGCCATGGCGGGCAGAAAGCTCTCTTGCACCAGCATCACCCAGCCCCCGTGGCAAAACAGAGAGCGCCGTTGCCAGATACCGCGGTATCCGTGGATAGGACGAGATATCCGGCTGATCTCGATCGGGCTGCGGCGAAGATCCGGCTGCTGAAACAGCCAACTGCCCAGCGAGTTTTCGCCAAGGCCGGCAAAGGGCGCCTGTTGATCGCTCACCCGTGGTGCCACTGAGCGTGCCACCACCCAAGGGACCTCGTCGACGCACAGCGCGACCTCGCGCAGCCAGGCCTGCTGGCCGGCCGCCAGTCCCAATGCCTCGGCCTCGTCCGGCCATGGCTGCCCCAGGTACTGGTCGAGCAGACGCACGTGAAAGCGTCCCTCGCCAGCGGCCGCCATCAGTCTCTCCGTCAGTGAGTCGCGGGAAGCCAGCCACTCCAGCCAGCGCTCAGAGATGGCATGCGACGATGTGGGGATGTCGCGCCACTCGGGAGTCGATCTCGGGCACTCGGGCTCGACATGGCAACGGGACGGGGTGACATGAGGATGCTGTGACATGGGGCCTTGAGGTCCTTGCTGCACCGGACGTCGTGCTCCGGTAGATGGGCGCATAGTGTACCATGGTGCACAGGAGTCACTCGCTGGAGCCCCCGCTGGGCACTCCGGTTTCTTGAATGACCGCAGTGCGGTCGTCGGCAGAGTCGAAGTACGTGATGCAAGCACCCTTGACCATCATCGGCACTGGCATGGCAGGCATTGGCCTGGTGCGCCAGGTGCGCGCACTGGACGCCCGGCGTCCGATCACCCTGATCACGGCCGATAGCGGCGATGACTACTCCAAACCCTTGTTATCCACGGGCTTTGCCAAGGGCTTGGCGGCGGATCGGCTGGCGGCCCGTTCGGCCCTGGAGCTGGCCGATCAGCTGAATGTGGTGGTGCGCACCCATACCTGGGTAGACCGCATCGATACAGCGTCCTCGTGCCTGTGGATTGGCCAGGAACGGCTGCCCTGGTCGGACCTGGTGCTGGCCACCGGTGCCAGTCCTGTCGCTCCCTTCGCCATTCCGGCGGAGCTCAGCGGCCGCGTGTTCTCGATCAATGATCTCGATGACTACCGCCGCTTCTCGGCCATTCTTGACGGCCTGGAGCGTCCGGCGCGAGTGGCGGTGATCGGGTTGGGCCTGGTGGGCTGCGAGTTCGCCAACGACCTCCAGGCGGGCGGACATCAGGTCGTCATGGTTGGCCCGGAGCCCACCTTGCTGCCGAGGCTGCTACCCCAGCAGCCGGGCCAGGCGCTGGGCAATGCGTTTCGTGACGCTGGCATCGAGATCAGAAGCGGGCGCCTGGTCGACAGCGTAGCGCGTCAGGCTGCGGGCGATGAACAGGAGATCGTCCTTCGGCTCGATGACGGCCAGACGCTGAGCGCTGATCTCGTGCTGGTCGCTACGGGGCTCAGGCCCCGCAGCCAGTTGGCCGAAGCGGCGGGCATCCGTACCGGCCCCGACGGCATCCAGGTGGATCGCTATCTATCGACGTCCTGTCCGCGTATACACGCACTGGGAGACGTGGCCTCGGTGGACGGCGTCAACGCGATGTATGTGCAGCCGTTGCAGGCATCGGCCAAGGCCCTGGCCGCTACCCTGTGCGGCAGCCCGACCCCGGTGAGCTACGGCCCATGGCCCGTGCTGGTCAAGACACCGCTGCTGCCGGTGGTGGCGTTGCCGCCGGCAAGTGAGCGAGTGCAATGGCGGATCGAGGCCGATGGCGATGACATCAGCGCCCTTGCCGAGGACGAACAGGGGCAGCTCAAGGGGTTTGCGTTGACGGGAAAATGCGTTCGTCGGAAAGTCGAACTGGCGCGGGCGGCACCGCCGTTGCTAGGCTAGGTTCGTTGATGGTGGCTGGGCCACCGTCGTTGAAGGTGCCATCGTTGCAGTGTGTGATACTGATTCTGATTCGTGTAACACGAATGGACGGTGTCACGTCGATGGGTTTCGAGTGTCATCTCACCACAACAAGGATGCACTGATCGATCCGTGACGTTCATTGCCGGCATCGTATGGGAGCGTTGGCATGGCAGGACCTGGAAGGGTCCAGGTGGACACACGGACAGTGTTTCCATAACAATGATCCCGGTGCCATGGCACCGGGTAGTCAAGCCAAAATTAGGAGGGCTGTATGCGCAAGCCAGAACTCGCCGCGGCAATTGCCGAGCGCGCTGATCTATCCAAGGACAAGGCCAGCCAGGTGCTGAACGTGATTCTCGACGAGATCACCGGCAGTGTTTCCTCGGGCCAGGATGTGTCTTTGATCGGCTTCGGCACCTTTACCGTGCGCGAGCGTGCCGCGCGGACCGGCAAGAATCCCCAGACGGGTCAGCCGTTGAAGATTCCCGCCAGCAAGACAGTCGCCTTCAAGCCCGGCAAGGGCCTCAAGGACGCCGTCGCCCGCTGAGGCGACGCTTGCCATTGTCAGAAATGGCAGCGAATGGCTGATATCGCGGCTCGCTTGGCGGGCCGCGCCTTCCTATTCCAGCGTGAGGCAACATGACTCTGAGACTGATGTTGTGGCTGCTGGGTGTCATGCTGAAGCGGGCACTCAAGCGCAAGGCGCGCTTTCGTGAGCGGCTGGAAGAAAAAGGTGGGCTCGACTGGGGTATCGCGACAGAGGACCTGTCGATCGCTCGTTACTACCGCATGCGGCCCAGCGGTATCGAGACCCAGCGAGGACTCCCCGTCGATCTGGACCTCGAGCTGCGCTTCCAGGATAGCCAGACAGCGGTGAAGGTGTTGCGTCGGCCCACCCAGCAAGTGTTTTTCGACGCCATGATGTCGGGACAGTTGCGCCTGGTAGGGGACGCTCAGGATATGGACAGATTGCAGCGTCTGCTCAAGCATCTGTAGGGGGATGACGGCCACCATTGCGTGGCTCGTGATCGCGCGGAGCAGGCCCACCGCCAGCGAGTGAATCTTGGCACCCGCATCCACCGCACCTTGATCTTGTGACAGAACTTGATAGTGCTGCAGGCATTGATGACATCCCGTTTCAGGGGGCATCACCCGCCGTCTTCCTGCACGCTTCCCACGACATGCCTTGTGGCTCTGCGCGGTCTACACCTGCCCATAGCGCCCAGCTTCTTCTCCCAGCCAGCGCCTGATCAGCGGGCGACTGGCCCCAGGATCGCGTGCCAGTAAGGCGTCTGCCAGTGGGGTGATCTGTGGCAGCAGGTCGGCGTCGCGTTCCAGGTCGGCAATCTTCATCTGAGCCAGGCCTGTCTGGCGGGTGCCCAGCACCTCGCCTGGACCACGAATTTCCAGATCCCGCTCGGCAATGCGAAAGCCATCGGTGGTTTCTCGCATCACCGCCAGGCGCTGCTTCGAGGTGTTCGACAGCGGCGGGTGATAGAGCAACACGCAGTAGCTTTCGGTGCTGCCTCGACCGACGCGTCCACGCAGCTGGTGAAGCTGGGAGAGCCCGAGACGTTCAGGGTTTTCGATGATCATCAGGCTGGCGTTGGGCACGTCGACACCGACTTCAATGACGGTGGTCGCTACCAGCAGGTCCAGCTCACCGCCCTTGAAGGCAGCCATGGTAGCGGCCTTGTCGGCGGCTTTCATGCGACCGTGTACCAGCCCGATGGACAGCTCAGGCAGGGCCTCTGTCAGCTCCTGATGGGTCACCTCGGCTGCCTGACAGGTCAGCGCCTCGGATTCCTCGATCAAGGTACACACCCAGTACGCCTGCCTTCCTTCGGCACAGGCGTTACGAATTCGTGCAATGACGTCGGGCCGACGCTCATCCGGCACCACGGCAGTGGTCACCGGAGTTCGGCCGGGCGGTAGTTCATCAATCACCGACACATCAAGATCGGCATAGGCACTCATTGCCAGGGTGCGTGGGATCGGCGTCGCAGTCATGACCAGCTGATGGGGCGTCAGACCACCTTGCTCGCCTTTCTCGCGCAGTGCCAGGCGTTGGTGGACGCCGAAGCGATGCTGCTCGTCGATGATGGCCAGGCCAAGGCGGTCAAAAGAGACGTCATCCTGAAAGATGGCATGGGTGCCGACAATCATCCGCGCCCGACCATCGGCGATAGCCGCCTTGGTATCCAGTCGTGCCTTGCCCTTGAGCTTGCCCGACAGCCAGGCAACGTCGATGTCCAAAGCGTTGAACCAGTCGCGAAACGCCCGATAGTGCTGTTCTGCCAACAGTTCCGTCGGCGCCATGATGGCGGCCTGGCAGCCTCCGGCAATGGCGGTCAGGGCGGCCATGGCAGCGACCACGGTCTTGCCTGAACCCACGTCACCCTGGACCAGCCGCAGCATGGGGGCAGGCTTGGCCAGATCGACGCCAATCTCGTCGAGCACCCGCCGCTGGGCCCCGGTCAGAGAAAAGGGCAACTGTGCCAGAAAACGCGTCTTCAGACTGCGTCCGCTGGGCAAACAGGGGGCGCCGTCGGACTGAATGCGCAGGCGCACCTCGCGCAGGCTCAATTGATGGGCCAGCAGCTCTTCCGTGGCCAGGCGTTTGCTGGCCGGATGGCGGCCGTCGCTCAGGGCGTCGACATCGCTGTCCGGGGGTGGGTGGTGCAGGGTCTTCAGGCTGTCCTGCAGTCCGACCAGGGAAAACTGTTGGCGAATGTCGTCCGGTACATAGTCGGGCAAGGCTGCTGGGTCGGCCTCGAGCATGGCCATGGCCTGGTCGATCAAGGCGCGCAGCCTGGCCTGATGGAGACCCTCGGTGGTGGGATAGATGGGGGTCAGATGATCTTCCACGGGTGGCTCGTCACCCCCGATCAGGCGGTACTCGGGGTGGTAGATCTCCAGCCCCGTGGCACCGGCGCGGGCTTCACCGAAGGCGCGCACCCGTGTGCCTGGACGGAATTGCTGCTGCTGGGCAGGAGAAAAGTGAAAGAAGCGCAGGCTGAGAATGCCGCTGCCATCCTTCAGTCGCACCAGCAGACTGCGGCGCCGACCGCGGATGACGTCAGCGGCACTGACATCTCCCTCGACGACCGCTTCATGGCCCCCGCGCAGGGTCGCGATGGGGGTGATCCGCGTGCGGTCCTGGTAGCGCAGCGGCAGATGAAAGAGCAGATCCTCGACGGTCTCCACTTTCAGCCGCGCGAGCTTCAGTGCCAGCGCCTCGCCCACACCCTTCAGTGATGTGACGGCTTCGTTCAGGCGGCTCACGCCGTCTCCTGGTCGGCGGCGCGGCAGCGGGCGATGGCGTCAGTGACCGCGTCGATCGCCTTGGGCCGCGGAAAGCTGGCGCGCCAGGCGATCGCCACCGTGCGCCCCGGAGGCTCGCTGAACGGTCGGCTGATCAACATGCCGCTCTCATAGTGGCTGGTACCAATGGCGGAGCGTGGCAATACCGTGATGCCAAGACCCGACGCGACCATGTGGCGAATGGTCTCCAGGGACCCGCCTTCTGCGGTCAGCGTGTTGTTGGGACTGTTGAGCTTCTGGCTGATGGCCGGGCAGGCTTCCAGGATCTGGTCACGGAAGCAGTGACCTTCACCCAGCAGCAGCAGGCGTTCTTCCAGCAAGTCTTCCTTGGCGATGCTCTTGCGCTTGGCCCAGCGATGATCTGACGGTAGCAGAACCTCGAAGTCTTCTTCATACAGCGGCTTGGTGACCACGTCGGTCTCGGTAAACGGCAGGGCGACGATGATGGCATCCAGCTCGCCGTTCCTCAGCTTGCGCCGCAGCCCACCGGTGAAGCCTTCCTCGATATAAAGAGGCATCTGGGGGGCGCCTCGGGTCAGCTCCGGAATCAGATGCGGGAACAGATAGGGCCCGATGGTGTAGATCGCACCTATGCGCAGGGGACTGGCCAGCTGGTCACGTCCGGCCGTCGCCAGTTCCTTGATGGCGCTGCTTTGTTCCAGCACGCGCTGAGCCTGCTCGACGATCTTTTCGCCGAGGGGTGTGACCTGTACCGTGGACTTGGATCGCTCGAACAGGGCGACCTCCAGCTCCTCTTCCAGCTTTTTCACCGCCACCGAGAGTGTCGGCTGGGAGACAAAGCAGCGCTCTGCGGCACGCCCGAAATGGCGCTCCTGGGCCAAGGTTACGATATAGCGGAGTTCTGTTAGAGTCATATGGTGCCGATCGGCATCCTCTGTTCGGGGTATTGATCAAGGCGCCAGACGCTGGATGCGCGGGTCTCCGGACCGGAGCCTCATAGGGATTTTATATCAGGGGGACGCGGTAAAGGTGAAGACGACGACGTTGATTGTTGGTTGTGGCGACATTGGCATAGCGCTGGGCCGTGAACTTCTGGCCAAGGAACATCGGGTCATTGGTGCTCGGCGCCACCCCGAACGGCTGGCCGAAACGGGCATCGAGGGAGTGACGGTGGATCTCGCCGATCCTGAATCCGTGACCGCTCTACCGGATGCTGACATCGTGGTATACGTGGTCAGCGCCGACCGCTTCGAGGAAGATGCGTATCGTGCGGCATATCCGGAGGGGCTGAAAGCGGTCCTGGGCACCCTGTCAGAACGTGATGTTCCGCCCCGCCATGTGTTCTTCGTATCCTCCACCAGCGTGTACGCCCAGCGCGACGGAGAAACGGTCGATGAACAGAGCCCTACCGAGCCATCCGGCTTTTCCGGCGTGTTGATGCGGGAAGCCGAACAGGCGTTGATCGATCACTCGCTACCGGGAACCGTGGTGCGCTTTTCCGGCATCTATGGGCCTGGCCGCGACCGTCTGATTCGGCAGGTCAGTGAAGGACGGATTGCGCCCGCCACGCCCCCCATGTACTCCAATCGCATTCATCGCGACGATTGCGCCGGGGTGCTGGTGCACCTGATCGACAAGGCGTTGCAGGACGACGCCCTGGCCCCGCTCTATCTGGCCAGTGACAGCGAACCGGCCCCGCTCAATGAAGTGATGACGTGGTTGGCCAAGCAGTTGAAGGTCGAGTGCACCGAGACCATTCAGTCCCCGCTGCGGCGCAGGGCCAGCAAGCGTTGCGATTCTCGTCTGCTGATCGAGAGCGGCTACCGTTTTCGTTACCCCAGCTTTCGCGACGGCTACGCTCAGGTCCTCAAGGAAGGGGGCTTCCTGCAGGTGGATCCCGTCGGCTGAGATTGCCTGGAAATGTCAGGGCCCGCGACATATGTCACGGGCCCGGTCGCTAGGACAGCTCGACAAGACGCTGATGGCACAGCGAGTCATCACGGTGCCTATGGGCTTGGCTAGTAGGCCAGACGCCAATTCAACCCATACAGCTCGAAGCCGTCATTGGGTTCCTTGATACTGGCGTTGGAGTAGTGGGTGATGCTGACTGACAGGTCACCATAGACCCCCATTCTTACGCCCAGAGCCAAACGATCTTCGAACTGAAAGGCGCTGCCCAGGTCTCGGTCCTCGATGTGGGTATCGACAAAACCTGACGCGCCAATACCTCCCTCGACGAAGACGTGTTCCCAGCTGTAGCGAAGTGCCGGACGAACATAAAACGCCTGGTTATCGCTGCGTTCATCCCCCTCGAAAAGAATGAATCCTGTGCCCAGGCGAAGATCCAGTGCCGGATGATAGTGGCTGAGGTCAAAGGTCCAGTCGTAGCCCAGGTCCAGGGCTCCTGTCCCTTCACTGGTGGAGCCGAGACCAAGCGTCGGACCAGCCATGGCTGGAGTGGCAAGGCTGGCAAGCAGGCAGACGGCCAGCGGACGAGCAAGTATGTTTGGCATGAGTTTTCCCTGGTTCTTTTCATCCCTTGTTATTGGCCTGCGATGTCCCTGCAAGCCTTCACCCGAGACAGGGTGAACCTGTCTGTCACGCATGTGCGGTCGGTGCGGACCGCGGGGGGCTGGCAGCACGTTGGGCAAAGGTGCTGGCAACTCTGTGTATGATCGATGCCATAAAGATGCGTCAGTTTGTGCCAATAGAGCCACCAACTGACGGTGATTCACCCTGATGATTCGCCTTCATGCCTTGCTGGAGGCCAAGAGCGTGTAGTGGCTTCCCTCATGGCTTAAAGATGACTGTATTAGGTGAATAGAAGTATAGGACCAGCAGAATTTGTCCACGGATAAAGCTTGTGCCGCAGGCGCCATTGCTCTACGCCGTAGCGATACATGGGGACGAAAATGAGAAGGCCGGTGAGCCAGTCCCATGTCAGCGAGCTGACGAGACAGCGCTGCCTGTTGCAGCAGCAGGTTCTGAGGTGGTTGCCCGGGGCCGATCCAGACAATGCCGGGAGCCGTAAAAACACCGAGGGTATCGAGGACGAGCCGGCCGTTCACGGGCGGGTAGTGTTCAACAAACTGGCGAAGGCGTGCGCTTGTCGTCGCATCCTGTTCACCCAGGAAGGCCAGGGTCAGGTGAATATTGGCATCGGCAATGCGGCGGCCGCCACAGTCAGCCTCCAGCGACTCAGAGAGAGCTCCCAGGCGCTTGCGCAGGGCGTCGTCAGGGAGCAGGGCGATGAACAGTCGCATGATGGGCTGGGCCAGCGAGGAGCCATGCCGGTACCTTGATGACGCCACAGGCACCGGCAGGCGTGAGGGTCATCAGTCGCCGATGACCATGACCGCTTCTGCTTCGAACTGGCTGCCCTTGGGCAGTGCCTTGACGCCCACCGCCGCACGGGCCGGGTATGGCTTGGTGAAGATCTCTTCCATCACCTTGTTGACCGTGGCGAAGTTGTCCAGGTCCACCAGATACAGGTTGAGCTTGACGATGTCCTGCAGTGAGCCAGCGGCTTCTTCGCAGACGGCTTTCATGTTGGTGAACACCTGGCGCGCCTGGGCCTCGAAGTCATCCGACACCAGCTCCATGGTGGTCGGGTCGAGGGGGATCTGGCCTGACAGGTAGACCGTGTTGCCGGCCTTGATCGCCTGGGAGTAAGGACCGATGGCGGAGGGGGCTTGATCGGTGTTGATAACAGCCTTGTTGCTCATTATTGACTCCTGATGTCATGTCGATGGCGACAGCCACGTGGCGAACGGCCATGGGATTCATGGCCTGTTGGCGCCACCCAGGTCAGTTGCCGAGACGAGAAATCTTGCCGATATGGGAGAGATTACGCAGTCGCTTGATGATGCGCGCCAAGTGAATGCGATCCCGCACAGAAAGCGTCAGATTGACGATGGAGAGACGAGCGTCTCTCTCTTCGATACCGATGCGCTCGATGTTGGCGTCGGCATCGGTGACCAGTCCGGCCAGTTCTGCCACCAGGCCGCGACGACTCTCGACCTCCAGGCGCAGTGCCACCTGGAAATCTTCATCAATGGTGTCCGACCAGTTCAGGGTGAACAGCTTTTCCGGATCGCTCTTCAGCTCCTGCAGATTGCGACACTCGGAGCGATGTACCACGATGCCCTTGCCCACCGATAAGTGGCCGATGATCGGATCGCCCGGTAGCGGATAACAGCAGCGCGCAAACTTGATCACCATGCCTTCCACGCCACTGATAGTGACGTTGGAGCTGTCGCTGCTGTCGCGATTCTGCGTGATCCGCTCGCCCCGCTGCAGCTCCACCAGGCGCCGCGCGATGACGTGGGTCATGCGGTTGCCAAGCCCGATGGCTTCCAGCAGATCGGACTCGTTCTGGATCTCCATTTCCTTGAGCAGGCGGGCCATGACGTCGTCACCCAGATCTTCCAGGTGTACCTCGAACTCCATCAACGCCCGGGTCAGCAGGCGGCGACCAAGCTGCACGGCTTCGGTGTGCTGTTGGTGCTTCAAGGCGTGACGAATGGCCGAGCGGGCCTTGGCCGTGACCACGAAATTGAGCCAGGCAAGGTTAGGCTTGCCGCCAGGAGAGGTGATGATCTCCAGCGTCTGGCCGCTTTCGAGGCGGGTCGACAGCGGCGCCAGGTGACGATCGATGCGACAGGCGATGCAGGTGTTGCCGATCTCGGTGTGTACCGCATAGGCAAAGTCGATCACGGTAGCGCCCTGGGGCAGCTCCATGATGTCGCCCTTGGGGGTGAACACGTAGATATCGTCCGGGAACAGGTCGTTCTTGACGTGCTCAATGAACTCCAGGGAGTCGCCGGCATGGCGCTGCATCTCCAGCAGGCCCTTGACCCATTCGCGGGCCCTGGCACGGCTGCCCTCGGCAATCGGATGCGAGGTCTGGCCTGCCTTGTAGAGCCAGTGGGCAGCGATGCCGTTGTTGGCCATGGCTTCCATTTCACGAGTGCGGATCTGCACTTCGATGGGCATGCCGTTGGTGCCGAACAAGGTCGTGTGCAGGCTCTGGTAGCCGTTGGCCTTGGGGATCGCGATGTAGTCCTTGAAGCGTCCGGGTACCGGCTTGTAAAGGTTGTGCACCATGCCCAGGATGCGATAACAGCTGTCGACATCGTCGGCGATGATGCGAAAGCCGAACACGTCCATGATCTCGGCGAAGGACTTTCGCTGGTCGCGCATCTTGCGGTAGATCGACAGCAGATGCTTCTGGCGACCGATGACGGTGCCCTTGAGCTCGTGCTCGTCGAGCCGAGTCTGCAAGGCGTTCTGCACCTGGCGAATGGCGGAGCGACGATTGCCACGGGCGCTGGCCACGGCACGCTTGATTCGCTCGGCCCGCATCGGGTGGATAGCCTGAAAGGACAGGTCCTCGAGCTCGACGCGAATGGTGTTGATGCCAAGGCGGCTGGCAACGCGAGCATAGATTTCCAGGGTTTCCCTGGCGATGCGACGCTTCTTGTCAGGCCTGAGCGCACCGAGGGTGCGCATATTGTGCAGACGGTCGGCCAGTTTGACGATGATGACCCGGATGTCCTGGGACATCGCCAGCACCATCTTCTGGAAGTTCTCAGCCTGGGCGACGGCCTTGTCCTCGAAGGTGATCTGGGTCAGCTTGGATACACCGTCGACCAGGTCGGCCACGGGCTCGCCGAACTGTCTGGCCAGGGCCTCCTTGGGGACGCCGGTATCCTCGATGACGTCGTGCAGCATGGCCGCCATCAGACTCTGATGGTCCATGTGCATGTTGGCGAGGATATTGGCCACCGCCAAGGGATGAGTCACATAGGGTTCACCGGAACGCCTGCGCTGGCCGTCATGGGCCTGTTCAGCGTAGTAAAAGGCACGCCTGACCTGCTGGATTTCCTCGGCGGGCAGATAGCCTCCGAGTCGGTCAGACAGATCGTCGATGGTGAACATGTGGCGTGCCCCGACTGCGTGATGAGGACCCCGTGGGATGGCCAACGGCCATCCCCGGCGCGATCATTCCTCGGAGGGCGAGGCGTGAGAGTACTCGGGACGGAAGCGGCTGGGAGCCTCGACCGGCTCGTCCAGTACGCTGTCATCGATCAGGCCGTCGGCGATTTCACGCAGGGCCATGACCGTGGGCTTGTCGTTTTCCCAGGGCAGCAAGGCATCGCGGGAGCCGCGGGCCAGCTGACGGGAGCGCTGGGTGGAAATCATCACCAGCTTGAAACGGTTCTCGACATGTTCCAGACAATCTTCGACGGTAACTCGCGCCATTGGGCCCTTCCTGATCTGACAGACAGTGTGTCGGGCAGGTGCTGGCCTTTCGCGGTCGGCGAGACGGACTATGCCCCCGCCGACGATTGCGCCCGGGGGTTGCACCTGCGAAGTGACAGGCTAGATTACTCGAGTCACGCCGCTTCTGACAAGACGCTGGACGGTCGTTGCAGTGCCGAACCGCTTGCCCACCGGCGTGGTGGTGAGGAGGTACCTCAATTGTGTGGCTGCGTATCGGTCAACAGCGCTTCGAGCAGGGCAGCATGACGCTGATTCTGGCGCGGGGTCGCCAGGCGCTGGGCGACGACCAGTGCACGCAGTTCGTCCAGCGCCGTGGTGAAGTCGTCATTGATCACCAGGAAGTCGTATTCGTCATGGTGAGACATTTCACTGACGGCTTCACGCATGCGCGCGCTGACGACCTGATGGTCATCCGTACCACGGCTCGACAGGCGACGCTCGAGCTCTTCCCGGGAGGGCGGCAGAATGAACACCGAGACCGCGTCCGGCATCTGCGCCCTGACCTGACGAGCGCCCTGCCAATCGATCTCGAGGATGACGTCCTGACCTGCGGCCAACAGGGTTTCCACGGCGCTTCGCGAGGTGCCGTAGCAGTTGTCGAAGACCCGTGCGTGCTCGAAGAAGTCGCCCTTGTCGATCATGGCGTCGAAGGTCGGCATGTCGACGAAATGGTAGTTCACGCCATCTACCTCGCCCGGTCGCTTGGCTCGGGTCGTATGCGAGACCGATACCTGAATGCCGTCGAGGCCCTCGATCAATTCGCGCACCAGGCTGGTCTTGCCGGCGCCGGAAGGGGCGGAAATGATGAATAGCGTACCTTGGGACATGGGCGGGGTCTTCACCTGAGGGATTCGGAACAGAGAGTGCAATATGAGGGCAACCGAGGGCCCGAAGTATGGCACAGTTGCCGTCCGGGCTGCACCCGTCGACGCCGGAGAGGGATATCTCGCACGCGGTGCCTGATACAGGGAATGAACATGAAGAAACCCTCTTGGAGGGCGTCATTGACGGGCATGCTGATTCGCCTGTTCGCACGCCTGGTGACATCGCCACGGCCAATCTGGTCGGGAATCGCGCCGATAGCGCGCCAGCGGCTGTATTACGCCAATCACTCCAGTCATGGCGACTTTGTCCTGATCTGGACCACCTTGCCGCCGCGCCTGCGAGCGCGAACTCGCCCGGTGGCGGGGGCCGACTATTGGCTGGCGTCGCCGCTGCGCCGCTTTTTGATCCATGAGGTGTTTCAGGGCGTGCTCATCGCGCGTCAGCGCAAGACAGACCAGACGGCGACGCAGCCACAGGGAGACCCCCTTGAAGACATGGGCGCTGCACTGGCAGCAGGCGACTCCTTGATCCTGTTCCCTGAGGGCACGCGTAACACCCGAGAGGATGGCATGCTGCCGTTCCGTTCTGGGCTTTATCACCTGGCCCAGCGCCATCCCGAGGTCGAACTGGTACCGGTATGGATCGATAACCTCAACCGGGTGCTGCCCAAGGGCGAGGTGGTTCCCCTGCCCCTGCTGTGCACCCTGACCTACGGGGCACCCCTGCCGCGTATTGATCACGAGAGCCGCACAGACTTCCTGGCGCGTGCCCAGGAGTCGCTGATGGCGTTGGCGCCGAACGCGCAAGAAGCATCGCTCCAGGGAGGCGCGTCGCATGAATGACATGGTGATCCCCGCAGGCCTGGGAACGCTGCTGGCGGCGATTGCCGGCATCCTGGTGGTCGCGAGTACCATCGGTTTCGTGTTGGCGAGGCGTTACTCCCCTGGTGGGGAGAACGAGGTGATCGAGAACCTCAACCAGCGTATTCGTTCCTGGTGGCTGATGGCGATACTGATGGGCATCGCCCTGCTGGGCGGACGAACAGGCGTGGTGCTG
This sequence comes from Halomonas sp. DP8Y7-1, assembly GCF_019801685.1. Classification (NCBI taxonomy): domain Bacteria; kingdom Pseudomonadati; phylum Pseudomonadota; class Gammaproteobacteria; order Oceanospirillales; family Halomonadaceae; genus Halomonas; species Halomonas sp. DP8Y7-1. The sequence goes on along the minus strand of NZ_JAHVIN010000014.1, from coordinate 121,767 downwards.
CTGTTCGCCTTTGCCTCCTTCTCCGCGCTGCGCGAATTTCTCAGCCTGATTCCTTCTCGACGCGCCGATCACTGGGCGTTGGCGCTGGTGTTCTTCGTGGTGCTGCCCGTGCAGTACGTGTTTATCTGGCAGCAGTACTACGGCATGTATTCGATCTTCATTCCGGTGTATGCCTTCTTGCTGCTGCCGGTTGTCGCCGCGATCAGGGGCGATAGCCATGGCTTTTTAGACCGAGTCAGCGAGGTGCAGTGGGCCTTGATGGTGTGCGTGTTCTGCGTATCGCACGTGCCCGCATTGCTGACGCTGGATATTCCCGGTTTTGAAGGGCGCAATGTCCTGCTGATTGCCTTTCTTATCGTCGTCGTCCAGCTCAGTGACGTGCTGCAGTACGTGTGGGGCAAGCTGATAGGTCGGCGCAAGATCGCCCCACGCTTGTCCCCATCGAAGACGCTTGAAGGGTTTGTCGGAGGGGTGGCGAGTGCCACCCTGGTCGGTGCCGGACTGGCCTGGATGACCCCGTTTACCTTGCTCCAGGCGGCCTTGCTGGCACTGATGATCGCGTTGCTGGGCTTCGTTGGAGGGCTGGTGATGTCAGCGATCAAGCGTGATCGCGGGATCAAGGATTGGGGACACCTGATTGAAGGGCATGGTGGCTTTATCGATCGCCTGGATTCAGTGATCTTTTCCGCGCCCATCTTCTTTCATGTGGTGCGCTACTTCTGGTCTGTCGCCTGAGCTGACTCGCTACCTCTGCCTTGTGGGCGTCATGACGACAGCGCCGGTCCTCAGGGGACCGGCGCTGTCGTATGAACCACCCGGCGGAGCGGGTCGGGAGTGTGCCCGGCCGAGATCGTCGGTCGGTCGCCGCCTCAGGCGTTGTTGTCGGCCGCCTGCGCCCGTGCGGCACGACGGGCGTCGCTGCGTTTTTCTGCCCGCAGCCCCAGCATGAACACCACCAGGCCGCCAAACGCCAGCCCTGCACCCACCAGGCCACTGGATGACCAGGGAGCGCCCGCCTTGATGGCCACACCACCGAGATAGGCACCCAAGGCATTGGCACAGTTGAACGCAGCGTGGTTCATCGAGGCCGCCATGGTCTGAGCGTCGCCGGCGACGTCCATCAGGCGGGTCTGCAGGGCAGGCCCCAGCGCCATGCTGGTGCCGACCAGGCCGACAAACAGTATGCCGGTGTAAAGGTTGTTGGCGGCAAAGTAGAAGGCGGCCTGGACGACCAGACACCACAGCAGGATTCTGGGCACCGCTTTCATCAAGTGGCGATCGGCGGCGCGTGCACCGACCAGGTTGCCGATGATGCCACCGATGCCGAAGATCGCCAGGACCCAGGGTCCGATGGACTCGGGCATGTCGGCCTGGGCGCGCAAGGTGGGGACCACGTAGCTGAAGACCGAGAACATGCCGCCAAAGCCGATGCTGGCAACGCCCAGAGTGTAAAGCACGCGTTGTTTCACCAGGGCTGTCAGCTCGCGCTTGGGACTGGCCTTGACGTCATGGGGCTGGCGCGGCACGAACAGCCGGATCATGCCCATGGTAAGGAAGGCGATGACACCGACCGCATGAAAGGCAAACTGCCAGCCCATCCACTGACCGGCCCAGGTCGCCAGGGGGGCGCCGATCACGATGGCACTGGTCAGACCCAGCATGACACGACTGATGGCCCGCGCTCGCTCCTCGACCGGGACCGCGGCGGCGGCGACCAGAGCGGCGACGCCGAAATAGGCGCCGTGGGGCAAGCCCGCAATGAAGCGCAGCCCGACGAAGGGCCAGAAGCTGGTGGCCAGGGCGCTGGCGATATTGCCAATGGCGAAGACCAGCATCAGGCAGATCAGCAGTGTACGCCTGGGCACCCGTGCCGCCAGCGCCGAGATCAATGGAGCGCCGACAACCACGCCGAGGGCATAGGCGGAAATCGCGTAGCCCACGTCAGCGGAACTGACCGACAGGTCCTGAGCGACCCGCTCCATCAACCCCATGATCACGAATTCGCTGGTACCGATGCCGAAGCCACCAAGGGCAAGGGCGAGCTCCGCCAGGCGAGGATGCCGTGCACGAAGATTGGTGATGGAGATTGCCATGGGACCTCCCGACAAACGAAAACGATCCCGACGGGATGTCGAGATCGTAAATTTACGACGAAAGTATAAAGCAACTAACAGGCGTGTTCTACCGTCTGTATGGTCCTTTCTCGGCGACAATGATGACAATATTCTCGAATATGCCGACCTTTTGTCGCCAGTACGCCGGTGGTAGAAGACCTGCGCAGAGCGCACGGCTGGCGATTTCATCGCTGATCAGATTCGGAGCTTTACTACATGAACGGCACGACCTGGCCTGGACGAGACCTTCACTCAGCTTGGTGTGTCCTTAGGTGAAAAAGTTTCATCTCTCGCCAGCCCACTGATTTTCTGTGCACTTTTTTCTCAGGGAACTGGCACCACCCGGTGTGGATGATCCGTTCACTCAGATGATTCGATGATGATCAAAGAGTTACGGATAGGTGCCTGAGGTTGCTGGAGCCAGGGCAGCCACAGACGGTTGGCCGTGAAACAACTACCTTGATAATCCATTACGCTGCGGCTAATTCCGCTGAAGAGGGTTCTGCCGGTGAGCAGGACCGTCTCGTTCTGGCGCATCGTCCCTGCTGCTGATGGCAGCCAAGGGTGACTCCATGAAGGTGATACTGAGGCAAACGATAACGTCTTCTTCCGCTCGCGCCAAACCGCTGACAGTAGCGGGAGTCTGGCGGGTGCAGGCGGGAGGTCAGCAGCTGTTGGTCGCGCCCAATGCGCGCTGGCCGGCGCTGCGTGCGACGCTTGATGACAGTGCTGGCGATAGTACTGGCAATAGTACTGGTAATAGTACTGGCAATAGCGCCGACGTGCAGGCGGTGGATGTCGCCCGAGGGAGCCTGCACGGTGTCTGCCAGAAGGGCCGGCTGTTTCAGCAGCAGTATCCTGACGTGCCGGTACTGCTGAATGCGGGCCGCTATCTGGTGGTCGACCTGGACCGAGCCACGGCGCGTCAGATCAACGCTGGGCTCGATGACCATCAGGAGCCGTGTTTTCGCCTGTTTCCGCTGAACAAGGACACTGTTCTGTTCCATCGGGCCAAGCCCAACGAGGGTCCTGAGACTCGCGCCACGTCGCTGACAGCCCTGGTGAACTCGGCCTCGCGTTCACGCTATGACCAGCTGATCAGACAGCTGGTGTCCTGGCCTACTCGGCATTCTACCAGCGCCAGCTATGGCGAGGCCGCAGATTGGGCGGAAGGCCAATTTGCTGCTGCGGGTTTGTCCTGTTCGCGTCAGACCGTATCGATCCCGACAGGGGGCACCAGTAGCAATGTGGCAGCCGCGCTGGCAGGGGTTGGCGCCCATCCTCGGCATTGGCTGGTCGTGGCGCACCTGGACAGCGTCAATCATCAGGGAGGACCGTCGGCGCCAGCTCCGGGCGCCGACGACAATGCCAGCGGATCAGCGGCGGTAGTGCTGATGGCCGAGGTGCTGGCTCAGCGCCAGTTCGACGATGACATCAGCTTTGTCCTGTTCGGCGGAGAAGAGCAGGGACTGCATGGTAGCCGTCAGTGGGTCGCGGGACTGTCGAGTAGCGAGCGGCAACGGATCGCGGGCGTGCTCAATATGGACATGATTGGTTCGGTCAATGCGACGCCTCAAGCCGTCCTGCTGGAAGGCGCGCCGCTCAGCCAGGACATGATCGATGGACTCAGCACAGCGGGAGCGCAGTTTACTGATCTTGAGCTGCAGGTCTCGCTGAATCCCTTCGCGAGTGACCATGTGCCCTTTATTGATGCGGGCATTCCGGCGGTATTGACCATTGAAGGTGCCGATGGAGCCAACGCCAATATCCATGGGCCTGGTGACGTGCTGGCCACGGTCGATATCGACTATGCGATGAAGATCATCAGCATGAACCTGGCCTTTGTGGCCGAACGCGCCGGGCTACGGTCGTCGATGCAGCCCCCCGCGCCGCTGCCGCTATGTGTTTGCCGCGGCGACGAGCGCCATCATCGGGGGGACCCGTGGCGTCACTTCGAGGCCCAACGGCAGGCGCTGCTGGCGCAGTACCGTCGTCTGCAGGCGTCTGCACAATGGCATCCGTCCCTCGACGCCGGGTGGCAATGGGCCTTGGCGACGAAGGTCTCTGCATGACCGCGCTGGAGCGTAGAACAACACCTCATAAGGAGGCAGCCATGACGATGCCGCTGTGCGGAGACTGGGTGGAAGTGAAGGAGGAGGGAGTGAACGGCTGCATGATTCTGCGCCATCCCGATTCACCGGCGATCGCCCCGTCGCGCATGCCTCGTCGGCGGCTTTGCCTCCACCCTGATGGCTCTGCCGAGTGCTACGGCGGCAGCGCATCCGACCGGCCCTGTCGTGATGCCACGGGACATTGGCAGCAGCAAGGACAGAAGCTGCAGCTGACGTTGCCCGGATGGGAAGGCGATTACGACATTGATGCAGTGGAAGAGGACATTCTGATCATCACCAAGCGATAGGCTCCTGGCGCAACCCGCCCGAGGCGAATGGGAAGAGCGTTGTGGGGCCGCAGGAGGCCAGCCTGCCGCTGGCCAATGAGTCCGTACTCACAACGCTGGCCTCCTGGCTGGCGGGGAGCAAGTCATGTCTGAAGAAATGAACCATCCAAGAGGATGTCGCTGCTGTGGCACCATGGCGCTGCACCGGCGCCTGCTTGACGAAGACCCAGGGTACGCCCGTCGCCGGGCGCGCATCGAGGAGCACGCCTTTCGCGCCATGCGTGGCACCATGGCACAGCGTCCGGGATGCACGCGCATACCGGTGGTGGTGCACGTGGTCTACAAGACCGATGCCCAGAACATTTCCAGAGAGCAGATCGACAGCCAGATCGAGATCCTCAACCAGGATTTCCGCAAGACCAACGCCGATATCTCCAGCGTACCGGCGCCGTTCGCCCCGTTGGCGGCGGATGCCAGACTGCTGTTTGTCCTGGCCACCACCGATCCAGACGGCAACGCCACCGACGGCATCACTCGCACCCAGACCGAGGTCAGCGGGTTCTCGGGGGATGACAAGGTCAAGGCCGACGCCACCGGCGGCAAGGATGGCTGGCCCTCTGATGAGTACCTCAATATCTGGGTCTGCCCGCTGAGCGGAGGTCTGCTCGGCTATGCCCAGTTCCCGGGAGGCCCCGCCGCCACCGACGGCGTGGTCGTGACCTACACGGCCTTCGGCAACATGGGCACCGCCCAGGCGCCGTTCAATCTGGGGCGTACGGCCACCCATGAAATCGGCCATTGGCTCAATCTGTTCCATATCTGGGGGGATGATGGCACCGGCTGTTCCGGCTCCGACTTCGTCGACGATACGCCCAACCAAGGCGGCGCTAACGTGGGCAAGCCCAGCTTTCCCAAGGTGTCCTGCGACAACGGTCCCAACGGCGACATGTTCATGAACTACATGGACTACGTCGATGACGACACCATGGTGATGTTCACCGAAGGCCAGGTGGCACGGATGCAGGCCTGCCTTGACGGACCCCGCAGCGCCATCGGCGAGACGGTGTCCTGTACGCCGGTATTGCCCAAGTTCCCGCCCAAGGACAGCCCCAAGGAGCTGACCAAGGAGATCGTCAAGGAGCTGGCCAAGGACCCGATCAAGGACCCGGCCAAGGAAACCGGCAAGGAGCTGCCCAAGGATCGCCCGAAGGAGGTGATCAAGGATTTTCCCAAGGAGGGACCGAAGGATGGTGGCAAGGAGCTGTTGAAGGACGGCATCAAGGAGCCGCCGAAGGAGCTCAGCAAGGAAAAACCCAAGGAGCTGCCAAAGGACCTGGCCAAGGATCCAGGCGTCGACCCTGGCAAGATCAAGCCGCTGGATCCCCCCAAGCAGGTCTACGAAGCCCCTGGCAAGGCCCTGCTCGAGGGCGGCAAGCAGGCCTTCGAGAATCCGCAGCCCGGCGGCTGGGGCAGTGTACCGGTGCAACCCGCCATGCCGGTGCAGCTTGGTACGCCGCTGCAGCCCTTCGTGCTGGCGACCGGCCAGCCTCCTGCCGGAGCGTCATTGAAGCCGCCCACCAGTGACGGCGCAGACAATGGTCAGGCGCTGCTCGCTGAGTACGCGCAAATGCTGGCGTACTACGCTCAGCTTCACCAGATGGGCATGCTCGATCAGCAGGGGATGATGGCCTGGCAGCAGGCCTGGGAAGCCTACCTCCAACTTGGCGGCCAGTAGCTCCCGTTCACATGGCGAGCGTCACCCTGGCGCCCGCCATGTTTCACGTAGCGGTCTCATTGCCCATGGGAGCTTTCCATGATTCTGATCCTGTCCTTTGCCGACAACACCCACGTCGAGCGTGTGCTGGAACATCTGCATTCACCGGTGGACGTCATCGACGTCGCCGACTTTCCCCAACGGCTTGGCATTCTCGCCTATGCCGGTGCCAGCGGCGACAGCCTGTGGTTGACGCTGCCCGATGGTCGGCGTCTGGCACTGGATGAGGTGCGCTCGGTGTGGAATCGACGTCTGCGCCCCTTCGACCTGGACCCGGCGTTGGGCGATGGCACCGAGCGCCTGTTCGCCTGGTCTGAAACTCAGGAAGCGGTTCAGGGCCTGTGGTACGCCATGGACGGCTTCTGGATGAATGATCCTCTGGCCGACGAGCGTGCCCAGCGCAAGCTTGCTCAACATCGACTGGCCCACCGGCTGGGGCTGGAGATACCCGATACCCTGATTACCAACCGTCCGGAGGCCGCCGCGGAATTTGTCGGCCGACACCTGGAGGGTGGCGTGGTGCGCAAGGCCTTTCGCAATATCGTCGAGGCCCCGCGAGAGACCTTGAAGGTCGGTGAGGCCGAGATCGCCCAGCTCGATGCTGTGCGCCTGGCCCCGGTGATCTTCCAGGAATATATCCCGCTGGCGCTGGATATTCGGGTCACCGCCGTGGCCGGCGAGATGTTCGCCACCGCCTTTGAAAGCGAACCTCAGTATGAGGTCGACTACCGCAGCGGGGTGGGCAGCGCCAGGGTGTTTGCCTATACCCTGCCCGCTGAGGTGGAGACAGGCCTCAGGGCACTGATGAAGGCCTTCGGCCTGGCCTACGGCGCCATCGACCTAAGGGTCACACCCGAGGGACGTCACGTCTTTCTCGAGGTCAACCCTGCCGGCGAGTACCTGTTCGCCAGCGAGCGCACCGGCCAGCCCATTCCCCAGGCCATCGCTGCCGCCCTGGAGCGTGGCGGCGGCGAGTGGTAGCCGTCAGGACTCCTGCGAACGTCAGTAGGGACCATCGGCGGAAGAGGGGGAAGCGGGGCCGAGCGAAAAATCAGCCGCCCGCTGTCGTACCGCTTGCATCAGCAGGCTGACGTCCAGCCCGACCGCTACAAACTGGGCACCAAGGGCCAGGTAGTGCCTGGCCTGATCCGGGTCACCGGTCAGCACACCGGCAGCTTTGCCGCTGTGCTTGACCCGCGTGATGGCGGTGTCGATGGCTGCTTGCACCTCGGGGTGGGACGCATTGCCGAGATGCCCCATGGAGGCAGCCAGATCAGCGGGACCGATGAATACGCCATCGACACCATCCACGGCACAGATGGCTTCGAGGTTATCCAGCGCTGTTACGCTTTCCGCCTGAACCAGCAGGCAAACCTCGTCATTGGCGTGCTGAAGATAGTCCGTACGGGCGCCCCAGCGGGATGCGCGAACGATGGGTGAGGCTTCTCCGCGGATGCCCTGTGGAGGGTAGCGGGTGGCCGCCACGATGGCGCGGGCTTGCTCCGCCGTGTCGACCATGGGCACCAGCAAGGTCTGTGCACCGATATCCAGTACTTGCTTGATCAATGCCGTTTTGCCCTGCACCACTCTTACCACTGGGTGGCCACCGGCGGCCGTCACCGCCTGCAGTTGGAAAAGCAGTGAACGCAGGTCATTGGGGCCGTGCTCGCCATCTACCAGCAGCCAGTCAAAGCCTGCACTGGCGCACATTTCAGCGCAATACGGGTCGCCCAGCGATAGCCACAGGCCGATGCGATGATGACCCTCGGCCATCGCGACCTTGAAGGGATTACCCGCCGAGGGGGCGTGCCGTGGAGTCGTTGTCATTGTCGGTGTCCTTTCGAGCGTGTGAGCAGCGCTGACGCGATGGCCATTTATCTGTCTCTGTGTGCCGATACTCTTACGCGAATTGCCACGTCATCGCCAGCACACGGTCTAGCGAAGTCATCCCTCATCCCTCAGCCATCGACATCAGGCGGCGCAGCACCGTCGGATCCTGGCGCAGGCCATCGTGTTCGTACTCGTTGGTGATCCAGTAGCGCAGGTGGGGAATGGCCTCGGCGGTGGCCAACGACAGTTCGGCGTCCACGTACATGTCGTCGAAGTAAATCAATGCCATCACCGGGACCTGGTTGGCGGCCAGTTGGTGGCGATCGTAGAAGGGTTGGGACAGGCGGCGCTGTGCCAACCGGTGTACGGCGTCGCGAAACGGCCTAAGGGCCTGGATGTCGTCGAACATCCAGGGGTAGATCATCTCGCCGGTCAAGCTGAGCGGACGCCGCGTTTCGTCGAAGATATCGCCGCGCTGGCGTTCGGCGGACCAGTTGCAGGTGCCCTCGGGGCGGGCGTAGATATTCTCGTGAATGGCGGCAAACAGCGGGTTCTCGTCAAACCCGGTCAGCGTCATCACCTCCACCAGGAAGTGGTGATTGAGGTGGCGACGGTCATCATCGCTGAAGGCTTCTTCCAGCAACCAGTGCAGGCGCTCGGCACCGTCACCCATGCCGAGCATCAGGCCCAGGCTCTGCAAGCGGCGGACGCTGAACGGATCACCATTGGGCAGGCACACATCGTGGTCGAGCAGGTGATCGGCGATGGCATCGAGCTGGTCCTTGTCAGCCGGAAAGCGCGCCAGATAAGCGTCCAGCTTGGCCGCCACCCGCCGATGGGTACGTCGATAGACCTCGTCGGGGTCGGCTTCGATGGCAGGGAGCCCGCCGGTGATATAGCACCTCTCGAGTCCCTGAGGCGCATAGGACAGGTAGGTCAGTGTAAGGAAACCGCCGTAGCTCTGGCCCAGGGTCGCCCAGCGCGCCCCTTGATAGCGAGTCTTGCGCAGGTGCTCGAGATCCGCCACGACCGCGTGGGCATCGAAGCAGGCCAGATAGTCCGCAGCGGTTTCGGCATCGTGGAAGGCGGCCATGATGTCGCCGGTGATACGCGAGCTACGCCCCGTACCCCGCTGATCCGGCAGGATCACCCGGTAGTGCTTCAGCGCCTCGTGCAGCCAGCCAGGCCCATGGGCTGAGGGGCGGGGAGACTTGCCCCCCGGCCCCCCCTGGAGAAACACCAGCAGTGGCAGATCCTCATCCTGACGCTGTGCGGCAGAGACCTCGCGATAGAACAGGCTGAGGGTGTCGCCGTTGTCCGGATGGGACCAGTCAAGGGGCACGGTCAGTCTATGGTCGGTGATATGCAGGCCCTGGATGGCGTGGTCGGTCGGCATGTTGGTTTCCTGCGTCCTTAATCGATGCAACAACCAGGCGGCGATGGCCGCCTGGCACGTCGTGTGCGGAGTGTGTCCCCTGTGGCAGGGGCGGGGCGAGGGCAGACTCAGTCGGCGCCGCGCATCGCCCGGCGGATGAAGGGCAGGCAAAGAGCCAGCAGCAGGGCGCTACCCCCGCCAATCGCCGCCATGGCGATAAAGTAGCCGACTTCGCTGTCCTCGGTATAGAAAGCGCCCAGCTTGCCGCCGGCAGCGAAGCCAAGTGACAACGACAGGAAGAACAGCGCCATCATCTGAGTCTGGAAGGAGCGCGGCGCCAGTTTCGTGGTCACTGACAGGCCAATGGGGGACAGGCACAGTTCAGAGGCGGTGAAGCCCAGCAGTAACAGCACCAGCATGATCAGGGGCATGCTTGAACCGTCCTCACCGAGAAACGGCAGGTACCCCAGGAAGGTCGCACCGATGATGGCCATGGCAATGACGAACTTGCCGGCAGACGAGGGTTGGCGTTTGCCCAGCGTCGTCCACAGCCAGGCAAAGACACCGGAGAACAGAATGATGGTCAGCGCCTGTACCGATACCAGCCAGCCAACGGGAATCTCCCAACCGAACACGACGCGATCCACGCGCTGGTCGAAGAAGGCAGTGATCACGGTATAGGACTGGCTGTAGAGCGCCCAGTAGGCGGCACTGGTCAGAAACAGCGGGATAAAGGCCAAGACTCGGCTGCGCTCTTCGCGGGTGACCTGTGACGAGCGCAGGATGGTGGCGAAGTAGGCGACAGTGGCGACGGCAATGATGGCCAGCATCACTTCGGACAGATTGTTGGCGCGTACCAGCCCGCCCAGGGTGGCTACGACCAGAACGGTGATCGCGATCACCGCCATGACCAGATAGCGTTTGAGGGTCGTGGGCGCGACAGGGTTCGGGGCGACCTTCTGGTCATCCGGCAGGCCCTTGCGACCCGCGGTGTACTGGGCCAGGCCGATGGCCATACCGACCGCTGCGATACCGAAGCCGACATGAAAACCGGCCTTTTGCTGTAGCAGCCCGGTCAGCAGAGGGCCGACGAAGCCACCGATATTGATGCCCAGATAGAAGATCGAGAACCCTGCGTCTCGCTTGGGACTGCCCGCTTCGTAGAGCGCGCCCACCAGCGCCGAGCAGGTGGCCTTGACCCCACCGCTGCCCAAAGCGACTAGCATCAGGCCTGCTGTCACGCCGTAGACCCCTGGCAGGATCGCCAGGGCAATATGGCCGAGCATGACCACGATGCCGGAGTAGAACAGGGTGCGCTCAGCCCCAAAGACCCGGTCGGCTAACCAGCCACCAAGAATGGTCGCCAGATACACCGAGCTTCCGTAAGCGCCGACGATGCCGATGGCCACCGATTGATCCATCGCCAGGCCACCACGGCTGGCCTCGTAGTACAGGTAGATCAGCAGGATCGCCTGCATGCCATAGAAAGAGAAGCGCTCCCACACCTCCATGCCGAACAGGGTGGCCAGTGGCCAGGGATGGCCGAAAAAACGGCGCTCTTTGCCGGAATTCCCGGCAGGGTTGGAGGTTTCCATGGAGTAACTCCCGATGGTTAGCAATATCGAACGGATAATGCGCAATGACGTGGTGAAAACCCTAAGGTTTGTCACGCGTCAGCGCAAAGTTCGTGTCCCTAGACGGCAAAGCTTCGCCGCAAGGTCGCAAATGCTGCCGACGCCGCAACACCGCTGGACGTCAGGCGCTAACGCGATGGGTTGCCTTGGGTAGAAAGAATGTTCTACTCTTCGTGGTAGAACATTCTTTCTACCACGAAGAGTAGGTAGCGCCGCTACCACCTTCTCCAGGACAGTGCATGAATCGAGAACAGATTGCCGAAGGGCTGGAAACCGCCTTTAGTCAGCGTGGCTTCGCCGAGCCCAGCGTGCCGGAGCTCAAGATTGCCTCGGGCGTCAGCTTGAGGACCTTGTATCGGCACTTCCCTTCCAAGGAGGCCATGGTCATCGGCGCGCTGGATCACCGACACGCGCGGTATCTGGCGCTGCTGTCACAGTCGCTGCCCGCTCCGGGGGCGGAAGCAGTCTGTGTGCTGTTTGATCGGCTAGGGAGGTGGATGGCCGACAATGCTCCCCACGGCTGTATGTCGATGAGTGCCTTTGCGGCGTTTCCCGGCAACGTCCACATCACCGACTCGGTCATGCGCCACAAGCGAGAGGTGCGTGAACTGATGGGCAGTGCCAGCGGCAGGCCTGACCTGGCGGCAGAACTGTTTTTGCTCCACGAAGGTGCCTCCAGTGCCTGGCCCACTCAGGGTGATGCTGCCATCCACGCGGCCCAGCGAGCCGCTCGACGACTGTTGGGAGATGTCTGATGAACGATGTCCCATGCCACATGATGAAAGGCGTTCAGCTGCTGGGCCATGGCGGCCCTGAGATGCTGGTATACCGTGAAGACCTTCAGGTGCCTCAGCCTGGCCCTGGAGAGGTGCTGATCAAGGTAGCGGCTGCCGGGGTCAACAACACCGATATTAATACGCGCCTTGCCTGGTACTCCAAGGGTGACGGTGACAGCGAAGATGCCAGCTGGTCTGGTCAGCCTCTGCGGTTCCCGCGTATTCAGGGCGCTGATGTGTGTGGCCGGATCGTCGCGGTAGGTCGTGGTGTCGACGACTCGCGGGTGGGCGAGAGAGTGTTGATTGAACCTTGTGTCCGCGAGAGTGCTGGACAGGAACTGGCGGCTCCTTGGTACTTCGGTTCGGAATGTGATGGCGGTTTTGCAGAGTTCACCAAGGTGGCGTCTCGACATGCCTACCGTATCGAGAGTGCGCTCTCCGACGTTGAGCTGGCGTCCTTCCCTTGTTCCTACTCCACCGCGGAAAACATGTTGACCCGGGCCCAGGTAGTGGAAGGCGACAAGGTCCTGGTGACAGGGGCTTCCGGAGGTGTGGGGTCTGCAGTGGTCCAGCTGGCCAAGGCCCGAGGAGCTGATGTAATCGCCATGACCGGGAAGGGCAAGGCGCAGATCCTGCGTGAGCTGGGTGCCAACCAGATCGTGCTGAGGGATCAGCCGTTGTCTGAGCATGTCGCTGCGAATAGCGTCGACGTAGTGATCGATCTGGTAGCGGGTGAGCAATGGCCTGAGTATTTGAACGTGCTGCGCCCGGGGGGACGTTACGCTGTTGCGGGCGCCATCGCGGGCCCTCTAGTGGAGCTGGACGTTCGCACGCTCTACCTCAAGGACCTCAGCCTGTTGGGCTGTACCGTGTTGGCTGAGGAGGTCTTCGGCAACCTGGTCGAGCGTATCGAGCAGGGGCAGGTTGCCCCCCTGGTGGCAGCAACCTTTGCGCTTGATGATATCGCTTCGGCGCAGCAGCGCTTTCAGGAAAAGCATCACGTGGGGAAGCTGGTGCTGGACGTCGGCAGCCAGCGTTGATGGGGTGATTCCGCGCTAGCGAGGGAGTCCAGAGAAAACCATGAAGGTCTCTGGAGGCCGCCGTCGAGATCATGCTGATCCTGCAATGGCCTCCAGAGCTTGTCGTCATGCCGGAAAGGCAGGTAATGCGACGCTACAGCTGCATTGCGTTAGCTTGGTTTGCGCTCGTCGGCAGTCCATCAACGAAGCGTGCGATGCGCTGGCAGGCGTCTTCAAGCTGCGCCTCGGACACGGCGAAGGATAGCCGCACGAAGCCTTTGGCGCTGCTGCCGAAGGCTTCCGCATCCAGTACCGAGACTCCAGTGCTGCGGAACAGCTGCCAGGCGAAGTCGATGCTCGAAAGCCCCGTCTCGCGGATGTCCACCAGCATGAACATACCCGCCTCGGGCGCCTTGATGCCAAGCCGCGAGCACTGTCCCAGACCCTCCATCACAATCGCCCGGCGGCGCCGGTAGACCTCGCGCGCCTGGTCGACAACGTCGTCGTCCAGCTCGAGCGCGCGCAGAGTGGCCTGCTGAACGAAACCTGGCAGGCCATACAGCATGCTCAGCAGCAGGTTATCCAGATGCCCGATCAGCGCCTTCGGTCCCACCACCCAGCCGGTACGCCAACCGGTCATGGCATGGGATTTCGACAGGCTGTTGATGACAATCGTCCGCTCCTGCATACCCGGCAGGCTGGCAATGCTTTGATGATCGCGGTCGTAGGTCAGCTGACCGTAGACCTCGTCGGAGATCACCCACAGGTCATGGCGCCGCGCGACCTCGGCGATTGCCTCGAGCTCTTCCGGGCGGTAGACGTTGCCGGTGGGATTGTTGGGCGTGGCAAAGGCGATGCCGCGGGTGTTGGGCGTCAGCGCCGCTTCTATCGCCTCTCGGGTCAGCCGGAAGTCGTCATCGGCATGCTGGGCGATGGGCACCATGCGTGCCCCGGACGCCTGCAGGCTGGCGGCATAGGTCAGGTACATGGGTTCGGGGACGAGCACGTCGTCGCCGTGTTCAAACAGACACAGGGCGGTGGCGAACAGCCCATTTTGTGCCCCCGCCACCAGCGTCACCTCATCGGCGGAGACCGGCGTGCCCTGGAGGCGGCGCTGTTTGGCGGCGATGGCATGGCGCACCTCTTCACGCCCGGTCACTGGGGTGTAGTGGGTATCGCCAGCCGCCAGCGCATCCACGGCAGCTTCAATGATGCGGGGGTCGGTGGTGAAGTCGGGGTCGCCGATACTCAGCACAATGACGTCTTCACCCCGTTCGGCGGCGTCACAGGCCGCGAAGTGGATGTCCCAGGCGGTAACGGTCTCGCCGGCGATACGGCCCACCAATGAGGAATATTTCATGCAAAGCTCCTGAGCTATTGAGCCAGGCTTTGGCGAGTGCCTGGCGTAGACGATCTGGTGTCAATGGTCTGGCGTAAATGCTGTGAGGTCATGGGACCCATCGGGTGTCCTGAGCGCGTCAGGCGGATACCTGCCCCCCCTGGTCCAGCGGGGTTTTTCCGGCGATCTTGCACAGTTCTGCTCCGGGGGGCAGATAGCGACAGGATGTGCGCATGTAGACGACGCCCTGACTGGCGCTGACCACCGGCGTCACCTCCGCCGTGAGTGGGTCGACCAGATCCGCCAGCCGCTGGCCGACGTCAACGCGATCCCCGGGGGCCACATGAAAGGCCACCACTCCCGCCACCGGTGCCTTGATGGTCAGGGCGCCCTGGAACGGGGTGGGCTCGGCCTTCAAGGCGGGCGCCGGGGGAATCTCGTCAGCGATGAAGCCTTGCTGGACCAGGTAGCGATACAGGGCAATGGCATCGGCCCGTGCGGTGTCGTGGTCTACGTCCTGCTCTCCGCGCAGTTCCACGGTGGCGGTAACGCAGGCCGCGGGAACCGGGAAGCGATCCTCAAAGTGGTCGGCCAGCCGCCACCAGGGCTGGCCGCAGGCCTCGTCGAAGGAAAAGGATCCGGTGCCTGTCCCCAGCAGCATGGCCTCAGCGCCCAGGTAGCGGGCCAACGGCTCGAGCTGTGGCCAGTAGGGGGCTTCCAGATACAGATGAACAATCGCCTGGGCATCGCAGTGCAGGTCCAGCACCAGGTCGGCGTCATGGGCCAGACGCAGTTGGGCCTGCTTGAGTGACCGGATATCGCTGTCACAGGGCAGCCTGTCGATGGCCCCCGCCAGGGCCTGGCGGATGATCCGGCGGTTGTCCTGGGGGGAAGGGCCGAGTTGCCCTTCCAGCGCCGCCATCAGGGGGGGGGCCAGATCCGGATAGTCACGATTGAAGTTGAGGCCGGTGGTGAAGTCGAAGCGGCCCATGGCATCGTGCATCAGGCGTTGGCCCAGGGCGATGGGGTTGGCCACCGGGACCAGGACGATCTCCCCGCGCAGCAGGTGGCTGTCTTCGGCCTTGGCGATCAACTGGCGCAGGTGGTGGAGCACCAGCATGCCGGGAATTTCATCGCCATGCAGGCTGGCCTGCAGGTAGGCCTTGCGAGCCCCTTCACCAAAGTGAAGGCTGGTCAGGGTTCGTTCCACTCCATGCACCGCTGGCAGCAGCGGGCAGCGCTGTTCACGCATACTCGGTATTCCCGTCCTGATGGGTCGTTGGTGGGGCCATGTCCTGTGTCACGGACGCTTGTGGACGCGCATCGTGGTGGGCCTTTTCTATGTCGGTTGGCCACACCACGCAAGCATCCAGCGTTTCCTGCAGCGTCAGCGGGTCGATGCCTCCTAGCGGGGCGATCATGATCAGGCGGCTGCAGGCGTCTGCCATGGAGGTATCTGCCAAACCACTGTCTCCAAGGGGCGCTATATCGATACGGCTGCCGACCAGGTGCACCGCTACCGCGCGACCGTTCATCTCTTCTGGGTAGCAGATCCCCTTGGCCCGGTAGATGGAAGTAGGCAGTGCGCGCAGCGCTTCTCGCAGCGCCTGCAGCCGGACGGGATAACGGCTGGTCCAGTGGGTGCTGGTGAAACGGGCGGCATGGTCCTCGCCGGCGCCCTGGCGTGGAGCGACCAGGCCACCGGGGGATGATGGCATCGCCCGCAGCGATATGGGGCGCTGACCCACATCGACGCCCAGTACCATCGAGAGCGGCACCTGTCCCCGCTGGGTCTTGTATAGACGAACTCCCGGGTAGAGCCAACGGCGCTCGAAGGCGTCGATCTGCGCATCGCTGGCCAGATCGGTCTTGTTCAGTATCACCATATCGGCCACATCCAGCTGCTCCGTGGCCAGTCTCGCCATATCGCCGTCCAGGCGATCGAACTGTTCGGCGTCGACCACCGTGAGAATACTGTCGATGATGACCCTGTCTCGAAAGATCGGGTAGCGCAGCGTACTGGCGATCTTGGTCGGATTGGAGACACCGCTGGCCTCGATCACGATGTGCTCCGGGCGGCCTGCCTGCATGTTCAGCAGTCCCGTCAGCTGATCGATAAGATCGCCCTCCACCGTGCAGCAGATGCAGCCGTTGGCCAGGCTGACGGTGGTCTGGGTTTCGCTGATGATCAAGTCCTTGTCGATATTGATGGCGCCAAAGTCATTGACCATCACCGCGACGCGCCGACCGCTGGTGGCATGCAGCAGGTGGTTGAGCAGGGTCGTCTTTCCCGCCCCGAGAAACCCGGTGATCAAGGTGACGGGAACGACAGGGAGTGAAGATGCCATGGGCCGTCTCCTGGGCGTTAGGCTTTAGTCATCGCAGCGTGTTGTCTCAGAACGCCGGCGGCGGCTGAGTCCACACGGCTTCGAGCTCGCTCTGCTGGAAGTCACCTGCGGCGTCCCAGGTCGGGCGGCCTTCCAGCAGTGTCCACTCCACCTGGGTGGCATGAATGCCGCCACGGGCGGGCACCTCGAACAGGTTGCGGTCCAGCACGATCAGGTCGGCGGACTTGCCAACCTCGATGGAGCCGGCCTGGTGCTCCATGCCCATGGCGTAGGCGCCATTGAGGGTCGCCACGCGGATGGCCTGCTCCAGGCTGATGGGGGTGCCGTGGAAGGTCTCGTCGTCCTGTGACCAGGGATTGGCGCGAGTGACCATGGCTTCCAGCCCGATCCACGGGTCCGGGTTCGAGACCGGCCAATCGGTGCCCATCACCGCGACACCGCCTGCCTGCAACACGCCGGCAAAGTTGTAGGCGCGCTGCATGCGCTGCTCACCGAACACGGCACGTGCGTAGGCGAACGATGAGGGGAACCAGCCCACCGGCGAGAATTCGGCAATCGCATCCAGCTCGGCGAAGCGCGGCAGATTGGCGTCGAGCAGGGTGGTGCTGTGGGCGCACTGGTGGCGCATGCGCAGGCCGCCATTACGACGCTTGGCCTCGGCGATGGCATTGAGAAAAATGTCCGAGGCGCCATCGCCGGTGCAGTGGGCGATGACTCGAATGCCTCGGCGATCCATGTCGGCGATCATGTCGCAGACGTGCTCGGGGGTCAGGTTCAGATGCCCTTGCCAGTCCTTCTCGCCGGGCCATGGGCTCGACAGATAGGACGAACGGGATTCATGGGTGCCGTCGAAGTGAAACTTGACCGCGTTGGCGTTGAGTCGGGCGCTGCGATAGAAGTGACGCTCACCGGCCAGCAGCTCCCAGCGACGCTTGACCGGGAAGATGTCATCCTGCCAGCTGATGGCGGCTTCGACCCGTGCGGTCAGGCGGCCTTCCTGATCCAGACGCTTGAGTGCATCCAGCCGATGCTCGCAGACGTGCACGTACTTGGTGCCGACCACCCCGCGTGAGCTTTGGAAATGCACCCCATCGCGGTAGGCGCGGTAGAGCGCCTGGGCCGGTGTCGGCGGCATGGCGGCATGGATCATGGCGTAGGCGCCGTCGACCAGAATACCGGTGGGTTCTCCGCTGATGCTGTCGCGCTCGATGTAGCCATGGCGGGGGTCGCTGGTGTCCGCCGTGATGCCCGCCAGTTCCAGCGCCTTGGAGTTGGCCAGCATGCAACCCCATGAGCGATCGAGAATGGCCACCGGCCTGTCGGCAATAACACTGTCGAGCCAGTGGCGGTCCGCCGTCAGCCCGGCCTGCTTGAAGGTGTAGCGGACGAAATAGGCGCCGTAGATCCAGCCTTCGGGCGTCTGCTCGGCATAGTCGAGGATCGCCTGCCGGACCTGGGCGGGCGTCGGGTCCTCGATGCCCACATCCAGATAGCCGGCATAGTCAGGGGCCAGCGCAAGATCCGGATGGGTATGCATGTCATACAGGCCAGGCATGGCAAAGCGACCCTTCAGGTCCACCACCCGGGTGTGGGGGCCAATCGTTGCGGCAACGTCGGTGTCATCACCCACCACGAGGAAGCGCCCATTGGCAATGGCGACTGCCTGGGCCCAGGGCTGGGCCTCATTGACGGTATAGATACGGCCGTTGGTAAGGACCAGGTCAGCCTGTGGAAGCTCGCTGCCCATGTGAGGGGCGGAAAGTGGTGTGGCATTCGCCATGACATCGATTTCCTGAAGGTAATCATCGACAAGGGGCCGTGAGGCCCCTGACGTTCACAAGTACCGACGCGTGCAGTGACAGCGTGGAGATGGGCACGGTGCTGGGGGCCACCGTGCCGTTTTCGTCAACCGAGCAGCAGGTGGCCGAGCAGTGACAGCACCGGCAAGGACACCAGCACTCGCAGCAGGTAGATCCACACCAGGTCCAGAAGGCTCAGGCCGATGTTGGCTCTGACGAGCACGATGGCCACTTCGGTGAAGAACACGATCTGATTGACGGCGACACCGGCCAGGACAAAGCGGGTGACTTCACTTTCGATGCCAGCGCCCAGCAGTGATGGCATGATGCTGTCGATCAGGCCCGCCAGCAGCGCGGGCGCTGCCTGTTCAGCTTCCGGCAGCGCCAGCAGGTCGAGCAGCGGTACCAGCGGCAGCGAGAGGATGTGGACGATATCGGTGAACTGCACCAGCGCAAGCCCGGTACAGCCGATGACCATCATCGCCGGGTATATCGTGATAATGATGTCGCCGCCGACATGCAGGCCACGCTTGACCAGCTCCAGCGGGGAAGCTGCGTGCTCGGCGCGCTCCACCGCGCGACGCACGCCCAGGGCCAACAGGCTTTCTCCTGTCTGGCGGTCTTGCACCTGTTGCTGGCCTTCTGGTGGAAAGTAGGAGTGAGGCTTGCGTGACAAGGGAGGCAGGCGCGGAATGATCAGGGCGCAGACGAAGCCCGTGACGGCAACGCTGGCGTACCAGATCAGGAAATGCTGCTCGAGACCGATCAGCTTGATCAGCAGGTACGCGTAGGCCAGGGAGACGTTCGAGAAGTTGGTCGAGATGATGCAGGCTTCACGCATGGAGTAGAAGCCGTTGCGGTACTGTTGCGTCGTCAGAATGATGCCGACACTCGATGAGGACAGCCAGGACGCCAGGCTATCCACCGCGGAGCGGCCGGGAAGGCCGAACAGGCGCTCGAACGCACGGCTCAGCAGGCTGCCGACGAACTCCATCAGCCCGTAGTCGGTCAGCAGCGGCAACAGCACCGAAGACAGCAGGCAGATCGCCACCACCACGGGGCCCACGTCGTACAGCAGCACGCCTCCGGTGTCGCGGTGCCAGATCCACTCAGGGCCCCACTGGAAGTACACCATGACCATCAGAATGGCGCCGGTAACGCGTACCAGCGTCCACACCGGGCCAGGATTGAACAGCTGGATGAACCTGTTCTGGTTGTGCTTCAGCGTCGTCAGGCTGACCACCACGGTGGCGATGGTGGGGATGACGGTGACCAGTACCGTACCTTCCACCATGATGGGTTTGATCACGGCGTTGATGATGTCGACGATGAAGGCAATCATCACCGTGATGCGGCCATCGACAAAGACGGGAGTCAGAAACAGCAGAATACCGAGGAGGGTCGGCAGAAGGAACTTTAGCAGTTGGGAGCGACGATACTGACGTAATATCTGAAAAAGTCCACCGGAATGCGCTTTTATTTCGGGGATATCGTGCATGTGGTTACCAGTTTATTCGTTGTTGTCGAGTATCAGTCTAGGAAGCTTGGCGGGAACCGAATAACGATTTATTCTTCACATGTCATGCGCAAATGGAATGAACTTTCGTGGCCCGTCAACTGCCCACCATGGTGTCTCTCGCCTGCTTCGAGGCAACCGCACGTCATCTCAGCATGACCCGGGCGGCGGAAGAGATGAGTCTGACCCAAAGCGCGGTCAGTCGTCAGATCCGAAATCTCGAGGAGATGCTCGGTTGCGAGCTGTTTCGGCGGGTGCGTCAACGGCTAGAGCTGACCAGTGAAGGTGCCGATTACTTGCGTGAAATTTCACCTTCCATGGAGCAGATCGAAGCCGCTACAGCAAAGCTGCTGGCGCGCTGGTCGGGGCAGTGCCACGTGGGAGCAGAGCCCTCCTTCGCCATGCGCTGGCTGTTGCCACGGTTGCCGGCGTTTCAGCAGCGCCATCCGGACATTCAGATCGAAATCATGAATGACTTGAGGCGGCTCTATGAACGCCGAGATGGCTTCGACGTGGCGATTCTCTATGGGGATGGGCAGTGGCCCGATCTGGAGTGCCGACTGCTGATGCCGTGCTCGCTGGTGGCGGTATGCACGCCCACGCTGCGCGACCGCTATGGCGTGATCGATCACACCGAAGAGTTGCTCCGCTACCCGCTGATTCACCACACCTGCGTCAGCTCGGCACGGCTATCGTCGACCTTTCTCTGGCTGGAGGCGGCTGGGCTCAGTGGGGAGCAGATCGAAGCGCTGCCGGGGCAGCGCTTCGAGCACTTTCGCTTTGTGCTGGATGCCGCGTTGCACGGGGTGGGAGCCACCGTGCTACCTGACTACTTTGTGGACCAGGAGCTGGCCGATGGGCGGCTGGTGGCGGCGTCCACGACACCCCTGATGATCGGCAACTACTACGTGGTGACGCCACGCGGACGACATCCCGATCATCGTATCGAGGCCTTTAGCCACTGGCTGCTGTCTTCCATCCAACAGGCTGATGGTTAGCCTGCAAGAGCGGATGATCAGGCAAAGTCGCCCTCTTCACGCACCTCGATCAACCACGGGCCGTCGGCCTCTTTGGCCTGTTGCAGCAGACGCTCAAGGTGGTCAAGGCCGGTCGCGGTATGGGCCTCGCAGCCGTAGCCCCGCGCGATGGCCACCAGGTCGGGCGTATAGATATCCACCCCTATTGTGGGAATTTCCCGCTCCTGCATATAGCGCTTGATCTCGCCGTAGCCCTGGTTGTTCCACAGCAGGATGACGATGGGCGTCTTGGTTTCCACCGCCGAGGCCAGTTCCGGCAGGGTGAACTGGATGCCCCCATCACCGATCAGCGATACGACGGGGCGATGGGGAGCGGCCAGCTTGGCGCCGATGGCGGCGGGAAGGCCGTAGCCCAAGGTGCCGTAGCCGGTTGATGAATTGAACCAGCTGCGCGGCGACTCGGCCTCGTAGAGGAAGTTGCCCGAGTAGACCGGCTGGGTCGAATCCCCCACGACGATAGCGCCTGGCAGCGTGCGCTGGACCAGCTCGAGCACGCGTAGCTGGGTGCGCCAGGCAGGCGGCCACTCGGGGGCGAGCTGACGCTGGATGTCCGCCACCCGCTGCTGTCCTGGCGTCGGCGTCGCGGCGGCTGATGGGGTGGCCGATGGGATAGAAAGACGCTCGAGCAGCGCCTGCATAAAGCGCCCGGCGTCGCTGACGATGGCAAGGTGCGCAAGGTGGTTACGTTGCAGCTGCTCGGCATCGATGTCGACGCGAATCAAGCGACCGTCGATCCTGAAGTTACCGTCGAAGACCGCGTCATAGTCGGTCTCGCCAAGCTCTGTGCCGATGGCCAGTACCACGTCCGCCTCTCGTACCAGCTTGCGCACAGGGTCCAGGGACTGGGTGGAGCCCAGCGCCAGTGGATGACCCTTCGGCAGTAGACCCTTGGCATTGACAGTGCAGGTGGTGGGGGCATCCAGCGCCTCGACCAGCGCACGGGCAGCCTCTGCATGGTCGGCAGCGCCGCCCCCAAGCAGGACGACCGGCTGCTGGGCCGCTGCCAGCAGCTCGGCGGCGGCGTCCACCAGCGCCGCATCCGGTGCGGGAGGGGCTGGCAGTGCGGCAGCCTCCAGCATCAGGTGATCGGCGGGGGCGGTGATGACATCAATCGGAATTTCGATATGCACGGGTCTTGGGCGAGCCCCGCGGAACACCGCAAAGGCTCTGGCCAGTACCCGTGGCAGCTCGTCGGGCTGCTGCAGGGTATGGCTGAAAGCACTGACCCCAGCGACCATGTTGCGCTGGGAAGGCAGCTCGTGCAGACGGCCCTCGCCAAGGCCAAGCTGCTCGCGTCGGTTGACGCTTGAAATCACCAGCATGGGCACGGAATCCGCGTAAGCCTGGCCCATGGCGGTCAGTATATTCGTCATTCCTGGACCAGAAATGATGAAACAGGTGCCTGGTTTTCCTGTTACACGTGCATAGCCATCGGCCATAAAGCCAGCACCCTGCTCGTGACGTGGTGTCACATGAGTGATCCGGGTGGCAGGCAGTCCTCGGTAAAGTTCTACCGTGTGGACGCCGGGAATGCCGAAGACGGTATCAACACCATAAGCCTCAAGTAGCTGAACCAATGCTTCGCCACAGGTCAACATGTCGCCTTTCCTTCTTGTTGGAGTCGGGCACCGGAGATTAGCGCCTGGTGACAGGTTTGCGCTACAAAAAAACCCGTGTTTTGAAAAGAAAGGGGCGCGCTGAATGGCGAAGCACAGTAGAGATATCGTTCAGTGACCGGGAAAATGCATTGTTCATTTTTCAGCAATATGCTTTATTGACCCTATCGCACGCAAAATTGCGTGCAATCCTGATCCGGCCTATATTGGTCACATAACAACACTAACAATCACGGCCTCGGTGCAGCATGGCGAGGCCTCAGGAGAGACAGGATGTTGCCGCAGCGCGACCTCATCGGCTATGCCGATACTCCCCCCGGCGGGCGTTGGCCCAACGGCGCCCGTCTGGCGATCAACGTCGTCGTCAACTACGAGGAGGGCTCCGAGCGCTCCTTCGCCATGGGCGATGATGACCAGGAATCGATGACCGAGTGGGGCAGCTACGTGACCCCCGCCGGCACCCGTAACCTGGCCATGGAATCGATGTACGAGTACGGCTCCCGGGTCGGCATCTGGCGAATTCTCGATATCCTGCGCGAGGCCGGGGTGCGCTCGACCTTCTTTGCCTGTGCCGTGGCCCTTGAGCAAAACCCCCGCGTCGCTCGGGTGGCGAGTGCTGATGGCCATGAATTCTGCAGCCACGGCTATCGCTGGGAAGAGGTCTTTCGCTTGAGCGAAGACGAAGAGCGTGAGCATATTCGACTGGCCATCGACTCCATCACCGCCACCACCGGCAAGCGTCCGGTTGGCTGGTACTGCCGCTACGGACCCAGCGTGCATACTCGGCGCCTGCTGTTGGAAGAAGGCGGTTTCCTGTATGACGCCGACGCCTACAACGACGACGTGCCCTACTTCACCGAGGTGGAGGGCAAGCGTCAGTTGGTGGTGCCCTATACCACGGACATGAACGACTTCCGCTTCTGGCTCTCGCCAGGACTGACCTCCGGTCGCGAATTTCTCGACAACCTCAAGGAAGGCTTCGACGTGCTGTTCGAAGAGTCAGCGAGGGGGCCGCGAATGATGTCCGTGGGGCTGCATCCGCGGATGGTCGGGCGGCCCGGAAAGATCCGCGCGCTCAAGGATTTTATCGCCTACGCCCAGGCTCACGAGGGGGTCTGGTTCGCGACCCGGGAAGAGATCGCCAGAGCCTGGCTGGAGCGTGAATCAGGCGCGTGACGCTTGATCCAATCGCTGGCCTGAACAGCAGCATCGCTACGACAGTGCCTGGTCTCGGCACCCGGTCCCAGGACCGGCACAGAGACAACCGCGCTTCCGCCGCTTGGGGGCGCACAAAAAATAGCCACTCCCGCAACAATGACAACAAGCAGAGGAACGTCCCATGACCCTTTTTTCCAAGACGCCACGCGTAGTGACCCTGGCCGCCGCCCTGGGCCTGAGCCTTGCCGCTGGCAGCGCCATGGCCGAGACCCTCAAGGTCGGCGCCAACATCGGCAACCTGCCCTGGGAATTCCAGGACGATAGCGGTGACTACGTCGGCTTCGAGATCGACCTGGTCAACGAGGTCGGCAGCCGCCTGGGCTACGACGAGGTCGAGATCAGCAACATTCCCTTCAACGGCCTGTTCTCGGCGGTACAGTCCGGGCGTATCGACGTGGCGGTGTCCTCCATCACCATCACCGATGAGCGTCTCGAGTCGGTGTCCTTTGCCCAGCCCTACTACGACAGTGACCAGTCTCTGGCGACTCACACCAGCAAGGGCATCACTGGGCTCGAGGACCTGGACGGCAAGGTGGTTGGCGTAGACACCGGTTCCACCGGCGACATCTGGACCAGCGAGAATCAGGAGCAGTACGGCATCAAGGAGATCCGCCGCTACGAGGGCCTGCAGCCGGCTATGCTTGACCTGTCCAGCGGCCGCCTCGACGCCTACATTTCCGACATTCCGGCGGTGCAGTACTACGTGCGCGACAAGCCCAACTTGGAAGTGGTCAGCCGCATTCCCAGCGGTGAGCAGTACTCGATGATGTTTGCCAAGGATGCCGAGCTTGCCGCCAAGGCCAGTGAGGTGATCACCGAGCTCAAGCAGGAAGGCTTTATCGCCGAACTGCACGAGACCTGGTTCGGCGCCGCGCCGGATGCCGGCACCAGCACCGTCGACGTGCGTGATATGCCAAGCGCCAAGTGATGTCGGGGCCGTGGCGCCCGCGCGCCACGGCCCACCCACCCTCGGCCGTGGAGGCTGGTTGAATGGACCTGGTCCAGACATTCTTTAACTGGGAGGTGCTGGTACGCACCTTCCCGATGCTCGTCCAAGGGCTCGGCATGACAATCGCGCTGGGCTTCTTGAGCATCCTGCTGGGGCTGATCGGCGGGCTGGGGCTGGCGCTGTTGCGCCTCTACGGCCCCAAGCCACTGCGCTTTCTGACCATTGCCTACATCGATGTGTTTCGCTCGCTGCCGGTGCTGGTGTGGCTGGTCATCGTCTACTACGCACTGCCGTTCGTCGGCATCACCCTGTCACCGTTTGCTGCAGCCTGTACCGCCCTGACCATGATCTCCAGCGCCTACGCCGCGGAGATCTATCGCGCCGGCATCGAGGCGGTGCCTCGGGGCCAGTTCGAGGCCGCCCAGTCGATCGGCCTGAGTCAGTATCGGGTGATGTGCGACGTGGTCCTGCCCCAGGCGATCCGCCTGATCATTCCGCCGCTGACCAGCAACTGCATCAACGTGATGAAGGACACCGCCCTGGCCTCGGTGGTGGCGATGCCCGACCTGCTCAAGCAGGCGACCCAGGCTCAGGCCCTGGCGGCCAATCCCACCCCGCTGATTGGTGCGGCGCTGCTGTATCTGGTGGTGCTGTTGCCGCTGGTGAGGCTGGTCGGCTTGCTCGAAAAACGCTTCGCCCAAGGCCGAGCCTGAAGGAGATTGTCATGATTGAACCGACCCAGCCGGTGTCGCAGGCCCCTTCCGCTGCGTTTGACCGCCAAGCCGCCGCCGCCCGCAGAACCCTCATCTCGCTCAAGGGCGTGAACAAGCACTACGGTGATTTCCATGCGTTGAAGAATATCAACCTGGAGGTGGCGGAAGGCGAGGTGGTGGCGATTCTCGGCCCTTCCGGATCAGGCAAGTCGACCCTGATTCGCTGCATCAATCATCTGGAGGCCTACAGCGCCGGCGACATCTACGTCGATGGTACCCGGGTCCAGCCCGGCCCCGAGCTGATCGAGGTGCGCAAGGGCGTGGGCATGGTGTTCCAGAGCTTCAACCTGTTTCCCAACATGACGGTGCTGGAGAACGTCACCCTGGGGCCGATCCGGGTACGTGGCATGAGCCCAGGGGCTGCCCAGGCCAGAGCCAAGGAATTGCTGGAGAAGGTTGGCATCGCCGAGCAGATGTACAAGTACCCGAGCGCCCTGTCCGGCGGCCAGCAGCAGCGGGTCGGCATTGCCCGGGCGCTGGCCAATGAGCCGCGGGTGCTGCTGTTCGATGAGCCGACGTCGGCGCTGGACCCCGAGATGGTCGGCGAGGTGCTAGACGTCATCAAGACCCTGGCTGGTACCGGTGTGACCATGCTGCTGGTGACCCACGAGATGGGCTTCGCCCGCCATGTGGCGGACCGGGTGATCTTTATGGAGGCCGGACAGATCGTCGAGGAAGGCGCTCCCGAACAGATCTTCTCTGCGCCGCAGGAAGATCGAACCCGCGCCTTTTTCCAATCGGTGCTGGCGCACTGAGGCGTGGCCTCGACCCTGTTTCTCTTAACCCAGCTTCTCTCGACCCAGCTTCTCTTAACCCAGTTTCTCTCGACCCAGCTTCAAGGATTCCCCATGGCTTTCGAATCACATTCCGCCCCCCCGCTTGATCTGGAAAGCGTCAGAGCCCAGTTTCCCTCCCTTGCCAGTGACTGGGTGTTTATGGATAACGCCGGTGGTGCTCAGGTGCCGCGTGTCGTGGTGGATCGCATCAGCGACTATCTGCTGGGCGACAATGTTCAGCTAGGGGCCAGCTACGCCCCCAGCCAGCACTCCAAGGCCAAGGTCGACGCCGGTCGCCGGGCGGTGGCGACGCTGGTCAATGCGCAGCATGTGGAAGAGCTGGTGTTCGGGCCGAGCTCCACCATTCAGTTCCGGCTGCTGGCGGACGCCATGGCGAGCCAGTTCGCCCCGGGCGATGAAATCATCGTGACCAATACCGACCATGAAAGTCACATCGGTCCCTGGCGACGTCTGCAAGCGCGAGGCGTCAAGCTGCGCTTCTGGAACTGCCATCCCGAGACCCTGGAACTGGAGCTCGACAGCCTGGCCGAACTGCTCAACGAGCGAACCAAGCTGGTCTGCGTGACCCATGTCTCCAACCTGCTCGGCACCATCAATCCGATCAAAAAGATCGCCGCCATGGCTCACGACGCCGGTGCTCGCATCTGCGTCGATGGCGTGGCCTTCGCGCCCCACCGTGCCATCGATGTCCAGGACTGGGATGTCGACTACTACGGTTTCAGTCTCTACAAGGTCTTTGGGCCGCATCACGCCGTGCTTTACGTCAAGAAAGAGTGCCTGCTGGAGCTGGACAGCATCTATCACCATTTCTTTACCAAGGACCAGATACCGGGAAAAGTGGAGCCGGGAAATCCCAACTATGAGCTGACCTACAGCGCTACAGGAATCCTCGAATATCTGACATCGCTTTCCCCTAAAGACGACGGCGTATCCTTGCGCAATAGGCTGGAAGATGCCTTCGACAGGATCGCGACACATGAGGCGAAAATCGGCAAGAAACTGATCGACTATCTCAATCAGAAAGAGCGCGTCCGTATCATCGGAAGAGCGGATGCTGACATCGATAAACGTGTCGCGACGATCAGTTTTATTGTGGAAGGAAGTCAGTCTGACGATATCGTCAGGCGCATCGATGACGCGAAGGTCGGTATTCGCTACGGAGACTTCTATGCACGTCAGCTGGCCGAGGACCTCGGACTGATGGAGATCCAGGGTGTCGTGCGGGTCTCGATGGTGCACTACAACACCGAAGACGAGGTGGACCGGTTGATCCAGGCCCTGGACGCGGTGCTGTAGTAGACGATCGCAATAGACAGAAGCGAGGCCTGGTGACAGGGGCCTATGGCCGACGAAAACGCCCACCATCGCTGACAAGGCCCATCAGGCCTGGTCAGTGATGGCGGGTGTCGGTGGCGATATCGTAGATGTTGGCCTCGGCGCGTCGCTGCTCGGACAGTTCCAGGCTGTAAAAGATATGCCGGCAGTGTTCCATCATCGACTGGGCGGCGCCCTCGGCGTCGCCGGCCTCGATCATGTCGACCAGGGACTGGTGCTCATGGGTCAGGCATAGCACCCCGCTGGGGCGTTCGTAGAGTGACTGGATAATACAGAAGCGACGGATGATGGGGCGCACGATGGCGATCAGCTCTTCATTGCCGGTCAGCTCCGCCAACAGCAGGTGAAAGTCGCCGGAGATGCGGTTGACGCTGGGCTTGCGTTCCTCGAACACCTGATGCTCCAGGGCCAGATGCTGACGCAGGGTGGCAATGCCGCTGGCATCGATGCGCTCGCAGGCGATGCGTGCCACCGCCGCTTCGATGTGCAGCCTCGTCTCGAAGATATCGTAGGCTTCCTTGACGGACGGCAGTGAGACAAAGGCGCCCCGATGCATCTCGAAGCGTACCAGCCGCTCCGCCGTCAGTCGGTTCAGCGCACGCCGAACGCGGCTTCTTGGCGTGTTGAACGCCGTGGCAAGCTTCGCCTCATTGAGTCGCTCGCCGGGACGAAGGCGCTTGTCGATCAGCGCATCAACGATGCGGTCATAGACAAGCTCTTCAGCCAGCGCTTCGGGCTTTTCATGTGGGGATGAAGGTGCGTCTGTCGACATGGCTGCGTCTCGCCATCCCTTTCTCCTTGGTGCTGGCTCCCAGATGCGGGAAAGCCTGTCCAGGCAAGGTGAAAAGTGGAATAAGAAAAAGACAAACCAGCATATGACGCTGGTCTATTTCTTTCCAGAGACTACCATGACCATGGCCGCCACGTCATACCGCTTCTACCAAAGAATGTCTCCCTGTCATCACCTGCTGTGTGACAGCCTAGAGTCTTCAATAGCGAGGCAAATAACGATTGGCTATTGGGCGGCGAGATCGTCGATTTTCTGCCCCTCAATAAAGGCGATAAGGTTGCTGAAGGCATCGCCAAAGTACAGCTCATAGCCATCTTTTTCCACGTAGCCAAGGTGGGGCGTTGCCAGCACATTTGGCAGGTGCAGAAGAGGGTCTTCGACCACCGGTTCCTGCTCGAACACATCCACCGCCGCCATGCCGGGACGTCCGGCGCGCAGCGCCGACTCCAGGGCGCCAGAGGCGATCAGCTCAGCGCGACTGGTATTGACCAGCAGCGCACTGGATTTCATCGCCGCCAGGTCATCGTCACCGACGATACCGCGAGTCGCCTCGTTCAGACGCAGGTGCAGGCTAAGCACGTCGCTGCGCTCGAACAGCTCGCGTTGGCTGGCGACGACCTCGATGCCGGCCTGGCGGGCACGCTCACGGGAGCCCTCTCGCCCCCATGCCAGCACTTTCATGTCGAAGGCTTGGCCGTAGCGAGCGACACGGGCACCGATCTTGCCGTAGCCCAGGATACCGAGGGTTCTGCCTTCCAGGGCGGTGCCCAGCGTACGCTGCCAGCGACCCGCCTTGAGGTTCGCGACTTCCTCGGGGATATGCCGCATGGCGGCCAGCACCAGTGCCCAGGTCAGTTCCGCGGCGGCGGTGGGCGAGCCGCGGCCTGCCAGCACCGTTACACCATGCTCGCGACAGGCCTCGAGATCGATATGGGCCACGCCACCACCGGTCTGGCTGATGACCCGGAGCTTCGGCAGGCGTTCGAGCAGTGCACGGGTGATCCGCGTGCGCTCGCGGATCAACACGAGTGCCTCCGCGTGGTGAAAGCGCTCAACCTGGGCATCCAGCGACGTCAAGGTGTCGTTGAACAGCGTGACCTGGTGGCCGGACAGACGATCAAAGGCCGACAGCTGGCGAACGACATCCTGGTAGTCATCGGGAATCACGATGTTCATGGCGGGCTCCGGGGTGAGGCGCAGCGTGAGCAGGGTGGGGACATATCAGGTCTCCTGTGCTGATAGATCAAGCCCGGGGAGGACTAACCTCACAGGAGTGATAGGTTTCAAATTCCTTGAATTAGAGCAAAATGACGCAAAGGTCCTCTCACATCTTAAGCAGTACGAAAATTATTTCCGCTCAGGTGTTTTGAACTAGGCGTGAGAGGATCTCTCTAGCGGTGGCCAGGATGTCATTTTTCCAAGCAAGTGGCTCCAGCACTTCAACATTCGTACCTAGTCCTTTCAACCACCACAGCGTTTGTTGGTCATTCGGTACAATGGCCTCAAGACGCTGCCACTCGCTAGCTTTCAGTGGCGTGAGGGTCTGTTGATCAGACAGGGGCGTTTCCATCAGCAGCCAAGCTAATTGAGGTGCCACATTTGCGACTAAGGTAATGTTATCACTTCCTTGCAGATAACCAAATGCGCCGTTAAAGATGTAGTCATCCAGATCAAACTCTACTGCTCCTCGCCATGGGGTACTGCTAAGTACCGCATTCTCGATGCGGTGCAGTGCGAACTGGCGAATATCTTCATAGTCTTTCACTGTAGCCAGCAGGTAGGTCACGCTGTGGCGACTCACCAAACCTTGGGGATGCAGAGTGTACTGCCTCTGTTGCTCAACACTGCGTGATAGGTAGGTTACGTCCAAGGCTCGGTTTTCCAGCAAGGCCTGAGAAACAGCCTGCCAAATCTCTGCCTTGAATGGGGCCGGTATCAAGGCCTTGCCATTGGGAATTGCCCGAACCCGCTTGGCCCACTGGCTGAGTCCGTTACCTTCCAGTCTATCAAGTAACTGCCTTGCGTCTCGAAACTGAGGAGCCAATTGGCCGATCACGACCGGTGGAAGCAGACCCTTCAGGTATTCCTCGGTTAGCACAAGAGTCAGGGCGCTGGGCACATCAAGAGCTGGCAGGTTGCAGTGAAAATCACGATCAAAGTACCAGCGATAGGGCTTGCTGCGGTCGTCACAGGCTAGCGGAAAGTGCAGGGCCAGCTTGTCGCGCAGGTCGCGCTGCAGTGAGCGAGTGTCGATCTGGAAACCGCGCTCGTTAAGTTTTTCCAGCAGCACTGGGGTACTGATTCGGCCAGGGCTACGCGGGATCAGCTGTAGCATGGTCAGGTAGCGGAAAAGCGTCTCGCGGATCTCGGACATGAGCGAACCTTGTCGTGAGGGACTGAACTGGCTTCTAGCCTGACGGCGTCGATGAGCTTCATTACTCAGACCAGCGGTTGGTCATCCAAGAAGCCATCAAAGGGCGTAAGTATGGCGTATCAAGGTAGCTATGTACCACTTCGCAGGCTTGGCGCTGCCAGTGCTGGGAAAGTGATGCCGCAGCGAGTGCAGTCGTCTCATCCTCATCATGTCCAATGCCGGTAGCCTGCCATGGCGGAGTGTCTAGGCTGGACTCCTCTTCGAGTAAGGGGTAATCGGCTAGCCAAGCATATACAGCGTGTAGTGATTTTCCGATGCAGGCGGGAAACAGCACTGTCTGAGGCGGCAAGACAAATCCCAGCATCAGCAGTAGGACGTTGACCTCATGGTCACAGGCTAAGTGCCAGCGGTGGCTGTCTTGGACTATGGGGGGACAGAAGTGCCCTGCCACACAATGCCAAATGAGATGTGCTTGCGTGAACCGGCGAGTCGCTCCATCCAGGCTTGCGCTCCAGTATGGATTCACATAGATACGCCTGCCGTCGGTAGTGGCTGAAACCACGTCTGATGCGGGCACGCTAACAATAGGAAGCTTTTCGGCCAAGAAAGCAGTAGCAGGCTGATCGTTTTTCCACACTTCGCGGTCCGCCTGCCATAGACAGTCTGGATCGCTGATAGTGCCATCTTCGCGTGTAGCGCTATGGTGCGGTTGATTTCGAAAGGTTTTCAATCCCATGGCGATGCCTCCAGTTAATGCCCTTAAGCATCAGTCTCAGGCTTAGTAGCGACATCATATGTCGCACCTTGACCATGATTGTATGCGACATGATTTGTCGCACGGGCCGGATAATCTGCGATTAATCCTTCAGAACAGGCTGGGGCAAGCCCGTCGAATGGCAGTGCAAGCTTGCTACCCGCTAGGTACTACAGAATTTTGGTAATAGAGCCTAAAGTTTCAGCAGGGCGAACCGATACTAAGTATGGATAGGTGTTTTTTGGCTGCTATGGTGCGTTTGGCACCGTCATTAGAAGGGCTTCACTAGCAAAAGGCCATAACTGCAGAGAGGAATCCAATGGCTGCTAACGAGACGGATACCATGAGAGAGAAGGATGAGCCGCAGCAGGAAGTCTACCGCGATGTCTTCCGTGCGGCTGGAGCATTAGGACTTCATGAGACGGTGCAGCGTTTCGGCAGCGCGAACGCGGAATACATAAAGGGGTACCGTGGCTTTGACCATGAAACAGGAACGCTTTTCGCTAAAGGCTTGGCCGAAATATCAAAGCACAAAGTAAGCGATGATCCTCGCTGGTCTGCACAAAATATCAAGCAACAGGCTGGATATAGCGCAGAGGTGGCCACAACGAGCCGTGACAACGCCGAGGCTATCATCAGAAAGTCGAAAGTAAGGACATCGCGTACTGATGATCTACCCGAATATGGAAAGAACCACAACGTAGTTGATCGAGTGAAACTGGTAGATGGAAAAATCGTTGATGGCTCCCAGGCTCAAATGAAATTTGTAGGAGACCGCAATCAGCTCCTCGAGGACATTGCACGGGAAGACGGAAAATTCTCACGGTACCGTGGCGCAAAGATTGAATTGCCAAGTGAGCAATTTGAAGGGAACCGAACCTACGCGTTAGAAGAAGCTAAAAAGCTGAGGGTTCGAGCTGAAAAAGCATCAACTGATCCCGGCAAGGCTGAACAAGCCCAGAAGTTGCGGCTTGAGGCTGAAAAGCTAGAAGACCGTGCGGCCTCAACTGATTTTCTGCCAGAGTCAGCTGCTGATCATTGCCGGAAGAAAGCCCAGCAGCGACGCTTTAATGCTGATAAAGCGGATGCCAGGGGTAACTCAGAAGTAGCAGATAAGCTTCGCCGTGAGGCGGATAATTATGACAAGCTGGCAGAAAAAGTCAGTGATGGTGGTCTTACTACTGAGGAGGCGATTTTTTATCGAGAATGCCCCCGTGCTGCGACCTTGATAGATATTGGTCGTACCTCCCATAGAGCAGGTGTCCAAGGTGCCAAGTACGGCGCAATCATTGGTGGCAGCATTTCAATTTTAGTTAACTGCTTTGATGCCGCTCAAGGAGAGAAAGAGGCGTCAGAAATTTGCTCTGAAGTCGCCGCTGATACCTTAAAAGCAGGTGCACTTGGCTATGGTACGGCTTTTGCGGGTTCAGCCATAAAGGGTGCTATGCAGCAGTCGGGAAATCAGTACGTACGACATCTTGCCTGCACTAGCGCTCCGACATTAGCACTAAATATTTGCCTTTCTCTAGGTGGCTCCGTAAAACGTTTCGTATCAGGTGAGATCACCGAGGCTCAGCTCCTCACAGAGGTGGGGGAAAAAGGTACTGGTATGCTCTCGAGCGGTATGATGGCGGCAGTTGGCCAGGCGGCAATTCCAATCCCGTTTGTAGGCGCTGCTATCGGTGGTCTGATTGGCTACACGCTTTCGTCCATGTTTTACCAGAGTGCCTTGGATGCTGCTCATGGTGCGCAGATTTCTCGTGAACAGATTCTTAAGGTGCGAGAGATTGAAGCCGCTGCGAGAGAAAGTATTGCCTTTGAAAAGGAACAGTTTGAGGGCTTTGTAAGCCGAGAGGCCCCTCAGCTGCGATTGGAAACTCAAAAAATATTGTCAATGCTTGGAAGTTACGAGCTGCAGAGTCTAGATACGGTTTTAGATAGCATCAATCATTATGCGGAATTGCTGGGTAAGACACTTCAGTTTAAGTCTCTTGATGAATTCGATTCGTTCATGTCGACAGATAACCCTCTTTATCTATAGCTTAAATATGCCAACTAAAGGATGGGTTTTGTATGCTGATTAAAATGCTTCCAAAAGATGATAGAGTTCATCTTCTTGAATTGGCAAGCTTGCTGTCCATTTCTGACAAACCCTTACTTTGGGATGGAAAGCCCTATGAGGAAATAACTGCGGAAAATAGTCTAGATCAGATCTCCATAAGGGTGGGGGAAGAGGAGAACGAGCTAATAGACGAGCTGAGGAGATCTGCTGATCT
Source organism: Halomonas sp. DP8Y7-1 (assembly GCF_019801685.1). Taxonomy (NCBI): domain Bacteria; kingdom Pseudomonadati; phylum Pseudomonadota; class Gammaproteobacteria; order Oceanospirillales; family Halomonadaceae; genus Halomonas; species Halomonas sp. DP8Y7-1. The sequence continues at coordinate 87,926 of NZ_JAHVIN010000014.1, read as the reverse complement.
CAGCTGTGCGGATGAGCTCAGATTTTTTACAAACGATGACATGCTAAGCCGAATTTCAGAGCGGCTTGTCAAGTTATTGAAAAACTCTCCTTTGGTCAAGATGGCGGATCCTGGTACGCGTGTGTGGGCAGGCACAACCGTATTGTTAGAGATGCTGGCAGGGAAGAAATATGATCTTCCATCTACTCCAAAAATTATTCTTTATGAATTGTTTCTAGTTTCTTTGCGTGACGGGCATATATCGGGTATCGAATGGGCCTTACTCAAGGAGTTTCAAAGATTTTATAATTTAGAAGATTTTATCTTCGATGATCTATTGGGGCGTGCAGAAACGCTCAATAAAGAAATTACCAAGACCATTGCGATCATTCTTGAATAAGGAAAAACTATGCCTATCCCATTGATTATTGGTGCGGCTGCAGCCGCAGCTGGGATTTATGGTGCTGTGAAAGGTGTAAGCGGAGCGATAGACCAAAGTACAGCCAAGGATATTAACAACAGTGCCCGATCATCTGTTGAACGTGCTAATCAGGAACTTGATGAGTTACGTAGTGTTACGAATGAGACCCTAGAGGATTACGGTCAGCGCAAACTACGTGCTTTCAACGGAGTCATTTCAGATTTTATCGAAACTTTTCAGCAGATCAAGAACGTAGATCTCAAACAAAGTCCTGAACTTGACAAACTCAACGCTGGTGATTTTTCGAGCACGACCCTCCTAAGTTTGAGGCAAGACTATCAAGCTCTCAAGGATGCGGGCCTAGGCTTGGGTGCTGGCATTGGTGGGGGAGCTGCACTGGCATTCGGCGCATACAATGGCACCATGCTACTGGCAACTGCCAGCACAGGAACAGCGATTTCATCACTGGGTGGTGTTGCTGCAACCAACGCCACTCTCGCCTGGCTAGGTGGTGGCTCACTCGCCGCCGGTGGATATGGCGTAGCTGGCGGCATGATGGTACTGGGGGGGATCGTTGCTGGTCCTGCTCTTGCTATTTTTGGGCATGTACTAGGCAATAAAGGTGAGGAAGCCTTGAACAAGGCTAACGCCAATCGGGAACAGGCCCACACCATCTGTGAGCAAGCAAGTCTCATGGGTGAAAAACTCAAGGCTATTACAGAGGTCACCGTATTGGCAAATACTACTTTTTCAAATGTCAGTTCGCGCTTGCGTCACGCTGTCTCTGATATAAAGAAGGTGATCGATAGTGAGGGATTAGACTTTAGTGGCTATACCGAGAAAGGCAAAGCAGCGATATTCAGTGCCGTGAAATTTGCTCAACTTCTGAAGGCCATGATCGATACCCCGATCCTTGACCAAGAAGGTAACCTTGTTTTGTCTACTCAGAAACGTGTTCTTGATGTCAACGAGGTGACAAAAGGTCAAAAGGCCTCGCTTGATAGCATAGCTAATTGAATAACGAGGCTCGCGACTTACGAGGCGCGAGCCTGCCAAGTGAGATCATGTGTAGTGTGTCAATCGACTAAGCCATCCAAAGAATTTCCTTGCAACCGGTGTGGCCTTTGCTGTCAAAAGGTCCACCTCGCGGCCGAGACACGTTTTCTTGATCGCGGTGACGGAGTCTGTCGAAATTATGATCAACTTGGCAAGGTATGTAGTGTTTATGAACAACGGCCTGATATTTGCCGTGTGAATCTACAGTTCGAGCGGACCTACGCCCAGCAGTATAGCTGGGAAGAATTCATTGAGGCTAACTTGATCGTTTGCGAGTTGTTGCAGGCACAGGCTTCACAGCAAGAATCATGACGCCGCGCTCTATGTGGCTTGGCACTACTGCCGGAGTTCGCTCTCAGGTATTTCTCCACATTCTGGCTTAGGCATTCGGGCCATCAGGGGGTTCTACAATGCTCTTGGATGGGTACCCATAAGTTCTTTTCGGCTCACCTATGCTTTGCGGTGCATCCCTCATCTGCTTTAGGCTGCGCCAATGGCAGGCTCAATAAGCGCAGCTACTTTGGTCAAGGCCTCTTTCCGCTCGTCGAAGTAGTCGTAGCGGTCGTAAATGCCTTCTATGCCTTTCAACTTGTGATCAGGCAGCGCTCAGCAACATGGCCGGGCACTCCGACAGCGGCCAGCAAGCTGCGGCAGGTGCGTCGCAAGTCGTGCACGGTGAACTTGGCAATATCACCCATTTTGTTCTCTTGTTGCGGCTTCCGGCCTGGCTCCCGGCCGAACAGCTTGGCAATGGCGCGAGTCAGAGTGTCCTTACCCATGTGGGGCCGTTTGCCGCTGCGGGGCTGGGAAAGACGTAGGGAGGGCCGCAGGCGCGGATCTTGAGCTCTTCTAGCCACCCTACGGTCTGCGGGGGAATGACGATTCCGGCGCCTGTCGTGCTGTGCTCACCGTATAGCTTCCATCGCCCCCTTCTTCAGGTTGAAACTTGTCAACTTGGCTGCGGTTAGTTTGGTCTTGCGCACCCCCAGGACGAGTAGAAGCGCACAGGCGAGCTAATTGTCGCGACTGAAGCTGTCGCTGTTTTCCCTGAAGACTCGGAAGACATGGCGAATCTCCTCGAGGCTCAACGCCCGGTCGCGGCTTTTCTCGTTGCCCTTGCGTCGTTGACGTTGAAAGCTGATACCGGGTTGTAGGTGAGCAATCCCAGCTTGATTGCGTGACTAAAAAGCTGCTTCAGCAACCTTTCTGACAATGGTCCGCACGTCCATGGGGGTGACGCTATCCAGCGTGAGATGCCGGATGGAGGGAGCGATCTCTTCTCGAGGATCCGCTTCGGGATGTTAAGGGGTGAGGCGCCTCTCCAGGTCTTGGCACTAGGCGCTGAACAGCTTTTTGACGGTGCGGATGGCGACCTGCTCTGCACGCTTGCGCTCTTCGACCGGATCGACGCAGTTGCAGATAGTTCCTCTCAGCCTGCTCCCCGGCTTTGGCCAAGGAAAGGTTCGCGCACTTTTCCAGCGTCAGCTCACGGCGCTTTCCTGAACGCGTGTACCGGTGCATCCAGTAGGGGACGCCTCTTTTGGGAGTCATCAAGTACAGACCATTGCCATCACTGTAGCGGCCGGGGAGCCGTCCTTGATCAGAGCCTAGACCTTCTTGGCGATGAAGCTCCCCATAACTCCCTCCCAAGGATATGCTAAAGAAATTAAAACGTCTGTTTTAATTTGTCTCGGCTAGTTAAGGGCGTGGCTCATCAAGTGCATGTTTACGCGGCCTATGATGCCAAGCTGGTAGGAGCGGGTGTCCTTGGACAGGATAACTGGGTCCAGGGGGAAGCGTTTGAAGTGTGGAGTGCCCTAAGGAAAAGCGCGCTTCCTAGTGGGGAGTACAATGGGTTGCTCTCCATTGTACTCCCCGCTTGGCGAAGGCCTAAGCGAGACTTTCGTAAACAGCCATAGACAGCGATTTAATAGTTTTCTTTGGAAACAAATGTATGTATGCGTAGATGGCTGCCCGTGGACATCACTCAATATTCTGAATTTGCTCGCGCATCTGCTCGATCAACACCTTCAATTCCACCGCGCAGCGGGTGGTGTCGGCGACTACGGACTTGGATGACAGGGTGTTGGCTTCGCGGTTCAGTTCCTGCATCAGGAAGTCCAGGCGGCGGCCGATGGGGCCTTTCTGGCGGAGCTGGCGGCCTACCTCGGTGACGTGGGTGTCGAGCCGGTCCAGCTCTTCAGCGACGTCGGCCTTCTGTGCCATCAGCACCACTTCGGCTTCCAGTCGCTGGGGGTCCAGCTCGACCTGTAGGCTGGCGAGCTTGTCTTCCAGCTGGGTGCGCTGACGTTCGAGTATGTCGGGCATTTTTTCCCGGACTTCCGCCACCAGGTCGTGGATTGCGCTCAGCCGCTCCTCGATCAGGGTCTTGAGCTGCTCGCCTTCACGGGCGCGACCTTCCACCAGGTCATTCAGCGCCTGCTGGAACATCTGCTGGGCGGCGGACTTGACCGCCTCGATATCCAGGCCGCTGCTTTCCAGCACCCCCGGATGGCCGAGCATGGCCAGTGCATCAGGCATATGCACTTCAGGAATGACGGTACGCACTTCGCCCAGCGCGGATGACAGTGCTCCCAGGCGTTCGCGGTTGACGCTCAGGCTTGCCCCGGACTCGCTTGCCTCGAAGCGCAGCGTGCATTCGATCTTGCCCCGGGCCAGGCGCTTGCGCAGGGCGTCGCGAAAGCCGGGTTCCAGGTCTCGCAGGGCTTCCGGCAGGCGAAAGTGCGGTTCCAGGTAGCGCTGGTTCACGCTGCGCAACTCGAGCTGCAGGCTACCCCAGTCGGCTTCCAGGTCCTGGCGCGAGAAGGCGGTCATGCTGTGAACCATGGTGATCTCCTGATTGGGCGGCTGCGGCAGTGGTGGCAACGGGGACGGACACCAGGACAGGGCGCGGCTCATGCCTTTGGCTGATGGCGGTTGTCTGGTGGTTCTCGGCAGTGTACCCGATTCGTCGGCCAAGGCGTGTAGAATGGTCGGCCCTGTTTTCATTCCATGATCGGTGTCGTCGCCCCGGTCAGGTCGCGTTGTCTACCTGGCCCAGGCGTGATGTCGACCAAGAGAGGTGCCATGTCCTCCGACATTCGTCGTCCCAGCGGACGCGCTTTTGATCAGACCCGCGAGATTCGCCTGACCCGTGACTATACCCGCCATGCCGAGGGCTCGGTATTGGTGGAATTCGGCGATACCAAGGTGCTGTGCAACGCCAGCGTCGAGGCCGGTGTGCCCCGTTGGCTGCGAGGCAAGAAGCAGGGCTGGGTGACGGCCGAATACGGCATGCTGCCCCGGGCCACCCACTCACGCAGCGGACGCGAGGCGTCACGCGGCAAGCAGGGCGGTCGCACCCTGGAAATCCAGCGCCTGATCGGACGCTCTTTGCGCGCCTCGGTCAATCTCAAGAAGCTTGGCGAGTTCACCATTACCGTGGACTGCGACGTGATCCAGGCCGATGGCGGCACTCGCACCGCTTCCATCACCGGTGGCTGTGTGGCACTGATCGACGCGGTTCGCTACCTGCAGCGTGAAAAGCTGATCAAGACCGATCCCTTCGAGCAGCTGGTCAGCTCGGTGTCGGTGGGGCTCTACCGCGGTCAGCCGGTGGTGGATCTCGATTACCCGGAAGACTCCAGTGCCGATACCGACATGAACGTGGTACTGAGCGAAGCGGGTGAGCTGATCGAAGTACAGGGCACGGCCGAGTCAGGCACCTTCTCCCGCGCTCAGCTCAACGCCATGCTCGACCTGGCCGAGAAAGCCGGTCATGAGCTGTTCGAGTATCAGCGCGAGGCACTGGGCAACCGTAGCTGAGTGCCGACCATCCAGCGGTGGCGCCACCCAAACGATGACGCCGGCCCCCCATCTTCACAGGGGGCCGGCGTTTTCGTGCCAGGCCCCGGACCAGGGCCTGACGGCGACGTAGGGAGGCTTACAGCTGCAGATCGTACTCGACGATCAACGGTGCGAATTCAGAGAAGGTCGCATCGTAGTCGATCCAGGCATCGGTGATATGCCGGCGGAAGTTCGGCCCGACGATCTGGTAGTCCAGGCGCCAGCCCTCCTGGCGGGAGCGCGGCTGATCCTGATCCAGCGCCGGCCACCAGGTGTATTCATCACCATCGCGGTTGATCTCGCGGAAGGTATCGATGAAGCCGGTGGGGCCGAACACCTGGTCCATCCAGGCGCGCTCTTCGGCCTTGAAGCCTGGCGTCGTCTGGTTGTCGGACCAGTTGGCCAGATCGATGGTCTTGTGGGCGATGTGCCAGGTGCCGCAGATGATGTACTCGCGACGTTTGCGAGCCATCTTGGACAGATATTCCTGGTACTGCGCCATGAATGCCTGCTTGGCGGCGGGGTCGCTGCCATCAGGCATCAGGAAACTGGCGATCGAGAAGCGATCGTAGTCGGCCTGCAAGAAGCGGCCTTCGTGGTCGCACTGGGGAAAGCCCAGGCCGTACATGATGGCCTTGGGGATTTTGCGGCAGTAAAGGCCGACCCCTGCAAAACCGTCCTGCTCGGCGTCGAGGAAGTAGCCCTCGTAGCCCTCAGGGTAAAGAATGCTGTCGTCCAGCTCGAAGCTTTTGGCCTTGATGTTCTGGACGCAGACAACGTCGGCGTCCTGGTTGGCAAGCCAGTCGAGAAAGCCTCGACCGACGGCCTCGCGGATGCCGTTCACATTGATAGTGGCGATTTTCATACGTGGTCCCTTTTGCGTCGCGCGTGTATGATACCCGACGTTTCGACGTTTGGGTAAATGGCCGTTCGAGAAAAACGTGATAAGGCCAGGCAATTGGACAGGAGGCCTCGTGGCTGACAAGGCACCACAACAGCCAGGCGCGGCGCGCCTTCACCCCTACCAGCGGGAATTCATCGAATTCGCCATCGGCGAGGGCGTACTCAGCTTTGGCGAGTTCACCCTGAAGTCCGGGCGGGTGAGCCCGTACTTCTTCAATGCCGGCCTGTTCAAGACCGGGCGTGCTCTGGCCAGTCTCGGCCGCTTCTATGCCAAGGCCATCGAGCACAGCGGTATCGACGCCGACGTCCTGTTTGGCCCCGCTTACAAAGGCATCTCCCTGGCTGCCACCACGGCAGTGGCATTGGCCGATCATCATGACCGCGACATGCCCTTTGCGTTCAATCGCAAGGAGGCCAAGGATCATGGTGAGGGCGGTAACATCGTGGGGGCCGCGCTGTCTGGCCGCATCATGATCATCGATGATGTGATCACCGCGGGTACCGCGATTCGCGAGGTGATGGGCCTGATCGACGGCGCCGGTGCTCAGGCGGCGGGCGTGGTGGTCGCGCTGGATCGTCAGGAGCGCGCCAGCGACGACACCGACAAGAGCGCTATTCAGCAGGTCAAGGCCGAGTTTGGCATCCCGGTGGTCAGCATCGTGGGGCTCGACCAGGTATTGGCCTACCTCGAAGAAACCGGGGGCGATACCCTCCAGGTTCACGCCGACGCCATTCGCGCCTATCGCGAACGCTATGGGGTCAGCGCCTGACGCTTGTTCGCATCCCTGCGCCGAGGCCTGTGTCCACCGAGGGCCTCGGTGATCTCCCTGCCTCACATCGTCCTCCGCCATCCTGGTGATGTCTCATGCTCGACGTGGTGCTGTATCAACCCGAAATTCCGCCGAATACCGGCAATCTGATTCGGCTGTGCGCCAATACCGGATTTCGTCTGCACCTTATTGAGCCGCTAGGTTTCACCCTAGACGATAAGCGGCTCAAGCGCGCGGGCCTGGACTACCATGAATGGGCTAGGGTCAGGGTGCACGCCGACTGGGATGCCTTCGTCGGTGAGGTGGCGCCAGAGCGCATCTTTGCCGTCTCCACCCGTGGACGTCGCGGCTACCACGAGCCCGACTATCGCGCTGGTGACGCCCTGGTATTCGGCCCCGAGACCCGTGGCCTGCCACAGGCCATGCTCGATGCGCTGCCCGCGTCTCAGCGCCTGCGCATCCCGATGCTCGAGGATAGTCGTAGTCTGAACCTGTCCAATGCCTGTGCGGTGCTGGTGTTTGAAGCCTGGCGACAGCTCGACTTTGCCGGTGCGCTGCAGCTGGACCCGGTAGCCGAAGCGCCGCAGGCGGTCAATGCAGGTGCCCATGGCGGCGCCCAGGAAGACGCATGAACGCTCCCGTGAAGACCATCCGTGAACGTATCCGGGGCCTCAACCCGCGTCAGCGTGAGGCCGTCCACTACATCGATGGGCCTTGTCTGGTCTTGGCCGGCGCCGGTTCCGGTAAAACCAGCGTGATCACCACCAAGATCGCTTACCTGATCCAGGAATGCGGCATGAGCGCCCGCCGTATTGCCGCGGTGACCTTTACCAACAAGGCAGCCCGGGAAATGAAGGAGCGGGTCAGCTCGATGCTGCAGGGTCGCGAGGGCCACGGCCTTACCGTCTCCACCTTTCATACCCTTGGCCTCAATATCATCCGCGGTGAGCTCAAGGCGCTGGGCTACAAGCCGGGCTTTTCGCTGTTCGACCCGGAAGATGCCAAGGCGCTGCTGCGCGACCTGATGAACAAGGATGCCCAGGTCGACGCCGACCAGATCAATCAGGTCCAGGCGGTGATCTCCAACTGGAAGAATGACCTGGTGCTGCCGGGGCAGGCGCTGTCCCATGCCGCCACGGAAGACGAACAGTATGCGGCGCGGGTCTATGAGGCCTATGTGCGTCACCTCAAGGCGTACAACGCGGTGGACTTCGATGACCTGATCCTGCTGCCGGTGGTGCTGCTGCGTGACGATCCTGAGGCGCTGGCGCGCTGGCGGCGCAAGATTCACTACATGCTGGTAGATGAATATCAGGACACCAACGTCAGCCAGTACATGCTGGTGCGCATGCTGATGTCCGAGCGCCAGACCTTTACCGTGGTTGGCGATGACGACCAGTCCATCTACGCCTGGCGCGGCGCTAGGCCGGAAAACCTGGTCACCCTGGGGGAGGATTTTCCGCGGCTTAACGTCATCAAGCTGGAGCAGAACTATCGCTCCACCGGCATCATCCTGCGCGCCGCCAACACGCTGATCGCCAACAACCCCCACGTCTACGACAAGACCCTGTGGTCGGACATGGGCCAGGGCGATCCCATTCGTGTGGTGGTAACCCGCCATGAAGAGGCGGAGACGGAGCGCGTGGCCAGCGAGATCCTGACCCGGCGAATCAAGGAGCGCGCCGAATGGCGGGACTTCGCCGTGCTTTACCGCGGCAATTTCCAGGCGCGCCTGCTGGAGTTGAAGCTGCAGCACTACCAGATTCCGTACAAGCTGTCCGGCGGCACCTCGTTTTTCTCCCGTGGCGAGATCAAAGACGCCATGGCCTACCTGCGGCTGCTGATCAATCCAGCAGACGACAATGCGTTCCTGCGAATCGTCAACGTGCCGCGCCGCGAGATCGGCCCGACGACACTTGAGAAGCTCGCCAACTACGCCACCGAGCGGGGCGTATCGCTGTTTGCCGCCTGCCATGAGCTGGGGCTTGCCGAACAGTTGCCGGCCCGCGCGGTGGAGCGCCTGACACGCTTTACCCACTTCATCGACGGCGTACGTCGACGAATGGACGAGGGCGACGCCATCGCGGCCATTCGCGAGATGATGCGCGAGATGGACTACGAGGCCTGGCTCTATCAGAACGCCAGTGCTCCCACCATTGCCGAGCGGCGCATGGCCAACGTGTGGATCCTGATCGACCAGCTGGAAAAGTCGATGCAGTCTGACCCTGAGGAAAACACCGCCAGCACCGATACCGAGACGGACGACGTGGAGTCAGCCATTTCGCGCCTGGTGCTGCGTGACATCCTCGAACAGCAGGCCGAAGAGGATGACTCGGACAGGGTGCAGCTATTGACCATGCACGCGTCAAAAGGCCTCGAGTTTCCCCACGTCTACCTGATGGGGTTGGAGGAGGAGCTGCTGCCCCACCGAAACTCCATCGAAGCCGGCACGGTGGAAGAAGAGCGCCGCCTCGCGTATGTGGGCATCACCCGCGCCCGACGTACCCTGACCATGACCCTGGCCCGCCAGCGCAAGGCCTACGGTGAGCTGATGGACTGTGTGCCCAGTCGCTTCCTGGATGAACTGCCGCCGGATGACCTGGAGTGGGAAGGGCGCGCCGATCGGGAGGACCCGGATCGCAAGCAGGAGCGCGGCAAGAGCGCAATTGCGGGGCTTCGCTCGCTACTGGATTAACGTTATCCACACCCCTTTTTCGTGGTAGGTGGTGTGGATAAATGGTTGCGGTGAAGGGTAGCGCCAACGACGGCGGGGCGCCCTTGGGCGCCCCGCCGCATCTCGTGATGAGATAGCCAGTCATGAGCTGGCCAGTGATGAGTCAGCCCTTACTGAACCATGTAGTGAACCGCGGCCTTGATCTCATCGTCGGACAGGCTCGGATTGCCTCCCTTGGGCGGCATGGCATTGAAGCCGTTGATGGCGTGGTCGTACAGGGTCTCGAAGCCCTGGGCCAGACGCGGCTCCCAGGCGGCAGCATCACCGCGCACCGGGGCGCCAGCGATACCCGCCTCATGGCAGGCCATGCAGATACCACCATAGACCGCAGCGCCGTCAATGGCGGCAACAGCGGGATCCATCTCCACTGCAGCGCCGTCAGCTGCCGCTTCGTCGTTTGCTGTCTGGTCGTCCGCTGCCTGGTCTTCCGCTGCAGGATCGCTGGCGGCGGTGTCAGCGGCAGCCGTGTCCTCAGCCGCCGTCTCTTCTGACGCGGTAGCGTCTGCTGAGGCATCTTCGGTGGCAGCGGCGTCGGCTGCCGGCACGTCCATCACCGGTTCCACCAGGTAGGCCACCGCTGCATGGACTTCCTCGTCGGACAGGTTGGGGTTGCCGCCGCGGGCAGGCATGGCATTGAAGCCATTCAGCGCATGATCCAACAGCGTTTCGAAGCCTTTGGTGGTGCGCTCGGCCCAGGCGGCTTCGTCGCCGCGCTTGGGCGCGCCGGCGACGCCGGTATCATGGCAGGCCATGCAGATGCTGCCATAGACGGCTTCGCCGTCGGCGCCACCCGATGCACCTCCGCCGTCGCCCCCTGCTGCCGCCATGGCCGCGCTGCCGCAGTCCTGGCCCTCGAGGCAGAGCGATCCCACCGGTGCCAGGCGCTCGGCCATGGCGTCCCGTGCGGCGTCGTCCTGCGCCATTGCCTGGCTTGTGGCCAGGCCCAGGGTGATCAGGCACCCCAAGATCAGCTTGCTGGATTTCACTCTCACCACCTCTAGTGACGGTCTACTGAATCACAGTTTTTGTATCGGTGGCGCCGAGCTCTTGATACCCCCTCGCCGGGCGTCACGCTGTGCCGGCAGTATAGCGACAACGCTGAAAGCGGGAAAATGCCCCACCCTGGCGCAAAGGCGCGCGATAGCCCGTAGCGTGCGCCATCGGGTGGACACTGAGTGGCGCCCGATGTAGGATATGGCTCGCCGTGTGGCAGCTGTCCACGGCATCGCGCGCCCTTAGCTCAGCTGGATAGAGCGTTGCCCTCCGGAGGCAAAGGTCAAAGGTTCGAATCCTTTAGGGCGCGCCATAGAATTCAAAGGCTTACGACACGTTCGTAAGCCTTTTTTCGTTTCGGGAGAAGGGGCGTTTCAGGCTTGCTGGCGGTCCTTCTGAGCTGTGCAGAGCAAGGCTTTCATACGCGTCCCATCTGCTTGAAACAGCGGGTTTTCTGATCGAAAGAGCACGTTTTGCTCGATGTTTGACCTGACCGAGAGTCAGCGCTTTCGATGATCCAGGTCATGTTTGTAGTGACGAAGACGACGCATCTGTCAGCAGTGAGGCGCTGTCCGTCCTCAAGTGGCTGGCCGAGTCGTCTACCTTGAAGCGCCCCACCAATGCGGCCATCTCACGGGCGCGTTGATCCAGCGCCTGGCCTGCCGCCGCCACCCTTACCACAAGGTTGGCGTTTTGCTGGGTCACGTCTTCCAGCTGTGCCAGTGCCTGGTTGACCTGCTCAATGCCCAGAGACTGCTCGCTAGCGGCGATCGATATTTCGGAGACCAGCGTCGCCGTGCGTTGGGCATGCTCCGAAATGGTGTCCAGGGCCTCGCTGGTAGATACCACCAGCTGCTCCCCCCGATTGACTCGCTGCGTGTTCGTGTTGATCAACTGGCGGATGAGGGTGGCCTCTTCGGCACAACGACTGGCGAGCTTCTGGACCTCCGAGGCCACCACGGAAAATCCTCGTCCTTGATCACCGGCACGTGCCGCTTCGACAGAGGCGTTAAGGGCAAGGATATTGGTCTGGAAGGCAATATCGTCTATCGCTTCCACGATCTTGGTGACCTCCTTGTTGGCGTCACGTATGTCTGCCATGGCCTTACGGGTCTGGGCGGCATTGTGGCTGACGTTGCTGGCTCGACTGGCCACCTCTCGGGTCATTGCCTGGGCCTGCTGAGCGGAGTCCGAGGTCTGTTTCACGGTCGCCGTGATCTGTTCCATGCTGGAAGCGGTCTCGACCAGTGAGGCGGCCTGCTGTTCCGTTCTGCTGGCCAGGTCCTGATTGTCCCGGGCAATCTCGCCACTCACCGCCTCGACGGCACTGGAGCCGTGCTTCAGGTTGATCACCAGGCTCGCCATGTTGCTCAAGGCGCCGTTGAAGGCCCGATACAGTGTCGACAGTTCATCGGCGCCAGCCACCTCCAGGCGCTTGGTCAGGTCATCTTTCTGCTTGCTGATCTCCGCCACCGCGGTCGACAGTGTCCGCACCACGCTGCGTGCCGTGATGAGCGAAAAGGTCAGGGTGATGATCACCACCGCCAGCATGGCAAGCCCTTGGTAGATCAGTTGCTCGAGGGCTTGTTGCTGAAGGTGTTCGGTCGTCTCGTAGAGTGTCTGCTCGGTGTTCATGGCAACGTCTTTCAGGCCATCGATAAAGGCTGTCTGGGCGTCGAACCAGGTGTGGGGATCGATACCGAAGCCACCATTGGTCGACTTGTCGAAGACCACCTCGCGCATGGTGGCGAGCTCTGTGCCCAGAGGACTGTCGAGCAACTCCTGCAGCGCGAGCTGGCTGTTCTGGGGCGACAGCTCAAGGAAGTTCTTCCTGTGGACGTCGGATTTCACGATCAGCGCGAGGAGCTTTCTGAACATGCTGGTCGACAGGGAGTCGGCGCTGAAGGCAGCGGCCAGCACCGCACGCTCGATCCCGGCAAGCTCCTTGATGTTCAGCAGATCGTAGTAGGCAGTCAATTGCCGCGAGACGTCGCCCTGATCAATGCCGAAGGTCTCCTTGGCGACGATGTCGATCAGCGCCTCGTTGATCGCGCTGTAAGCATCCGTGACGTCCTCGGCACTTGCCGCGAGGTTGTCTGCACGCTGGCGCAGCTGGTCCGTCTCTTGGAGCAGGCCCAGTGCATGCTTGACCTGCGCCTCAACCCTGGCGTCGTGCTGAGAAAAGTCGATCGCAGCGACATGGTCGTTAAAGGCATCTGCTTCGACGCTGGTTGCCTGCCGCTGTCCAGGCAGCTCCGTGCGGTAGTTGATGCCATGGCTGCTGACAAACGCAGCGGTCATGCCCCGCTCACGCTGAAGCTGATGCACCAGGTTGCCCGCATATCTGCTGAGAGTGGCCATCTCCTGCAGATCCTCCATCTCGGCAACGACTGCCTTGCGGTCCATGACCGTCGTGATGGTGATCCATGTGATGGCTAACAAGGGAATAGACAGCACGAGGAGGAATTTACCTCCCATGCTCAGGCGATTGAGAAGTGATGTCATGGGTACGGGCTCGCGATGAAAGAGTGCTATCGCCTGCCGCAGGGAGGAAGAGGCGAGTGCTCACTTCCCCCATGACGGCTGCGAGTAGCGGTGATGCGAGGGTTATCGACCTGTGATGAAGCAAGGTTGAGGAGCTTGTGCCATTGCCGCTGGGGGGCGTGATCTGAGTCAGCGGAACGGGCTTTTTACACCGAAGAGGTAGTGCGTTTTCTTCACCGGTAGCGTTAGCCGTCGCCGTGTCGCAGCGCGTTGTCCTGGCCGTGGAGCAGCGGGTGGCCGACATGCAGTGACGGTCTTGAATAAGCCATGCTTATTCAAAGAATAAAATCTCGAAAATTGTCTTATACATCCCCCTGTCCGACTCTCTTGTGATGCCGGTAGGCCTGCGTCCTGCTGGTCCCGTTTCCCACAATCACAACATCACTCGGGCAGACTCATGAACTCAAGAACACTTGGTGTGCTGGCGCTTGGCGCCTTTGCCGGACTGTCTTCTTCCGCTCACGCTCTCGATATCAAGCTGGGCCACGTGCTGGCACCCACCCATAGCTGGCATATCGCCGCGGAAGGCTTCGCCGACGACGTGCGCGAGGCGACCGAAGGGCGCGTCAATTTCCAAGTCTTTCCCAGTGGCCAGCTCGGCAACGAGAAGACCATGGTGGAAGGCATGCAGATTGGCAGCGTTCCGGCCGGAGTCATCGGGTGCGGCTCCTTCCAGCCGCTTGATGCACGCTTTGGCATCGTCGAGCTGCCCTATTCCTGGGCGGACCGCGAAGACGCCTATGCCGCCTACGACGGTGACCTGGGTAGCGCGCTGGAAGAGATCGCCGCGGGCTACAACATGAAGATTCTGTCCTGGTGGGAAAACGGTTTCCGCCACGTCACCAACAACCGCGCCCCGGTGGAAACGCCCGAGGACCTGGCCGGCCTCAAGATTCGGGTGACTCCGGACAAGATGCGCCTGGACACCTTCACCGCCCTTGGCGCGAGCCCCGCTCCCCTGTCCTTTGGTGAACTCTACTCAGCACTCCAGCAAGGCGTGTTCGACGCTCAGGAGAATCCGCTGTCCATCATCCACTCCTCGTCGTTCTTCGAGGTGCAGGACTATGTCTCGTTGACCGGACATGTCTGGGCGCCCGCCTGCCTGACCGTTGCCAATACGGTATGGCAGCGACTGTCCGAGGAGGATCAGACGGTCGTCCAGACGCTGGCGAACCAGTGGCGGGATGAGCAGCGTCGCATGACCCAGGAAGATGACTCGCGCCTGGTGGCCGAGCTCGAAGCAGAAGGCATGAGCGTCAACCAGGTCGATACCGCGCCCTTCAATGCGGCGGTACAGGGTGTCTGGTCAGACTACGAAGACGTGTTCGGCAGCGAGCTGATGGGTCTGGTCAAGCGCTATCGTGAAGGTCAATGAGCCCCATGGGACTCGCGACCCTCGCTCGTTTCGTCTCGCGCCTGAGCCTGGCGCTTGCCGGTATCGGTGCCGCCATGCTGGCGGCACTGGTGGCCTACTCGGTGTTCATGCGCTGGGTGGTAGGGGCACCGCCACACTGGGCAGAAGAGCTGCCCCAGCTGGTACTGGTTTGGACGGCTCTGCTGGCCGGAATCGCCTGTACCCACAAGCGCAGCCATCTGAATGCCGGTCTGCTGCCGCTGTTGGTCACTGCCCCTTCACTACGCCGCGTGATCACGCGCATGACCGACCTGTTGCTGTTGGTCATGCTGCTGATACTGGCCAAGGCCGGGTGGGACCTGGCCTGGTTGACCATGTCCCAGACCACCACCGCGCTGCAGCTGCCGGCCGGGCTGGTCTACCTGTCGGTCCCGGTCTGCTGTGGGGCGATGGCGTTGATGCAGTGTGGCCACGTGCTGGCCCCAGCGCCGGTGACTGAGGAGCGTGCATCATGACCCTGGGAGCCCTGACCCTGGTGGGCGTTTTCGCCCTGGCCATCCTGATCGACATTCCGATTGCCTTCGGCCTGATCCTGGCGGTGCTGTCGTACCTGCTGATGTTCGGTGCCGCGCCAATGATGGTATCGGCCCAGCAGTTCGTGGCCGGCATGGAAAGCTTCACCCTGCTCGCCATTCCGCTGTTCGTGCTGGCCGCCCAGCTGATGAACCATGCAGGTCTGACCCAGCGCCTGGTGCGCCTGTGCATGGCTCTGGTGGGCGATATCAAGGGCGGACTGGCGGTAGTGGCGGTGCTGGCGTGCATGATGTTCGGTGCGCTGTCTGGCTCCGGCGTGGCTGACGTCATTGCCATCGGCAGCATGCTGCTGCCGGCGATGCAGCGCAGCGGCTATCACCGTGGCTTCAGCAGTGCCCTGGTCGGTACTGCCAGCTCCATCGGTACGGTCATACCGCCCAGCATCGTCATGATTGTCTACGGTACGACCTCCAACACCTCCGTCGGCAAACTGTTCATGGGCGGCGTGATCCCCGGAATGCTGCTGACCCTGGCCCTGGTAGGCGTGGCCATCTACGTCTCTCGGCGCAACGGCTGGAGTGGCGGCACCCGGCCCGAGCCAGGCGAGCGTCGCCGGGCATTCATTGCCGCCTTGCCGGCCCTGCTGGTACCTGTGCTGATTATCGGAGGCATTCGGTTTGGCGTCTTCACGCCTACCGAGGCGGCTGCCTCGGCCATCGTCTACGCGCTGATCGTCGGCACCCTGATCTACCGCAGCCTGAGTCTCAAGGACATCGTCGACAGTGTCATCGCCACCGCCGAGACCTCCGGGGCGATCCTGATCATCATCGGGGCGGCCGGCATGTTTGCCTGGGGTTTGACCTACGAGCAGGTGCCCCAGGCCATCGCCGCGCTGATTGGTGACATCACCGACAGCCGCTACGGCGTATTGCTGCTGCTGACCGCCGTGTTGCTGGTGCTCGGCTCCTTCATGGAGAGCATCGCGATCATCATCATTGTCACCCCTATCGTGATGCCGCTGCTCGGTCAATATGGCATTGACCCGGTCCACTTCGGGGTGCTGCTGACGGTGAATCTGGCGATTGGTGCGAATACTCCGCCACTGGGTGTCGACCTGATGGCTGCCTGCCGTATTGCCGGTATCAGTGTCATGGAGTCGCTGCGCTATCTGGGACTGATGCTGGGGGCCATGGTGGCGGTGCTGCTGCTGATCACCTTCGTGCCGGACATCGTCCTGTTCCTGCCCAACTTGATGGAGTGACCGTCATGAGTGCCACGACGTCGATCAGCGCTCCTCTCAGCGACTGCCGTAGCTGGCTGTTCGTGCCAGGACATGACCCGCAGCGTCTGGAAGAGGCGCTGGCAAGTGGCGCTGAGGCGATCATTGTCGACCTGGAGGAGTTCACCCCCGCGCCGCAGCGGTCCCGTGCCTGCATCGACTTTGCGTCCTTTGCCGAGCGTTGCCGTCAGCGGGGGCGCCTGCCCATGGCGCGCATCAACCCGCTGGCGCAAGGCGGTGATGGCGAACTGGCGGTGCTGATGCGTGGGCTGCCGGCCGCCATCTTTCTGCCCCAGGTCGAGTCGTCCATGGACGTCGTGCTGCTGGCGATGGCCATGGCACGGGAAGAGCGCCGCGGCCGCCTGGAGCAGGGGGCGACGGCGCTGATTCCGACATTGGAGAGCCGCGTTGGCGTGCAAGCCGCCCAGCACATCCTCAAGGCCAGCCCAAGAGTCACGGCGGCGCTGCTGGGTACCGGCGACCTGTCTCGGGACCTGGGGGTGGCCGCCGACGCCGACGTGAGTCACCGCGTCCAGGTGCTGGCCCCCTGGCGCGAGCGCTTCTTCGCCGCCTGTGCCGAGGCCCAGTGCCTGGCCATCGATGGCCCATGGCCCTATCCGCAGGGCATCGACGACGATCTCGCCTGGGCCAGGTCCCGTGGCATTCGCGCGCGCTGTGTGGTGCTGCCAGACCAGGTGGCCACCGTTCATCGCGTCCTCGGTGACGCCTGAATTGCCTTTTCATACCAACAACGATATCGAGAACTCTGACATGAGCCAGCCAGCGACAACTGCCGTGACTTCTGCCTCTCAACCACGCCGCAACGGTGGTCAGATCCTGATGGATCAACTGCGGTTACACGGCGCGCGCCGAGTCTTTCTGGTGCCTGGTGAAAGCTATCTACCGTGCATTGATGCCTTGAACGAGCACCGTGGTGCCATCGACCCCATCGTCTGTCGACAGGAAAGCGGCGCGGCCTATATGGCCGAGGCCTACGGCAAGCTGACCAACGAGCCCGGCATCTGCTTCGTCACACGAGGACCCGGAGCCACCAACGCGTCCATCGGCGTGCATACCGCTTACCAGGACTCCACGCCGATGATTCTGTTCGTCGGCCAGGTGGGGAACGATTTCGTGGAGCGTGAGGCCTTCCAGGAGATCGACTACCGTCGCATGTTTGGCCCCATGGCCAAGTGGGTGGCGCAGATTGATGCCACCGATCGCATCCCCGAGTACATTGCCCGAGCCTACCGTGTGGCCACCAGCGGTCGACCGGGGCCGGTGGTGCTGGCGCTGCCCGAAGACACCCTGTGGGGCGAAGCGGAGGTTGCTGACGCCCGGCCCATGGCAGCCTTGCATAGCTATCCCTCACGCGATCAGTTGGCTGAACTGAAGGCACGCCTGGCCGAGGCCGAGCGTCCCTTCCTGTTGATTGGCGGCAGCGGCTGGACGAGCGAGGCCCAGGCGCAAATGGTCGCCTTTGCCGAGCGCTTCGACTTGCCGGTGGGTGTCGCCTGGCGCCGGCTGGAATGCTATGACCAGCACGATGAACGGTTCGCTGGACATGTCGGCTTTGCCATGGATGATGCCCTGCGCGAGCGCCTGAAACACAGCGACCTGCTGATCGCTGTCGGCACTCGCATGGGGGAGGCGACCAGCGAAGGCTACTCCTGGATTCAGTCGCCGAGTCCCCGCCAGACGCTGGTGCATGTCTATCCGGACCCGGAGGAGTTGGGCCGGGTCTATCATGCTGACCTTGCGATCAACGCTGACGTGGTCGGATTTGCCAGCGGCCTGGACGCGCTGACCCCTGATGCGCCGCCACGTTGGGCCGAGCAGACCCGTGCCGCCCGTGCCGATTATCTGGCCACCCTTGAGCCGCAGCCCGCGCCGGGACCGCTGAGCCTCGACCGTGTCGCTTGTAGCGTGGACCGTCGGCTGCAGGGACAGGGCTGCGTCACGGTGGGGGCAGGCAACTACGCGCTTTATGCCCACCGCTACGTGCGCTTTTCCGGCCTCGGCAGTTCACTGGCGCCGACCGTAGGGTCAATGGGCTACGGGCTGCCGGCCGCGATCTCATACAAGCTTGAATACCCTGATCGTCCTGCCGTGTGCTTCGCCGGCGACGGCTGCTTCCAGATGAACCTGCAGGAGCTGGGTGTCGCACTGCAGTATGGCGTGGGTATCGTGGTGCTGGTGTTCAACAACGGCATGTGGGGCACCATTCGCGCCCATCAGGAAAATGACTTTCCGGGACGTGAGATTGCGCTGACCTTTACCAACCCGGCGTTTACCACCCTGGTGGAGTCCTACGGTGGCCTGGGCGAAGTCGTTGACCGTGACGAGGACTTCGACGGCGCCTTTGAGCGTGCTTTGGCCTACGCCGAGCGTGAGCGGCGCCCAGCCCTGATCGAGCTGCGCTACGAAACCGACGGCATCGCCCCCGGTAAACGTCTAAGCGCGATTCGCGAGGCGGCCCTGAGCCGGTGATAGCCCTGCTTATCGCCCCGCTTATCGCGCAGATGGCTAGCCTGGGTCGTCGGGGGTGAGCGAGGCGGCGAGCGGAGTCAAAGCGGCATCGGCCATGTCGATACCGGTCGTCAGCCGAGCTTCCATCGGCACCTTGGCCATGCAGGTCTGAAAGAACTCGATGAAGGTCGTCTCGGCAACACTGGCGCGACCTTCACGATGCCACATCACGTGCAGGTCGATGTCGGCCACGCCGGCGTAGGGCGGCAATGGCCACAGGTCGCCGTCCGCGACCTCTCGGGCGACCAGGTGTTCCGGCAGACAGCCGATGCCCCATCCCGCCATGACCATGCGCTCGATTTCCTGCAGGCGACTGGACTGGCCTACCACCGGGCCCTTGAGACCGTGCTGGGCGCGAAACACGGCCAGCGGCGACAGCACTCCGTCGAGCTGTTCGCTACCGAAGGACACGTAGGCCTCACGCTGGAGTTCGTCCATCGGCAGGTTGTCCCTGCCGAACAGCCGATGGCTGCGGCCACAGAACAGGCGATAGCGCTGACGGGCCAGAATCTGGCTGTCGAGATTATCCGGGCAGCCCTGGGCCAGACAGATGCCCAGGGCGCTCTGGCGCTGGGACAGCACATGCTGCACCTCCTGACTGGACATGTCCTCGATCTCGAAGGTGATCTGCGGATAGCGACGATGGAAGGCGGCCAGCACGCTGTCGAGAAAGCGACATTGAATGCCGGTGATAAACGCCAGTGAGACGTGGCCGGCGACCTCGGGATCCGCCTCTCCCACCGATGCCGCCAGGCGCGCTACGTTGGCGTAGATATCCACCGCCTCGCGATAGACCAGCTGGCCCGCCTGGGTCACCCGAAAGCGATGGCTGTCGCGCTCGATCAGCTTTTGCCCGAGCCGCTCCTCCAGGCGTTTCAGCGACAGGCTGACCGCCGGCTGCGACAGATACAGGCGCACGGCGGCCTTGCTGACGCTTTCTTCCTGCACGATGACGATGAAGGTACGTAGCAGATTCCAGTCCAGAGTATCGTGAATCGGCCGCATCGCTGGCTCCTTTCGCTATGGTGGGCGTTGTTGTTGATATTGGGCTTGTCATCGCTGCTGGCATCGCTGTTGTTGCTGTTGTGAGCGATGCCGAGGGCACGGACACCAGACGTGGCATGACGCCCTGGCGCATCGGTTGCACCTTTTTGGTGATTTTTCCGCTGTGGCTCAGCTTAAAATGCGCCGTTACTTCTAGCGAGTTTATGTGTGTATTTTTTTGCATAAATCACATAAATTCTAAGTATTAAAAATCGAAAAACTCCGTGGCCTGATAGTCGTTGACCCTGGCGTCGTGCCCTGACTAGATTGAAAAGGTATCCAGGAACCTTTTGCCAGGCACCTCCCGCCTCGGCCACGGATGATAACAACCATAATCGCGAGGAAACCCATGAACCGCTCCCTGTCCCGACTCTCCCGCTCTCTGCTGACCGTGTCAGCGCTGTCGCTTTCAAGCCTGACCCTGTCCGCCGTTTCGACGCCTGCCGAGGCGACCGACCTGCGTATGCTGTCGAGTTATGATCTGACGTCGGCCTACACCCGTGAAGTCGCCCAGCGCTACATCGACAAGGTCCAGAGTGCCAGCGATGGCGACGTCAACATTGCCCTCAATGGACCCGATGTGGTGCCGCCCTTCGAACAGCTGCAGCCGGTCTCGGCAGGGGTGTTCGACCTGCTCTACACCCATGGCGCCTACCACACGAACACCACTGGCGTCGGTGCCGCCATGGACGGTGTCTTCGTCGACCCTGCCAAGACTCGTGAATCCGGGCTGTGGGACTTTATCGACAGTGAATACAACGCGCTGGGCCTGAAGCTGCTGGCCATTCCCCCGCTGGGCTCCAGTGGCTTCCAGTACATCCTCAAGGATCCCATCGATGGCACGCCTGGACTGGAAGGGCGACGCCTGCGCGGCAGCCCCACCTACACCAACGTGACCCAGGGCCTGGGGGGCACCCCGGTACTGATGTCCAGTGGTGACGTCTATTCCTCCCTGGACCGTAACGTCATCGACGGTGCTGCCTGGGGTCTCAACGGCGTCGAGGACCTGGGCTGGCATGAAGTGGCGGGGTATTTCTCCAAGCCGACCTTCGGCCAGACCTACACCTACCTGCTGATGAACCTCGATACCTTCAACGGACTCGACGACGCTGAGCAAAGCGTTCTGCTGGCCCAGGGCGAAGCGCTCGAGGCTGAGATCGCCGGAATCCTCGATCAGCTGGCCGTGGAAGAGTGGGAGCGCCTGAAGGAGCTGGGCATGCAGGAAACCGAGTTTGCGCCGGAAGACGCCGAGCGGCTCGACGCCCTGGTGACCGAAGGCATCTGGCAGCTCGGACTCGACAAGTCCCCCGAAGCGGTCGCCAAGATGCGTGAGATCGCTGAAAGCAACGACATGACCCCCTAAGCGGATGGCACCCATGCTGGCTACCCTTGCCCGTTGGCACGATGGCCTCACGCGATTCGGCTTTTACCTCGGCGGTGCCACCTTGTGTGGCATCGTCGTGTGCTTCTGGATCGAAGTGGTGGCCCGCTACTTTTTCAATGCTCCGACCCTGTGGTCGAGTTCCATCGTCGCCTACTGCCTGTGTCTTTCCGCCAGCCTGGCCATGCCTGAGCTAGCTCGCACTCGCGGTCATATCGCGATCAGCGTCGTTCAGGACAGCCTGCCGGCGGCGCGCCAGCAGGGCTTCGAGCGCGTGACGGCGCTGCTGACCGCTGCGGTCTGTGGACTGGCGGCGTGGATGCTGATCAGCGAAAGCGCCCGCCAGCTGGCGAGTGGCACCACCACGGCCATGGGGCTCGACATCCCCAAGGTCTGGGTATCGAGCTTTATCGGCTACGGCTTCACCAACACGGCGCTGCATTTTCTGCGACGCGCGGTGTTTCCCGCCACCGTCGAGTGGCCCAGCGACACCCACGGCGACAGCCCACAGCAGGAGAGCTAGGTGATGGAGTGGTATGTGACCCTGGGCGTGGCCATCGCCCTGCTGATGGGATTGTTTGCCTTGGGCGTGCCGGTCTTCGTGGCGTTTCTGGCGATCAATGTGGCCGGCACGTTCTGGCTGATGGGCAGCGCCGGCTTCGGCATGTTCGCCAACAGTGTGTACGACACCGTCACCTCGGAGACGCTGACGACCATCGCACTGTTTGTGTTGATGGGGGAGCTGCTGTTTCGTTCAGGCTCCATAGACGTCATCTTTGACTCCCTGGACACCCTGATGGGGCGCATCAAGGGACGTCTCTATTTCTTTGTCGTGGCACTATCCACCTTGTTTGGTGCCCTGTCGGGGTCGGCCCTGGCGGTGACGGCCATGCTCAGCCGTTCAGCGCTGCCGACGATGCAGCAGCGCGGCTATGACGACCGCCTGTCGATCGGCCTGATACTAGGAGGGGCCGGCCTTGCACCGATCATTCCGCCGAGCCTGCTGGTCATCATCATTGGCTCCATGGTCGATGTTTCCATCGCGCGTCTGCTGATCGCTGGCATCATCCCGGGGATGCTGCTGGCCGGGCTGTTCGTCACCTATGTGGTCGTGCGCATGCTGCTGGATCCGTCGCGGGCCCCCGCGGTGGATGACTCCGGTGGCGGTAACTGGCGACAGCGAGGGCGTGCCCTGGCCAACATGGCGCCGTTCTCGATCATCATCTTCTCGGTGCTGGGGCTGATGATGCTGGGGGTGGCGACACCTTCTGAGTCCGCTGCCACGGGGGTGCTCGGTGCCATTGTGGTGGCCATCTACTACCGCAAGTTCAGTCTCAAGATGGCAGGCCAGGCGTTGCTGTCGTCGTTGTCCATCAGCGCCATGATCATCACGATCCTGGCCTGCTCCAAGCTGTTCAGTCAGCTTTTGTCCTTTACCGGGGCAACCTCGGGACTTGTCGCCGCGGCGACCGCCATGGACCTGAATGCCGGACTGATGCTGCTGCTGTTGATGCTGATCCCGTTGATTGCCTGCATGTTCATCGACCAGATCGCCTTCATGATGGTGGTGATTCCCATCTATGCACCGCTGGTCAAGGCCTATGGCTTCGATCCGGTATGGTTCTGGACGCTGTTCTTGATCAATCTGGCGGTGGGCAGCCTGACACCACCCTTTGGCTACAACCTGTTTGCGGTCAAGGGCGGGGCGCCGTCGGTGTCGATGCCGACCATCTATGCTGCTGCCTGGCCCATCGTGCTGTGCTTCCTGCTGGGCATGTTGCTGCTCTATTGGGTGCCGGCGTTGATCACCTGGCTACCCAGCTTGATCTGATCCTGGCGTTACCTACTCAACCGGCCTCAGCGGCCCTCAATCATCATTGCAAGCCGTTATTGT
The DNA here is from genome assembly GCF_019801685.1 of Halomonas sp. DP8Y7-1. NCBI lineage: Bacteria > Pseudomonadati > Pseudomonadota > Gammaproteobacteria > Oceanospirillales > Halomonadaceae > Halomonas > Halomonas sp. DP8Y7-1. The sequence goes on along the minus strand of NZ_JAHVIN010000014.1, from coordinate 64,665 downwards.
GGTAGTTACGTAATGGCATTACGGGAGTTACATGTACACCATTGCTGATCTTCCTGCCCCACTGGAGGGAGCCCGTCACGAGCGCCTGCTGATGTGCGAGACCGCCACCATCGGCCATTTCCGCGAGAGCGGCTTTATCGATCCCGAGATACGCTGTCAGCTCGATGAGGTGCGTATTGCCGGCGTGGCCGTCACCCTGTCACTGCCACCAGGGGATGGCACCCTGCTCAACCATGCGATGCGTCTGCTGCGCCCGGGAGACGTCCTGGTGATTGACCGTCAGGGCGACCGACATCACGCCTGCTGGGGTGGCGTACTGACCGAAGTTGGCTCTCGTCTGGGACTGGCCGGGGTGATCATCGATGGCACCGCCACGGACCTTGCGACCATAAGGGCCAAGCGCTTTCCGGTGTGGAGTCGCGGTGTTTCGTCGTTGACCACCAAGCTTGCCAACCAGGGCGGCGCGATGAATCTGCCGGTCAGCGTCGGCGGTGTAGTGGTGTCAGCGGGAGATGTGGTACTGGCCGACGAGAATGGCGTGGTGGTCATCCCCCCCTCGGAGGTCGATGCAGTGATCGATCACACCCTGGAGTTACAGCGGCAGGAAGAGATCATCCTGGAACGTCTGGCCGCTGGCGAGTGCCTGCCAGATATCAGCGGTGCTTCTGCCCTGGTGAACGCCGCCACGGTGTGATGGGCTTCAACGCCAGCTAGCCCTGTAGCGTGGTCGATGAAATCGGCACCAACACAGCCAGGAACACGGGTAGGAACATAGCCAGGAAAATAGCCAGGAACATAAGCAGGAAGTGAAAGTACGGCGTCTAGACCCTTCAGGCCGCTTCCGTCAGGAAGCGGCCTGAAGGCTTTTTGCGGCGAGAGGCTGACTCGCCGCTGTCGTGGTCAGGGCGTGCTGGCGCTGTCGATGGCATCGAGCATGCTGGCCAGCAGCGCTTCGCCCTCGCTGCCGTAGCGTTCGGCGATGACCTGACGCACCGCTGGCTGAGCCATCTCGACAAAGGCCTGGCGGGCTTCTGGGGTGATGGCGTTCACTTCCATTCCCTCGGCCAGCTTGGGCAGTCCGTTGTCCGAGGCCTCGATAATGCGTGACATCGAACGGCCAGCATCAACCGCGACATCGGCGGCCCAGTCAACGACCGTTTGCTGTTCGGCGCTGAGCCCATTGTAGAAGTCTTCGTTGATCAGCCAGACGTAGGGAGTGATCAGGTGGTTGCTGACCGTCAGGTAGGACTGGACTTCGTCAAAGTTGGCAAACGACGTCTGCTGGATAGGGTTCATCTGACCATCGGCTACTCCAGTCTGCAGCGCGGTATACACCTCAGACCAGGCCAGGGGCGTCGCTTCCGCGCCCAGTGCATTGATCATGGCCTCATGGGTGGGCAGCGTCATGGTGCGGATGCGCAGACCCTCCATGTCCGCGGTGGTCTCGATGGGACGCTGCGAATTGGTGAATTGGAAGAATCCGCCGCTGTCCAGCAGACCTAGCACCTTGAGTCCGTCGGTCTCGGCCTCGAGGTCATCTGCCAGGGCCTGACCGAAGTCACTCTCGAGATCGATGACTTCGGTCGCCACCGCGATATTGGGGAAGGCGAAGGGGATATCGAAGATGCCGATGCGGGGATAGTGCTCCGCCACCCCGCCGGCGGAGGAAATGGTGGACTGGACGATGCCCTGACCCACCTGGTTGATGACGTTGGCGTCTTCGCCAAGTTGGCCGGCGGGGAAGACCTCGACCTTGATCTCGCCATTGGTAGCCGTTTCTACCAGTTGCTTGAAGACGGCGGTCATCGCACCGGAGTTGCTGGCCGTAGGGTCCGGCGGATTGAGGTGGGCAATACGCATGGTGGTGGCCGCCAGCGTTGTGCTACTGGCCACCAGGGTGGCCGTCATCACGGCGCCAACGAGAAGGTGGCGCTTGAGCGTCAAGGTGGGAGTCGATAGGGACATGTGTCACTCCTTGCTGTTGTTATTCACTATGGCTTTTTACGTTCGCTTTTTACGTTGGTTGCTGCGGTGGTTTTGGTTGTTGTTGTGCTGTTGTCGTGATGGTTGAGGTGGCTGGCCTGGTCAGTCGGCAAGCCCCAGCATGCGAGGAATCGCCAGGCTGATAGGTGCCCAGTAGGCGGTTGCCAGTAGAACCAGTAGCTCGACCAGGATGAAGGGCCATAGCGAGCGAGTGATCGACTCGATGCGCTCTCCAGTGACGGATGCCAGGACAAACAGGCAGGCACCGACCGGAGGCGTCATCAACGAGATGGTGAGCGATAAAATGATGATCATGCCGGCATGCACCGGCTCCAGGCCGATGGTGGCGGCTAGTGGCGCGAGTACCGGAGCCAGAATGATAAGTGCCGCGTTGATGTCCATGAACAGGCCGATGAACAGCAGCAGTGCGACGATCATGGTCACCACGACCACCGGTGACTGCGACACTGACAGGAAGGCGTCGGCGATCAGCTGGGGAATTTGATTGAAGGTCATCCACCAGCCCAGGATCGACGCCGAAGCGATGATCAGAAAGATGACGCCGGTAATCAGTGCCGTCCTGGCCAGCATGTCATAGAGGTCCCGCCAGCCGATGTTGCGATAGCACACACAGCCAACGAACAGGGCGTAGAACACCGCCAGGGCAGCCGCTTCGGTGGGGGTGGTGATGCCTGTCAGGATGGCACCCAGAATGAACACTGGCAGGATGAGCGCCAGCAAGCTCAGGCGAAATTCCTTGAGAATGCGAGCCAGGCTAGGGCCCTGCTGGTCCTTGGGCAGGTTGAGGCGACGCGCTGTGGCAGCGATCAGGCACATGCAGACAAGGCACAGCAGCAGTCCTGGGATGATACCGGCAGCAAACAGACCTGCGATGGAGACACCCATCAGCGACCCGTAGATGATGGCCAGGGTGGAAGGCGGAATGATGGGGCCGATGATCGATCCTGCGGCGGTCACGGCGCAGGCGTAGGGGCCGCTGTAGCCCGCCTTTTTCATGGCCGGCACCAGGGTGTTGCCGAAAGCGGCAGCATCGGCAGTGGCAGAGCCGGTCAGCCCCGCGAACAGGACCGAAGCCAGCATGTTGGAATGTGCCATGCCTCCACGCAGCCAACCGACCAGGGACTGGGCGAAGTTGACCAGGTTCAGGGTCAGTCCCGAGCGATTCATGATTTCGCCGGCCAGGATGAAGAATGGCATCGCCAGGAAGGGAAAGAGATTGAGGCCTGAGAAGAACTTGTCCGGCACCATGGCCAGAAAGGTGCCGCCGCCCATGTCGATCAGACCGATCAGCCCAGCGACGCCTAGAACGATACCCACCGGCATGCCAATTACCAGCAGCAGCAGAAACGCAGATGCAACAATAACCATGTTCGTGACTCCTGCTCAGCTACGGTCCAGGGCGGGTTGCGGGGCGCTGCGCTGGAGGTCGCGAATGGCGGCCAGGGCGAGCTGCAGGCAGGCCACTCCGGATGCGATCGGAATGATCAGGTAGGGGTAGCCCTTGGCCACCCCGAAAATCATGGTGGATTGACTGAACCCTCTTTCCACGTAGGTCAGGCTGTAGACGAACATCACCGCAAAGAAGGCAATACCGACCAGGTCAAAGGCCAGGGCGAGAAAGCGCTTGGCGGACAAGGGGAGACGGTCGAAGAGCACCAGCATGCCGACATGTTGTCGCCGACAGATGCCGATGGAAATTGCCAGTAAAGCGACCCAGATCATCAGGTAACGCGCCAGTTCCTCGGTGAAGGTCAGGTTCCAGGGCAGTACGTAGCGTGCCAGGATGCCGACCCAGACGGTGATGACCAGCGCCGCCAGTAGAATGACGCAGCAGCGTTCTACCCAACGGTCCAGGGTATGGCTCCATCTCGACGCCAGGCTGTCGTGTGGTGACATGATGCGCGGCTCCCATCGTGGTGTGTCATTGTTGTTTACATCTTTGGTGCCATTTCTCGATGTCTTCTTCTAAATCATGCAGTTGTGTTAATCCTGGGGGAAAAGAATGGCCACCTTCAAATCCCCCGAGCTCTCTCTTGGTGCACCACCTTTTTCAGGTTGGTGCATGGCGCCATTTGATGACGCGTTGTCTTTTGCCAACGGCGGCGTTAGCTAGTTGGGTCATCTCATCCAAATAGGTCGATCGCTCGCCTGGTGTTGCAGTGAAATATCACCATGCAAGGAAAAGGATCCATCCTTATTGCCAGAAACTCTGTGCAGTTTATTAACGTATTTTTATTTAGAATCAATAACCTGTGAGTTCTGAAAGATCTTCATGAAGATCTTCTACTCGGCGAAGTCGCTCCTGGCAGGCGCCCATGTTTTCACGGTAGTAGGTCGTGCATATTGCTTGAATAAGGCTCAAGCATGAGGTGTAGCTGTCAAAGGGGGAGGATGACGCGACGCGTGCTTCAATGCGCCAGGTGCTGGTCAGTGACATGGGGCAGGATGGGTCCGTGACCAAAAGGCTTTTTGCCCCCTTTTGGTGACAGGCTGTCAGTACCGCCTGTTCCATGCCGGTGCGCCGTCTGAGTGCTACCAGAATCAGCATGTCCCCCTCGCCGATATCGACCAGGTCTTCCCCCAACGTCTGGCCTGCCTTGGGCAACAGCTGGACGTCGGCTCGCAATAGCTGCAGCTGGCGCTGGAATAGGCTGGCCAGCATCTGACTATTGCGAAACCCCACCACGTGGATGCGGTGGGCGGCGCTCAGCCCGGTAACGACCGCCGACAATGCGCCAGTGTCGAGTTCTGTCAGGCTGCGAGCAAGATTGTCCTGCTCCTGGGCCAGATGTGCGGCCAGCTCGACATTGTCGGGTTGGGCAAGGTCGGGTTGGGCAAGGCCAGCTTGGGCAAGGTCAGCTTGGGTCAGCGCAGCGGTGGCGTGCTCCTGGCCAACGTCCCCGGTTTGGCCTGCCGTCTCTCGCAGGACGGCGCCGCTGCTGGAGAGATACAGCGGTGACCCCCAGCGCTGGGCATCGCGAACCTGTTGCCTGGCCTCGTTGAAGTCACGATAGCCGAGCCGTCGAAACAGACGGGATGCCGCTGCACGTGAGGTGCCCGCAGCATCGGCCAACTCCCCTGCGCCGTAGCGAGAAATATCCCCTGGAAAGTTGAGCAGCAGCTCAGCCAGCCGCCGTTCAGCGGGAGGCAGCTGTTGCTGATGTGCCCTCAGCCGGGCTTCGAGGCTTGGTGACTTGGTCGTATCGTTCATGGAAAGAGTATGGCACCTCATCCAACGTTGTAAAAAACATTTTTCATCAATTGACAAAATGAAAATGTAATTTCAGATTAAGAAGGCCATCGCACCGGGTCTTCGGCGTGTCGGCTGGGTCAGACGCTGACAATGCCTTCAGCAAGGTCATTAGCGAGGCCTCTGGTCAGGCCCCTGATCTTGCCCCTGATCTTGCCCCTGATTTAGCCCCCTGGTGCGGCACGCGACACCGTGACGGTGTGGGCAGGACGGATCTTTGGTAGCGGCCTGCTGTTGCTCGTCATCCATTCTCGATGCCCAGGAGGCTTCATGTCTTCGCTGATCCACCAGACGCGTTGGCGTCACGTTGCCAACCCTCGCAGGACGACCGACACGCTGATCGGTGAGCGCCAGCGGGCCGTGCTCAACCCGCAAGCCCTTCATATGGCGCAAACGGAAATTCGCCGTTGGCCAGGTTATGCGCCGACTCCATTGGTCGGGCTTGATGGCCTGGCCAAGGCCTGCGGCGTGGCCGTGATCGACTACAAGGATGAAGCCGAACGGTTTTCGCTCAAGAGCTTCAAGGCCCTCGGCGGAGCCTACGCGGTGTTGCGGCTGATCAAGCGCCGCCTGGGAGAGGCGGTCACTAGCGACGCCCTGATGCGCGGAGAGTATCGCACAGCGCTGGAAGGGCTGACGGTCTGCTGTGCCACCGATGGAAATCACGGACGGTCGGTCGCCTGGGGGGCTAGTCAGTTCGGCGTGCGTTGCGTGATCTATCTTCACGCCACCGTGTCCGAGGGCCGGGAGCAGGCGATTGCAGACTTTGGCGCGGAAATACGGCGGGTGCCAGGCAACTATGATGATTCGGTGCGCCAGGCCGCCGAGGATGCTGCTGAATATGGCTGGTGTGTGGTCTCGGATACGTCCTACCCCGGATACATGGATGTGCCGCGTGACGTGATGCAGGGGTACAGCGTGATGGTCGACGAGGCGGTGGCCCAGATGCGTCAGCCGCCGACGCACTGCTTTGTGCAGGGTGGCGTCGGTGGACTGGCGGCAGCGACCCTGGCGCAACTATGGGAGGCTTATGGCGCCGAGCGGCCGCGACTGGTCGTGGTCGAGCCGGAGCGAGCGGCCTGCCTGCTGGCAAGCGCCGAGGCCGGACGGCCGGTCGCGGTCGAGGGCGAACTCGACACCCTGATGGCAGGACTTGCCTGCGGTGAGGTCTCTCTGCTGGCGTGGGAAGTGCTCGATGAAGGGGTGGATGATTACGTCGCGGTATCCGACGAGGCCGCGGTGGAGGTCATGCAACTGCTGGCAGCAGGTGTGGCGGGCGACTCGCCGCTGGTAGCGGGAGAAAGCGCCGTAGCGGGACTGGCGGGCCTGCTGATCGCCCAGCAGGATCCCGAGCTGGGAGCACGCCTTGGGCTGACGGCGGAGAGCCGTGTGCTGTTGATTGGCAGCGAAGGTGCCACTGACGACGATGTCTATCGAGAGCTGGTCGGAAGCAGTGCCGACGAGGTCCGCAGTGGGCAGTTCAGGGCCCGGGAGGTCGGTCATGTCAGCTGAACTGAGGGTCGATGGCGAGCGGCTGTGGCAGCGCCTCCAGACCCTGGGGGAGGTCGGCGGCCTGCCCGGAGGAGGTGTCTGTCGACTGGCGCTGACGGAAGAGGATCGGCTAGGGCGCGACAAGGTGATGAGCCGGATGCATGAGCTTGGCCTCGAGGTGCACCAGGATGCCATCGGCAATGTGTTTGGCCTGCGTGCCGGCCGTGAAGCGGGGGCACCGGTGATGACCGGCTCGCATATCGACACGGTTCGCACCGGCGGCGTATATGACGGCAATCTTGGTGTGCTGGCCGGGCTCGAAGTCGTGGAGACGCTCAACCGTGCCGGTCTTCAGACGCGCAGACCGCTGTGTGTGGCCTTTTTCACCAATGAGGAAGGCGCGCGATTTGCGCCGGACATGATGGGTAGCCTGGTCTACGTGGGTGGCATGACGCTTGAGCAGGCCCTGACGACGCGAGGCATCGACGGCGAGAGCGTGGCCGACTGTCTCGACCGCATCGGTGCAGCGGGTCAGCACCCCGTAGGCCAGCCCGATGTGCACGCCTTTGTGGAACTGCATGTCGAGCAAGGGCCGGTGCTCGAGCGCCAGGGCATTACCATCGGCGCGGTGGAGCAGGTCCAGGGCATCTCCTGGGCCGAGTATCGCTTTACCGGCAGGTCCAATCACGCCGGTACCACGCCCATGGACATGCGTCAGGACGCGGGTTTTGCTGCCATGGACACTGCCAGCTATGTCAGGCGTCGTGTCAGTGAGGCAGGCGGGCATCAGGTCGGTACCGTAGGGCGCATGTCGCTGACCCCGGACCTGGTCAACGTGGTACCGCAAACGGCCTGCATGACCGTCGACCTGCGCAATACCGATGATCGGGTGCTCACACAGGTCGAGGCGGACGTCGAGCGCCATGCGCGCGAGCTGGCGAAGCAGGAGGGGCTGCTCTTCGAGCGACACACCCTTGCGCGGTTTGCCCCTGTCGACTTCGATCCTGGCGTGGTGGAGCTGGTCGAAAACACGGCCAGGCGACTGGGACACAGTGTCCGTCGCATGCCCAGTGGTGCCGGCCATGATGCCCAGATGCTGGCGCGGGTATGCCCGACGGCGATGATCTTTGTCCCGAGCGTAGGCGGGATCAGCCACAACATCGAAGAGTACACCGCGATGGAAGACATCACCGCTGGCGCCAATGTGCTGCTGCAGGTGTTGCTCGAACTCGCCCAGACCCCCTGACGCCAGACGCGACAAGCAGAGAGAGCTCATGAGCCGACATATTGTAGTAGGTGCCGCCCAGCTGGGTCCGATTGCACGCGACGAGTCCCGGGAGCACGTGGTCGAACGCATGCTCGCCCTGATGGAGCGAGCCCATCAACGGGGTGTGACCCTGCTGGTGTTTCCGGAACTGGCGCTGACGACGTTCTTTCCTCGCTGGTTTATCGAAGACGAACAAGAGCTCGACCGCTTTTACGAGGGGGGTATGCCAGGCCCGGCGACGGATCCGTTGTTCGCCGCCGCGAAACGACTGGGCATCGGCTTCTATCTGGGCTACGCCGAACGCGTCCGTGAGGGCAGCCAGGTGCGCCGCTACAACACGGCCATTCTGGTAAACGAGCACGGCTCGCTGGTCGGCAAGTATCGCAAGGTGCACCTGCCTGGGCATGCCGAGCATGAGCCCTGGCGGCCCTTTCAGCACCTGGAAAAGCGCTACTTCGCCCCAGGAGAGGAAGGGTTCGGCTGCTGGGAGGCGTTTGGAGGCAAGATGGGGATGGCGCTGTGCAATGATCGCCGTTGGCCCGAGACCTATCGTGTCAGCGCCCTGAAAGGGGTTGAGCTATTGATGCTGGGCTACAACACGCCGGTGCACTATCCGCCGGTGCCGCAGCATGATCATTTGCAGGGGTTTCACAACCACCTGTGCATGCAGGCGGGGGCTTACCAGAATGGCATGTGGGTGGTCGCGGTCGCCAAGGCGGGACGTGAGGAGGGCTGCGACCTGTTGGGGCAGAGCTGCATCATCGCTCCTACCGGCGAGATCGTTGCCATGGCCAGCACCCTGGAAGACGAGCTGATCGTGCATGACTGTGACCTCGAGCGTACCCGGGAGATTCGCGAACACATCTTCAATTTTCGTTTGCATCGCCGCCCCGAGTGCTACGGCGTACTGGTAGAGTCATAAAAAAACCGCCCCGGAGGGCGGCAGGCTAGTCACGACCTTCCAGGTCGTGGACATCGCAGGGGCAAGGGGGCCTTGCGATGTCGTCAGGGAACGTCGTTACGTCTCGATGCCGGCGATTTCCTTACTCGAACACTGCATAGATGCCTGCGTGGTCGAGTCGCTGCACGGCGGGCGCCAGGCACCGCTGGGCTCATGTATTCAGTGCTTGCTACTGCCGGATCAGGTAGTCAAAGGCACCGAGAGCAGCGGTGGCGCCTTCACCGACGGCAATGACGATCTGCTTGTACGGCACGGTAGTGACGTCGCCAGCAGCAAAGATGCCCGGCACTGAGGTCATGGCGTGGGCGTCGGTGACGATCTCGCCGCGCTCAGACAGTTCGATCGGAGAATCCTTCAGCCACTCGGTGTTGGGTACCAGGCCGATCTGCACGAAGACACCTTCCAGCTCGACCGTCTTGAGTTCGCCGCTGGAGCGCTCTTCGTAGCTGAGGCTGGTGACGCGATTGCCGTCGCCGTTGATCTCGGTGGTGCGAGCCCCGGAAATGATCTCGACATTGGGCAGGCTGCGCAGTTTCTTCTGCAGCACGGCATCGGCACGCAGCTCGTCCATGAACTCGAACAAGGTCACGTGGGAGACGATGCCCGCGAGGTCGATGGCAGCCTCGACGCCGGAGTTGCCACCGCCGATGACCGCAACCCGCTTGCCCTTGTACAGGGGGCCATCGCAATGGGGGCAATAGGCGACGCCGCGATTGCGGTACTCGGACTCGCCGGGCACGTTCATTTCGCGCCAGCGGGCACCGGTGGCCAGGATCAGGGTCTTGGAGCGCAGGCTGGCACCGGAGGCAAAGCGGACCTCATGCTCGCCGCCCGGGGTGCTGGCCGGTACCAGTTCCACCGCCCGCTGCAGATTCATGATATCCACATCGTACTGCTTGACGTGTTCTTCCAGCGCCGTGGCGAGCTTGGGACCCTCGGTCTCCTGCACCGAGATGAAGTTCTCGATGGCCATGGTGTCGAGTACCTGACCACCAAAGCGGTCTGCCGCCACACCAGTGCGAATGCCCTTGCGCGCCGCGTAGATCGAGGCGGCGGCACCGGAGGGGCCACCACCGATGGTCAGCACATCGAAGGCCTGCTTGGCGGACAGCTTCTCGGCTTCGCGTTGTTCCGCGCCGGTGTCGACCTTGGCCAGAATCTGTTCGAGTGTCATGCGGCCCTGGTCGAAGGGCTCCCCGTTCAGATAGACACTGGGCACCGACATGATCTCGCGAGATGCCACTTCGTCCTGGAACAGCGCGCCGTCGATGGCATCGTGGGAGATGCGCGGATTCAGGATAGCCATCAGGTTCAGCGCCTGGACCACGTCCGGGCAGTTCTGGCACGACAGCGAGAAGTAGGTCTCGAAGTGCATGTCCGCATCGAGGGACGTGATCTGTTCGATCACTTCTTCGCTGGCCTTGGGCGGATGGCCACCCACCTGCAGCAGTGCCAGCACCAGCGACGTGAATTCGTGGCCCATCGGGATACCGGCAAACACCACCCCGGTAGGGGCTCCGTCGCGATGCAGGGCAAAGGAGGGCGCGCGCTGGTCCTGGCCGTCGGTGGACAGGCTGATATGGTCACTGAGTGCGGCAATATCGCTCAGCAGACCGTGGAGTTCCTTGGACTTGTCGCCGTCATCCAGAGTGGCGACAAGCTCGAAGGGGCGAGTGACGCGTTCGAGATAGGCTTTCAGCTGTTGCTTGAGAGAGTCGTCCAACATGACAGCGGCAATCCTGGTATCTATGGGAAAGTAAAACTCTGCGGCGGACGTGGCTTCACCCGGTCACGCGCTCGAGCGCAAGCTGCGTGGGCGTTGAGCAGGCCGCAGAATCCCCACCGAACCCCTCCAAACCCGCAGGGACCCGATCTCGCTTGCGCGACTGGTAGGATGACCGGGACGAGGAGCCCGGTGGGGAAAAGGGTGATCATCCCTGCGGGATGACAGGCGCCTCGCAGGAGGCGCCGTACTGCATATCGGCGAGGTTTAGATCTTGCCGACCAGGTCCAGAGACGGAGCGAGAGTCTCTTCGCCTTCCTTCCACTTCGCCGGGCACACTTCGTTCGGGTGAGCGGCGACGTACTGAGCAGCCTTGACCTTGCGCAGCAGCTCTTCGGCATTACGGCCGATGTTGCCAGCGTTGATCTCGACGATCTGGATCTTGCCTTCCGGATCGATGACGAAGGTGCCACGCTCGGCCAGACCGTCTTCTTCGATCAGCACTTCAAAGTTGCGCGAAATGGTCAGAGTCGGGTCGGCAATCATCGGGAACTGCAGCTTGCCGATAGTCTCGGAGCTGTCATGCCACGCCTTGTGGGTGAAGTGGGTGTCGGTGGAAACGCTGTAGATTTCCACGCCCAGCTTCTTGAACTCTTCGTAGTTGTCCGCCAGATCGCCAAGCTCGGTCGGGCAGACGAAGGTGAAGTCGGCCGGATAGAAGAAGACGACGCTCCACTGGCCCTTCAGGTTGTCGCTGGTGACGTCGACAAACTCGCCATTGTGGTAAGCGGTGGCCTTGAACGGCTTGACTTCGGTGTTGATCAGGGACATTCCCGTCTCCTTTGAGCGATGGGTGTGTTGTCTGAAGACAGGGCATACCTTACGCAGATTCGGACGATAGGATAAATTGAATGGCCTGATGATCCTGATAAGAGCTGGCTATGTTTGAGCGCGAGTGAAAGCGGGACACTCTTGCCCACAGGGTGGCCTCAGAGGGCCTTGCACCAGCGCCTCAGTAGTCGGCGAGATAGCCCCGTAGACGGCTGACGGCCTGGCTGTGAAGCTGACACACCCGCGATTCGCTGACCCCCAGCACGGCGCCGATCTCCTTCAGGTTGAGCTCTTCCTGATAGTAGAGCCCCATCAACAGCTGCTCGCGCTCTGGCAGGGCAGCAATCGCTTCGATCAGGGCCTCGCGGCGCTCTCCGTCCAACAGGTCTGCCAGTGGCGCCGCAGCAATCTGGTCGCTGAAACGGTGCTCGTTGCCTTCGGCCAGCAGTTCCTCGAAGGGCATCAGCTGGCCGTTGTTGACGTCGCCGAGCAAGCGCCGATAGCTGACCAGGTCCATGTCAAGGGCGGCCGCTATCTCATGCTCTTCGGGGGCGCGGCCCAGGCGTTGCTGCAGCTCCCGGGTGGCTTGATCCAGGGCCCTCGCCTGGCGCCGTACGCTGCGCGGCAGCCAGTCGCGACTGCGCAGTTCGTCCAGCATGGCGCCGCGTACGCGCTGGCTGGCAAAGGTCGAGAACTGGGCGCCCTGGCTGGCGTCAAAGCGCCCCAGGGCTTCCAGCAGACCGACGATGCCAGCCTGAATCAGGTCGTCCAGGTCCACCCCGGCGGGGAGTTTGACCTGCAGCGCCAGAGCCTGTCGGCGCACCATGGGAAGGTAGGCCTCAAGCTGGGATTGGTGCTCCATTCTGCCTTGAGCGGTGTACATGGCATTGTCCTCGGCGACAGCGTCAACGGTGATTGACGATCACGGTCATGCCCTCGACCGTCTGCGGTGGCGCACCCTCCGCCAGACGAAAACGAAAGACGAAGGGGCCGGCGGCGGCGAGCCCGGCAAAGGCCTCGGTGCTGCCACGCGCGGCGTTCAGGCGTACGCAGCGATGGCCGTGGCACAGGCGTGCCAACAGGCCTGCGCCAGGGGCCTGACGATAGCGCCAGACCACTCGCTCGACGACACCATCGGCGTGTCCGGCGGGCGGTACCAGCGCCGCTGAGTCACGCTCCAGTTGGCTGGAGGCGACGGACAGGCGCGGAGCGCTGGCGGTCCAGGCGCCCGGAAAGGCCACGGCGGTGGCACTTGCCAGCACGACCGCGATGGCCACAGCGGCAGCGCTAACGGTGCGTCGCAGGAAGCGGTTCACATGCCCCCCACTTGATGAGTGACGCGCAGTAGCCTGTCGTCTGGAATTTCGGCCTGGGACATCACCACCAGGTGACGCAGGCGCCGACGCAGGAAGCGCGCCAGCACTGGACGCATGTTCGGCGATACCACCAGGACCGGCGGCTCGCCGGTCGCTTCGTGACGAGCCAGGGCGGCTTCGGTCTGGTCCATCAGGGTCTGGGCCAGCCCCGGTTCGAGCGCACCGTTGCCGTTCATCGCCTGATTCAATACCTGCTCCAGCTGAGGTTCGAGGCCGATGACGTTGAGGGACGCCTGGCCGGCAAACCACTGCTCGGTGATGGCCCGGCCCAGGGCAATCCTCACCAGCGCCGTCAGCTCGGTGGGGTCCTGCTGATGAGGTGCGTGTTCTGCCAGGGTGTCGAGAATCGTGCGCAGGTCGCGGATCGACACATCCTCGTCCAGCAGCTGCTGCAATACCCGGGTGAACGCGGTCAGTGATAGCGCCTTGGGAACCACCTCTTCCACCAGGGACTTCTGTTCACTGCCCAGCTTGTCGAGCAGTTTCTGTACTTCCTGGCGACCCAGCATCTCGGACGCATGACGATGCAGCAGGTGATTAAGGTGGGTGGCCACTACGGTGCTGGCGTCTACCACGGTGTAGCCATAGACCTGAGCGCGCTCACGCTGGCTGGCACCGATCCAGATGGCAGGCAGGCCAAAGGCGGGGTCCTGGGTCGGCGTGCCTTCCAGTTCGCCGGATACCTGACCGGGGTCGATGGCCAGCCAGCGGCCTGGCCAGGCTTCGGCGCGGCCGATCTCTGCCCCCTTGAGGGTGACGCGATAGGTCGAGGCGTCGAGCTCCAGGTTGTCGCGAATATGTACCACCGGCGGCAGAAAGCCGACTTCCTGGGCAAACTTCTTGCGCACACTCTTGATCCGCCCCAGCAGCTCACCCTGCTGGCGGGCATCGACCAGGGGAATCAGGCGATGTCCCACCTCAAGACCCAGGGTGTCGACCAGCTGCACATCATCCCAGCTGGCCTCCGGGGCTTCGGTGGGAGGTGCCGGCGTTGCGCTTTCCTGCTCTTCCACCAGGCGCTTCTCGGACTGCCGCGACAGCCACCAGGCAAGTCCTGCCAGCAGACCCGTGAACAGCAGGAAGACCAGGTTGGGCATGCCCGGCACAAGACCGAGCAGGCCCATCACCCCAGCGGCCAGCAGCAGCACCTTGGGATTGACGAACAGCTGGCTGATCATCTGCTGGCCCACGTCCTGGTCGGTGTTGACCCGAGAGACCGTGACGCCGGCGGCGGTGGAGATGACCAGGGCCGGGATCTGAGCCACCAGACCGTCGCCAATGGTCAGTAGGATGTAAGTGCGAGCGGCGTCGGAAAAGGCCATGTCGTACTGCATCAGGCCGATCATCAGGCCGCCAAGGACGTTGACCACCATGATCACCAGGCCCGCCATGGCGTCGCCGCGCACGAACTTGCTGGCACCATCCATGGAGCCGTAGAAGTCGGCTTCCTGGGCCACTTCGGCACGCCGACGCTTGGCGTCTTCCTCGCCGATCAAGCCGGCGTTGAGGTCGGCGTCGATGGCCATCTGCTTGCCAGGCATGGCATCCAGCATGAAGCGAGCGCCCACTTCGGCGATACGCCCCGCGCCCTTGGTGATGACCATGAAATTGATGATCACCAGGATCAGGAAGACCACCAGCCCCACGGCGAAATTGCCGCCGACCAGGAACTGGCCGAAGGCCTCGATCACCTTGCCCGCAGCGTCGCCACCTTCGTGGCCGTTCATCAGCACGACCCGGGTCGAGGCGACGTTGAGTGACAGCCTGAGCAGGGTGGTGAACAGCAGCACCGCCGGGAAGGCAGCGAAGTCCAGCGGCTTCTCGGTGAACATGCTGACCAGCAGCACCATCACCGCCAGGGCGATGTTGAAGGTGAAGAACAGATCCAGCGCGAAGGGCGGCAGCGGCAGAATCATCATCGACAGGATCATGATGATCAGCAGCGGCCCGGCCAGCACCTTCATTGGCACCTCGGCCATCCAGTCGCGGCGCGTCAGATACTGGGAAAACGACTTCATCCGCGTGCTCCGTCAAGCCTGGATCGGGTGCTGGTGTCAGCGGTCATGGCTGTCTCTCATCGGTAGTCACGTCCTGTTCGGGCGCATCGGCGGCCACGGCCAGCTCGTCGGGAACGGCGATGGCCGTGGGGGCAGGGGGCGGGGCCTCGCCCTCGCTGGCGGCTCGCTTGAGGCCGAAGGCCCAGGCCAGCACCTCAGCCACGGCGGTATACAGCGCCATGGGGATCTCGCGATCGAGATCCACGTGGCGGTAGAGCGTTCTTGCCAGTGGCGGCGCCTCCAGCAGCGGCACCCCAGCCTCCTGGGCCAGGTCGCGGATGCGTGCGGCCACCGCGTCGGCTCCCTTGGCCACCACCCGCGGCGCCCCCATGTTGCCCTCGCGGTAACTCAAGGCCACGGCGAAGTGGGTGGGGTTGGTCACGACCACATCGGCCTCGGGCACCTTGCTCATCATGCGTCCGCGGGCCATGGCCTGCTGCTGCTGACGAATGCGGCCCTTGACCTGGGGGTCGCCCTCGGATTCCTTGTGTTCCTGCTTGATCTCTTCCTTGCTCATGCGCAGCTTCTTGGCATGGCTCCAGAGCTGATACGGCACATCGATCAGGATCACCACCACCAGGGTCAGCACCATCAAGGCGCTGGCTTCGGCCGCCATGCGCATCGCTGCGGCCAGGGCGGCGGCGATCGGCATCTCCATCAGGCCCAGCGCATCGCCCTTATGCAGATAGACGTAGCCCAGGCCGACGCCGCCGACCAGTACCGACTTGGCAATGGCCTTGGCCAGCTCTGCCAGGGCGTGGGTCGAGAACATCCGCTTGAGCCCCTTGGCGGGGTTGAGCTTGGACAGCTGCGGCTTGAGCGACTTGGCCGACACCAGCCAGCCTCCCAGCAGCGCCGGCGCCACCAGCGCGATCAGTGTCAGCAGCAGGAACAGGGGAATCAGGCTGATCAGGGTGCGGCTACCCAGGTCGAGGGCCTGGGACAGCATCGGCATGGTTTCCATGGCCTCGCGCCGCTCGAACAGGAAGGCCTGCTCCATGACCGAACCTAGCTGACCGTAGAGCATGCCACCCATCGACCACAGCCCGACCACGCCACCCAGCAGCAGCATAAAGGTGGCCAGCTCGCGGGAACGGGCTACCTGGCCCTCCTCCCTGGCCTTCTCCAGGCGTCGGGGGGTGGCCTCTTCGGTCTTTTCCTGATCGCTCGCGCTATCGGCCATGGGCAGTCAATGGGCACAGATTCTGGTATGACCCATTGTCGCCGCTGTTAGCCAGATCAAAGGCTCGAAAAGATGACGAGAACGCAGGCTTACCCCCGGATGGAGGTAAGCCCAGAGACATTCCCGGGAAGAACAGTCAGACGCCGCTTCAGCGCCGCAGCCGAAAGATGTCGTCGGCGATCACGCGCACGGCAGGCCTGTCACCAGGCGTATGGACCACGGCGTGAGTTTAGAAGCCAAGCTCGTCCAGCAGATCGTCGACCTGGTCCTGACTGGCCACCACGTCGCTGCTTTCCGGCTTGATCTGCGGGCCGTTGAGCAGCGAGTCCTCGTTGCGCCGCCGCAGGCTGTCGCGGGCATCCGTATCAGGCACATTGTCGATGAGCACCTGCACCAGCTGGTCCTCGATCTCACGGATGACGTCCATCATGCGCTTGATCACCTGGCCAGTGAGGTCCTGAAAATCCTGTGCCATCAAGATTTCCAGCAGCTCCTTCTGGGTGGCCTGGGTGTTTTCCGGCACCATCGCCAGATAGGCGCGAGTGTCGCTGACCAGGTCGCGGGCGTCGTCCAGCTCCTTGGGAGCGTCGAACCAGGCCTGCCAGCGCTCGTCCAGGGCCTGGGCATGCTCGCTCAGGCTATCCTGCAGAGGCTGGGCGCGATCGATGGCGTTGAGTGAACGTTCTGCGGCCTGCTCCGTCATGCTGGCCACGTAGCTGAGACGATCACGAGCGTCGGGGATGGCCTCTGCGGCCTTTTCGATCTCCTTGTCCAGGCCCAGCTCACGCATGCTTTCACGCAGCATGCGGGTCAGCTGGCCAATGCGCTGGACCAGGTCGTCGCCTTGTGCACCGGAGTTGGCGCTGGCGATCTGCGGGTGTGTCATCGTTGTCTCCTGGTGACGCCTTGGCGTCACATGCCGAGCTTTTCGAAGATCTTGTTCAGCTTTTCTTCCAGGGTGGCGGCGGTGAAGGGCTTGACCACATAGCCGTTGGCGCCAGCCTGGGCCGCGGCAATGATGTTTTCCTTCTTGGCCTCGGCGGTCACCATCAACACCGGCAGTGCCTTCAGACTGTCGTCGCCGCGGATGGTCTTGAGCATCTCGAGGCCGTCCAGGTTCGGCATGTTCCAGTCGGAGACGACAAAATCGTAGCCGCCTTCACGCAGCTTGTTGAGCCCGTCCTGTCCGTCCTCGGCTTCTTCTACATTGGTGAAGCCCAGTTCCTTGAGCAGGCTGCGCACGATACGTCGCATGGTGGGAAAATCGTCCACCACCAGAATGCGCATGTTCTTGTCGGCCATGAATCAGGTTCCTCATCGTTCGCTTGGGGAGGAGGGGGCCTAGAAGGCCTCCCATTCGGTTTCTTCGTGTCGTTGTGCGGTGCGTGTCGCGTGGGGCGCCGACTCGTCGTTGCGCGGTCTTGCGTCAGCAAGCGTTGGCGCGTCCGCGGCCGGTTCCGGGGCACGCTGGGAAAGCTCGGCGTTGCTATCGTCGGGCAGCTGGAAGATGGCGACCGTCGTGGCCAGCTGGCGGGCCTGGATGGCCAGGTCTTCGGCGGCGCGGGATACCTGCTGTACCAGCGCTGCATTTTGCTGGGTGGTCTGGTCGAGTTGGGTGACGGCCTGTCCGATCTGGCCGATACCCTCGCTCTGCTCGCGGGAGGCCACGGCGATCTCGTCGACAATGTCGTGGACCCGGCGCACGGCGTTGACCACCTCGGCCATGGTGTCACCGGCCTGGCGTGCCAGCTGGGTGCCCCCGTCGATACGCTGGGTGGATGTCTCGATCAGCGTCTTGATACGTCCTGCTGCCTCGGCGCTGCGGCTGGCCAGGCTGCGCACCTCGCCGGCGACGACCGCGAAGCCACGGCCCTGCTCGCCGGCCCTGGCGGCTTCCACCGAGGCATTCAGCGCCAGAATGTTGGTCTGGAAGGCAATGGCGTCGATCATCCCGGTGATATCGCTGATCTGACGGGAATCCTGGCTGATGGTCTCCATCGTCTCGACCACCCGCCCGACCACGTCTCCGCCCTGCTCGGCGGTGGTCGAGGCCTGGCTCGCCAGATGTCGCGCCTGGCCTGCATTATCGGCATTCTGGGCAACGGTGGTGGTCAGTTCGTCCATGCTGGCGGCGGTCTGTTCGATCGATGCCGCCTGCTGTTCGGTGCGTGCCGACAGGTCGACATTGCCAGCGGCGATCTCGCGACTGGCGTCGGCCATGCGAGTTCCTCCATGGCGAACCTCGCTGACGGTCTGGCCCAGCTTGGCCTGCATCTGGTGCATGGCGGCGAACAGCTGGCTGATCTCGTTGTTGCCGCGCACCTCGATGGGCTGGGAGAGGTCGGCGTGGGCGATCGCGTCCAGGGTACTCACCGCGCGCTTGAGCGGTTTGATCACCAGGCTTCGCAGCAGCAGGTAGGCGCCCAGCACCGCCAGCAGGATCATCACCAGGGCAGCGATCTCGAGCAGGCGGTCCGTGGCCACCTGGCGTTCGAAGTCGGCCTTGATGACATCGCCACGGCGGTCGGCGTAGTGACTGAAGTCATTGAGCACGTCGTTGAGGGCGTCAAGCTGCGGTGCCAGTTGACGGCTGCCCGCGGTGAAGCGCGTCATGTCGCCGGCTTCCAGCGCGTCGATCAGTGTCATCGCGCCCTCGATGACCTGGGGATAGCGGTCTTCGATCAACTGCCCCGTGGCGTCTCCCTGGGCGGTGCGTGGCACGGCGGCAAAGCGTTCGAAGTGGGTCCTGGCGCGTTCGACCAGTTCCCTGGCATGGCCAAGTCCGGACACCAGTTCCTGATTGACGCCGCCTGATGCCACTTCCACTTCCAGCAGGGCCTCATTGAGCAGCGCGTCACCGCGGCTGACGGCGTTGAGCTGCTCGACGTTGATACGATTGAGCAGAGACAGGGTCTGGGCGGCCTTGTGACTGCTCAGCATGCCGATCCCGAGGCCGACAATGGCCGCCACGAGCAGGCTGGCGAGCATCGCCACCATCAGGGTGTGCAGGCGAATATGATGAAGTCTTGCCACGGTAGAGTCCTCTAGCTGACGGCGCCCTGCCCAGGGCGATGATCAAACACGTTGGGCGCGCCCTGCTGCGGCCACCAGCGCCAGGATGCGCGGCGCGACGTCGGGCAATGCAATCACTTCCGTGGCGCCGCCCAGGGCGATGGCTTCCCGCGGCATGCCGAACACCACACAGCTGGCTTCGTCCTGGGCGAGAGTCTTGGCGCCGGCCTCGCGCATGCGCAACAGGCCCGCCGCACCGTCCTTGCCCATGCCGGTCAGCAGCACGCCGACGGCATTGGCACCCGCCAGGCGTGCCACGGAGTCGAACATCACGTCCACCGAGGGGCGGTGACGGTTGACCGGTGGGCCTGCGTGAAGTCGCGCGATGTAGTTGGCACCGCTGCGGGCGAGTTCCAGGTGATGATCGCCGGGGGCGATATAGGCATGGCCCGGCAACAGGCGCTCGCCGTCGCTGGCTTCCTTGACGGCGATTTGGCACAGCCGATCGAGGCGTTCTGCGAAGGAGCGGGTAAAGCCCCCAGGCATGTGCTGGGTGATGATGATCGCCGGGCTGGCGGCAGGCAGTGGCTCTAGCACCTGCCGAATGGCTTCGGTGCCGCCGGTGGAGGCCCCGATGGCGACCAGCTTTTCGCTGCCGATGATGGGTGCCGAAAGGCGCTGTGGTGGGGCTTCCCGAGGCTTGGTCTGACGCGGCCGAGAGCGCGCAGCAGCGCGTATCTTGTCGGCAATGTCGTTGGCGTAGTCGAGCATGCCGTCGCGGATGCCAAGGGTCGGCTTGGCCACAAAATCCAGCGCGCCAAGCTCAAGCGCCCGCAGGGTGATGTCCGAGCCGGCCTGGGTCAGTGACGACACCATCAGCACGGGCATCGGTCGCAGCCGCATCAGTCGCTCGAGGAAGTCGAGCCCGTCCATGCGCGGCATTTCCACGTCCAGCGTCAGCACGTCCGGGTCGTGGCGCTTGATCAAATCGCGCGCCACCAGGGGATCCGGCGCCACTGCCACCACTTCCATATCCGGCTGGGATTGGATGATTTCCTTGAGCAGGTTGCGAATCAGTGCCGAATCATCGACGCACAACACCTTGATCTTGGGGGCACTCAAGCCGCTCTCCTCTGGGTGGTCCATGCCAGGATTATCGGCAGGCGCGCGCCGATCTTTAGACGTCTGTCAGGGCGCCTGGCAACTGGTAGACCGTCTGCCCGCGCAGGCGGAAGGCGGCGGTGATCTGGGAAAAGTTCTCGGAATGTCCGGCGAACAGCAGACCGTCGGGCTTGAGCAGGGGGGCAAATCGCTCGAGGATGCGCTTTTGGGTTGGCTTGTCGAAATAAATCATGACGTTACGACAGAAGATGGCGTCAAAACGCCCCTCCAGACCCCAGCTGGGCGAGAGCAGGTTGAGGGCGTTGAAGCTGACCCGACGGCTAAGCTCGGGATGGACCCGAGCCATACCCTCCTGACGTCCCTTTCCCCGCAGGAAGTGGCGCCTCAGCAGGGCCGGGTCAAGCCGCGACAGCTGCTCGATGCTGTAGACCCCGGCCCGGGCGCGGGCCAGGGCCTCGGTATCGATATCGGTGGCGATGACCTCCAGATTGGCGGTGTTGCCGCCAAGGGCATCGCTCAAGGTCATGGCGATGGAGTAGGGCTCCTCGCCGGTAGAGGCGGCGGCGCTCCAGACGCGGTAGCCGCCGGAGCGCTGACGAGCGTGCTCTGCCAGCAAGGGAAAATGGTGGGCCTCACGGAAGAAGGCCGTGAGGTTGGTGGTCAGGGCGTTGGTGAAGGCTTCCCATTCCCTGGCGTCCGGGCGCTGTTCGAGCCGCTCCAGGTAGTCACTGAAGCGTACCAGGCCGTGATGGCGCAGGCGCTTGGCCAGACGGCTGTAGACCATCTCGCGCTTGTGCTCGGCCAGCACGATACCGGCCCGCTCGTAGATCAGCTGACGAATGCGAGAAAAGTCTCGTTCGGTCAACAGCAGGTCGCGCTCGAGCGAGGCCATGGCCTCGCTCGGTTGACGGCTGATAGAGGCTGCCAGGGGGTCGTTCAAAAGGCTTCCCACTCCTCGTGGTGTGATGATGGGGCCGCAGGAGCTGCGCGGGAGGGCGCTGGCTCGTTGGCAGCCGGGCGGCGCGTGGTGTCGGGCTGTTCACTGACCTCTTCGCGCACGGCGCCCTTGAGACGGAAGGCGCGGATAGCGAATGACAGCGCCTCACTGTGATCCCGCAAGCGCATGGCGGCAGCGGCGGACGTCTGCACCCGAGCGGCGTTCTGCTGGGTGACCTGGTCCATTTCGGCGACGGCCTGATTGATTTGCACGATGCCGTTGCTCTGCTCGTTGGACGCTGCGGTTATCTCCGCCATGATGTCATTAACCCGGGTGGTGGCTTCCATGACCTCGGTCATGGATGCCTCGGCTTGACGCACCAGAGCGGCACCGCCATCCACGCGCTGGTTGGCATCGTCGATCAGCGCACGAATTTCGCTGGCGGCATCGGCGGAGCGCCCGGCCAGGGTGCGCACCTCTCCGGCCACCACCGCAAAGCCACGGCCTTGCTCACCGGCACGGGCGGCTTCTACCGAGGCGTTCAGTGCCAGGATGTTGGTCTGGAAGGCGATGGCATCGATGGTCGAGATGATCTCGGCCATCTTGCGTGACCCTTCGGTGATCTCCCCCATGTTGCCGACCAGGCGCTGCATCAGCTCGCCGGTGGCCTGGGTCCGTTCAGCGTTGTCAGAGGCCAGGCCGCTGGCCTGACGGGCGTTGTCGCTGTTATGGGCCACCGTGGTGGTCATCTCTTCCATGCTGGCGGCGGTCTGCTGCAACGACGACGCCTGCTGTTCGGTACGTGCCGACAGGTCTTCGTTGCCACGCGCGATCTCACCCACCGCAGGCGTGACCTGGGCGATGGCGCGATTGACGTCGCCGACGATGCTGCCGAGGCTCTTGCGCATGACGTCGAGGCCAGAGACGACCTGGCCAAACTCATCGCGGCGGGCACGCGGGACCTGGGCACCGAGATTGCCGGAGGCGATCTGCAGGCTGAAGCGCTGCACATCGCGCAGTGGCTTGAGCATGGCGCGCAGGGTCAGGGTGCCAATCAGCACCAACAGCAACAGGCCTGCGCCGAGAACGCCGGCGAGCACCATCAGCATATTTTGCTGCATCTGGTTGGCCTGCATGGCCAGGGCATTGGCGGACGCCTGCTTGTCCTGGATCAGACTGGTAACGCGATTCGACAGCGCCTTGCCCTGGGCCTCCACACCGCCGATATGATTGGGCAGGGCCACAAACACTTCGTAGCTGTCATCACCGGACAGGATATCGATGGAGGCGCCGAGGCCTTCTTCCAGATAGTCGTTCAACTGGGTGTCGAAGGCGTCCGCCAGCGCGGTCTGGTTGACCTCACGGGCGTGATAGCCGTCCCATAGCTTCGTTAGGCTTTCCTGAATGCCCGCCAGGTTGGCGGCATGCTCTTCGCGCTTGTCCATCAGCGCCATGCGTTCCTTGCCGACCAGCGACTGGTAGCCCTGGGTGATCAGCTGATCCATGCGCTGCAGCCGGGCCACGTCCTGCAGACCATCCTGGTGAATGGCGGCCAGGTGGCTTTCCGCCTGACGCTCGGCGTACAGACCCACCGCGCCGCTGGTGGCCAGCAGCAGGACGGCGACGCCGATCAGGCCAATCAGGCGGGCCTTCATGCTGGTCAGGTTCAGGCGGCCCAGGGCGCCCAGCAGGCCACGTCGCTTCAGCTCACCCTGGCGCAGGACGAAGCGAGGGCGACGCTTGCCCGCGTGGTAGTCCGCATAGGCGCGCTCGGCAAGCGCCACTTCATCGGCAGAGGCCTTGGTACGGACAGAGGCGTACCCCACGACCTCACCGCCTTCTTCCAGCGGAGATACGCTGGCCTTGACCCAGTAGAAGTCGCCATTCTTGCGCCGGTTCTTGACCAGGCCTTGCCAGTTGCGCCCAGCCTTCAGGGTCTTCCACAGATCGGCAAAGGCCGCTGGCGGCATGTCCGGATGGCGCACCAGGTTGTGATGGGCGCCGACCAGCTCGTCACGGCTGAAGCCGCTGACCTCGACGAACGCCGGGTTGGCGTAGGTGATACGGCCCTGAAGGTCGGTACGGGAGATCAGGAAGTGCTCGTCGTCGAGGACGAACTCTCGTTGTGTCGTGGGTTGATTGTTGCGCATCATGCCCCCTGCGTGGCGGTGTTCTTATGTGTTTCTTTTTGGGCTCCGCGCTGGGTGTTTAGGGGCACGCCAGCGCGGTTCTGGTCAGGGCGTCAGAACGACTCCCACTCCTCTTCACTCGCATTGCCGTCTGCGCGGCTGGTGGTACTGCTGGCGTGTTCGTTGCGCTGTTGCGCGTGACGGCTGGCGTCGGCATCGCGCTGACTCGAGCGCAGCGCCGGCATCCAGCGGGTCAGGTCGTCCTGGCGCTGGCGCTCACCGCTTTCGACAAGCTGGAAGCGGCTCATGGTGGCGGTCAGGCGGCTGGCCTCGGCCTCAAGCTGATTGGAGGCCGATGCTGCCTGCTGCACCAGCTGGGCGTTCTGCTGAGTGACCTGTTCCATCTGGGTGATGGCGTCGTTGACCTGGCCGATGCCGTGGCTCTGTTCGGTGGTGGCAGAGGCGATTTCGTCCATGATGTCGCTGACCCGCGTCACCGCCTTCACCAGCTCGCGCATGACCCCGCCGGCTTCATCGACCAGCTCGGAGCCGGAGCCGACCTGGCTCAAGGAGGCGTCGATCAGCTCGCGAATTTCGCGGGCCGCCTCGGAGGAGCGGCTGGCCAGCTTGCGCACTTCCTCGGCGACCACGGCGAAGCCGCGGCCATGTTCACCGGCACGGGCGGCTTCCACCGACGCATTCAGCGCCAGGATGTTGGTCTGGAAGGCGATGGCATCGATGGTGCCGACGATGTCCGCTACCCGGTGGGAGCCAGAGCGGATGTCATGCATGGTGGTGACCACCGATTCCATCACGTCGCCGCCACGGCCAGCGGCACTGCTGGCCTCATTGGCCAGCTGGCTGGCCTGGCGTGCGTTGTCGGCGTTCTGGCTGACCGTGGAGGACAGCTCTTCCATGCTCGAGGCGGTTTCTTCCAGGGCTGCCGCCTGCTGCTCGGTGCGCGCGGACAGGTCGTTGTTGCCGCTGGCGATATGCTGGGCGCCACGGTAGATCAGGTCGCCGCTGTCACGCACGGCACCGACGGTGCTGGCGAGTCCGGCCTGCATCTTGGCCAGGGAGGCGTAAAGACGGCCGATCTCGTTGTTGCCGCGCTGAGGAATCTGCTGGTCGAGGCGTCCTCCCTCCACGGCTTCGAAGTAGCCAACCAGTCTGCCCAGCGGGCGAATGACGTTGATGGTCACTCCCCACAGCACGCCAGCGATGGTCAGGGCAGCGATCACCAGTACCGCAATGATGGCCCATTGCAGCAGGCTCATGCGCTCGAGAAAGGTGTCGTACAGGGCATGACCGTTGTGCTCGGCCGTGACGAAGAAGTCGACCGCCGCGGTATAGAAGGCTGTGCTCAGGCCGATCAGGTTCTCGCGACCCTGGGTGAAGGCATCGGTATTGCCCGCTGCCAGCGCGGCCTGCTGCGGGGCCAGACTGTCATCGACCAGAGCATGAAAGCTGGCTTCGACAGCAGCGATTCGCTCCGCCTGTTCGGGCCGTGCCGGCAAGGCCATGAACTCGTCAAAGACCTGCTTGAGCTGGACCAGCTGGGCGTCCAGCGCGGCGGCGGCGGCGGTCAGGGGTTCCCGCTCCTCAGGCCAGACGGCGTCGAGCAGTCCGGCTTGGATGTCGCGCAGCTCCACCTGTACGAAAAGCTGCTGGGAATTGACCCGATTGAGCGTCGACTGCTGATCGACATTGACTTCATTGAGTCGCTGGATCGAATTCTCACTAAGCGAGGTGATGTACAGGCCAAGGCCGCTGAGCACCAGTACCAGCAGCGCGAAGGTGCCGAGTACCAGGGTCCAGCTCAGTCTTACCGTCATGTCGTTGAGTCGCTTCACGTGCCATTCCTATTGGGGCGTCTTTTCTTGTCAGCCGTGGGGCGTTGGAGTCGTCAGGGTGTCGTCAGGGGCGTGTTCAGGCGCTGGCGCCGGCGTGCTCGACCAGGGCCATTTCATCGCTGGTCAGCAGCTTGTCGATGTCCACCAGCACCAGCATGCGGTCATCGAGGCTGCCCAGACCGCTCAGGTAGTCCGACGACAGGGTCACGCCGAATTCCGGCGCTGGCTTGATCTGGTCCGGCGCCAGGGTCATGACGTCGGAGACCGCATCGACCACGATGCCGACCACCCGTGTGCCCACGTTGACCACGATGACCACGGTCTGGCCGCCGTACTCCACGCGTTCCAGGTGGAACTTGATGCGCAGGTCGACAATCGGAACGATCACGCCACGCAGGTTGGTGACACCCTTGATGAAGGCCGGTGCGTTGGCGATGCGGGTGACGTTCTCGTAGCCACGAATCTCCTGAACCTTGAGGATGTCGATGGCGTATTCCTCGTCACCGAGGGAAAACACCAGAAATTCACGATGGCTCAGGTCGGTGGCGGCCTGTGCCGCCAGATCGGTGTGCTGGTTCATGCTGAAAGGTCCTCCGTCAGGGAGTGAGAGGCGGTCTGGCTAGCGAGGTCGCGGGGCTTGCGCTGGCGCTTCTCCCGATGCAGCCGGTGCAGATCGGCGATATCGAGGATCAGCGCCACGCTGCCATCACCGAGGATGGTGGCGGCAGAGACACCGGGGACTCGCCGGTAGTTGGTCTCGAGATTCTTCACCACGACCTGCTGCTGGCCGATCAGGTCGTCCACCAGCAGGGCATAGCGGCGGCCCTCGCCCTGGACGATGACCGCGATGGTCTCGGTGATCTCGGTTCGGGCATTGGCGACATCCAGCGCTTCGTGTACCGCCACCACCGGCAGGTATTCGTCGCGAACCTGCAGCACCTGGTCATCGCCGGCCATGGAATAGAGGTGCTCCCTGGACGGCTGCAGCGACTCCAGCACCGCCGACAGGGGCAGGATGAAGGTTTCGTCGCCGACCCTGATCGACATGCCGTCGAGGATGGCCAGGGTCAGCGGCAGCACGATGCGGGTGGTGGTGCCCTGGCCCTGGCGCGACAGAATTTCCACGTGACCGCCCATGGCCTGGATGTTGCGTTTGACCACGTCCATGCCGACCCCGCGGCCAGACACGTCGCTGACCTGGGCGGCGGTCGAGAAGCCCGGTGCGAAGATCAGCTGCCAGACCTCATCGTCGCTCATGCTGTCGGACACGCTGAGGCCGCTGTCTCTGGCCTTGGCCAGGATGCGTTCACGGTCGAGTCCGGCACCGTCGTCGATCACCTCGATCAGAATGTTGCCGCCCTGGTGCTGGGCCGACAGGGTCAGGCGTCCGGTGGCGGGCTTGCCGGCGGCCAGGCGGGTCTGGGGAGACTCGATACCGTGATCCAGGCTGTTGCGAACCAGGTGCGTCAGGGGGTCGATGATGCGTTCGGTCAGGCTCTTGTCGAGCTCAGTGGACTCGCCTTCGGTGGTCAGCTCCACTTCCTTGTCGAGCTTGCCGGCCAGGTCCCGAACCAGTCTGGGGTAGCGGCTGAAGACATAGTCCATGGGCACCATGCGCACCGACATCACGGCTTCCTGCAGGTCCCGGGCATTGCGCTGCAGCAGGTTCATCCCGTTGAGCAGGCGCGGATCGGCGGCGCCGTCCAGCTCGCTGACCGTCTGATCGAGCATGGATTGGGTGATGATCAGCTCACCGACCAGGTTGATGATCTGGTCGACCTTGTCCACCGACACCCTGATGGAGCTGTTTTCCTTGGCCGGTTTAGCGCTGGTCTTGCGCTCGGCACCAGCCGCCGCCTTGGCAGGAGGCGTAGAGGCAGGGGGCGTCGAAGCAGGGGGCGTCGAGTCAGGCTGCGATGTGGACGGAGAGTCGGTGGAAGCAGAGCCCTGTGAAGAAGCGCCCTGTGAAGAAGTCTCCGGCTCGCTGCCTGTTGCCTGCGCGTGCACGTCAGCGGCCGCGTTGGATGAGGCTGCGGTGCTTATCGCTACCTGCTCTGGTTCGGCGATAAAGCACATCACCGCCTCGATATCTTCGGCGCTGACGCTGGTGGACAGCACCACTTCGTAGCGCTCGGCATCGCCGCGCTGTTCCACCACCTCGCCCAGCTGGGCCAGCTCTTCCACCAGCAGTTCCCGGTCCTTGTCGCCGACGCCGATCAGCGCGACTAGCAGTTGGTCTCCTGCGCTCGGGAGGGTGGGCGCGTCCTCGGCCGGGGCGGCCTCAGGCTCTGGTGGCGTGACGGGCGTTGGCGCTGGTGCTGCCTCATGGCCGCCATCCAGAGACTGGCCGATCTCTTCCAGGGCCAGCGTCTTCAGGGTCTGGCAGATGCGCTCGTAGGCCTCTTGATCCGGCGCCTGTTCGTTGCGATAGGCGTCCAGCTGGTCGTTGAGCATGTCCTTGGTTTCCAGAAAGATATCGACGATGTCGGGGCGCAGGCGCAGCTCCCCCCGGCGGGTATGGTCGAGCAGGTTCTCGAACAGGTGTGTGGTGCGTTGCAACACGTCGAAGCCGAACGTGCCGGCGCCGCCCTTGATGGAGTGGGCGGCACGAAAGATGGCGTTGAGCTGCTCGGTGTCCGGCGCCGCCGGGTCAAGCTCCAGCAGATGGCGCTCCATGTCTGCCAACAGTTCTTCGGCTTCCTCGAAGAAGGTGTCGTAGAAATCGGTGATATCCATGCGTGTGTCACCCGGGGTCAGTGGGGCTCGTCGGACGGCGCTGTCGTGGCATTGGCCAGGGCGCCCTGGAAGCGCGCTTCGATGTTCTCGAGGGGGCCTGCCATCAGTGCCCTGTTGTCATTGCTGGTGGGGGGCGTGGAGCGCGGATCCAGCGTGCCGGGATGACGGATCAGCTCGGCCACACTGGGAAACAGCACCACCAGCTCGATGCGGCGGTTTATCGGGTCGTCGGCCTGGGTGTCGGGCATGACGACCTGGTCGGCCAGACCGGCCACGCGCAGCAGCTTGCCACTGTCAAGGCCGCCGCCGATCAGCTCGCGGCGAGACGCATTGGCGCGGTCCGAGGACAGCTCCCAGTTGCTGTAGCTACCGTTGCTGTTGAGGTAGGCCAGGCTATCGGTGTGGCCGCTGATGCTGAGGTCGTTGGGCAGGTCATTGAGCAGGGGGGCCATGGTACGCAACAGGTCCCGCAGGTAGGGCGCCACCCGATCGCTTCCCAGCGCGAACATCGGACGCTGCTCATCGTCCAGGAGCTGAATGCGCAGGCCTTCCTGGGTCATGTCAAAACGCAGTTGATCGCGCAGGCCACGCAGCTTGGGGTCCTGCTGGATGGCCAGCTCGATACGCTGCTGCAGGTTGCGAAAGGCCCGGCGCTGTTGCTCGCTGGGCCGGGTCTGGCGCTTCAGGTCGATGCGCATGCGCTCGCCCTGCTGGCTGGTCACGTCGGGGCCGCCTCCAGGAATGACCTGGGGGCTCATGGCGACGCTGTCACCGTTGGTCATCGACGCCAGCAGCGGCATGCTGAAATAGTCGGCGACCCCCTCGCGGGTCTCGCGGCTGGAGGATGACAGGATCCACATCACTAGAAACAGCGCCATCAGTGCGGTCATGAAGTCGGCCAGGGCGATCTTCCAACTGCCACCATGGTGACGATGCACCACTTTCTTGCGGCGGATGATGATGGGGCGACGCTGGTCGGCGCTGCTCATGCCGCCCCCGCGCCAGCCTTGGCGTCACGCACGTGATCTTCCAGCTCCTTGAAGCTGGGGCGCTCGCTGGTGTGCAACGCCTTGCGGCCGAATTCCACCGCCAGCTGCGGCGGGTAGCCATGCAGGCTGGCCAGCATGGTGACACGCAGGCATTGCAGCATCTTCACCGACTCGCCTGTCTGGCGCTCGATGCGGCTGGCCAGTGGGCTGATAAAGCCATATCCCAGCAGAATCCCGAGGAAGGTGCCGACCAGAGCGTGGGCAATCATCACGCCCATCTCGGAAGGGTCGGCGGCGGAAGCGCTGAGCGCCTTCACCACGCCCATGACCGCGGCCACGATCCCGAAGGCCGGCATGGCGTCGCCGACCTTGGCGATGGCATCGGCGGGGATATGCGCTTCCTGTTCGAACATCTCGATCTCATGGAGCATCAGTTCGTCGATCTCCATGGGATCCATGCTGCCGGCGACCATCAGGCGCAGGTAGTCGGTCAGAAAGTTCATGATCATGGGGTCGGCGAGCACCTTGGGATACTCGCTGAACAGTGCGCTCTCGGCGGGGTTGTCGATATCCCGCTCGATTCCGAGCATGCCGTCGCGCCGGACCTTGGCCAGAATCCGGTAGAGCAGCGCCATCAGCTCCATGTACATAGCCTTGTCATAACGCTTGGAGCGTTTCAGGCGCGGGAAGATGCGGAAGGTCGCCTTGAGCGCCTTGCCGTGGTTGGAGGCGATGAAGGCACCGAGACCGGCGCCACCGATCATCAGCAGTTCGGTCGGCTGGAACAGCGGGCCCAGGCTGCCGCCGGAGAGCACGAAGCCTCCGAACACCGACAGCAGCACGACCGCGAATCCGATGGGTATCAGCACGACGACTATCCTTTGCTGGGACGTGGAAGACGTTCTGCTGGTGTTATCGGCCTGATCACGCAGGACTTGAGCGTGAAATCAGCGTTCATGGAAAAAAAGTGCCTGTTCGCGGCGGGTCGGAGTTTGCACCGGCTCCATCGTGGTCGCGAAGAGCGCCAAGCTATTCCCGCGGCGGTGCTGTGCTGGGCGGCGAGGATCGGGCCGCTGAGGTGAGCTGAATCGGAGCGAGATAGGCAGGAACCACCACGCCGGGGCTTGCTGCGAAGCCCTCGGCGCGGGGCTGGATCAGGCTTGGTGCTTGACCGGTCGGGCGATCGGCTCGGCGCTGACGCCGTCCTGTGTCAGCGCCTGGCGACGGCGGGTCTTGCCGGCACGGGAAGGGGGTTGGCAGATGCCGCACACATAGTCATGGCTGGGGGAGTGGGCATGGGCCACGAAATGTCCCTGGCACCGGGTGCAGGCGTTCAGCTGCAGCAGGTCGCTTTCGAAGAAGCGGATCAGGGTCCAGGCACGGGTCAGGCCCAGCACCGGCTCGGCGGCGTCGATATCGACCTGCTCGGTATACAGCCGGTAAGCCTTGACGAAAGCCTCCATGCGCTCGCAGTCCTGCTCCAGCAGACGCTGATAGTAGGCATAGAACAGCGAGGAATGGATGTTGGGCAGCCAGGTGATGAACCAGTCCGTGGAGAACGGCAGCATGCCCTTGGGGGGAGACATGCCGCGAACTTCCTTGAACAGGCGAATCAGGCGCGCCCGGCTCAGGTCGGTTTCCGTCTCGAGTACCTGAAGACGAGCGCCCAGCTCGATCAAATCGATCGCAAGCTGAACCTGGTGCATCTCCTCGACCAGACTCTTGGTGCTCATGGTCATGCCCCTCCGGCGCGAGCCGAGTTGCAGGCCATCAGCAGGGAAGAATGAAGATGGGCAAGTCCCTGCTCCCGCGGGTTGTCCACGACTTGGCGCAGCTGGTCGGTGGAACCGATGCCAAGCTGGCACAGCAGCTGGTTGGTGCGGGACAGGCGGGTCAATTGGCGTGCGTTGAAGCTCTCGAGAAGATCCGCCTGTTCCTCACTGATGTTCAGGCGTAGCCTGGCAGTGGTGCGGTCTTCGGCCAGCAAGCGCTGCGCCAGCAAGAGATAGGCAAGATTCAATTCCTGAATCTCGTCGATCAGTGAGTGACTGCTCATAGGTTCCCTGCCTTGATCGTTTTCTTTTTTGCTGATCATCGCCAGCTTTAGATAAAACTGTTACACCCCTGGGGATGCGGACGAAGAGTATCGCCACTGTGTGACGTTTACGTGTTCGTCTTCACTCCTTCGTCCGGGGTATTGTCGATCAGTAACAGTGTGGCGCAAGGCAAGAGTGCCGCCAACGCATCAACGCTGGTTGGCTGATATGTATCAAGAAAAATGAATGTTCATAGAAAACCGACGCTTACGACGCCATAAAAAGCCAAGTAAACTTAGCGTCGTACATTTATTTACCTTTTTGTTTCATTGCTTACATCATTCAGCTCGCCAATCCATACCAGCAGCTCGGCAATGACCTGGTAAAGCGCAGGCGGGATCTTTTCATCCAGATTCAACTGCATCAGCAGACCCACCAGGGCGGGTTCGTCGTGGACGTGGATGCCCTGCTGGCGCGCCTGGTCGATGATCCGGGCAGCAATGTCCCCATAGCCCTTGGCGATCACCCTGGGCGCACTGTCTCCCTCGGCGTAAGCCAGGGCAACGGCCTGGCGCCGTGAAGGCGTGTCATCCGTCATTGTCGGCGCCTCGCTGGATGGTCATGCTCACCTCGCCAACGCCATGGCCGCTCAGGCGTTGGATCAGAGTCGCGCGGCCCTGTTCCAGCTGCTGCCTGAGGGGTTCGCTGGCGGTGGCAAGAATCAGTTTGAGGTGCTGTTGTCCGACCACGGCAGTGACGCTGAGCGTGCCGTGGTCGGGCAATGTGAGCTGGATGTCCGTGCGCCAGGCACCCTCGTCGCCAGGCTCCTCACCGCGTTGCTGGCCCCCTTCGCGCCGATCGGGTTCGCGTTGAGGCGGATGGATGGCCAGGGCCATGAACAGCCCGCTCCAGACATCGCCTTCCCAGCGCAGGACGGGGGCGGCGAGCAGCTCTAGCTGATGGCGAACCAGCGGCGCCAGGCTCTCGTGAACGCCGGTCGGCTGCGCGGGTTCCTGGCGCCCTGCGGGCCGCTCGCCCGCTTCGACCAGGACATCGCCCCGAGGATGGGCCACCGGTGCCAGGCTGGGCAGGAAGCCGGCGGGTTGGGTGGTTCGCCAGGGCGCCTGTAGTGCCGATGGGCTCGAAGGCGCCACGCTGGGATCGCTGAGGGGGCGGAAGACCAGGGGGCGCCACATCTGTGGCTCCCGAGCGAGTTGGGCGCGATCCAGCTCGCCACCCAGCCAGCGTCCCAGGTGGGATTCGTAGAACAGGCCACTGTCACGCACGCTGGAGCCAAGGCGCTCGGCCAACTGGGCCACTGCTGGGGTCGAAGGGCCAGCCAGAGGGGCGCCTGCAACGGGTGAGCCAGCCACAGGCGCACTCGCAACAGGCGCACTCGCAGGCGGTCGGCTAGCAAGGGAGGCTGCGGCGGCAGAGCTGGCCGCGGTTGCTGCCGGGGGAGGTGGCGAGCTTGCGGCTGGCGACAGCGTTGCGGGGGATGGCTGGGCAGCCGCTGCAGGCCCTGGTGGTGTTGCCAGCAGCGGACGTGACGGCGACAACGCCGAAGGCGGTGCTGGAAATCGCGCCAGCAGCTCAGCGATACGTGCTCCCGGAGCGCTGAGCTGGGTGATGGTCGAGGCGGGGCGGTCAGCGCTTGGGGCAGTGTCCCCACCGGCTGAAGCAGGCGCGGAGGTGGTGACACTGCTGTGAGCGGTACGTCTAGCGTCCAGCCGCGAGTCGCTGTGCACGGCGCCCGGCCCGCGACCTGGGTCGATCGGCTTGACCGGGGCGTTGGGGTCCTTGGCGGGGGGCACATCGACACGCTTGCCCAGCACCTGGTGGAGCAGGGTGTCGATCAGCGGAGTGATGCCGCTCACGGCGTCTCACGACGGAAGCGAGCGCCGGCGTTCACCACGCGACCGCCGGTGTAGGCGCGGTGCAGATCCTGCTGGTTACGAGAGACGTTGAGCAGCTCGCCCAGCTCGTCCCGCCGTTCGACCAGGCGTTCACGCAATACCAGGTCATTGTGCAGGATGGCCTCGAGCAGCCCACCCAGACGCTGGCGCTGGGTATCGCTCATGCCGTCTGCGGGCAAGGGGCCCTGAAGCGCCGTGACCTGGGTCACGTAGTCCGTTTCCAGGCGCACCAGACCGTCCCAGTCATGCTCGCTGGCCATGGCCAGCATCTGCTCGGTCAGCGCCAGCAGCGCTTCGTAGCGAGTCAGCAGCAGGGTCGCGGTGTCGGTACTGTGGTACTCGGCAAGCGGGGGCATGGAGAACCTCGGGCGCTCAGGGGTGATTAGGGGTGCCGATCTCGCGCCAGGCCGAGGCGACTTCCTCGATCAGGCGTTCGGCTTCGTCGAGGCCAGCGACATCGTTGCGCAGGTTGGCATCGAGCAGACGGCGGGCGATGTAGTCATAGAGGCTATCCAGCTGGATCGCCACCTCCCCACCCTTGTCGCCATCCAGAACAGCACGCAGGCCGCTGTTGATGATGTCGAGAGCCTTGGAAATGGCGGCGCCCTTGGCCGCGATGTTGCCGTCTTCCAGGTGTAGCCTGGCGGCGCGAATCGAGGCCTGGGCGCCGTCGAACAGCATCACGATCAATTGGTGCGGACTGGCCGACATCACGCCGCTTTCTACTCCCATGCGCGCATAGGCGCCGGCGCCGCGGCCGCGGCCGTAAGTGGCCTGTGCCTGGTTCATCTCACTCTTCCTCTTGTCGTGGGGCTGACGACATCATCGTTGTGGACGCAACGTCATTGATTTAACTGAGCATTGAGGGCATCGAACTGCTGGGTCAGATAGCTGCTGGTCTGGTTCATGCTGGCGATCATGCTGTCCAGCTGGCCGAACTGAGTGCGGTAGCGACTGACGGTGGCATCGATGCTTTTCTCGGTGCGTTCGTACTGGCGCTCGAGGCTCTCCATGCGGGTCTCGAGGCCGCTGGTGGCATTGTCGAGCAGGCCACCGTCATCCAGGATGGCGGCCAGGGTGTCATCGAGACTGTCGGCCAGGCCGACACCGTCCTCACCACCGGTGAAGAAGCTGGCAAGATCGTTGCGCTGGGTGGTGATGACCTCGTTCAGGCGGTCTTCATCCAGCTCCAGGGTGCCGTCCAGCTGCAGGGTGATGCCGATATCGGTCAGGCTGCGGAATGCGCCTTGGGCGACGCCGCCCGTCAGGGTGCTGCGTAGCCGCGACTCGATGCTGCGCAGGGTGGCATCGCCCAGCAGCTCGCCGGAGGCGCCAGTCTCGGCATCGAAGCTGGTCAGGGTGCCCATGGTGCCCTTGAGCTCGTTGTAGCTCTTGACGAACCCGCTGACCGCCTCGCGCAGGGCCAGGTTGTTGTATTCGACCTTGACGGTGGTGTTGCCGGTCTCGGTCAACGACAGCTCGACCCCTTCGATGGCGTCCTTGACCGTGTTGGAGGCACTGGTGATGGCGATCCCGTTGACGCTGAGCTCGGCGTTTGCGCCGGCGACGGACTGGTGCATGCCAGCGCCGGTGTCGTCGGGGTCGGGGGTGGCGATATCGAAGGCCAGCTTGGTATCCAGATCGCTGGTGACCCCGGCATCAGGGGTAAAGCTCATGGCGCTGATGGAGGCGTCCACGCCGGTCTTGCTGGTGGACAGTACCAGGCGGTACGGATTGGCGGCGTCGCCGGTATCGATGATCGAGGCGCTGACGCCGGCCTCGGCGTCATTGATGGCATCGCGCAGGCCTTCCAGGGTGCTGTCTTCCTGGCTCAAGGTGATGCTGATGTCTTCGCCACCCACGGTCAGGGACAGGGTGCCGGCGCCAAGCTCGCTATCCTTGGTCGCGAAACCGTCACTGGCCAGGCTCTGGGCCCGGGCCAGCTGGGTCACCGATACGTCGTAGCGCCCGGGGCTTGCGGCCTGGCTGGTGCTGGCAGTGATGCCTTCACCGGAGACATTGCTCGACAGGCTCTGATAGAGCGTCGGGTCTCCCAGCTTGTCGACCGCTTCCTTGAAGCTCTCGAGCGATCCTTCCAGGGTGCCGTAGGCGGAAATCTTGGCCTCATAGCTCTGCTGCTGGGCCACGATGGGTTCCAGCTGCTTGCGTTCCGCCGCCTCGAGCTGGTCGAGCAGCCCATTGAGGTCGAGGCCGGAGCCTATGCCGAGCGATGAAATCGAGGCCATGTCGTGATTCCTGTGTAGTGTGACCAGTGTGACAGAACGCCAGAGGGCCCGTGGCTCGAACAGGCGTCCTTGTGCTTGGTATATCGTCTTATCGGCGGTGTGATCGGCAACTTGAGCCAGCCTGCATCAGGCGCCGATGATCACTTCTCCCTGAATGGCGCCGAGCGCCGCCAGGGCCTCGCCCTCGACCCGGGCCCCGTCGAGCGGGGCGCGCGGCACTTGGCTGGGGGGCTTGCCCGTCGTACGTTGCACGCAGGCCGGCCGGCTCTGGTCGTCCAGGGCCAGAATCCAGCCCAGGGAGTTATCGCTGAAGCGCACCAGGGCGCCGATCGGGTACAGGCCGAAGCGCTGGATGAAGCGCTTGACCCAGACGCTGTCGAACTTTTCAGGATGATCGAGCAGGTAGCGGTAGATCGCGGCGATACGCCAGGGCGGTCGATCCGGACGCTGGGCGCGCATGGCATCGATGGCGTCGACCACCGCGCTGGCCCGGGCCAGTTCCCGCAGATCGGCATCCTGAATGCCCAGGGGGTATCCGCTGCCGTCGAGGCGTTCATTGATCTGACAGGCCACGGCTTCGAACACCGAGGCGTTGATCCAGGCGCAGTGACTGAGTCGCTCTTTCAACCAGCCTACGTGCTGGATCAGTCGGCTGCGTTCGGCGTCACCAAAGGTCGGCGTCAGTCGCAGGGGGGCGGGCAGTAGTACCTTGCCCAGGTCATGGATCATGGCGCTGGCGGTGATGGACTTGCGCAGCTCCGCTGGCAGGCTGTCGGCCAGCAGGTCAACCAGCAGGATGGCCACCGACAGTCCATGGCGCACCGGCCAGGATTCCCGGGTCAGGAAGCGCAGCGCAAATATCAGGCCGTTGCGGTCTTCATCGTAGAGCGCCAGTAGCTGATCGGTCTGGCGAGATAGGCGCGGGCCATGGATGCAGCCGCCTTGGGCAAGCTCCAGGGCCTGGGCATGCAGGTAGCCGGCGATGCGCGACAGGCGGCGAGTCATGTCGGTGGGATAGGTTTCTGCCTCGCGTCGGCCAAGGCGAGGCCCGCGCCGCCCCTGGCTGGGCTGGAACAGCGCTGAAGGCGGTCGCCGCGAATCGACCCCCTCGGCGATACGCGCGGACTCTCGCTCTATCTCTCTCACCAGCTGCCACAGGGTGCGCTCCTGGTGGGCGCGCACAGCGGTGAAGTGAAAGCCCGCCTCGACCAGCCGACGCTCAGGATCGAAGCGGTGATGCTGGACGCAGGCCTTTAGCGTCAGCCGCGAGCCGTCAGGAAAGCCCAGCTCCAGGGGGACGGCAGCGCCGCCGTTGCCCAGCAGTGCCGCGGCGGTGTGGGGCAGATCGAGGCGACAGCCATCGATGGACAGGTCGATCAGATCACCGGAAAAGCGCTGTCCGTCGCTGTCGTGCAGGATCGCTTCGGCGGCCATGCCCAGGCGCAGCCTGGCCCGGAAACTGCGCCGGCGCTGCAGTCGTTCCAGCGTTTCCGGATAGGGACAGCGCCACAGCTGGCGCGGTGGCACTCCGCTGCCCCGTGGGCGAGCGGCCTCCGCGGCCTGGGCCGTTGCACTGAGTGCGGTGACGACCTCGCCCTGACTGGCTTCAAGAACTGAGGTGCGGGTGATCATGCCTTCGCAGTAGCCCATCAGCCGGAAGGGCTGACCTTGCTTGAGACGCCTGCCCAGATCGCCGGCGGCGGTAATATCCAGGGTGATCGACTCGCCGGGCAGCAGCTCCACCAGAACCACTGGCGCCGGAGTTCCCGCACTGTTCTCCCACACCAGTCCGGCGCCTTGCGGCCCACTCAGACAGTCCAGCAGTTGGGCCACTTCCTGGGGGTGACGGATGGTTTCGAATTCTTGTTGGTCTGCCACCTGCGGGGCTCCTCGACGACGCCTGTTCACTCGTGCACAGGTTATCGGCGGGGAGCGGTGGATCTTTAGCCGGCACATGGCGCTCGCGAGGGGGCGAGACCGTATCAGCCGGGCAAGGACTGGCGCTTGCGTGAGCGGGCCATGACCTCTCCCTGGGTGGCCAGCGGGTGCTCGCCCAGGAACTGTTCAAGCTGGTCAAAGGGCATGGGGCGTGCCAGGTGAAAGCCCTGGAAGGCATCGCAGTGATGCTGGTTAAGAAACTGCCACTGTGCCTCGTGTTCGATGCCCTCTGCCACCACCATCAAGCCCAGGTGATGAGCCATGGCGATGATGCCCTGAAGGATGGCGCCATCCTCGTGGTTGTCAGGCAGGCCTTTGACGAAGGTGCGGTCGATCTTCACGGTGCTGACCGGCAGATGCTTGAGATAGCCAAGGCTCGAGAAGCCGGTGCCAAAGTCGTCGATGGCGACTTCCACCCCCATGTCCCGCAGTGACTGGAGGGTCTCGATGGCACTGTTGGTGTCATGCATCAGGATGCCCTCGGTCAGTTCCAGGACCAGCTGCTGGGCGTCGATGCCGGTGCGATTGAGCGTGTCGCGCACGGTTTCGAGGAAGTTGGCCCGTCGGAACTGCAGGGGCGACAGGTTGATCGCCACCGCCAGTCCGCGTAGCCCTGACTCATTGAGCAGTTGCAGGTCGCTGCAGGCCCGGGTCAGGACCCAGTGGTTGATGGCGATGACCTGTCCGGTCTCCTCGGCCAGCGCAATGAAGTCCTGGGGCGACACCTGACCGCGCACCGGATGCTCCCAGCGCAGCAGCGCCTCGACGCCGATGATCGCCCTGTGGCTGTCGAACACCGGCTGGTAGTGCAGGCGCAGCTGGTCGTTGTCGATGGCGGCCTGCAGGTCATGACGCATGGCCACTCGCTCCGACATGCCCCAGTGGATGTCCTGGCTGAAATGCTGCAAGGCATTGCGGCCCTGGTGCTTGGCCCGATACATGGCCATGTCGGATTGTTGCAGCAGTTGCATGGGCTCCAGGGTCGAGTCGTCGGAGACCGCGATGCCGATGCTGGCGGTGATGTGCAGTTCATGCTCGCCGACCCGGTAGGCCCGTGCCACCGTGGGCAGCAGGCGTTCGGCCAGGCTGACCGCTTGCTCCGGCTGTTCCAGGTCCGGCAGCAGCACCACGAACTCGTCACCGCCAAAGCGTGCCACCGTGTCACCGGGACGCAGCGCTTCGGTCAGGCGCTGGGCCACCTGAACCAGCACCTTGTCACCGACGTCGTGGCCAAGGCTGTCGTTGATCGGCTTGAATTCGTCGAGGTCGATGAACAGTACGCCAAGGTGATGGTGCTGACGCTTGGCCAGGGCAAAGTCGTGACGCAGGCGATCCTCGAACAGCGCGCGATTGGCAAGCCCGGTGAGCGCGTCATGGCTAGCGTGGTAGGCCAGGCTTTCCTCGTAGGCCTTGTGCTCGGAAATATCGTGCTGCACCCCGACAAAGTGCGTGATGTCGCCGTCGGCATCCGTCACCGGAGAAATGTACAAGTCGTTCCAGAAGGCTTCACCATTCTTGCGGTAGTTGCGCAGGGTGGCGCGCACCTCACTGCGATTGGCCAGCTGCCGCCGGATGCGCTCCACCACCTGGGGGTCGCTTTCCCCCCCTTGTAGAAAACGGCAGTTGCGGCCCAGCACTTCATCTTCGGGATAGCCGGTCATCCGCATGAATGCCGGATTGGCATAGATGATGGGGAAGTCCGGCAGGCGCGCATCGGCAATCACGATGCCGTTGATGCTGGCCTCGACGCTGCGCTGCAGGATACGCAGCTGGGTTTCCTGGGTGTGGCGCTCGGTGACGTCCTTGGCAATGCCGAAGGTGCCGCGAATGTCCCCTTCGATCATGATCGGCAGGTTGGTGATATCCATCACCCGCTTGCCCAGCGGGGTGGTGATGTTCAGGGTGTAGTGAGTAACTTCCCCCTTGAGGGTCTTGCGCACCGCCTCTCTGACCCAGCCGCGGTCCCGGTCCTTGACGAACATGTCGTAGTGACGGCCGAGGATATCGTCCAGCGGCACGCCGGTGAGGGTCGAGCAGGTGGTGTTGGCGGCGATGAAGATGCCTTCATGATCCAGCGAGTAGATGGCATCCGGGTTGTAGGTGAACAGCGAGCGGTAGCGCTGCTCACTCTGGATCAGGGCCTGGCGGTCCTGGTCGCGCTCCACCGCCAGGGCGATCAGCTCCAGGCAGCGCTCGATCCGGCGACTGTGTGTCTCTTCCAGGGTGGCCGGCGAGTGAAAGAATAGGCTGACCACCCCCAGCAGGCGGTCGTCGCTGGCGGTTACCGCGAAGGCCCAGCAGGCTTTCAGTTCGCTGTCCAGGAGGCGTGGATGAATGCCGGCGCAGGTCGGATCGTGGCTGATGTCTTCGCTGACGCGGGTGGCCTTGTCCCTGGCGGCGATGGCCCAGGTACCAAAGGTGTCGCCGATGGGCGTGCGCTCCAGCAGGGGGGCAAGGTCGGCGGGTAGACCACGGCCGGCGACCAGGCTCAAGGTCTCGTTACCTTCGTCGACCGTCAGGACGGTGGCGATGGCATCCGGCAGCTGGCCTTCGACCAGTCGGCAGCAGGCTTCCAGGGTTTCCGCCAGCGGCGCCTCGCGGGCGATCATCGACTGAATGCCCTGATAGCTTTCCAGCTGGTCCTGGGTGGCGACCAGGCTATGGGTCTGCCATAGCAGGGTGCGCATCAACGACAGCGTCAGGGCCAGGCTGTAGGACATCACGAGCCCGATCAGGGTTATCAGCGCCGGCAGGCTTCCGGCCAGCCACCAAGGGCTGGCCGGGCCGGGCAGGGCGCGCATGCTCAGGGTGCGCCCATCCAGCGACAGGGAGAGTTCAGCCAGCCGCGGGATGGTGGGATCCTTGACCTCGATGCTGTCCTGACCGAAGCCACACCACCAGTCGCCATCGACATCCTGCATGGCCAGGATGGTGGTGTCGTCAGCCACCGCAGGTGCCAGGGTCCCGGGAAGGTCGATGCAGGCAATCAGCCTGAGCTGCCCATCGGCCAGAGTTCTGACCATGCGTGCCGGTGCCGACAAGGGGTTGTCGGGAAGCTCCAGTTCAAGGCTTCCGCCAGCGGGCAGGTTCAGCGGAGTGCTGGCATGGCAGATGGCGGGCTGGGCGCGCCGGGAGCGTTGCCACAGGCGCTCTTCGCCGCGATACAGCGACAGGCTTTCCAGGCTTTGCACATCGCGCAGGTAGAAGGTGATCATCCCGGCCAGGGTTTCCACGTCGCTGCTCTGGTCGCCGATTCGATTGGTCAGACGGTCGAGCCAGCGACGATGCAGCGCCATCTGGTCGTGGCCGCGCTGTTCGATGCTGGTCAGGGTGTGTTCGGCTTCCAGCTTGACGTGGCTCTGGCGCACATGATTCAGCGACAGCCAGGCCAG
Source organism: Halomonas sp. DP8Y7-1 (assembly GCF_019801685.1). Lineage (NCBI taxonomy): Bacteria > Pseudomonadati > Pseudomonadota > Gammaproteobacteria > Oceanospirillales > Halomonadaceae > Halomonas > Halomonas sp. DP8Y7-1. The sequence continues at coordinate 24,216 of NZ_JAHVIN010000014.1, read as the reverse complement.
GCTGCTGAGCAGCACGCCAGCGCAGGCCACCGCGACGCTGGCCCGTTGCAGGTGCAGTGGTCGTGTGGGCGGACGAGAGGCCAGCACCAGCGATGCCGGGCCGGCCAGCAGGTAGAGCAGACAGACCGCCATCGGTGAGGTGCTGCGAGTCACCTGCCAGATCTGCGGAGCTTGCCCGGGAATCAGCAGCCAGACCGTGAACAGCAGGCCGATCAGCAGCAGCAGGGTGCCGGAAAGGCGCCACCAGAAGCGCCCGTGACGGTGTTCCACGCCAACGATCAAGGCGACGCAGCCCGGCAGCATCGAGATGCCGGCCCAGCTGGTCATGCGCGGCCCTCCCGTCAGCAGCGAGAAGACGTCCATGGGGCCGCTGGCGACCAGATCGTGGACGATGGCGTACAGCGCCAGCAGCAGCGTCAAGGCACCACAGAGCATGCGCCCCTTGGCGTAGCCCAGCACTTGCAGCAGCACACCGCCACCGCCTGCCAGGCTGGCCAACGCGACATCGGGCACCAGCAATGGCTGGCCCCCCGGCTGAATCAGCCAGGCAGCGAGGCCTGCCGCTCCCACCATCAACATCCCGCAGGAGGCCATCAGCAGCCAGGTGTCTTCTGCTACATCACGAAGTCTGAACGGCATCCTACCTTCGACCTCCCTCGCGCCGGTGATGCGTGGCGCTCGCGTTTCCTTGGTACTGTGCTGCTTCGATACCACGCTTCCAGCATGGCAGGTGCCAGCGTTGATAGATGCCTGTGGCAGCGTCTTGCCGCCGCCAACGAAGGCAACTTCGGATCGCGGCGCACGACACGCGATGTCACCACGTTCCGCGTGGTGGCATATCACCCCTCAACATACCTGAATGGCTCTGATTCGCTAACCTGTATCGACGATGTAAGGCAACGGCTGCGGCCGATCCGATCAAGAGAGGTGGACAAGAGTCCAGTATTGATCGCGCAAGAACAACCGCATCGCGCATGCCTCAGCGATTGGGCATAGGGAGGTAGGGGGGAGGCGAGAAAGGGGAGGTAGGGGAGAAAAAGGAGAAAGGTGGGGGAAAAGAAAGGGAGAGGACATCATGGTTGACCTGCCAGGCCCTACACAGTGGCGCGAGCGCTCCCCATGGAAGGCCATCGGCCGCCCCAGCGAGAAATTTTTTTGGTGTCAGCCTAAAGCTTCCGGCCAAGCCACCGATAAAAGAGGGTAACGGCCAACGGCGCCGTTGCGGCAGGCCAAGACGGTCCGCCAATGGAGCCCAACACTTTAAGGAAGGATGACACCATGTCCGTGATCAATACCAATATCACTTCCATGATCGGTCAGCAGAACCTGAACGCGTCCAAGAGCGCCCTGACCACCTCCATGGAGCGCCTGTCCTCCGGCCTGCGCATCAACAGCGCCAAGGATGATGCGGCGGGTCAGGCCATCGCCAACCGTATGTCTGCTCAGATCAGTGGTCTGGCGCAGGCGCAGCGTAACGCTAATGATGGTATCTCCATCGCTCAGACCGCCGAAGGTGGCTTGAACCAGATAAATGATAACCTTCAGCGCGTGCGAGAGCTGACGGTTCAGGCTCAAAATGACACTAACTCAGCGTCTGATATTGATTCTATCCAGCAAGAAGTCAACGAGCGGATGGCGGAAATTGAGCGTATTGCCAACGAGACAGACTTCAACGGTACTAAAATTCTTTCTAAAACCGGCGATACTGAGATTAGTATTCAAGTAGGTTCGGAAGATAATCAGAAAATTGGGATTGAAATCAAAGGTAATTCATCTTGGAATTTCGCCGATAACGTAGGGACGCTGAATGCTGGAGGTTTTGCACAAGTAAATGGCGAGAGCCGTAGTGTTGATGCGAATGGCTTTGACGTTCTTTCAAAGACTGCGACAACTACTACTGCAACTGCAGAAATAACCGCGCTTGCGGCAACTGCTGAATACACAACCATCGATAGCGCTTACACCGGTACTGCTCAAGTTGTTTCCTATACTGATCTTGAGGGAAACACTGCTTACGCAATAACTTCTGATAACGCTGCAGATACTGCAGCATATAATCTTGAGTTTGATGCTGATGGGAATGCAACCATCGGTGGTGTGCTGGGTGGTGCCGAAGATGTTCTGGCCCGCAGTAGTACAACTACTATTGCCAATGGTGACAATGTCACTTCCTATGGCGAGAGCAACGCACTCGATACCTTGGATACAGCACTGAAAGCTGTTGACGAGCAGCGCAGTCAGCTGGGTGCTGTACAGAACCGTTTCGAGTCTGCCATCACCAACCTGCAGACCAACGAAACCAACCTGTCTGCCGCCCGTTCGCGCATCGAAGATGCTGACTATGCTACAGAAGTAGCCAACATGACTCGGGCGCAGATTCTGCAGCAGGCCGGTACTTCCGTACTGGCACAGGCCAACCAGATTCCGCAGTCCGTGCTGTCCCTGCTGGGTTAATCTGAAGCCCTTGCAGCAATTCCTTGGGAAGATGGTTTTCCCCTTGGTGTGTAGAGAACCGGCTCCCATGGTGGGGCCGGTTTCTTTCTTTTGGAGGTGGTATGACGGTGGATGAGCATCAGCGGGTAATCGATGAGCTTCAATCTGTCATCAATGATACCCAACATACCCTTGATCGTTTTGAGGCTGCTTGCATGGAGGATAAAATGCCGGAGGACTACGACAGGCTACTGACCATCCTTGATGATGCCGTGACCCACCAGAGGGCACATACGCTGGCGATGTTGTCCAGCGTGACCTGACGTTGCCGTTAAGCTGCTTCATGCTCCAATGTGTGACGACTCGACACTTCCCGTCTCCTGACCTGCCCCTTCGCTAGAGGCTCACGGAGAGAAGGCGCCGGCAAGTCATCATGCCTGGTGCCAGCCGTTGGCTGACATGACCTTCTGGGGATCATGATCTTGGGCCTGCTCCATTAGGCGCATGCATCGATAGGGCGTCACGTCCTTCTTCATGCACAGCTTGCAAGTGTGATCTCACCGCTTCTCCTCTATGGTGTCTCGTTTTGCCGAATAATCGTGCAAAAACTGCCCGTCCGAGGGCTAAAGAGTGCACTTTGCCAGCCGATAATGACTATATTAGGTAATGCGCACCGCTTACCTTTTTCTGGGCAGGGCACATGGCTAAGGATCGACGAGGAGACATGGGCCCAAGGTCGCTGTCGCAGGCAGATGGCGGAGGCACCGTGACGCGCCACCCGTCGGTGGTGGCGGGGCTGGTATTGGACCGGGCACCGGTCTGTATGGCACTGATTGACGCCAACGACAGGCTGGTGTGGGTCAACACGGCCCTGACGGTGCTGGCATGCCCCACCGGCGGCGAGCTGATCGGGCGTAATCTCAACGAGTTGTTTCGCCCCTTCGTCAACCTGCTGGGAGAGCGTGGCAGCTATCACACCCTGTCACCCGGTGAGGAATGGCAGCAGGCCTGGCTGCTGGTAGATGACAGCGCCAATGCTCGCCTGGGCCTGATGTCCTGTGTTTCCTTCGATCGCGACGCGGGCGAGGCGGACTCGTTGGCAGAGCCGCTAATGTGGCTGGTCACCTTTATCGACCTCAACGCTGACGCCGAGTCGGTGCTCGAGCGCCGCCATGCGGATATCGGCAGCGTGGCCAGCGCCTGGATCTTCGAAGATCGTCTGTCCCACGCCTTCGAACGTGCCGACCGGCTGGGCCAGCGCCTTGGGGTCATGCTGGTCGAGCTGCATGGTATTTCACGTTTGATGGTGGAGCATGGCGCCGAGGTGGCGTCACGTGTGTCACGCCGCGCCGGCCGCCGCCTGGTCAACACCCTGCGACGCGAAGACAGTGTGGTGCAGCTCGACCGGGAGCGCTGGGGCATCCTGCTGGAGCATCCGATGTCCCCCGAGACCCTCCAGGTGATCGCCGATCGCTGCCTGGAGGCGCTGGAACCCCCGTTTACCCTGTCCGGCTACTCGCCTGCGCTGATCGAGCCGCGCATCGGTATTGCGCTATGCCCTGAGGATGGAGAAGAGGCGGGCGAGCTGCTGGCCCATGCGGAAAAGGCGCTGGAAGAGGCGCCGCTGGGTAGCTTTGCCTTCTATGACGGCAGCCTTCAGCAGTTGATGGAAATCCAGCAGTGCTTCCGTCAGGAGCTGCAGGAAGCGCTGATGTTTCCCGACCAGCAGCTGTACCTGGTGTTTCAACCCCAGTTCGATCTGTCCTCGCGACATTGCTGCGGGCTCGAGGCGCTAGTGCGCTGGCGCCATCCCCGCCGCGGGGATATCGCCCCGGAGGAGTTTCTGGGGCTGGCGGCGGAGATGCAGCTGATCGATCGGCTGGACCGCTGGGTGTTGAAGGAGGTCATGGCCCAGCGCCGGCGTTGGCGCGAAGCAGGGCTGGTGCTGGGGGACTGGGATGTGGCGGTGAACATTCATCCCTGCCTGCTCGATCAGGTCAGCTTTGATGGCCGGGCGCTGGACCTGTATCTCCGTCAGCTGTGCAGTGCAGACAGTGGTGGCGACGAGCGTCTTGACTGGCTGAGCCTGGAGGTCGATGGCACCGGTCTGTTCGAGGTGGGCTACCGCCAGTCTCACCTGCTGCGGCGGCTGGTGGCGCTGGGTATACGGCTGGGGGTGGACCGGCTGGGCCAGTCCCCGGTGGACCTGTTCGGTATGGCCTCGCTGCCGGTCTCCCTCGGCAAGCTGGGCCCCGATACCCTGCGCGCGCTGGCCGAACCCTCATCGAGTGCACGCCAGAGCGTCGCGGCGCTGATTCGCTGCTTCGAGACCCTGGAGTTCACCGCGGTGGCCGTTGGAGTAGAAACCGCCAGCCAGCTCGAAACGGTACGAGCGCTGGGGCTGATGCGGGCTCAGGGGCATTTGCTGGGGGCGCCGTTGGAAGCTCACGCACTGCTGGCCTGGGTGGCGGCGGGAGCGAGGCCGGCGGCACCGCTGTAGTCATACGGCCACTGCCCGGCTGTCGGTGCTGGCTGGGCAGCCGCAGTGTGGGTAACTGCAGTATGGGTAACTGCGGTGTGAGTCACTGACGTGTGGAAAACAGCAGAACTGGCGGAGAGTTGCCGCGGCTCAGGCCGAGACGTTCAGGCGCGAGGGTTGCAGGCGGGTACGCCCGTCTGGCCGATAGACGCTGGCGTTGGCGATGCGGTGAATCTCGTCGAGCATCTGTTGGTTGTGCTGCATACGCAGGCCGAGCAATTCCCCGCAGCGCAGGTTGGCGCGGGAGACGTCCCTGGCCATCGCCATGGTGGAGTCCCACTGCGCGATACAACCTGCATCCATGGCGGCCTGGCGCGCTCCCTCGCGGTCGTCGGCGTAGCCCAGGCGGCACTGCACCTGACGACGTCGCGCCTCGGTCTCGGCAAGTTGCTGCTGAATCTCCGACTTGCGCGTGGCCAATCCCACCAGGGCCTCGGTGTCGACCTGGCCTTGCACCAGGCACTCCTGCTCCTGCTGCAGCAGTCCCAGCAGATCGCTCAGGCGGGTGTGCTGCTGATCCAGCAGGCGGATGAGGCTCATGACGGATCGCGTCCGTTGCCGGCCGCCGGCTCGTCCAGCATGCTGCGAATACTGTCGATCAGCCCGTCGGCGATCCGCTCCGGATTGATCTCCAGGCGACCTTCACGAATGGCGTCGCGAATCTCTTCTACCCGTGCCATGTCGATGTCCTGGCTGGCATCGGCCGCCGGACGGCTGAGGTGGGTCTGGGCGCCGGCTTCCGCCGATGACGAGGTGCCAGCGGGCGTCGGTTTTTCGCTCTGCTGAGGCCCTTCGCTCTGGGCGGGGCGGGTCAGCGGCTGTTGCGAATCGATTTTCACGGGCATGGCCTCACAAGATTGGCGCTAGAAGCAGGCGCGGCTGACGTGCCTGACTCGGTAACTAGAAAGGGTATCGGCAGCGCTGCGCCAAACTTTAGGCCAGCAGGGTCTGGATGACCAGTGGTGGGCGCTGCAAGCATGAAGGGAAGCGGCTAGAAGGCCACCGCCAAGCGCCCGCGATCGACCACCCTGGCCTCAAGCACCTGGCGCCGATCCACCCTGACGCGCACCCTGTCCCCCATTCCTCCTGCCTCCAGAGCCTCGCCCTGGCGGCTAATGCGAAAGCCGCGTCCGCTGGCTTCCACCGCGACCTGTTCGCCTCGTCTGACGAGTTTCGGAGCGCTGAGCTGGTGGCTGGCCAGGGCCTGCCCCTGTCGGATGCCGCGCCGGGCGACCTGGCCGATGGCGCTGGCAGGGTCGTTCAATGCCTGGGAGGACAGCCGGGCCAGATCGACCCGCTCACGGCCCAGCATGTCGTCGCTCAGGCGCTCTCCGGGGGCAATGTCGCGAGCCGCCACCAGCTGCCAACCCATGCGGGTGATGTCAGCCTGCAGATAGCGCGTGCGGTGCGACTCCCCGGCGCAGCGCAGCCCGACCGAGACCCGTCCGGCCAGGCGCGTACCAGCGCGAGGCAGAAAGGGCTCTGCTGCCTGGCAGTCCGTCAGGTCTGCCGCCGGTGCAAAGACCTCGATCTGCAGGTCTTGTGGCGAGGCGCCGTCGGCCAGCGCCTGCTCGAACAGAAACCCCTCGACCCGATCAAGCAATGCGGTGTGCTGCGGTTCATCCGCGGCCTGTGCTGTGCAGGCAATGGTCAGCAGGGACGTGGCCAGCAGGAAAATGACCAGCAGCAGTCGCGCCAGCGGCGCAAGGCTTGAGCGTCGCTGCGGGTCCAGCAAGGAAAGGGTGTCTAGGCGCTGCGAACGCTGTGGCATGGCGGGTACCTGTCGCCGAAAACATGGCCTGGGATGGCGTATGGCACATCAGTCTAGCCTTGGCGCGGCGCCGGTATGGATCGAAATGGGCACGCTTATGACGGCTGTTCACGGCTTTGTGCTGACACCGGGCTGGGTATTCTTCATCGTCGAAACCTTTGTCTTTGTTCCCTGCCTACGGAGCGCACTGGGATGATCGATCAGCTCGAAGCCTCTCTGGCCTTTCATCAGCAGGCCTTGTCGCTGCGACAGGAGCGCCAGAAGGTGCTGGCCAGCAATATCGCCAATGCGGATACCCCTGGCTACAAGGCCCGCGACATGGATTTCGCCCAGGCGCTGGAATCCGCTACCCGCGGCATGTCTCAGCCGGGGCTGGCGCTGTCGCGGACCTCTGGCCATCACCTGTCGGGGCACGGCAGCGCGCTGTCCCTGGGCGGCAGTGAACTCAAGTATCGCGTGCCGGAACAGGCAAGCCTCGATGGCAACACCGTGGACATGGATCGTGAGCGGGCGGCGTTTACCGACAACTCGGTGCGCTATCAGGCTGCGCTGACCATCCTCAACAGCCGCATCCAGGGCCTCAAGCAGGCCATGCAGCCAGAGCAATAAGCCCAGGCCACCATTTATTCCACGCAGGGAGAGCGCTCCATGTCGATGTTCTCGATCTTTGATATTTCTGCCTCGGCGATGACCGCCCAGTCTCAGCGCATGAACGTCACCGCCAGCAATATGGCCAACGCCGACAGCGTGGCCGGCCCCGATGGCGAGGCCTACCGAGCGCGTCAGGCGGTGTTTGAATCGCGCGCCGCCAGCGACGGCATCGGCGGTGTGGCGGTGCGCGAGGTGGTCGAGGATCCCTCTCCGCTGCGTCAGGAGTACCGCCCCGAGCACCCGCTGGCGGACGATGCCGGCTACGTGTCGATGCCCAACGTCGACCCGGTGGGCGAGATGGTCAACATGATCTCCGCCTCCCGCTCCTATCAAGCCAACGTCGAGGTCATGAACACCAGCAAGCAGCTGATGCTCAAGACGCTGACCCTGGGCGAGGGCTGAGCCGATGGCCACTACCATTGATCCCAGCGTCTATAACGCCGTCAATGCCGCGACTGCTCAGGCCAGCTCCAAGCAGGCCTCCGATGAGCTCGGCGACAACTTCATGACGATGCTGGTGACGCAGCTGCAGAACCAGGATCCACTCAACCCCATGGACAACAGCGAGATGACCTCGCAGTTGGCTCAGATCAATACCGTATCCGGCATCGAGGATCTCAACGAGACCATGTCGTCGATCACTGGCCAGATCAATGCCGGCCAGGCGCTGCAGGCGACCTCGCTGATCGGCAAGGGCGTGCTGGTGCCCGGAGATCGCATCGTCATGGCCCACAACGACGATGGCACTCCGGTCTCCACGCCCTTTGGTGTCGAGCTGGATAGCCCCGCGGCCGAGGTCAAGGTGACCATCACCAACGAGTCCGGCGAAGTCATCAATAGCTACAACCTGGGCCCGGCGTCGGCGGGGAGCGAGTCGTTCCAGTGGGATGGCATGACCGCGGAGGGCGTGGCCGCCCCTGAAGGTGCCTATCGCGTCAGCATCGATGCCACCGGTGTCGAGGGTGAGGCGCTGTCGGTCACCGCCTTGAACTATGCCCAGGTGGGGGGTGTGTCCCCGGCCACGGACAGCGGCCAGGTCATGCTCGACCTTGGCGCGGTCTACGGCCAGGTGGCGCTCAATGATATTCGCCAGATTCTGTAGGGCGAGTCGAGAGGTCGCTGGCGACGTCCAGGCTGTGCCGACTAGGCTGCCGTGCGCCGCTGAAGGTCGAGAACATGATCGTCGAGTCATCGACGCAGGGAACTATCTAAGGAGTGTGACATGGGCTTTTCACAAGCGCTTAGCGGCCTGAATGCCGCCGCCGACAGCCTGGATGTGCTGGGCAACAACATCGCCAACTCGCAGACCGTGGGCTACAAGAGCGGCAGCGCCCAGTTCGCCGACGTCTTCGCCAATTCCCAGATCGGCCTGGGCACCAAGGTCTCCACGGTGCTGCAGGACTTCAGCGGCGGCAACCTGGAATCCACCAATCGTCCTCTGGACCTGGGCATCAGCGGCGATGGCTTCTTCCGCATGGAACAGAACGGCCAGGTGGTGTACAGCCGCAATGGCCAGCTGACGATGACCCCGGATGGTTACCTGCAGAACGCCCAGGGCGCCCGCATCATGGGCTACGGCGTCAACGCTGCCGGTCAAGTACAGGTCGGCGGTCAGCCCGAAGTACTGCAGATCGAGGCCGACGAGATGCCGGCCAGCGCCACCACCGAGGTGGCCACCACCTTCAATCTGGACTCGCGCAAGGAAGTGGGCGTCGACACCAACAGCGTGACCCTGGCCGGGTCTGGTGGCGCCACCAACGTGCCGGTGGCGTATCACTACTCCAACAACTTCACCGCCTACGACTCCCTCGGCAACCCGCGCAACGTGACGGTCTACTACGAGAAGACCGGGCCGAATACCTGGACGGGCACCATGGCGATGGACGGCAAGGTGCTGATGGATGGGGCCGATCCCAAGGCTCTAGATATGAAGTTTGACGCCAACGGCTTGCTCAGTGAGCCGGACCCAGCAAGCTTTTCTTTGGTTTTTGATGCCGCTGACTACTTTGATGGTGCTGCTGCGGAAATGAAGCTCGACTTCGATATCTCCGGCTCCACCCAGTTCGGTAACAGCGCCAGCACCACGGCACTGAACCAGAACGGCTATACCTCCGGCGCCCTGGTCGGTATCAGCATCCAGGACGACGGCACCGTGGTGCGCAGCTACTCCAATGAGCAGACGCGCCCGGCCGGTCAGATCGCCTTGGCCAACTTCCGTAATCCGGAAGGCCTGTCCCCTGCCGGTGACAACACCTGGGCGGCCACCGACGCCTCCGGCCAGGAGCTGGTCGGCGCCCCGGGCACCGGTCTGCTGGGCGGCATCCAGTCCGGCGCCATCGAAACGTCCAACGTCGACATGGCCAAGGAACTGGTCAGCATGATCGTCACCCAGCGGGCATATCAGGCCAACTCCCAGACCATCAAGACCCAGGACGAAGTGCTGCAGACCGCCATCAACCTGCGCTGATGATGACCGCCCCGGCTGCTGCCGCAGGCAGTGGCCTCCCAGACGCCCCAGAGGGATAGCCGATGGATCGCATGCTCTATACCGCCATGAGTGGCGCCCGCCAGACCATGGAACAGCAGTCGGTGGTCAGTCACAACCTGGCCAACGCCTCCACCTCCGGGTTTCGGGCCCAGCTGCATGCCATGCGCGCGGTGCCGGTGGAAGGCGAAGCGCGTCTGGATACTCGGGTCTCTACCGCCGCCACCACGCCAGGCACCGACTTCACGCCAGGCGCGATTACCCGCACAGGGCGCACCCTGGACCTGGCCATCGACGGTGACGGTTTTCTGGCCGTGCAAGGTGATGATGGCGGCGAGGCCTACACCCGTCGGGGAGACCTGCAGGTCGATGCCAATGGCCTGCTGACGTCGATGGGGCGTCCGGTGATCGGCGAGGGCGGCCCGATTCAGATCCCGCTGGAGGCCGAGCTGTTTGTCGGCGCCGACGGCACCCTGAGTGCCATCGGCATGGGCCAGGACCCGGACGCCCTGGCGGAAGTGGGGCGACTCAAGCTGGTCGCTCCCGAGCCTGGCGAGCTGGAGCGTGGCGCAGACGGACTGTTCCGCGCGACGGGAGCCAACGGCCAGCCGGCTGAGCTGCCGGCGGCGGAGCAGGTCACGGTGGTCAGCGGAGCCCTGGAAGGCAGCAACGTCAATCCGGTGGAGGCCATGGTCTCGATGATCGATGTGGCGCGCCGCTATGAGCTGCAGACCAAGATGATCTCGAGCGCTGACGAAAACGCCCAGAAAGCCAACGGCCTGCTGTCGCTGAACGGCTGATACCACGGCCCCTGAATACAGGCCGGCGCTGGCAAGGCCCGGCACGAGGAGAGAAGCACCATGATCAAGTCGCTGTGGACGGCCAAGACCGGACTCGAATCGCAGCAGGTCCAGCTGGACGTGATTTCCAACAACCTGGCCAACGTCTCGACCAACGGGTTCAAGCAGTCCCGCGCCGTGTTCGAGGACCTGCTGTACCAGAACATGCGTCAGCCGGGGGCCCAGAACAACGTCCAGGATCGCCTGCCGTCCGGCATGCAGATCGGTTCCGGTGTGCGCCCGGTAGCCACCGAACGGCTGCATACCCAGGGTGGCCTGGAGTCGACCGAGAACTCCCGGGACCTGGCGATCAATGGCAAAGGGTTCTTCCAGGTACTGATGCCTGATGGCACCACCGCCTTTACCCGCGACGGCAGCTTCCAGCTCGACGAGAACGGCCAGATGGTGACCGCCAATGGCTATCCGCTGGAGCCGGCCATCATCATTCCTGACAACGCCCTGTCCGTGGACATCGGCGAGGACGGCATCGTCTCGGTGACCCAGCCTGGCACCAGTGAGTCCGACGAGGTCGGCCAGATCACCATCTCGACCTTCGTCAACGCCACTGGGCTTCAGTCCATCGGCGGCAACCTGTACGTGGAGACCAGCTCCTCGGGGCCGCGCAATGAGCTGATGCCCGGCATGAACGGTGCCGGTCGCTTGCTGCAGGGCTACGTCGAGACGTCCAACGTCAACGTGGTGGAAGAGATGGTCAGCATGATCGAGACCCAGCGCGCCTACGAGATCAATTCCAAGGCGGTGCAGACCAGCGACGAGATGCTGGCGCGCCTGGCGCAGCTGTGATCTCGGCCTGTCACTGACACGCCCCTGACCATCGATGTGCTGACACCCTGAATCACGTCCCCTGATAGCGCTGGAGCCGGCCATGTACGCTGACACTCACTCTTCCCTGCGGCAGCCACGTACTGGCGTTGATGGGGGCTCTCATGCGGTGCTGGGGCCAGCGCTGCGCCTGCTGATGCTGGCCCTGGCGCTGGCCGTGCTGGCGCTGTCGGGCTGTGCCCAGATTCCTCATGCCTCGGTGGTCGGCGAGCAGGAGCAGATCGAGATCCCCGATCGCCCGTTGCCGGTGGCCAACGGCTCGATCTTCCAGAAGGCACGGGGCTACCAGCCGCTGTTCGAGGATCGTCGTCCGCGCAGCGTCGGCGACATCCTGACCATCGTGCTGGATGAAGAGGTCAGCGCCAGCAAGAACTCTCGCTCCAACGCTGATCGTGATGGCAGCTCCAGCCTGACCTTCACCCAGGTGCCGGATGGTCTGGAAGACCTGCTGGACTATGGCTTCGAGATCGACGGTGACTCGGACTTTGCCGGCGGCGGCGGCTCCCAGGCCAACAACTCCTTTACCGGCACCATCACCGTATCGGTGATCGAAGTGATGAACAACGGCAACCTGAGAGTGCGCGGCGAGAAGCAGATCGCCATCAACCAGGGTACCGAGTTCATTCGCTTCGGTGGCGTCGTCAATCCGCGCTTCATCACCACCCAGAACACCGTGCTTTCCACGGCGGTGGCCGATGCCCGTATCGAGTATGTCGGCAATGGCTATATCAACGAGGCCCAGCACATGGGCTGGATGCAGCGCTTCTTCCTGAACGTTTCTCCCTTCTAGGCCTGGCATCATGAGACATCCTGTTTCCCGTCGCCCCATCCTGACCCTCGGCAGTCTGATGCTGGTGCTGCTGATCGGCCTGAGCGCCTGGTCGTCCCTGGCCCGCGCCGAGCAGGTCCGCGACCTGGCCACTTTTGCCGGTGTGCGCGACAACCAGCTGGTGGGGTATGGCCTGGTGGTGGGGCTGGATGGCACCGGCGACCAGACCATGCAGGCGCCGTTCACCGGCCAGAGTCTCAACAACATGCTGTCCCAGCTGGGTATCACGGTGCCGCCGGGGACCAACATGCAGTTGCGCAACGTGGCAGCGGTGATGGTGACCGCCGACCTGCCGCCCTTTGCTCAGCCGGGACATCGCCTGGATGTGGTGGTCTCGTCGATCGGTAATGCGCGGAGCCTGCGCGGCGGCAGCCTGCTGATGACCCCGCTGAAGGGGGCCGATGGAGACGTCTACGCGCTGGCCCAGGGCAATCTGTTGATCAACGGCGCCGGCGCGCAGTCCGCCGGTTCCAGTGTGCAGATCAGCCATCAGGCCGCGGGTCGCATCGCCGGTGGTGCGATGGTCGAGCAGACCGTGCCGCTGTCGCTGGGCAGCCGCGACGGGGTGCTCGAACTGCAGCTCAACCAGGCCGACTTCGGCACCGCCGAGCGCATGGTGCGAGCCATCAATGACGAGTTCGACTACCCGGTGGCGTCAGCGCGCAACGGCGGAGTGATCGCGCTGAATGGGCCGACCAACGCCAACTCCCGGGTCAACTTCATGGCCAGGGTCGAGAGTGTGGAGCTGACGCCAATGCCGGCCCGAGCCAGGGTGGTGTTGAATTCGCGGACCGGCTCCATCGTGCTCAATGGCAGCGTGACCCTGAAGCGGGCAGCGGTGGCCCATGGCAACCTGTCGATCGTCATCGATACCGCCTTTGGCGTCAGCCAGCCTACGCCCTTCAGCGAGACCGGCAATACCGCGGTCGTGCCGGACTCCGACATTACCATCAACGAGGAGCAGGGCACCCTGCAGATCGTTGAGGGGGCGAGTCTGCTGGACGTGGTGGACGCGCTGAATGCGCTGGGGGCGACCCCCAATGACCTGATGTCGATCCTGGAAGCGCTCAAGGCGGCAGGATCACTCAGAGCGGAGCTGGAGATCATCTGATGGCCATATCCGATCTGTCGTCGAACCTTCCACTGGGTCTGTCCGGGTCTGCGCTGGCAGGCGCCAGCCGTGCTACGGGCAGTGTGGGGCAAGCGGGCTTCGCGCTGGACATGCAGGGACTGTCGCGACTGAAGACCAGTGCGCGCCAGCAGGATCCGGCTGCCGCCGCTGAAGCGGCGCGCCAGTTCGAGGCAATGTTCATCAACATGATGATGAAGAGCATGCGCGATGCGGTGCCCAGCAGCGGCCTGACCGAGTCCCGCCAGACCCAGTATTACCAGTCCTTGCTCGACCAGCAGTGGTCGCAGACCATGGCTAGCCGTGGCATCGGCCTGGCGGATCAGCTGCTGCAGCAGCTGCGCGGGCCCCAGCCAAGCAGCGAAGAACAGCGTTCGGAGGTGGAGGCGTTGATCGCCGGGATACCGCGCGGTACCCCGCGTCCGCTGTCCAATGCATTGAGAAGCGACGCTCCGGCCGCTGATGAGGTCGAGATGCCCGCCAGCTTCCTGGATGAACTGGGCGCCGTTACCGCGGGGCTGGATCGGCGGGCAGCGGATGCCCAGATCAGCGGTCGCGAGGCACGCGACACACCGGCCCATGTCCAGGCCTTCCTCGACAAGCTAGCCGCGCCTGCCCAGGCGGCCAGTCAGGCCTCAGGCGTGCCGGCAGAGTTGATTCTGGCGCAGGCGGCCCTGGAAACCGGGTGGGGGCGTCATGAGATCGCCACCGCCGACGGCGGCAACAGCCACAACCTGTTCGGCATCAAGGCCGGTAGTCGCTGGGAGGGCCCCACGACCCGGATCACCACCCACGAGGTGGAGCAGGGGCAGCGCCTGCGCATTCGCGATGATTTCCGTGTCTATGGCTCCTTCGAGGAAGCCTTTACCGACTACGCCCGCTTGATCAGCGATAACCCGCGTTACGCCGCTGTGACCACGGCCCCCGATGCGGAAGCGGCCGCCCACGCGCTGCAGCAGGGGGGCTACGCCACCGACCCGGCCTATGCCGCCAAGCTGATTGCGGTCATGCATACCTTCGGTCCGCTGAGTGATGCACCCGCGGCGACCCAGGTGGCCGCCGTCGAGCGGGCCCGCGCTGACACGAGCACCCGCCAGGCCAGCAGCAGCCAGGCCAGCGATAGCAAGGCAAGCGTCAGCCAGGCCAGCGACAGCGGAGACTGGCTGGCACGGGCGGATATTGCGACGAACCCTACCCGCGTCTTCTAGACCCGCAACACAGCAACGGAAGAAATGGTGCTGTCGGCCTCAAGCCTGAAGCGGTTTGGCCGATAACGCTTCTATCGGCGAAAGGAATTCCACCATGAGCATGTTCTCCATCGGCTTGAGCGGTCTGAATGCTGCCCAGAATGCCCTGTCCACCACCAGCAACAATATCAGTAACGTCTATACCCCCGGCTACAACCGCGAGATCACGGTGTTGGGCGAGGGAAGTGGCGGTACCCAGGGGGTGCAGGTCAATGACATCGAGCGCCAGTTCAATCAGTACGTGGCGGACCAGCTCAATGGCTCGATCAGCGCCTACTCGGCGTTGAATGCCTACCAGACCCAGGTCAACCAGATCGATAGTCTGCTGGCCGACCAGGACGCCGGTCTGGCGCCGTTGATGCAGAACTTCTTCTCCTCGATGGAAGACCTGGCCTCGGCACCGTCTGATCCTGCTGCCCGTCAGGGCGTGCTGGGAGCGGCGGATACGCTGAGTGCCCAGTTCCGCGCCTTTGACAGCTACCTGCAGGACATGCAGGACGGCATCAATGGCCAGATTCGCGACGAGATCACCCAGATCAACAATCAGAGCGAGGCGCTGGCCTCCCTCAACCGCGAGATTGCCCTGGCGCGGGCCAAGACCGGCGAAGCGCCCAATGCCTTGCTCAACCAGCGCGACCAGCTGGTGACCGAAATGAGCGAGCGCATCGGGGTCGAACTGACGGTCCAGGACGGTACCTCCTACCGCGTCAATCTCCCTGGCGGTCAGCCGCTGGTGGCCGGCACACAGTCCTATCAGTTGAAGGCGGTATCGTCTCCCAGCGACCCCCAGCGCATCGTCGTCGGCTACCAGGATCCCGGGGGTGGCCTGCAGGTGCTGGATGAAGACGGTCTGCAGGGCGGCTCCTTGGGAGGCTTGATCCAGTTCCGCTCCGAGACGCTGGATCGCACCCAGAACCAGATCGGCCAGCTGGCGGTATCCATGGCGGTGGCCTTCAACGAACAGCATGCTCTTGGCAAGGACCTGGAGGGTATGGACGGTGGCGCGATGTTTGATATCGGCGCTCCCAGGGTCTTCACCCACGATGCCAATACGGGCAGTGCGACCCTGACGGCGAGCTTCGACACCGCCAATATCAGCGAGCTCGAGGCGGCGGACTACCAGGTGCGGGTCACCGATGCCGCGGCCACACCACCGACCTTCGAGGTCACCCGCAGCGATACCGGAGAGACGATCACCACGACCTTCGATGCGGTCGAGAACACCCTCAGTTTTGGCGGCGTGACGCTCGCCATCGACGATCCCACGGCGCTGGCCGATGGTGACCGTTTCGAGATTCAGCCGGTGCGTCGCGCTGCCGGTGAATTCGAGACCGCCATCAGCGATCCCGACAAGATTGCGGCTGGCCTGTCCGGAGCCAGCGGCGACAACGAAAATGCGCTGGCCATGCAGGGGCTGCAGGATGCGCTCACTGTCGGTGGCAGCGCGACGCTCAGCCAGGCCTACGCGTCACTGGTCAGCGACGTGGGCAACCGGACCAATGTGGTGCAGGTCAATCTGGCGGCACAGCAGGGGCTGACCGAGCAGCTCAGCGCGGTCAAGCTGTCCGAGTCCGGGGTCAACCTGGATGAAGAGGCGGCCAATCTGATCCGCTATCAGCAGTATTACCAGGCGAATGCCAAGGTCATCGACACCGCTACCTCGGTGGTCGACACCATTCTTGGACTGAGAGGCTAAGGAGCATCAGGTCATGCGTATCAGCACCGTTACCATGTTTGACCAGAGCGTCAGCTCACTGAACCGTCAGCAGTCCGACTTCATGCACCTGAGCCAGCAATTGGCGACCGGGCGCCGAGTGGTCAACCCGTCGGATGATCCCCAGGCGGCCTCCCGCGCGGTGTCGGTCAGCCAGGCCCAGGCGGTGACCCAGCAGTACACCGATGCCAGGGTCAGCGCACGCAATGCGCTGTCCCAGGAAGAAAGCGTGCTCAATAGCGTCAGCGACGCGCTGGCCAGTGCCAAGACCCTGGTGATTCAGGCGGCCAACGGCACCCTCAGCGATGCCGACCGTCAGTCCATCGCCAGCGACTTGCGCGGTATCTACGAGACAATGATCGGTCAGGCCAATGCGACCGATGGCAATGGACGCTATCTGTTCGGTGGCTATGCCGATGGCAGCGAACCGTTCAAGGACTCTGGCAGTGGCATCGAGTACGCTGGCGCCGATCAGGTGCGCAAGCAGCAGGTCGACGCCTCGCGCAAGATGCCGGTGGGGGATACCGGTGCCGACATCTTCACCAGCGTGCCCAGCGGTGCGGGCTACGTGGCTGAGCAGGGCAGCACCAATGCCGGTAGCGTGACCTTTGCCGGGCCTGATGTCGTCGATACCGCTGATGCGGGGTATGGCGAGCGCTACCGGGTCGCGTTCGGCGGCACGGCGGATGCGCCCACCTACAGCGTGGAGGTCGATGATGGCAGCGGCAACTGGGTCAGCGCCGGCGCTGCGTTCGAGGATCAGCCCTTTGCAGCCGATGGCACCACGGTAGAGGTGGGAGGCCTGCGCCTCGAGCTCGAAGGCGAGCCTGTGGCAGGCGATACCGTCGTGTTCGGCCCCGCCGACGAGATGAACACCAACGTCTTTACCACCTTCGAGAAGGTGTTGGCGGTGCTCGAAGCGCCGGCGGACACACCCGCCCAGCAAGCGACGCTGGAGAACACCCTCAACGGCGCCATGCGCGAGCTGGACGCCAGCCTCGACAACGTGCTGACCAAGCGCGCCTCGGTCGGCGCACGGCTCAATGAGCTGGACGTGATCGACTCGGTCAGCGGCAACCGTGAACTCAACTACGCCCAGACCATGTCGGACCTGGTCGACCTGGACTACAACCAGGCGATCTCTGAGTACAGTCTGCGCCAGGTGGGCATGCAGGCCGCCCAGCAGGCTTTCATCGGCATTCGTGACCTGTCGTTGTTCAACTATCTGTAAAAGGGGGTGGTGTGGGGCTTGCCCCCATGTCTCTTCCCGTCCCCATGCAAAAACGGCGCGTCCTCTCCAGGGCGCGCCGTTTTTATGACAGCAAGGGCACCGGCGAATCACCGGCCATCACTCTGTCCGTGGGGCTTGGGCCGGGCTCCTGTCACCGGCTACTCTATGCCGTTGCCCCATGCCGTTGCCGCCAGACTGGCCACTCCAGGGTTGACGTATCGATCAATATGTCCATAATTCCGGACATATGGACACTAAAGACTTTCAACCGACTCTCGATACCTTCGCGGCACTGTCCCAGCCTACTCGGCTGGCGGCCTTTCGCCTGCTGGTGCGGCATGAGCCCAATGGCCTACCGGCGGGGGAATTGGCGCGCTTGCTGGAGGTGCCCCACAACACCCTATCGGCCCACCTTGGCGTGCTCAGCCGCGCTGGGCTGGTCAGCCAGCGCCGGGAAAGTCGCTCGATCGTCTATCGGGCAGAACTGGCGCACATGGCCAGGACACTCGACTTCCTGGTGCGCGATTGCTGCGCCGGACGTCCTGAGGTGTGCCATCCGCTGGCCGACCTGATGACGCCTGGCTGTAGCGACCCCACCTGACGGAGCGACCCCGACCATGACCCTGATCTATCACAACCCAGCCTGCGGTACGTCACGTAATACCCTGGCGATGCTCAAGGCCTCCGGCGAGACCCCAGAGGTCATCGAGTACCTGGTGACGCCCCCCAGTCGCGAACGCCTGGTCGCGCTGATCGATGCCATGGGCATCACGCCGAGGGCATTGCTGCGCCAGAAAGGGACGCCCTACGCAGAGCTGGGCCTTGAACAGCCACACCTGTCGGACGAGGCATTGATCGGCGCCATGATGGCGCATCCCATCCTGATCAATCGGCCCATCGTGGTCACCGACCTGGGCACCGCCTTGTGCCGGCCCTCTGAGCGCGTGCTCGACCTGCTGGCGGCTCCGCTGTCGCGGGTGGGTGGCACCTTCACCAAGGAAGATGGCGATATCGTGACCCTCAAGGAGGGCAACTCATGACCGCAGCATCCTTGTTGCATGATCTGCCGAACATTGATCCCGAGCACTTCCAGGCCATCGATGTAGATGCCCTGGTACCCGCCGATGCTCCGCGCCATGCCCCGCGCATTCTGGTGCTGTACGGCTCGCTGCGCGAGCGCTCCTACTCGCGCCTGGTCGCCGAGGAGGCGGCGCGGCTGCTGACGGCTTTCGGCGCAGAGGTGCGCACGTTTTCCCCGGTAGGACTGCCGTTGCCTGACGGCGCCGAGGCCGATCATCCCAAGGTGGCCGAGCTGCGTGAGCTGGCGACCTGGGCCGAAGGCATGGTGTGGGTCAGTCCGGAACGCCATGGCGCCATGACCTCGGTGATGAAGGCACAGATCGACTGGCTGCCGCTGTCACTGGGCGGGGTACGTCCCACCCAGGGCAAGACCCTGGCGTTGATGCAGGTATGTGGCGGTAGTCAGAGCTTCAATAGCGTCAACCAGATGCGCATTCTGGGGCGCTGGATGCGCATGCTGACCATCCCTAATCAGTCCTCGGTGCCCAAGGCATTCAATGAATTCAACGAGGCGGGCCGGATGCGTCTGTCACCGTTGTATCTGCGTATCGTTGATGTCTGCGAAGAGCTGGTGAAGTTCACCTGGCTCAATCGCGACCGTGCGCGCTACCTGACCCAGCGCTACTCCGAGCGAGTGGAAAGCGCCGAGGCGCTGTCGGCGCGGGTCAATCAGGACAGTCTTTGACAGGGAGTCGAGCATGTTGGCCTTTGCTATTTTTGTGGTGACCCTGGTGCTGGTGATCTGGCAGCCGAAGGGGCTCGGCATCGGTACCAGCGCCCTCGGCGGCGCGCTGGTCGCCCTGGTGGCTGGCGTCGTCGACCTGCCCGATGTGCTGGTGGTATGGGATATCGTGTGGGACGCGACCTTCACCTTTGTCGCCCTGATCCTGATCTCGCTGATCCTGGATGAGGCCGGGTTCTTTGCCTGGGCGGCGCTGCACGTGGCCCGTTGGGGCGGTGGCAACGGCCGTCGCCTGTTTCCGCTGATTATCTTGCTGGGGGCGGTCATCGCGGCCTTCTTTGCCAACGATGGTGCGGCGCTTCTGCTGACGCCCATCGTCATGGCCATTCTGGTCCGCCTCAAGTTTTCTCCCCAGGCGTCATTGGCCTTCATCATCGCCACGGGCTTTGTCGCCGACTCCACCAGCCTGCCGTTGATCATCTCCAACCTGGTCAACATCGTCAGCGCCAACTATTTCGACATTTCCTTCAATCGTTACGCCATGGTGATGGTGCCGGTGGACCTGGTGTCACTGGCGGCCACCCTGGTGGTACTGGGCTGGATGTTTCGTCGCGACATTCCTGGGCAGTACGACGTGGCCTTGCTGGAAGAGCCGCGTCAGGCGATTCGCGACCCGCTGGTGTTTCGCGCCGCTTTTCCGGTGCTGACGGCGCTGCTGGTGGCCTTCTTTGTTACCGCACCGCTGGGCGTGCCGGTGGCGGTGGTGACCGGATCCGCCGCGCTGATCCTGGTGGCGCTGGCGGGGCGCTGGGTCCAGGGTGGGCGTAGCGTGATCTCCCTGCCCAAGGTGTTCAAGGGGGCGCCCTGGCAGATCGTGCTGTTCTCCGTGGGCATGTACTTGGTGGTCTACGGGCTCGGCAATGCCTGGCTGACGGCAGATGCCAGCGCCCTGCTGACCTGGCTGGGTGAACAGGGCGCCCTGGTAGCCACCCTGGGGACCGGCCTGGCGTCGGCGCTGCTGGCGTCGGTCATGAACAACATGCCGTCCACCCTGGTCGGAGCGCTGGCCATCGACCAGGCCCAGGTCAGCGAGCTGACCCGGGAGCTGATGGTCTACGCCAATGTGATCGGCAACGATCTCGGGCCCAAGTTCACCCCCATCGGTAGCCTGGCGACGCTGCTGTGGCTGCACGTACTGGCCGACAAGGGCACCCATATCAGCTGGGGGCAGTACATGAAGGTCGGCATCGTCATGACCCCGCCCGTGCTGCTGGCGGCACTGCTGGCGCTATGGCTGTGGTTGCCGGTGGTATCGCCGTGAGGAGGCAATATCTCTAAAGGCACTGATGCCATTTCGCGCCATCGTCCCTTGAGCCCACGGCTACCTGCAGCGTGTGTATTGCCAACTCGATGGCGATAGATCCGACTGGTAGCCGTTGTCGTCGCGGCTTTCTGAGTAGCGCTAGCTCGTTGGAGTGCTAGCGTTGAGGTAGCCGGGCACAGTGGAACCCTTCATGTCGATGGAAATTGTGGGACAAGGCGCTGTTTCCAGTTTTTTTTGCGGCTGATACTTTCTTCACCTGAACTGGCGGATACCCAAGGAGAGCCACTGTCATTTTGGCATGTGGCTGCGGCTAAGAGGTGTTCAGCCCGATCTGTGAGAGGTCTATCTCGCCGGTCCGTGGTTGCATGTTACCGCCTCCGCGGTTGAGCGATCTTTCTGTCGACTGAGCCTATTCAACATGAATGCAATGTTGGCATGGAGTGTTTTCATGCCAGGCATAAGCCGCTAGCGAATGAGAATTTTTCCATCAATTCACCTTTTGTCGAACAGTCTGGTGTTAAAGAAGTTATGTGTTTAAAAAGCGTTGTCGTCGAACTGTTTAGTCATATCCAAAGTTTCTTGTTGTAACAGTATTCTTTACTAAATATACGTTTCTTAAAATAAAGAATAGATAAAAAAGTGTTTTTTTATCAATTGGTTGCATTTCGCTCTTGTTAGCATGCTCACATCTCCATCTGCAAAGAAACATGTTTTATATGTTGTTTTTTTTATTTAACCGATTTTTAAACGGTTTTTCTCACCAGTAATATCGATTTTTCCCTCTTGCCTCTCCAGGTTCCTTTGCCTTACATGGTTAATCACAAGTCCTCTATGAAAATAAGTTGGGCTTGCTGTGAGCCAGAGCGAAAAGCGCAGGAAGCCAAAGGAACTGACAAGGGGTGTCGCATGGGAATGACTGTCAAAGTAAGCCGTCTGGATGAAACTTTATCCGAGGCTGTCGCGTGGGAGGTCGAGGGGGAGCTTGTTCTCGAGACGTCGAGCAAGGTATTGCTGGATATAAGCCCTGAGGATGTCATTTCCCTTGTTAGAGACGGCGACGATCTCATTGTCGAGATGGCCAACGGCCAGACGTTGAAGATCGCCGGGTTTTATTCCGACGCGGGCGCAGGCCAGAGCGAGCTTTACCTTTTAAATAGCGAGGGCGGGGTGGTCTGGGCGGACCTGGCGCCAGCCGCCGACAACGGCGTCGTTGCAGCGCAGTATGTCCCTCAGCCTGACATGGCCGGCTTCGAGATGGTGGCTGTAGCTGAAGAGGGTGGCAGCGGCTGGATTGGCGCTGCGATTCTTGGCGGTGCCGCCGCTGCGGGTCTGGCAGCTGCGGCATCCGATGATGGCAGCAGCGATGATAGCGATGACGCCCCGGTCAGTGATGACGGCAGCGACGATGGCAGTGACCAAGATAGCGACGGCAGTTCTGATCAGATAGCACCGCCAGCTCCTCAGATCGAAGACATCCGCGATGATACGGGGGGCGTCATTGGTCTTTTGGCTAGCGGCGACAGCACCGACGACACCACCCCGACGCTGTCCGGCAGCGCTGAAGCGGGCAGCACCATTACCATTCGTGACGGCGATACCGTGCTGGGTACCGTTATTGCGGACGATAGCGGCAACTGGAGCTTCACCCCCAGCGAGCCGCTGGCCGAAGGTAGCCACAGCCTGACAGTCACTGCCACCGATGCCGCCGGCAACACCTCGGAGGCGAGTGATGCCGTTGAGGTCACGGTCGATACCACCGCGCCCGATGTTCCGACCCTGAATCCGAGTGACGGCACTGTCATCAGCGGCAGTGCTGAACCCGGAAGCACGATCAACGTCGACCTCGATGGCGATGGCACGGTGGACTTGACGATCGTCGCTGATGAGACAACTGGAGAGTGGTCGGCGGAGCCCTCTTCGCCGTTGGCTGACGCTTCTATCGTCACGGTGACAGCGACCGATGCGGCGGGCAACACCAGCCCGGAAGCATCGTTGACGGTAGATGCTGCTGCCCCGGCGACCCCGAGCATTGCAGAAGTCGCGGACGATGAAGGTGGCGTCACCGGGGCACTAACCAGCAGTGACAGCACCGACGACACCTCTCCGACACTGTCTGGCACCGCCGAGGCGGGCAGCACGGTGACCATATTCGATGGTGATACCGAGTTGGGTACTGTCGAGGCTAACGGGAGCGGTAACTGGACCTTCACCCCTACCACTCCGCTGGCCGAGGGCAGCCATAGCTTGACGGTCACAGCGACGGATCCCGCCGGCAACACTTCGGAGCCGAGCTCCGCCTTCGAATTGAGCGTGGATACTAACGCTCCAGACGCGCCACTCACCAATCCGACCGACGGAACCGTGATCAGTGGCAAGGCTGAGCCGGGATGCATGGTCGAGATTGACATCCGCGGCGATGGCACCACGATGATGCGGGTTGAGGCAGACCCAAGGACCGGTGATTGGTCGGTGGCACCTTCTTCTCCGCTGACCGACGGCACCATGGTGGTAGTGGTGGCGATCGACGAGGTCGGGAACATCAGTCCGACAACCTCGGTAGCGGTAGATACCTCTCTGGATGACACCCTGGCTCCAGCCGCGCCGACCATCTCGGTGGGGGTGGACGACGAAGGCGACATCACCGGGCAGTTGGCCAGCGGAGACAGCACTGACGATACCACTCCGACGCTTTCCGGTAGCGCAGAGGCGGGCAGTACGGTAACCATATTCGATGGCGATACCGAGTTGGGGACCGTCGAAGCGAATGGGAGCGGTACCTGGACCTTCACTCCGACCGACCCGCTGGCCGAGGGCAGCCATAGCCTGACGGTCACTGCGACTGATGCCGCCGATAATACCTCGGATCCAAGTGACGCCTTTGAACTGAGCGTGGATACCGAAGCGCCAGAAGTGCCGGCCATCGTCCAGGTTCAGGACAATACCGGTGATATCACCGGGGCGCTGACTAGCGGTGATAGTACCGATGACACCACTCCAGCGCTGTCCGGCACCGCCGAGGCAGGCAGTACGGTAACCATATTCGATGGCGATACCGAGTTGGGGTCCGTCGAAGCGAACGGGAGCGGCACCTGGACCTTCACCCCGACCGACCCCCTGGCCGAGGGCAGCCATAGCCTGACGGTCACAGCGACTGATGCCGCCGATAATATCTCGGATCCAAGCGAAGCCTTTGAACTGAGCGTGGATACTACTAGTCCTGGCGGTGACGCCGGTACCGATGCCCCGACGCTGGCGATTGCCGAGGCTGAGGACGACAGCATCAACGCTGCTGAGCTGTCTGATGGGGTTCAGGCCAGCGTCGGTCTGACTGCCGGGACCCAGGCCGGTGACACCCTTACCCTGCAGATCGATAACGCGGACGACGTGACCTACACCGTGACGGCGGACGACGTCGACGC